>NZ_JBEGDW010000004.1:0-329356 GCF_040202875.1 Xanthomonas sp. WHRI 10204
GCAGGCTTTTCATCTCCGTCAACCCCTCGTGAAGAGGAAGTTGTCGCCGCTGCACTTCAACCCGCCGTAGCGTCTTTTCGTGTAGCGAGCCGCCCATCATAGCCGGCTTTTCCGTTTCGTCAACACCCTAATTTCAGGGGATTTTCGAACCCTTTCGCTCTGGTTCCGCGTTTGCGGAGTCCGTTGCGTCGGGGGAGGCGAACTATATGCCTACGAAACAATTTTGGGAAGCCTTTTGTGAAAAAAATTTCACGGGATTGCCAAATGCTTGCGCTGGCACTCGTTTGGTCTCGCAGGACACGTTGAAGGGCAACTCATGGGTCGCGACTCACTTATATAGAGTGGTGCGACAGCGACCCAATGTTGCGGCTGTGCAGCAACGCTGCCGCCGGCTCACGCAGCGACCAGCAACACCCTGGCGAAATTGCGCTTGCCCACCTGGATGACGGCTTCGAATCCTGGGCCGAAGACGCGGCCGGCATCCTCGATCACCTCGCCGTCGATCTTGACCGCGCGCTCCTTGAGCTTGCGATTGGCCTCTGAGTTGCTCGGCGTAAGCCCGGCAGCCGTCAGCAGGCTGGCGATCCGCAGTCCTTCCGCCGGGACCACGACATCCTGCAGCGGCAGCAGACTGGTGTCGCCCTGCCCCGTCACTACGGCGTGCCAGCCCGCGATGGCCTGCTCGGCTATCGCTGCATCGTGGAAACGCGTCGTCAGTTCGCGGGCCAGACGCAATTTGACATCGCGCGGGTGCAATTCACCGGAAGCGACCTGCTCTTTCAGGCGTGCCGCCTCGGCCACGCCGATGTCGAAGGACAACAGATCGATCCAGCGCCAGGTCAGCTCGTCGCCGATCTTCATGGTCTTGGTGACGATATCGATCGCCGGCTCATTGATACCGATGTAGTTGCCCAACGACTTGGACATCTTGGCGACGCCGTCCAGCCCTTCGAGCAACGGCATGGTCAGCACGACCTGCGGCGCCTGGCCGTAATGCTCCTGCAGACCACGGCCCATCAACAGGTTGAACTTCTGATCGGTGCCGCCCAGTTCGACGTCGGCCTTCAACGCCACCGAGTCGTAGCCTTGCACCAATGGATAGAGGAACTCATGGATGGCGATCGGCTGCTGGCCGGCGAAGCGCTTGGCGAAATCGTCGCGTTCGAGCATGCGCGCCACGGTGTGCTGGGCGGACAGCTTGATCATGTCGGCGGCGCTCATCTGGCCGAACCACTCCGAGTTAAAGCGTACTTCGGTGCGCTCGCGGTCCAGGATCTTGAAGACCTGCTCTTCATAGGTGCGGGCATTGGCCAGCACATCGTCGCGACTGAGCGGCTTACGGGTGACGTTCTTGCCGCTCGGGTCGCCGATCATGCCGGTGAAGTCGCCGATCAAAAAAATGACCTGATGCCCCAGCTCCTGAAATTGCCGCATCTTGTTGAGCAACACGGTGTGGCCCAGGTGCAGATCCGGCGCTGTGGGGTCGAAGCCGGCCTTCACCCGCAGAGGGACGCCCGACGTCAGGCGGGCTTCAAGCTGATCGAGCTTGAGAATCTCGTCGGCGCCACGGCCGATGAGTGCGAGGGATTCTTCGATAGTGGCCAACCACAGACTCCAGCGGCGTTTGCCGTCAACAACGTGAATGATGTTAAACGCGAGTTAATTTCGCGCCAAGTGAAAATAATGAACAGGCTCAATGGTTTGACGCGCTGTTACAGGCTGTCTATGGTACCGGCGATTGGGCTCGCACTTCGAGCCAGCGAGGAAATCCAACGATGCAGAACTCAGAGCAGGGCCGTGCACGCAAGCGGCGCTTTCAAGAACGCCTCCACGTCCTCCACGACACTGCACTGCATCGCAAGCTCAAGCAGCACCTCCCGGCCGCATTCAACGACCGTTGGACCCGCCGTCACTGGATCCACGCCAGCCTGTTCGCGACCATCGGCGCGATGGTCGCGACGATCGTGCCGGGTTTCTCCAATGCCATCGACACCCCGCTCTCCAGCCATTCCACGCTGGCATTGCCATTGCCTCCGCTGGTGCCTAGCCGCAAGCAGCTGGCGCCGAGCACCGAGTGGGAAATCCTGCAGGTCAAGTCGGGACAGACGCTGAGCACGTTGTTCGGTGAGTTGGGAATCCCGACCGCGGTGATGTATCAGGTGCTGGCGCATCCGGGTACCAAGGAGGCGCTGACCAAGCTGCGCCCGGGGACCGAGATTGCGTTCGATCTGCCGACGCCGGGTGAGTTACGAGCATTGCGCTTTGATCGCGACGACAGCCATCGGGTGGAATTGCGCCTGTTGGGCGACAGCGTGCGCGAAAAGGTGACCGAACGCGCGACGACCACGCGCACCGTGGTGGCCAGCGGTGAGATCAGCAGTTCGCTGTCCGCCTCGGCCGGCAAGTCCGGGCTGTCGCCAGCTGCGGTGGCGATCATGACCGACGAGATCTTCAAGTACGACATCGACTTCGACAAGGATCTGCAGCCGGGCGACCGTTTCAGCGTGGTGATGGATGAAACCTGGCGCGAGGGCGAGCGGATCAACACCGGCGACATCCTGGCGGCGACCTTCACCACCGGCGGCAAGACCTACACCGGATTCCGCTTCGAGCGCGCCGGCAAGCCGGCCGAGTATTACGACATCACCGGCCGGCCGTTGAAGAAGAGCTTTATCCGCATGCCGGTGGCGTATAGCCGCATCAGCTCCACCTTCGGTGCGCGCAAGCATCCGGTGCTGGGCACGATGCGCATGCATAAAGGTGTGGATTACGCGGCCGCGTCGGGCACGCCGATCATGGCGGCCGGCGATGCGCGGGTGGTGTTCGTCGGCACCCAGCGCGGCTACGGCAATGTCGTGATCCTGGATCACGGCAAGAACTACAGCACGCTGTACGGGCACATGTCGCGCTTCGGCAAGGTCAAGGCCGGCCAGCGCATCAATCAGGGCACGGTGATTGGCTATGTCGGCATGACCGGCCTGGCCACCGGCCCGCATCTGCATTACGAATTCCGCGTCGCCGGGCAGCAGCGCAACCCGATGTCGGTGACGATGCCGCCGCCGGAGCCGCTGCAGGGCGCCGAACTGGCCGCCTTCCGTGCACAGACCGCACCGGCCATGGCGCGCATCGAAGGCATGGAAAAGATGATCTATGCCGATGCCAACAAACCCGCCAAGAGCAAGTCGCGCGGCTGAGGAACGCGGCGGGCATTAATCGGTGCGGATCGCACTGGTCCGCGCACCGCCGTGCCGAGCGACTGCAGTTGCGCGAGTTCGCTTGAGATCTGCGGGGCGCTCTTGGCAGTGTCCATGGTCGGCACGCGTGTCCGCGCCGACCAGCACGTCAGCAAACTGTTGCAATCAGCAGAAGCGGTGAAGACGTTAGCGGCGCATTGACAGCAGCTGACAAAGCTACGTTGCAGCCAACAGACGGGCGCGGACGGTGCTAGGTGCAGCAGCTCACCCTCGTACACTCCGGTTTTTCCGCGTCGTCCATCCCCACCTGACGATTGCTCGCGACGCTTTGTTCGCCGCTCTTAGATGGACGCGTGAATTCCCGGCGACTGGTGGCCTTCGCTTGTAAGGGTCACCGCCCTTCCGGGCCAGCCCATCGCCAGGCCAGTTGACTGACCTCCCTGAGCTGCACAAGCTGGGTGACCGCTGCGCAATTGGCTCTGGCATGACTGTTCTGGAACACGAAAACTCCCCGCTGTATCTGGGCCTGATGTCGGGCACCAGCGCCGATGGCATCGATGCTGCGCTGGTGCGGTTTGCCGATGACCGCCACTGCCGTTGCGAACTGGTGGCAGGCATGACAGTGCCGTGGGCACCGCAGCTGCGCGAGACGTTGGTGGCGCTGGGCCAGGGCGCCGAGACCATCGCCATCGATGCGCTGGGCCAGCTGGATGCGCAGGTAGGCCTGGCCTTCGCGGACGCGGCCAATCAATTGATCGACACCTGTGGCATCGCGCGACAGCACATCCGCGCAATCGGCTCGCATGGGCAGACCATTCGCCATCGGCCGACCGGCGACCCGGCCTTTACCTGGCAGATCGGCGATGCGAGCCGGATTGCCGAGCACACCGGGATCACCACGGCGGCAGACTTCCGCCGCCGCGATGTGGCCGCCGGGGGCCAGGGCGCGCCGCTGATGCCGGCGTTTCATCTGGCGATGCTGGGGGCTGGCGATGAAGACCGCGCCGTGCTCAATCTGGGCGGGATCGGCAACCTGACCTTGATTCCGCGCGACGGCACGGTGCTGGGCTTCGACACCGGCCCGGCCAATGCGTTGCTGGATAGCTGGTGCCTGCACCATCGCGGCACGGCGTTCGACGCCGAGGGTGCGTTTGCTGCCAGTGGCAGTGTGGATGCGTCGTTGCTGCAGGCGTTGCTGGCCGACCCGTGGTTTGCGCTGGCGCCGCCCAAGAGCACTGGGCGCGAACATTTCCATCTGGCCTGGGTACAGCAGGCGATGGGCAGCGCGACGCTGCAGGCCGCCGATGTGCAGGCGACCTTGCTCGAGCTCACTGCCTCTACCGTGGCCGATGCCTTGCTGCGCCTGCAGCCGCAGACCCGCCGCGTGCTGGTGTGCGGCGGCGGCGTGCGCAATCCGGTGCTGATGGCACGGCTGGCGGCGCGGCTGCCGGGTGTGGTGGTGGAATCCAGCGCGCGACACGGGCTGGACCCGGATTATCTCGAGGCGATGGGATTTGCATGGCTGGCGGCCGAGTTGCTGGCCGGGCGCCCGGCAAATCTGCCTTCGGTCACCGGGGCTGCGGGGCCGCGACTGCTGGGGGCGATCTATCCGGCGTGAATCGCCACACGACCAACGCTGACGCCCTAAGCCAGGGGCCCGCGCTGACGCCACGCGCCAGGTTGCCAAGGCCAGCGCAGCGCGGTGGTTCTGAAAAACACGCAAGCTTGCCGGCCACTATCGAGCCGTAGCGCTTAGCGAGTGATGCATGTTCAGTAATCCATAGCCGCTGCATACATAACGACTGGCTTGGCCTGCGCAACTGGATGCATCGATTGAGCTGAAGCTCTACGACGAACACCTTGCAAGGCGCGCAGGTAGAGAGTGACCGCGGAGAGCGGCTAACAAGACAACTGCGCGAACCCCCAGGCGGGCGCGTGCAGTGCTAGCAAGCCTGGCTTACCACTCGCAACTGCGATTCTGAGCAGGCGTTCGGCACCCACCCGACGACTGTTCGCGCCGGTTCTGTCAGCCGTTCTTAAGGCGTGTTGCCGGCCGGCAGTGCCTTGAGCGCAGCGATGGCTTCGGCCAGGGCATCGACTTCCGGGTGCTGCAGGCCACCGGTGACTTCGAACTCGCTGGCGAACAGGCCTTGTTCGAGCAGATGCATGACGGTCTGGTGCTGGGTCCAGCCGCGTGCGACGGAAATGCGGCGGATGCGGTCTACCAGCACCGGATCGATATCACGCAACACCAGATCGGTCATGCCCTTCCTCGTGCGATGGATTGCCCCGCCGGCATCATCGGCAACCTTGGCGGACGTTTCAATCCTGCCGCCGGTCGTGTGCCAGCAAGCGCGGCCATAGCCAGGCCAGCAGCGCCAGGGTGGGAATCACGGTGAGCGCGCTGAGGATGAAGAAGGTGCTGTATGAGGTGGCCTGGACCAGGAATCCGGACACGCCGCCGGCGAACTTGCCCGGCAGATTGGCCAGCGACACCAGCAGTGCGTACTGGGTGGCAGTGAAGTTGCGATCGGTCAGCGACGACATGAAGGCCACCAGCACGGTGGCAGCAAAGCCCTGGAACAGGTTGTCGGCACTGAGCGCGGCGTAGAACGCCCACAGCTTGCCCGGGTTGTGCGCCATCAGCAGGAAGGCCAGATTGGACAGCGCCACTCCCAGCGCGGCCACCAGCAACATGCGGCGAAAGCCGAACGCCGCCACTGCGGCACCACCGGCGAAGGCACCGGCAATGCCGATCCAGACACCGAACAGCTTGGAGACGGTGGCAATGTCGGCCTTGGTATAGCCGGAGTCCAGATAGAACGGGCCGGCCATCACGCCGATCACCTGGTCAGGGAACTTGTACAGGCCGACGAATAGCAGCAGCACAATCCCCAGCGCCAGGCCATTGCTGGAAAAGAAGCTGGCGATGGGCTGCCAGAACGCACCCGCAACGTCGACGCGGCGTACCACCGTGGCTTCGGGGCGGTCCGGCTCACGGCATACCAGGGTGGTGATGATCGGCAGCACCATCAACGCCGACATGCCCAGGTAGGCCCAGGTCCAGTCGAGGTATTCGGCCATGTACAGCGCACCCGCGCCGCCCAGGATCAAGCCGACGCGATACCCCAGCGTGTAGGTCGCGGCCAACGCAGCCTGTGCGGTCTCCGGGGCGATCTCGATGCGATAGGCATCCACAACCGAATCCTGGGTGGCGCCCCAGAACGAGGCGAACAGCACCCAGCTCACCAGCCCGGTGACGCTCAGGTCCGGCCGCGAAAACGCCAGTGCGACCAGGCCGATGGTCACGCCGATCTGCGCGACCAGCAGCCAGGACCGGCGACGGCCCAGGAAGGCGGTCAGCGGAAACGCGTAGCGGTCGATCAGCGGCGCCCACAGGAATTTGAGCAGATAGAAGAAGCTGGCCAGGCTGATCAGGCCGATGCTGCCCAGGTCCAGGCCGACATCGCGCAGCCGGGTCGACAGCGTCTGCGAGGCGATCAGCAGGAATGGCAGCCCGCTGCCGAAACCCAGCAGCGCCATGGTCGCCGCCGATGGGGTGGCGAATGCCTGCCGGATGCCGCGCAGCCCTTTGTATTTTGGCGCGGGCTTGGTCATGCGTGCAGCCGGTGGAAGCGGTTGGCGAGCGATACGGCCGGTGGATTGTCAGCGGCCGGCGCGCAGGCCGAGCTCCCGGAGGCGAGCAGGCCGGTCCAGAGGGGATGCGCAATACCTGCACAGACCGGACCCCAGCAGCGACGTGCTATCCACATGCTGGTCCTCATCGCAGCCATGTCTCTGTTGGTTGCAGGCACTGAACCAATCGTCCGTCCATCCTTACCGGTCGCAGCGCCGGCCGGCTGCACGCGCTCACTCACTGCGCGTAATCCACGATATACGGCGCGTGATCGGAAAAGCGCTGCTCACGATAGATCGCGCAGGCCTGCAGTGCGTCGCGCAGGCCGGGGGTGACCAGCTGGTAGTCGATGCGCCAACCGACATTGTTGGCGCGCGCCGCGCCGCGATTGCTCCACCAGGTGTAGTCCTCGCCCTGCGGATGCAGGACGCGGTAGCTGTCGACCCAGCCACGGCCGTCGGCGGCGCTGGCTTCGCTTGCCGCGTCGGCGCACAGGCCATTGAGCCAATCGCGCTCGGGCGGCAGGCAGCCGGAATTTTTCTGGTTGGACTTCCAGTTCTTGATGTCCAGCGCCGAGCGCACGATGTTCCAGTCGCCGCACAGCACGTACTGGCGACCACTGGCCAGCCACTCGTCCAGGATCGGCCGCAGCCATTCCATCACCTGGAACTTGTAGCCCTGGCGCAGCTCGCCGGAAGACCCGGACGGGATATAGAAGGACACGACACTCAGATTGCCGAAGCGCGCTTCGATATAGCGGCCTTCTTCGTCGAACTCCGGCCAGCCCAGCGCGGTGCGCACTTCGTCGGGCGCGCGCTTAGCGTAGATCGCCACGCCGCTGTAGCCCTTCTTGGTGCTGGCATCGCGAAACCAGGCCTTGTAGCCAGCGGGCAGGAATTCCGGCCCGGTCAGCTGATGCTCCTGCGCCTTGGTTTCCTGGATGCACAGCACGTCCGCGTCCTGGGTGGCGAACCACTCGAAGAAACCTTTGCTGGCGGCCGAGCGCAGGCCGTTGGCGTTGAAACTGATGATGCGCATTGGGGGCCGGGAATGGGGAGTCGGGAATAGGGAATGGTAAACGCATCGCGCACCGGCAGCCTTCCTTGTGCGGCTGGGGTAGGCTTTACGATTCTCCATTCCCTATTCCCCATTCCCGTCCAATGACCGACCACCGCACCCGTTTCCTGCAGCTGGCCCTGGGCGCCGATGCCCTGCGCTTTGGCGAGTTCACGCTCAAGTCCGGGCGGCTCAGCCCGTACTTCTTCAACGCCGGGCGCTTCGATTCCGGGGTCAAGACCGCGCAGCTGGCGCAGTGCTATGCCGATGCGATCGATGCGGCCGGGGTGGAGTTCGACCTGCTGTTCGGCCCCGCCTACAAGGGCATCCCGCTGGCCACCGCGCTGGCCTGTGCCTATGCCGGGCGCGGGCGCGATCTGCCGCTGGCGTTCAACCGCAAGGAAGCCAAGGATCATGGCGAGGGCGGCACCCTGATCGGCGCGCCGCTGGCCGGGCGCAAGGTGCTGATTGTCGATGACGTGATCACCGCCGGCACCGCGATCCGCGAGGCGCTGGGCATCATTCGCGCCGCTGGCGGTACGCCGTCCGGCATCGTGGTGGCGCTGGACCGGCAGGAGATCGCCTCCGAGCAGGACCGCCGTTCGGCGGCGCAAGCGGTGGCGGCCGAGGCCGGCATCCCGGTGATCGCGGTGGCCAACCTGGCCGATCTGCTTGCTTTTGCGGCAGGAAACGCCGACCTTGTCGGCTACCGGGAACCGCTGCTGGCCTATCGTGGCCGCTACGGAACCGACACCACAGGCTGACGGCAGGCGACAGGGGGCTGCGATGATGCCGAAACACAGACGTTTGGCGTTACTCGCTGCCGTGACCGTGGCTGTCATGGCCGTGCCGGTTGCTGCGCAGGACAAGCCGGCCGCCAAGAAGTTGTACTGCTGGAACCAGAACGGCGCGCGGGTGTGCAGCGATACGCTGCCACCGGAGGCGGTGAATCAGGCGCGCGACGAGTTCAATGTCAAAAGCGGCATGCGCAGCGCTGAGGTACAGCGGGCGATGAGCAGCGACGAGCGCGCTGCCGCTGCGGCCAATGAGCAACAACGCCAGGCTGACCTGGCCGCCGAGCAGATGCGCCAGCGCACCGACCAGGCCATGCTGATGTCGTATCAGAGCGAGGACGACCTGCGCCGGGTGTTCAACGAGCGCATCGCCATCGTGGACAACAACATCCACACCGCACGCTTCAATGTCACCAGCCTGCGCGAGGGCCTGGTCAGCATGTTGCGTGCCGCCGGCGACCGCGAGCTGGCCGGCCAGGCAGTGGCCGACAAGCTGGCCGGCGACATCCAGCAACGCCATCGCGAACTGATGGCGCAGTTGCGGCTGCAGACCAGCTTCGAGCAGCAGCGCACCGCGCTGGACGGCGAAATTGCCGACATCCTTCAGCGCTACCGCGCCATGAAGGAACCGCCCGGCGCCACCGCGCCCACCGGCTGAACCGCACAGGCGGCATTCCCGCTCGCCCGCTGCGCCGCTGCGGGCGGCATTTCCCGATCCGACGCCCTGCCCGCATAATGGCCGGTCTTACTCCTTGCCCACGAGGCTCTCCCGCATGGCCCGGATCATCGCCATTGCCAACCAGAAAGGCGGCGTCGGCAAGACCACGACGGCAGTCAATCTGGCGGCCGGCCTGGCGCGCGCGCCCAAGCGTGTGTTGCTGGTGGATCTGGACTCGCAGGGCAACGCCACCATGGGCAGCGGCATCGACAAGCGCGATGTGGCCGCCTCCACCTGCGATCTGCTACTGGGCGAGAACACCGCTGCCGAGATCCGGGTGACCGCGCCGGAAGGCTTCGACCTGCTGCCGGGCAACATCGATCTGACCGCCGCCGAGATCCAGCTGATGGATCAGGGCGAGCGCGAGCAGCGGCTCAAGCGCGCACTGGCACCGATCCGCGACGAGTATGACTTCATCCTGATCGACTGCCCGCCGGCGCTGTCGCTGCTGACGCTCAATGCGCTGACCGCGGCCGACTCGATCATCGTGCCGATGCAGTGCGAGTACTACGCACTGGAAGGGTTGACCGCGCTGCTGGAAACCATCGAAGCGCTGCGTGCCAACCTCAACCCGGCGCTGGAAATCGAAGGCGTGCTGCGCACGATGTTCGATATCCGCAACAACCTGGCCAATGCGGTGTCGGCCGAGCTGACCGAGCATTTTGGCGACAAGGTGTTCCGCACCATCGTGCCGCGCAACGTGCGCCTGGCCGAGGCGCCCAGCCATGGTCAAAGCATCCTCGGTTACGACCGCACCTCGCGCGGTGGCGTGGCGTACCTGGGGCTGGCCGGCGAAATCGTGCGCCGCCAGAACGACCGCAACAAGGCCGTCCGGCCCGTGGAGACCGTCTGATGAGCAAGCCGCCCCTGGCAAAGAAGCGCGGTCTGGGCCGTGGCCTGGAAGCGCTGTTGGGACCGAAGGGCGCAGCAGCGGCAGCGGCACCTGGCGCAACCAGCAAAGACGCGCTGCAGCCGGGCGACACCCTGCGCCAGTTGCCGGTGGGACAACTGCAGCCGGGCAAGTACCAGCCGCGCCGTGAGATGGACGAGGTCAAGCTGGCCGAGCTGGCGGAGTCGATCAAGGCGCAGGGCGTGATCCAGCCGATCGTGGCGCGCGCGTTGGGGCCGGCGCAGTTCGAGATCGTGGCCGGCGAACGCCGCTGGCGCGCCTCGCAGCTGGCCGGGCTGAGCGAAGTGCCGGTGGTGGTGCGCGAGCTGGACGACCGCACCGTCATCGCGATGGCGCTGATCGAGAACATCCAGCGCGAAGACCTCAACCCGCTGGAAGAAGCGCAGGCGCTGCAGCGGTTGATCGACGAATTTTCGCTGACCCATGCCGAGGCCGCCGAAGCGGTGGGCCGCTCGCGTGCGTCGGTGTCCAACCTGCTGCGGCTGCTGGAATTGCCGGTGGCGATCCGGGTGCTGCTGGAAACCCGCCGTCTGGAAATGGGCCATGCGCGTGCGCTGCTCACCCTGGCGCCGGAACTGGCCAGCAAGCTGGCGCAGGAAGCGGCCGACCAGGGTTGGTCGGTGCGCGAGGTCGAACACCGCGCGCAGCAGTTCGCCGCCGGCAAGGTGCCGGGCTCGCTGCGCAAGGGCAAGCCAGTCACCGCTGCGCCGCAGGCCGATATCGCGTCGCTGCAGACCGAGCTGTCCGAATCGCTGGGCACCAAGGTGGTGTTCAATCACGGCCGCGGCGGCAAGGGCAAGCTGGTGATCCATTACACCGACCTGGATACCCTGGAAGGCGTGCTGGAACGCTTGCGCACCCGCAAGGGGTGATGCAGCCAGCGCAGGAGAATTAGCGATGCATCCCGCCAAAGTGGACCGCGCGCATCTGCTGCGCCTGACCGACTTGCCCAACGTCGGGCCGGCCTGCGAAAAGGATCTGCAGCGGATCGGCATCCGCATGCCGGCGCAGCTGCACGGCCGCGATGCCTACGACATGTACGCCCAGCTCTGCCTGCGCACCGGCGTCACCCATGACCCGTGCGTGATCGATGTGTTCCTGTCGCTGGTGCGCTTCATGCAGGGCGAGCCGGCACGCAATTGGTGGGACTTCAGCGCCGAGCGCAAGGCAACGTTGGCAGCCGAGCGCGCAGAGGCGCCAGCCACTGCACCGCTGCCGGCGCGCCGTGTCGCCAATACCGGAACCGGCAGCAGCAGCGACGGCAAACACCGCCCATGAGCCACGCCGACGCGACGATCAACCCGTCCGGCAGCCCGATCCTGCATCACGCGCAGGCCAAGGACTTCGAGCCGGCACGCGGCGAAGAAAGCATCGAGCAGATCAGCGCGCATATCGAGCAGCACCTCGGGCCGATTGCGAACGTATTTCATGAAATCCTCTCCGACACCGTGCATCTGGACGTGCACATCGTGCCGCCCAATGCGCACTCATCGTCCCTGCGCCTGGTGACCTCGGGCATGAGCGATCTGCCGATGACGCTGCCCGACGGAGTGGAGGCGCCGCGCTACATGGAGCTGATGCTGAGCCTGCCGGCCGACTGGCCGATGGACCAGCGCGACTTCGACGACGAGCGCCATTACTGGCCGATCCGCCTGCTCAAGAACCTGGCGCGGCTGCCGCACAAGTTCGACACCTGGTTGGGGTTTGGCCATACCGTTCCCAATGGCAACCCGGCCGAGCCGTATGCGCCGGGCGTCTCCTTTGACGGCGCGATCGTGCTGCCGCCGCTGAGCGCGCCGCCAGAGTTCGCCCATCTGCGCATCGATGCCGACAAAACCATCGCCTTCATGACGGCGGTGCCGTTGTATCCGGAAGAAATGGCCTTGAAGCTGAGCCGGGGCAGCGATGCACTGCTGGACCGCTTCGATGCCAGCAAGATTCAGGACAACATCGACCTGCGCCGCCGCAATGTAGCGAAGAAGCGCTTTTTCGGGCTGTTCTGAGCGCTGCTTCCTCGCCTCCCTTTGATGTTTTCAGGACCACTGCCATGACCATCCTCGTCACCGGCGCCGCCGGTTTCATCGGCGCCTACACCTGCCGCGCACTGGCTGCGCGTGGCGAGAACGTGGTGGGCCTGGACAACTACAACAGCTACTACGACCCGCAGCTCAAGCGCGACCGGGTGGCGGCGTTGTGCCCGCAGATCGACATCCGCACGCTGGACCTGACCGACCGCGAGGGCCTGGCGGCGCTGTTCGACGAGATCCAGCCCACCCGCGTGGTGCATCTGGCCGCGCAAGCCGGGGTGAGGTACTCGCTGGAAAACCCGGCTGCCTATGTCGACAGCAACCTGGTCGGCTTCGTCAACATGCTCGAGCTATGCCGGCACCGCGGTGTGCAGCACCTGGTGTATGCGTCCAGCAGCTCGGTCTACGGCGATTCGGCCACCCCGCCGTTTTCCGAAGACCAGCGCGTGGACCAGCCGCGTTCGTTGTACGCGGCCACCAAGGCGGCCAACGAATTGATGGGCTACACCTATGCGCAGCTGTACGGCTTGCGCGCCACCGGGCTGCGCTTTTTCACCGTGTATGGCCCGTGGGGCCGGCCGGACATGGCGCCGCTGATCTTCAGCCGCGCGGTGCTGGCCGGACGCCCGATCGAGGTGTTCAACCACGGCAAGATGCAGCGCGACTTCACCTTCGTGGCCGATATCGTGGCCGGCGTGCTGGGCGCGCTGGACACCCCCAGCGGCGAGGCGATCCCGCACCGGGTGTTCAACCTGGGCAACCACACCCCGGTGGAACTGGAGTATTTCATCGACGTGATCGCCCAGGCCGCGGGCCGCCCGGCCGAAAAGGTCTACAAGCCGATGCAACCAGGCGACATGATCCGCACCATGGCCGACACGCAGCGCGCGCAGGCCGCGTTCGGCTTCGATCCGGCCACCCCGGTGGAGCGCGGCTTGCCGCAGGTGGTGGAGTGGTGCCGCAGCTACTTCGGCGAGCGTGCCTGAGCCCATCGCAGCCGCGTGGCACTCAGGCAGCACGCGTCCTGCGTGTGTTCGTACACTACGATGTGGTGAGTCCTGGGGGCCCGCCGACTGGCGCAGGCTTGCGCCGTTCGATAGCCGCGTTGATCGCTTGCGCCGAACGCTACAGGCCGTTTTGCGCGCGCTCCACTGCACATAACGCGCCTTAGCTTCATGCCTGGCTCAGACGGTCAGGGCACAATGCGCGATCTTTTTTGCTCAGCCATCATCGGGCCACCACGAATCCATGAGCCAACCTCAGCTTTCCGTCGTCGTCCCGGTGTTCAATGAGCGCGATAACGTCGCAGCCCTGATCGGCGAAATCGTCGTCGCCTTGCGCGGCCTGGTGGCCTTCGAGATCGTCTACGTCGACGACCATTCGCGCGACGACACCCTGGCGGTGCTGCAAGGCCTGAAGACCACCACACCGGAACTGCGGGTGCTGCACCACGTCACCCAGAGCGGGCAGAGCACCGCAGTGCGCAGCGGGGTCAAGGCCGCGCGCGCCAGCTGGATCGCCACGCTCGATGGCGACGGCCAGAACGACCCGGCCGACATCCCCAAGCTGTTGATCGCGCGTAGCCAGGCCGAGCCGCAGGTCAAATTGTTCGCCGGCTGGCGGGTCAACCGGCAGGATTCCGGGTCCAAGCGCTGGGCCAGCAAGTGGGCGAATGCGATCCGCTCGCGCATGCTGCAGGACAACACGCCCGACACCGGCTGCGGCATCAAATTGTTCGAGCGCGAGGCGTTTCTGGACCTGCCCTACTTCGACCACATGCACCGCTACCTGCCGGCACTGATGCAGCGCGCCGGTTGGCGCACGGTGAGCGTGCCGGTCAACCACCGCCATCGCACCGCCGGCGTGTCCAAGTACAACAATCTCAATCGCGCGCTGGTCGGCATCCGCGATCTGCGCGGCGTGGCGTGGCTGATCACCCGCAGCAAGCGCACCGTGGCGGAGGAGCGTTGATGGAACCGACCTTTCTCGACCAGCAGCTGACCTGGCTGTACTGGACCGGCATCCACGTCACCGGCTGGAAGTTGATCGGCTATGTGGGCGCGCTGATGTTCGGCGGGCGCTGGCTGGTGCAGTTCGTCGCCTCCAAGCGTGCCGGCAAGCCGGTGATTCCGCGGATGTTCTGGTACATGAGCGTGGTCGGCAGCCTGATGACGCTGAGCTACTTCGTGTTCTCGGCCAAGCAGGATTCGGTGGGCGTGCTACAGAACATGTTCCCGGCGTTTACCGCGTTCTACAGCCTGTATCTGGATGTGAAGCATCGCGGCTGGAAGCGGGATCGGGCGGAGCATTGAGGGCTGGGATTTGGGATTTGGGATTTGGGATTTGGGATTTGGCTAGCGGCTAGCGTGTTGAGTGGATGTTGTTGTCGTTGCAAGTGATGCTGTTGGTTCTGTGCGACCGGCTGTGACCGCAGCGGCGCCGACAATCGATGCGTTTGTCCGGACATGGCGATACGCGATTGACTGACCTGAGACCGCGCCGGCGGCCGATGTCGCTGCGCTGAGGCCGTGGGCACGCTGTGGTCATGCCCAGCGCCCTGCTCCATCGCCCGTTTGCCGTGTCCACCCCTGCCACACCGCATTGGCACGTGCGTCTGCACACGCATCAGCACGTGCCGTTGTTTGCGGACTGGCGCTGCGCGCGTGCAGCGGCCGCCATCCTGGCGATGCCACGCAGCTGGCTTGGTGCGCAGGTGCTGTGTTGGGTGTTGCTGCCAGAGATGTGGTGCGCCTTGCTGCAGGCGCCAGATAAAACCACCGTGCTGCACGCAGCGACTGCTGCACGGCAGGCCGCCGGCGAAGCGGTCAATCGTGTGCGCGGGCGCGGCGGCACGGTCTGGCAACCGGAGATGGAGGCGAGCGCGCTGGCGTTGCAGGTCGATTGTCGGCAATTCGCCCGCAGCCTGGTCGCCCTGCCGTTACGTGCCGGCCTGGCCGAGCGGATCGGCGCGTACCCGTACTGGGACGCGGTGTGGCTGTTGCCCGATGCGCGGGCTGCGGCACGGCAACCTGCACCGGACGCCGCCGCCGCGCGTCTGGCAAGCGTGGGCGGCACAAGAACGTGACCGTGCATGCTCGCTCGACATCCGTCGGCAAGCGCCGAGTCGATGCGCGGCTGTTCTGCCGCGCATCAGGCAACCCAGCTGGCCGTGAGCGCGGCCCACGCGGTGGGCGCACTTACCTCAGCGTGCGCGGCTCAGAACCCCAGCGGTTGCTCGGGCAGCAATGCCTGCAATTGGCTGCGGAACAGCGCTCGGATGCGCTCCAATGCAGCGTCGGTGTCGGCTTCAAAACGCAGCACCAGAATCGGCGTGGTGTTGGACGCACGCACCAGGCCCCAGCCATCGACAAAATCCGCACGCAGGCCGTCGATCGTCGACAAACGCGCCGATTCGAACGGCGACTCTTCCCCGGCTTGCGCTCTCTCGACAAAGCGCGCCACCAGCGCATGCGCATCGCCTTCCACCGGCACCTTGATCTCCGGTGTGGACACGCTTTCCGGCAAGGCATCCAGCACCTCGGAGGGGGTTTCCTCGCGCTGGGCCAGGATTTCCAGCAAGCGCGCAGCGGCATAGATGCCGTCGTCGAAGCCGTACCAGCGTTCCTTGAAGAAGAAATGCCCGCTCATCTCACCGGCCAGTTCGGCATCGGTTTCGCGCATCTTGGATTTGATCAGCGAATGCCCGGTCTTCCACATCAGCGGGCTGCCGCCGTTGCGCAGCACGTAGTCCGACAGCTTGCCGGTGCACTTCACGTCGTAGATGACCAGGGCGCCGGGGTTGCGCTGCAGCACGTCGGCGGAGAACAGCATCAGCAGGCGGTCGGGGAAGACCACCTTGCCTTCCTTGGTGACCACACCCAGACGGTCGGCATCGCCATCGAAGGCCACGCCGATGTCCGCATCGAAGCGCTGCACCATCTTCACCAGATCGTCGAGGTTGTGCGGCTCGCTCGGGTCGGGATGATGATTGGGGAAAGTGCCGTCGATATCGCAATACAGCGGCACGACCTCGGCACCGATGGCTTCCAGCAGACGCGGCGCAATCTCGCCGGCCGCGCCGTTGCCGGCATCCACCACCACCTTGATCGGGCGGTCCAGCTGCACGTCGTCGGCGATGCGCTGGATGTAGGCATCGCTGATGTCGCGCTGTTCCAGCTCACCCGGCGTGGCTGCGGTATGCAGGCGGCCTTCGTTGATGCGCTGATGCAGCTCGGCGATCGCGGCGCCAGACAGCGTCTCGCCGCCGATCACGATCTTGAAGCCGTTGTAGTCGGGCGGATTGTGGCTGCCAGTGACCGCCACGCAGCTGCCGGCGCGCAGTTCATAGGCGCCGAAATACACCACCGGCGTGGGTGCCAGGCCGATGTCGGTCACGTTGCAGCCGGCACGCCGCAGACCTTCGATCAGGCCATTGGTCAGCTCCGGTCCGGACAGACGCCCGTCGCGCCCCACCACCACATCGCGCAGCCCCTGCGCCTGCATCACGCTGCCGATGGATTGGCCGATCAACGCGGCAACGCCGGGATTGAGGTCTTTACCGACCACGCCGCGGATGTCGTAGGCGCGGAACATCTCGCTGGCGATCTGCACCGCCGGTACCAGCGGCGGCGGCGCAGGCGCAGGCGCCTCGTCCAGCACGCGCACGTCGCTGGCAAGGCTAGCGTCGTGTTGCAGGCTTTGACTGAAGGTCGGTTCGTCGGTGGCCGACTCGCCGGCAACGCGGCGACGCGGCAGCGCCACCCGACCACGGCTGGCCAGCACCAGCAACACCGCGACGATGACCAGCAACGCGGCGACGATGGCGCAGCCAAGCGCGCCCAGGCCCAGTGGCCCGCTATCGCTTTGCGGGACTGCAGCAGCCACACGCAGGCCGCTGGAGCCGAGCGGTTTTGCCAGTGTTTCGGCCGCATCGGCCAAGCTCACGTCGCCCTGCTGGGCCACGTTGTAGCTGCCCTGGCGCAACGCCAGGTAGGCGCTGCCGGGCACCGCGATCGCATCCAGCGGGCCGGTCAGGCGCAGCACCGGCAGCCGCGCATAGGCCACCGCGGGCTGTGCACCCAGACGCACCGCGGCGGCTACACCCAGACGCACCTGCTTGGCATCGCGCACCACATGCACCTGCGCACGGGCGGCCACCAACGCCGATTCGAGCAGACTCAGCCGCGCATAGCCGAAATCCTTGGGGTTGGCATAGGCCGCCGCCAGATCGCCAGGCAGCACCTGCACGTCCTCGGCGCCCTTGAAGCGCTCGCGAATCGCCGAGGCGGCCGCCAGTGCGTCCCCATTGGCCAACGCACTGGCCACCGGCGGCTGCTTGAGCACGGCATCGAGCTGGGTGGCCTGCGCCGCCATCGCCTTGCCGACGTCCTGCACGGCGCGGTCGCGTGCCTGTGCCAGGTTCTGGGCGGCCGCATCCTCACGCCATTGCGCGTAGCTGCTCCAACCGAACCAGGCGGCCAGCAGCAACAACATGCCTCCCAACACCGGACCACTCGTACGCACGCTCGACATCCCCTGCCTGCGCTCGTTCGCCTTGCTCATGAGACTCCCCCGTCAGCGCACGCCGGTGTGGCCGAATCCACCCGCTCCCCGCGCGCTGTCCACGAAAGTATCCACCACTTGCAAGCCTACGCGCACGATCGGAAGGATCACCAATTGCGCAATCCGGTCGCCCGGCTCGATGGTGAAGGCCTCGCGGCCGCGATTCCAGGTGCTGATCAGCAGCGGGCCCTGGTAGTCTGCATCGATGAGCCCGGTGCCGTTACCCAGCACGATGCCGTGGCGGTGGCCCAGCCCGGAGCGCGGCAGGATCACCGCGCACACCTGCGGGTCGGCCAAATGGATCGCGATACCGCTGGGAATCAACGCCGCATCGCCCGGTTCCAGCGTCATCGGCGCTTCCAGCGCGGCGCGCAGGTCCATGCCGGCGCTGGCTTCGGTGGCGTAGGCCGGCAGCGGCCAGACATCGCCGAAGCGCGGGTCGAGCAACTTCACCTGCAAGGAGTGGGTCGGGTGGCTCATGCCTGCAATCTCTCCGCGATCAGGGCCAGCAGTTGGTCGGCCAGTTCGGTCTTGCTGCTAGTGGGAAACGCGCGCTCGCCGCCCTGCCAATAGGCGGTGGCGGCATTGTTGTCGCTTTCGAAGCCGCCGCCGACGATCCCCACCTGATTGGCGATGATCAGATCCAGCCGCTTGGCTGCCAGCTTGCCACGCGCGTAGTGCTCAACGTCGTGCGTTTCGGCCGCAAACCCGACCACCAGCTTGAGCGCGCCGGTCTGCGCGGCAACCTCCGACAGGATGTCCGGGGTGCGCACCAGTTCCAGGGTCAGCGTTTCGCCGGTCTTCTTGATCTTCTGCGCAACCACGCGCTTGGGCGTGTAGTCGGCGACCGCAGCGGCGCCGATGTAGATGTCGGCCGGGAACGCACCCAGTACCGCATCGCGCATCTGCGCAGCCGAGCGCACGTCGATGCGCTGCACGCCGACCGGCGTGACCTGGTGCACCGGCCCGCTGACCAGCACCACCTCGGCGCCCTGGCGCGCAGCGGCGGCGGCCAGCGCGTAGCCCATCTTGCCGCTGCTGCGGTTGCCGACGTAGCGCACCGGGTCCAGGTCTTCGAAGGTCGGGCCGGCGCTGATGACGATGCGCAGGCCGTCCAGTTCGGCGCTGCTGGGCACGAAGGCGGGCGCGGCAGTGCCTGGCGATGCATCGGCGGCAGGTGCAGTGGCAGTGGCGGCCAGCGCGGCAATGATCGCCGCCGGCTCGGCCAGGCGGCCGGGACCGGACTCGCCTTCGGCCAGCGGGCCGTCGTCGGGGCCGACCACCGCCACGCCACGCGCGCGCAGGGTCGCGATGTTGGCCTGGGTCGCCGGGTGCAGCCACATGCGGTGGTTCATCGCCGGGGCCACGGTCAGCGGCGCGGTCGTGGCCAGGCACAGCGTGGTGACCAGGTCGTCGGCCAGCCCGTGCGCCAGGCGCGCGAGCAGATCGGCGGTGGCCGGCGCCACGATCACCCGGTCGGCCCAGCGGGCCAGTTCGATATGCCCCATCGCCTGCTCGGCGGCGCTGTCCCATAGCGTGGTGCGGGTCGGTTGCCCGGACAGCGCCTGGAAGCTCAGCGGGGTCACGAATTGTTGCGCGCCGCTGGTCATGGCGACCTGCACCTGTGCGCCGGCGTCGCGCAGGCGACGGACCAGTTCGAGCGATTTGTAAGCGGCAATGCCTCCGCCGACGCACAGCAGCAAACGCTGTCCGTCCAGGGGGCGGGCCTGAGTGGAGCCGATCACGTCGGGGTCGTCCTACGGTTACAAGGACAACTAGATTAGCCGATGCCCCTGCTTGGCCTGATGGGCGTCGGCGATGAGCACCGGCAATCTCGCCATATGCACATACACGACTGGCCCACCAACGAACGCCCGCGCGAGAAACTTCTGGCGCGCGGGGCTCCTGCCCTCTCCGATGCGGAGCTGCTGGCGATCTTTGTCGGCTCCGGGCTGCGCGGCCAGGATGCGGTCCAGACCGCGCGCGATCTGCTGCACCGCCACGGCCCGCTGCGCCTGTTGCTGGATCGCCCGGCCAAGGCCCTGGCGCGCCTGCCTGGGCTGGGGCCGGCCTCGGCGTGCAAGCTCAGGGCCGCCATGGAACTGGCGCATCGTCACCTGATGAGCGAACTGGAGCGTGGCGAGGCCCTGAGCGACCCGCCCAGCGTGGGCCGCTATTTCTCGCAGCGGCTGCGCGCGCGGGCCTACGAAGTGTTCGCGGTGCTGTTTCTGGACAACCGCCATCGCGCGATCGCCTTCGAGGAGCTGTTCACCGGCACCATCGACGGCGCAGACATCCATCCGCGCGAAGTGGTGCGGCGGGCGCTGCTGCACAACGCTGCGGCGGTGATCGTCGGGCACAACCATCCGTCCGGCAATCCGGAGCCGTCCGAGGCCGATCGCGCGGTCACCCAGCGTCTGCTGCAGGGCCTGGAGCTGGTGGACATCCGCCTGCTCGACCACTTCGTGATCGGCGATGGCCGCCCGGTCTCGCTAGCCGAGCGCGGCTGGCTGGAATGAGACCGCCGCGCCGACCTGAACCATCGGCCGGACCGTGTGCCGCGCGGTCGGGTAAAATCGCTGGTTTGGTTCCAAGCAGATCCCACGTGAAAGCCCTACTCCGCGCACTGATCGGCCAAGGCATCGAAGCCTTGCGCGCCAACGGCACCTTGCCCGCCGACACCCTGCCGCCGGATTTTGTGGTCGAGCGGCCCAAGACACGCGAGCACGGCGACTTCGCCACCAATGCCGCGATGCTGCTGGCCAAGGCCGCGCGCAGCAACCCGCGCGCCCTGGCGCAGGCGCTGGTCGCCGCCTTGCCGGCCAGCGAAGACGTCGCCAAGGTCGAGATCGCAGGCCCCGGCTTCATCAATTTCCATCTGGCGCCCACCGCGTATCAGCGTGAAGTGGCGCATGTGATCAAGCAGGGCCACGACTACGGTCGCGGGCTGGCCGGCAACGGCCGCTCGGTGGGCGTGGAATACGTCTCGGCCAATCCGACCGGCCCGCTGCATGTCGGCCATGGCCGCGCCGCGGCGATCGGCGACAGCCTGGCGCGCGTGCTCGATGCCAACGGCTGGAACGTCAAGCGCGAGTTTTACTACAACGATGCCGGCGTGCAGATCGAGAATCTGGCGCTGTCGGTGCAGGCACGCGCGCAGGGGCTCACCCCCGACAGCGCCGGCTGGCCGGAAAACGGCTACCGCGGCGACTACATCGCCGATGTGGCCACTGCCTATCTGGCCGGCGACAGCGTCGACCTGGAAGGTCATCTGGTCAGCGGCACCAAGGACCCGGCCGATCTTGAATCGATCCGTCGCTTTGCGGTGGCCTATCTGCGCAACGAGCAGAACCACGACCTGGCCGCGTTCCGTGTCGACTTCGATATCTATTTCCTGGAAAGCTCGCTGTACAAGGACGGCAAGGTCGAAGAAGCGGTGCGGAAACTGATCGCCTCCGGCCATACCTACGAGGAAGGCGGCGCGCTGTGGTTGAAGTCCACCGACTTCGGCGACGACAAGGACCGCGTGATGCGCAAGTCCGATGGCACCTATACGTATTTCGTGCCGGACGTGGCCTATCACCTGACCAAGTGGCAGCGCGGCTATGAGCGCGCGATCACCGAGCTGGGCGCCGACCACCACGGCTCGCTGACGCGCGTGCGCGCCGGCCTGCAGGCGATGGAGCTGGGCATCCCGCAGGGCTGGCCGGAATACGTGCTGCACCAGATGGTCACGGTGATGCGCGGCGGCGAAGAAGTGAAGCTCTCCAAGCGTGCCGGCAGCTACGTCACCCTGCGCGACCTGATCGAAGAAACCAGTGCCGATGCGGTGCGTTGGTTCCTGATCGCGCGCAAGCCCGATTCGCAGCTCACCTTCGATATCGATCTGGCGCGCGCGCAGAGCAACGACAACCCGGTGTTCTATGTGCAGTACGCACACGCACGGGTGTGCAGCGTGCTGCGCCAGGCGCAAGAGAAAGGCTTCAAGTACGAGCAGGCCAATGGGTTTGCACAGCTCGCCCGGCTGGACGACGAGCATTCGCTCAACGTGATGCTGGAGCTGTCGCGCTATCCGGAAGTGGTGGAAATCGCCGGCCAGGCACTGGAGCCGTACCAGATCGCGCAGTACCTGCGTGAATTGGCGCATGCCTTCCACACGTGGTATCACAACACCAAACTGCTGGTGGACGATGCCGCAGAGCGCGACGCAAAACTCACCCTCGCCGTCGCCACCCAGCAGGTGCTTGCCAACGGCCTGGAATTGCTCGGTGTCAGCGCCCCGGAAAAGATGTAAGCCACTGGAAAGTCGCCAGGCAGGCGTGAGGCGCACGCCTGCCTGAGCAGTGAGCAGCGGTATCCACCATCGCCCGCGCATCCGTTGCACCGCACGCGGCAGACGCAGCGGCAGCGATCGCCGCACCAAGCCGGGCGCACCGCCCGCAACGACACGATTCGGAGAAGTGGTAGATGGCAGCACGACGCGGTAAGAGCCAGGCACGACGCAACACCAGCAATGGCACCCCCGGTTGGGTGTGGTTGGTGGCGGGCGCCGCGATTGCGGCAGTGATCTTCCTGGCCGCACCCAACCTGTTCAAGAAGGACGGCGACGGCTTCCTGCGTGTGGGTCCCCGCGCCAATCCGGATGCACAGCCCGAACCGGTGGCCGATGCAGACACCGATACGCCGGCCGAGTTGCCCAAGCCCAGCACGCAAGCGCCCAAGCCGCAGCCCAAGCCGGGCGATGCGCAGACCCAGTACGACTTCTACACCTTGCTGCCCGGCAAGGAAGTGCAGATGTCCGACGCCGAGCTGGCTGCCAGTGCGCGCGCCGAAGAAGCCGCACGTGCGCGTGCTGCGCTGGAAGGCAAGCCCATCGCGCCGGCGCCGGGTGCAGCAGCCAGCGTCGCGTCGGCCGTACCCGCAGCCAGCGTGCCGATGCCCTTGAAAGAAACGACCGCCAGCGCGCCCAAGCCGTTGCCGGAAGCCGCCCAGACACGTCCAGCGGCAACGCCAGCACCGGCCAGCACCGCGGCACTCACCACGCCGGCCGCTGCGGCACCGAAGCCTGCGGCCACGGCAGCAACGACGCCAACAGCACCGGCCGCCACCGACAACACCCGTTACATCCTGCAGGCCGGCTCGTTCGGTGCTTCCGGTGACGCCGAGTCGACCAAGGCCAAGCTGGCGATGATGGGCCTGGCCGCGCGTGTGGAATCGGCCGACATCAGCGGCAAGACGGTCTACCGTGTGCGCATGGGGCCCTACGGCACCGCAAGCGAATTGGCCGAAGCCAAGCAGAAGCTCACTGGCAGCGGATTGCCTGCCATCGCGATCAAGGCGCAGTAACCGCAGTGATGCGCCGCATCGCCAGCGCGTTGTTCGGACTGCTTGCACTGATCGGCACGGCGCAGGCCACCGAGCAGATTCCCGACCACATCCAGATCGATGGCCAGCAGGCACTGCTGCTGGCAGAGCCCCTGTCCGGGCAGCTGGACGACCCCGCTACCTGGAAGCGCTTCGTCGCACAGGCGGGCAGTTCGCTGGGCGGCTGCAGCGCCAACTGGCGTGGCTATCAGGCGTTCTGGCGCGTGGACGCAGAGCAGCTGGTGCTCGATCGCGTGGTGCTCGGTGCTTGCGCCGAGGCGCCGCCGGAGCTGCCGCTGTCGGTGCTGTTTCCCGGCCAGCGCGCGCCGGTACCGGCGGTGTGGGTGGATGGCGAACTGATCGCCGCGCTACCGGCTGCGGAGAACGCCACGTCCGACGCGCCCGCCGGCTATGTGTCGCTGCGGCTGCGCCGAGGGCATGTGGTCGCCCGCGAACCGCTCACCGCAGACATGCTGCGCGCACGCCATGCCGCAGCCGCACGCCCGGTTCCTGTGCCCTAAGCGCGGCTGACACAACCACTGCGCTCACCGCCAGGCGGGTGCGGCAGGTTGCCGGTGTGGCATGGACAACTCGTACACTTTGGTTCCAAGCGCGCCGCCCACATCCACCTGGCCAGCGCTCGCTATTTTCTAGCCGCTTTAAGCATCCCCCATCCCCTGGAGTTCCCATGTCCAAGACCGTCCTGATCACTGGTGCCACCTCCGGATTCGGCAGCGCCGCGGTGCGTCGCTTTGCCGCCGCCGGCTGGAAGGTCATCGCCACCGGCCGGCGTGCCGACCGCCTGGACGCACTGGCGGCCGAACTGCCCGCCGGCCAGGTGCACACCGCCGCGTTCGACATGCGCGATGCACAGGCCTTGTCGTCCGCCATCGACGCGCTGCCGTCTGCATTCGCCGATATCGACGTGCTGGTCAACAACGCCGGCCTGGCACTGGGCACCGCGCCCGCGCAGCAGGCGGATCTTGCGCAGTGGCAGCAGATGATCGACACCAATGTCACCGCGCTGGTCACCCTCACTCACCGCCTGCTGCCGGCGCTGATCGCGCGTCGTGGCGCCATCATCAACATCGCCTCGGTCGCGGCGACCTACCCGTACACCGGCGGCAACGTCTACGGCGGCACCAAGGCGTTTGTGCAGCAGTTTTCGTTGGGCTTACGCGCGGACCTGCACGGCACCGGCGTACGCGTCACCTCGATCGAACCGGGCATGGCCGAAACCGAGTTCACCCTGGTGCGCACCGGCGGCAACCAGGCCGCCTCGGACACGCTGTACCGCGGCGCCACCCCAATGACGGCCGAGGACATCGCCGAGCAGATCTTCTACGTCGCCAGCTTGCCGGCGCACTTGAATATCAACCGGCTGGAAATCATGCCGGTGACGCAATCGTTCGCAGGATTTCAGGTGGCGCGCGACGCGCAGTGAGGAAGCGACGCTGCGCCTGAGAGGACGCGCAGTGAAGATGCGCTGCCACATCCGCGGTGTGGCAGCGAAGGATCCAGCCCGCGTCGCGCGTGGTGAGCGCCCCCCAAGCGCGCGCTGCTGGTCTACTGCAGACACAAGCGATCCTCGACAGCCGCGCACTGCGCGGCTTCTCTGTTCAACGATGCTGTTCAACGATTCCGCAAACCGCGCTACGCCGACTCGGCCATGCCGCGCGATCCCGCACGGCTGCGTAGCAACACGCCACGCAGCCGCAGGAAGGGGCGCTCCACGCTGTAGTGCAGCAACGCGCCCGCCAGCAGCGCCACCGCGCCATACACCGCAAATGCCAGCACGCCACGGCCCTCCAATGCCGCGCCGAACCAGGTCTGGGTCACATGGAACATCGCCTTGTGGGTCAGATACAGGCTGTAGGAAATCGCCGCCAGCCATGCCGCGCCGGGCACCCGCAACCGGCCAAACGCGCTATTGGCAGTGCCTGCCAGCACCAGCAATGCCAGCCCGAACGAGAGCACCGGCCAGCCCAGCGCATTGCCGATCAGGCCGGTGCGCTCGCGGAACAACCACAGTGCCAGCGCCATGACCACAACGCCGGCAAGCAACCACGTGTTGCCGCGCTGCTGCAAGCGTTGCCAGACCTGCGGACGAAATACCTTGAGCACCGCGAGCACCACGCCGGCCAGCAGGCCGTCGAGACGGTTCCAGGTGGGGTAGTAGAGATCTTCGACAAACCAATTGCGCTGCTGACCGCCGCCCACCTGATCCAGCGCCGTGTTGTGCAGCCACACGCTGGTACGCAACGCGATGCCGGCCACCACCACGGCCACGCATAACGCGATGAACCGCCCAGCCGACGGACGCCGCAACAACAGCGTGGCCAGCAGCGGAAACACCAGATAGAAATGCTCTTCCACGCACAACGACCAGGCATGCGAAAACGCCGCCTGCTGGCCGTAATCGACGAATAGATTCAAGGTGAAGGTGGCGAACATCCACCATGGCGCCAGCCCGGGCGCTTCGCGCACACCGGGCCACGCGATGTACACCAGCAACACCACCGCAAACGCCGGCAGGATACGAAACGCGCGCCGCAGATAAAAATCCTTGAAGTCCAGCCGCTGCCCGCGCGCCAAGGGTGTCAGCACCTGGCTACCGATCAGGAACCCGCTGAGCACGAAGAACAGGTCCACCCCCATCCAGCCATAGCGCGACAGCCACGCCCAGTCCGGCCCCAAGCCACCGACCACAAATGCGTGGAACAGCATCACCCAGACGATGGCGATACCACGCAACAGGTCCAGGGCGGGATAGCGCATGTGGGCGATCAGCAATCAGGGAGGACCGATTGTGCCGCATGACACACACCCATGCGTAGGTTGCGCAAGGTGTGCGTAGCCGGCGGCGCTGCGGGTAGGCAGGACCGAAGGTGACAACACAAGAGATGCTGCCTCACGCACCGGAGGCAAGCATGGGCATGCAAGTGCATCGCGGCAGTCAGGTGACAGACACCGCACTCAACGGCAGGCGATCGCTGCGACCAACGGACACAGACACAACCGCGTGGTAGCGCGCGATCGGTGCGGTTGGCAACGTTGCGCTGACGTCACGGCGTGTCGCTGCACTTGCACGGCTTGGCGAGAGGCGCATCGCCATGCGTGTTGCTGCACTTGCGCGGCTTGGCGAGAGGCGCATCGCCATGCGTGTTGCTGCACTTGCGCGGCTTGGCGAGAGGCGCATCGCCATGCGGCAGCGATGTGGTTGGCCGCTGCGGCCGACACGGGCCGATGGCAGCCTTGCGTTCAACGCACTGCCTGCCACCCAGTTGCATCACGCCGGCGATGTGGAGCGGCTAACGACACATAGCGAGCAATCGTCAGGCGATGTGCACGGTGCGCTCAAAACCAGCGTGTGCGAGTGGCACATGCCGCAACGAGGACACGCCGTGCCCGCCTGACGGCGAACCCAATTGGTTTGTTCGCCGCGCTTATCCTGCTGTCGCATCGTGCTCCCCTGTCGGCGAGCACGATGCAAGGCTTGACGCCGATGCAGCACTCTCGGCCTCAGGCCATCGCCGCCTGCGCAATCCGTGTCACCGGCGCTGCCGCGTTCAACAGCCCCCAGGCTTCCAGTTGATCGACCGCGTTGCGCACGCCGTCTTCGTCGCGAATGCGCTGGCCCAGCGCGCGTGCCGCCGCGCGCATGGTCGGCGTGCTGGCCTGGCGCAGGGCCTCGGCCAGCGTCTCCGGCTGCAAGCCGACACGCGCCAGCGCTGGCGGCGCCACGCCACGGCCGGCCATGCAATACGCCCAGAACGGTTGGTCGTAGCCGAACGGCAACACCACCGACGGAATCCCCGCCGTCAGCGCCGCGCCGGTGGTGCCGGCGCCGCCGTGATGCACGGCCGCCGTCACGCGAGGAAACAACCAATCGTGCGGCGCCTGTTCCAGATGGAAGAAGCGCTCGGCGTCATCCGCAGCCGCGGTGTCGGTCGCCGCCAGCCCGCCCCAGCCACTGGCCAGCAATGCGCGTTGACCGGTCAGGCGCACGGCAGCCTTGACCGTGGCGGTCAGCTGCATCGCATCGCTGCTGGGCATGCTACCGAAGCCGATATACAGCGGTGGCGGCCCGGCCTGCAGAAACGCCTGCAACGCGGCCGGCGGTTGCCACTGCGGCTGCGGCAGTTGCCAGAATCCGCAGATCTGCGCGCGTTGCGGCCAGTCCGGCGGACGTGGGCACAGCTGCGCGCTGTAGCCGTAGATCACACGTATCGCGGTGCGGTCCGGACCGCGCCACGGATACGCCGGCAGCCCCAGCGCCGGACGCACGATGTCGTTGAGCGCCGGGCGCATGAATTGCCAGCCGGCAAACCGCACCGCGTGGTGCAGGGCTACATTCACCCGCCCGGGCAGACGCACATTGGGCATCATCATCAACGGCAGATGGCGCGAGGCGGTGAGCGGTTGCAGTTGCGCGAAGCACACCGGCAGCCCAAAGGCCTGACCCAGGCTATGGGCCAGAAAACTTGCGCTGCCGACGCCCAGGATCAAGCCGGCATCGGCGCACGCCGCGCTGCCCTGCGCTGCCCAATCGGGCGCCCAGCTCAGCAGCTGCGCGCGCAAGGTGCCCCAGATGCCACGCCAGCCGCCGCGCATTTCTGCGACATCTGGGTTGCCTTGCAGCAATTTCTGGTGGTCGCCGCTGAGCGGGAAAAACTCCAGACCGTTGGCACGAATCAGCGCTTCGAAGTTGCTACTGGTCAGTACCCGCACCGTGTAACCGCGCTGCTGCAAACCGCGTCCCAGCGCGATGATCGGGCGCACATCGCCGTGCGTGCCCAGGGTGGCGATCACGATCGGGCGGTTGGCTGCAGCGGATGCAAGAGACTCAGGCATATTCGGTCACCCCGTCGTTGGCACTGGCGATGCGAGTATTGCGATGCGACACCTGTGCGCTGGCATCGTGCAGCAGTGCACACAGCGTTGCCGAGTGCGCGGCCGACAGCATCGAGTGGTGGTCGCTGTCCAGGGCGTGCAGGTGCAGCGTGCCCACAAAGGGGCGCCATGCCTGCGGCCGGTAATCCACCCACTGCGCATCGTCCCCACCGGAGCTCATCCGCACGGCTGCTTCGACAAACAGCACATCCTGATTCAATACGCGGGGACGGTGGCGTCGCGCCAGATGCAGGTGATGCTGGGTCACTGCGCCCAGGTCGTCCAGCAGCGTGGGGCGTTGCTCCAGCAATTGACGCACCGCCGGTACATCGTTCAGTCCGTAGTGATCGCACAACAGGCTGGCCAGCTGCGCCACCGTGGTCGGCATCGCTTGGTCGTGCGCCAGTGTCAGCCCCAGCGCATGCACCGATGCGCGCACGTTTTCCGCTTCGGGCAAGGCAGCGGCCTGCTCCAGGTGCGGATAGCTGTCGAGCATCGCCAGCAGTTCGACCTGTTCCCCAAGGTCGTGCAGCTCGGCGGCGATGGCGTGCGCGATCAAGCCGCCCAACGACCAGCCCAACAAGCGGTACGGGCCATGCGGCTGCACGCTGCGCAGACGCGCCAGGTAGTCGCGGGCGATCGCTTCGATGCTTTCCGAACGATGCTGCGGGTCGCTCAATCTCGGCGACTGCAACACGTACACCGGCCACTGCGGATCGAGCTGGCCAAGCAAGGTGAGATACGACCAGCCCAGGCCGATGACCGGATGGATGCAGAACAACGGCGTGGCACCCGCGCTGCCGGCACGCAGCGGCAACAGCACGCTCAGCGGGTCGTTCGTTGTCTGCGCGCTGCGTTTGATCACTTCGGACAGACCGGCAATCGTCGGCGCATGGAACAGCGCGCCCAAGGGCAGGTCGACGCCGAACAGTTGCGGGAAACGTGCCGCCATTTCTGCCGCACGCAGCGAGTCGCCACCGAGCTCGAAGAAGTTATCGTCCACCCCCACCACCTCGATGCCCAGCACTTCCTGCAACAGGGCTGCAAGCTGCTGCTCGAGTGCGTCGCGCGGCGCCACATGCGCAAGCTTGGGCAACGCGCCCGGTGCAGGCAGTGCGCGGCGATCCAGCTTGCCATTGGCTGTCAGCGGCAACACCGGCAATGGCATCCACAGGCTCGGAATCATCGCCGCCGGCAAACGCTGCTGCAAATGGGCGCGCAGCAATTCGCTCGACGGCGTGTTGCCATGCTTGCCCACGACGTAGGCGAGCAGCTGTACGGCGTTGTCGCCATCGCTGTGCGCAACCACCGCTACCTGTGCCACCTGCGCATGCAGCAGCAGCGCATTCTCGATTTCCGCCGGCTCCACGCGGTGACCGCGGATCTTCAGTTGCGCATCTGCGCGACCGATGAATTCCAGCAGGCCGTCACGGCGCTGACGCACGCGGTCGCCGGTGCGGTACATGCTGCTGCCGTCGTTGGCGAACGGGTCGCGCAGGAAGCGCTCGCTGGTGAGTTGGCGCTTGCCGCGATAGCCCTTGGCCACGCCCGCGCCCCCGATATAGAGCTCACCGACCGCACCGGTCGGCAAGGGTTGCCGCTGCGCATCCAGCACGTAAACGCGCGTATTGAGCAGCGGCCTGCCGATCGGCGGTGCGGTGGCATCGGCCAACTGCAGCGGCATGATGGTCGACCAGATGGTGGTTTCGGTTGGTCCGTACAACTGGGTCAGGCGCCCCACCCGGCTCAGCAATTGCGTCGCCAACTCGGGCACCAAGGCCTCACCACCGACCAGCGCATGGATGCGATCCAGCGACAGATCCTGATTGGCAAGCAGGATGCGCCACAGCGACGGCGTGGCCTGCACCAGACTGATCTGCTCGTGGGCAATCAGGCGCGACAGACCGCGTGGGTCGTGACTGATGCCGGCCGGTGCGATGACCACGCGGGCACCCACCAGCAACGGCAGATACAGCTCCAGCCCGGAGATATCGAAGGTGATGGTGGTGACCGCCAGCACGCGGTCGCGCGGACGCAACGCCAGCTCGTGTTCCATCGCATGCAGGAAATTGAACAGGTTGCGATGGCTGATCTCCACGCCCTTGGGCGTGCCGGTGGAGCCGGAGGTGTACAGCACATAGGCTGTCCCATCCGGGGTCGCCATCGGGGCGATCGCCGCTGGCAAATGCGCCGGGCGCGGGTCCAGCCACACCATGCCGCCGAGCAGATAGCGCTCGCACAATGCCGGCTCGCAGACCAGCGCAATGGCGCCGGAATCGTTGAGCATCTGCCGATTGCGCGCCGCCGGGCTTTCCGGATCCAGCGGCAGATAGGCCGCGCCGCTCCACATGATGGCCAGCAGGGCCACCAGCAGATGCTCGCTGCGCGGCAATGCGACCGCAACCACATCGCCGGGGCGCACCCCATCGGCCACCCACTGCGCAGCGATCCGCGAGGCGAGCTCGCACAGCGTGGCGTAATCCAGCGTGCGGTTGTCGTATTGCACGACAACGGCCGCAGGCATCATCTCGGCACGCTGCAACATGCCGTGCAACAACGTGGCAGCTTCCGGCAACGGCGCGGCGGTGTGATTCCAGGTGTGCAGCAAACGGTGGCGCTCTTCATCGCCCAGCACGTCCACCTCGCCCAGCGCGCATTCCGGGTTTGCCAGCACGGCATCGGCCAGATGGGTCAGACGGCGGCAGTGTTCGGCCAGCTCGTCGCTGTCGTACAACGCCGGATTGGCGTCCAGATCGAAGCGCAGGGCCGCGCCGTCGCCACGCTCGTAGCAGAAGATGGTCAGATCGTCGGCCGGGCCGTTGCACAGGTTATGCGGTATCGCATACGCCTCGCCAAACCGCAGGGCGTAATCGAAGGCTTCGATATTGACGGCAAGGCGTGCGAACTTCTGGTCGATGCCGAACATGCCGATGTCGCGACGTACATCCTCGAAGCGATATTGCTGATGCCGCAAGGCATGCCTGACCACCGACGCGACCTGCGCAAACAACGCATGGATCGGCTGCTGCGGGTCCATCTTCAGACGCAGCGAAATCACATTGGCCACCAGCCCGGGGGTCTGCCGGTAGCGCGCATTGATGCGGCCGGTCACCGGCATCGCCAGCACCAGATCTTCGGCACCGGTGCAGCGGTAGTAATAGGCGGCGATCAGCGAGATCAGCATCTGCGGCAAGCTGGCGCCGTAGTGCTTACCCATCGCGCGCAGACGCACCACCTGCTGCGGCGAAAACTGCCCGGTGCCGCGCAACAGCCCGGTAGACAGATGATTGCCCGGGCGCGCCAGGGTTGCCGGCGGCGGCAGATCGGCCAGCTGCTGCATCCAGTACTCGCGATCGCGCTGGAAGCGGTCGGATGCGCGGTACTGCTGCTCCATCTCCACCAGCGCCAACGCGCTGCCGTACTGCGCAGGTTCCGGCTCCAGCTCTGCGGCGTACGCGTTATATAGCACCGACATGCGCTGCATCATGATCGATGCGCAATAGCCGTCCATCACCAGATGGCTGACGCACTGCACCCACATATGATGATCTTCGCCGAGCCGAAACACCGCGCAATGCCACAACGGCCCATGCTCCAGGTCTTCCGGTTGACGGATTTGTTCGTCCACCCAGTGCTCGGCGGCATTGCGCGGCGCGGGATCTTCGCTGACGTTGAAGTAAGGAACCGGCGCGGTGTACTCGGGCAGGATCACCTGCTGCGGCACGCCATCGTGTTCCACGATGCACAGCCGCAGCGTATCGAACTCGCGCGCCAGCTGCAGGGTGGCGCGGATCAATAGCGCAGGGTCCAGCGGACCAAACATTTCCAGTGCTTCCGACAGCATCAAGGTGTTGTCGGTATGCAACTTGCTGGCCACCCACAGGCCGCGTTGCGCTCTGGTCAAGGGAAACAGTGGGGCGACATCGGCGTGCATTGCAAGCATCCTTTTGTGTGGCGCGCGGTCGCCCGGCGGACCCTGGCCGCGTTGCGGTCACAGTGACGCCGGATCAGCACCTAAGTAATAAAACGCAAGATAGAAAGCACCATCGACTGTCGGCAGATGCCGGCAATACACGGTGGAAACGCACAATGGGCACGCACAACGAGGCGACAGGCACAATCGAAACTTCGACGTGCAGATGTCTGATTAGAGCAACTTGTATCCCGACAAGTTAAACGAACACTAACAATTCGTTCGCGGGCAGAACCGTGCAAAAATCACGAATTGCGTGTGATGTGCAAAAATTTTTAACCGAAGTGTGATTTCAACTAGTGTTCTGGATGCATAGCGGCAGGCAAATGCGATGCGACAACGATCCGCATTGGAAGAAAACACCGCGAATAAAGCACCCAATGCGCAAACGCTCTGCGCCCGGCAGCGAACAGACGCTGCGCTTATCGAGTTACTCGCAGCGAGCACCGCGCATAAGACCAGTGCGCGCACCAGCGTTGATACGCCTGCATTTCGTGCGAATCACTGCGTAAAACAGCGGGTATTTGGCAACACGCGCCAGCTGCAACGGCGGCGCATGACGTGCAGATCACTTGAGCGCAACGAAGGATGGGATGCGGCGTTCGCGCCACATCTAAGGATCGCAACGCATAAGACCAGTGCGCATGCCAGCGTTGATGCGCCTGCATATTGTGCAAATCACTGCATAAAACACGGTGTTTTCTGCAGCAACGCTGCCGGTGGTCGCACGATCACGCAAGCGTCGTCTGCTTGTCATCGGCATGCAGCGTCGCTGCGTTTTGCTGATGTGGCACTACGCAGAGCGCAGCCCATGGTGCGGCTGAGCTTGCCTGGTACGGGCTTACGCCTAGTCGCCATCAAAACAGCCAGGACAGCTGCCTGGCGGCCGGCTATGCGGTGAAGATCACGTGCGACGCGGCGGATGCCGGTCGCAGCATTGCGCCGTTGGACAGTGCCGCGGGCGAGCGCGCTGCGTGCACTTCTGCGGTGGCAGCGCGTGAAGCAGAGTGCTTGAAAACAGGATCGGCGCGCTGCGGTACAGGCCCGCAGCGCGCGCCATGCATCAGCCCAACGGTTCGTCGGACAGATAGGTATAGCCGGTCAGGCCGGCCTCCAGCGCGTCGTGCAGTTCCTGTGCGCGCGCGGGCGGCAGTTGCGCTGCAGCGATGCGTTCGGCATAGGTCGCGCGCAGCGTCTCCAGCTGATACCCCACGTAATCCAGCATCACATCGGTGGTATCACCGCGACGCTGCTGCACGATGCGATAGCCATCGCCGTCCACGGCCACTTCCACCGCATCGGTATCGCCAAATAGGTTATGGATATCACCCAGTATTTCCTGATAGGCACCGACCAGAAAAAACCCAATGCGGTAGCTCTCGCCCGGATTCAACGCATGCAGCGGCATCGAGCTGTCCAGACTTTCGTTCTCGACATAGGTCTTGACCATGCCGTCGGAGTCGCAGGTCATGTCGGCGATGATGCCGCGCCGCTGCGGCGCCTCGTTCAAGCGTTCGATCGGCACGATCGGAAACACCTGATCGATCGCCCACACGTCCGGGATCGACTCGAACACGCTGAAGTTGACGAAGTACTTGTCTACCAGACGCTCGTTGAGCTCATCCAGCACCGGGCGGTGGCTCTTTTCATCGAAACTCAGTCGCGCCCGCACGCCATGCGCGATGGCGTAGAACAGGTCGTCGATACGTGCGCGGTGGGTCAGGTCGATCTGGCCCAGTGCGTAGGCGCTCAAGCCTTCGGCGTGGAAATGCTGGGCTTCCTGGAACAGTTCCACCGCCGGGCGCACATCGAGCTCGTCATGGATCTCGCGCAGGTGGCGAATCGCCGCCGGCTCGTCGTCGTGCGCATCCGGCACGCGGCCTTCCTGGGCCTGCTCCACTTCGGACACATTGGCGATCAGCACCGCATGGTGCGCGGTCATTGCGCGGCCGCATTCGGTGACGATGCGCGGTGGGGTCAGGCCGTGTTCTTCGCAAGCGCTGGCCAGCGGCTGCACGATATTGCTGGCATACGAATGCAGGCCGTAATTGATCGAACAATAGCTGCGCGAACGCGTGCCTTCGTAGTCGATGCCCAAACCGCCGCCGACATCCACATGGCTGATCTTGGCGCCCAGCCGCGACAGTTCCACGAAATACCGCGTGGCCTCGCGCATGCCGTTGGCGATGTCGCGCACGTTGGAAATCTGCGAGCCCATATGGAAGTGCAGCAGCTGCAGGCTGTCGGCGTACTCGGTGTCGCGCAGCGTCTTCCACAGGTCCAGCACCTGACGCGGCGACAACCCGAACTTGGCCTTGTCGCCCCCGCTGTTCTGCCACTTGCCCGCGCCCAGCGACGCCAGCCGCATGCGCACGCCAAGGCCCGGCTTGACGTCCAGCGCGCGCGCCTCTTCCAGCACCAGCTTCAGCTCGGAGGGCTTTTCGATGACGATGAAGGTCTGCAGGCCGAGCTTGCGCCCGATCAGCGCCAGGCGGATGTATTCGCGATCCTTGTAGCCGTTGCAGACGATCAGCCCGCCCGGACGCGACAGCGCCAGCACCGCCATCAGCTCCGGCTTGCTGCCCGCTTCCAGTCCGAAGCCGTCGCCGTGATGGCTGGCCAGGGTACCGGCCACGCCGCGGTGCTGGTTGACCTTGATCGGGTACACGGCCGTGTAGCCGCCGGCGTAGTCCCACTCCGCTTGCGCCTGCGCAAAGGCCGCCTGCAGCTTGCCCAGGCGCTGGCCCAGGATGTCGGGGAAGCGCACCAGCAGCGGCAGCTTGGCACCAGCCGCGCGGGCGGCATCCACCACTTCGGGCAGCGACACCGATGGGCCGTCGACGGTAGGCGTGACCACGATGTGTCCGGCGGCGTTCACATCGAAATACCCATCGGCCCAGTGCGGGATCGAGTAGGTCTTGCGGGCTTGGTCGAGGGACCAATCGCTCATTTCGTTGTCTCGGCAGGGGCAAAAGGGCGTGAATTGTAACGCCTGACATGCAGACGGTCCGTTACAATCCGCGCCGACTTCACGCCCCTCTCCTGCTGGAGCGGGGTGGTCTGCGGGGTCGGCCACCGTGCAGTTTGGCTGCACGCGGCTGCGCCCTCCCCTCATCCGGCGCTTTGCGCCACCTTCTCCCGGTGGGAGCAGGGACAGCCCCTTCTTTTAGGACTTTGCATGAGCGCCAACGACAACTGGTACATCGAACACTTCCAGCCGACCGGCTCGGCGATTGGTTTTCGCATCAGCGGCAAGCTGGACGAGGTGCAGTCCCCGTTCCAGAAGATCGAGATCTACCAGACCACCGATTGGGGCAAGCTGATGCTCATCGACGGCGCGGTGATGCTCACCACCCGCGACAATTTCTTCTATCACGAGATGATCAGCCACCCGGCGTTGTTCACCCACGCCGCGCCCAAGCGCGTGGTGATCATCGGCGGCGGCGACTGCGGCACGCTGCGCGAGGTGCTCAAGCACCCGGGCGTGGAAAGCGCTACCCAGTGCGATATCGATGAGCAGGTCACACGCATGTCGGAGAAGTATTTTCCCGAATTGTGCGACTCCAACCACGACGCACGCGCCGAGCTGTTGTTCGACGACGGCGTGGCCTACATGGCCAATTGCCCGGCCGGCAGCGTGGACATCGTGATCGTCGACTCCACCGACCCGGTGGGCCCGGCCGAAGGCCTGTTCAACAAGGCGTTCTACGACAGCTGCTTCAAGGCGCTGAAGGACGACGGCATCCTGGTGCAGCAGTCCGAATCGCCGCTGGCGCTGCTGGACCTGATCAACGAAATGCGCACCGAAATGGGCAAGGCCGGCTTCCAGTCGTTCAAGACCCTGCCGTTCCCGCAGCCGTGCTACCCCACCGGCTGGTGGAGCGTGACCATGGCCAGCAAGCAGCCCAAGGCCGACTTCGCCTTCCGCCAGGCCGATGCGCAGGCCAAGGGCTTCGACACGCTGTATTACACCGCCCACCTGCATACCGGCGTGCTGGTTTCACCGCCGTTCGTGGCCAAGGCGCTGGGCGAGTAAGGCAGTCCGACCACCACGAGCGCCGCACTGCGCTCGCGGTGGTGGTTGATCACACGATCCGCAGCCATTACTTCGATGACGGCGCTGCCACACCTGGTTGCGCTGGTGGGAATTTCGTTGCGATGAGGCACCCGTTGCAACGACGGTTGAGCGCACTGCATTGCGCCAGCGCAGCTGGGCGACGAAGCGCGGATGACAACACTGCTGCGCTCACCGACAGGCCGGCGCGTTCGCCGCGCGCAATCGGTCTCTGCCGTGCGTCCAGGCCGATTCCGAGTATGCCGTCCCGTCTCCACATCACGCCGGCTACTTTCTATCAGCCGCTTCTAGGCCTACACAGGCGGCCTCGCGTATCCGCTCAAGCGTGCGCGCAGAGCACGCAGCTCATAGCCGCGCCAATACCTCGGCCTTCTTGGCATCGAATTCCTGCTGGGTGACCAGCCCGGCATCCAGCAATTGCTTCAACTTGCCCAGCACCTGCACCGGGTCGTCCATCGCCGGCGGTTGCGCTGCCGGGGACGCTTGCATGTGCGCTGGAGGCGCATGCACCACCACGCCACCGGCCGCCACGCGCAGTTTTTCGATTTCCAGCTGCTGACGTTTTTCGTAGGCCACCTCTTCCACCTGCTGGGCGTAGGCGTAGATGCGTCGCGCCTGCCGCTTGGGCAGGCTGTCGATTGCCGCGATACGGCCTTGCACGGTGCGGCAGGTGATGGTGGCGCCCAGCATTTGCTCGCTCAGGTGCACATCCTGGACATCGCGCCACGGGAAATCCTGGAACGTCATGCCGAACAGGGTTGGTCGCACCACGATGAATCGACGGTTGGTCAGCACCACCGCATCGGGCGACAGATTCATCACCATTTTTTTCTGGATCCCGAGATAGGCGACCTGCTCGTCTGCGGTCAGCAACTCGGTCACCTTGGGCAGGATCTTGCCGGCGGCTACCGGGTCCTGTTCGTCTGTCAACAACTGCGCCACTGCGTTCATCTGCTCTCACCACCGGCTGATCACCCCGTTGCGCACGACACTACAGCAAGCTGCATGGACGCCTCTGCAACGCAGGCTGGCCAGGTGAGGTACGCGTGCGAGCCGTGTCCAGACAACGCTACTGGAATGCCGCATCTGAATGCAGAAGGGCGAATGTTGCCATCCGCCCTTCTGCGAGCATCCACTTCAACTAGAAGCGGACTTCGGCGCCGACGTTGAACACGTCGGCGCGATTGATGGTGATGTCTTCGTCGGAATCGTAGTAGTCGTTGGCATAAAGATAGTTCGTATAGAGCACGCTCAAACTCGCATGCCGGCCAATATCTACGCCTAATCCGGCACCGGCATACCCGCCGGAAACCCGTTCATTGGATTCGCCATTGGAGTTGGCCGACCAGTAGCCTAGGCGCACCACGGCGAACAGTGGACTGTCGCCAAAGTTGAAACGTGCCATGGCGCCCAGACTTCCGAACTCAACGCTAGGGACGTAGGCGCCGTCGTGATCACTGATACGGGCCAGCTTCCCAACTGCCGCCTCAATGCCGACCAGCGTCGCCGAACCCGCCCTCCAACGATAGCCTGCGTTGAAGCCGAGCATGTCTTGGTCGATGCCTTCGTACACTTTGCCCTGACCGCCCTGCACGCCCAGAAAAACGCCGCTCTTCAGACGTTGATCCTCTTCGCGCGGCATTGGCGGCACATAGGCCGGTGCAGGCGGCGCATCCACCGCAGGCGTCTGCGTCGTGACGGTGGCAAATCCGCCAGTCTCGTCGGCCACATTTGCGCTTCCGCTTCCACCGACGGCGGTGGGCGCGCCGCCGTTGACGGCTTGCGACAGACGCGACGGCGGCGCTGCCGGCGCGGGGGCGCCCTGCGTGCCTGCCTGCGGTTGCGTTTGCTGTTGCCGGTAGCTATCCCAGCCGCGCGACAACGATTGCGCCGAGGCCTGTGCCGTGACGCCAAGTGCCGTGCAGGCCAACAGCAGTGTTGCAGTCTTTTTCATCGCATTCCCCATGAGTGGTCCTCCCTCGTTCCCGCATCCGTGCGCACGTAGGCGGACCCGACGGCGTCTGGAAGTGGCGCAGTTGCCGTCATCTTTCCGGGAGCGTCCCCGCATCACTGCACTGCCCAAGGCACCGGCCGTGGCACATCGGCGTGGATGTGCGCGACGCGCGCGTGATGCAGCCCCCTGACCGCAGCGCGCACAGTGTCTGGAGTCTCATTGCCTGTCAAGAAGCGCTGAGACGCGCGTCGACAGACGGTCCGTCGGAGTGCGGCTTCGACGTGTTCCAAACCCATACCGATAACCCCGCCAACCGATCGCCACCTCCCGTCCCGGTCTCGCGCGGATGGCGAAGCGGCGGCTGTGTCGCACGTGCCGGCAGCCGCGGCGTGGCGCTTCCGCAGCGCCCGGCAGCCCAGTGATTTTGGAAGGACCTGAGGGCTTCAACCGACTGAATTGAAAGGGCGTTCCATGTTCGGAACATTACATTTGTTAAACAAATGTAATTTCAATACTCGCAAGTTCTAAAATTGCGTGGTCCCGATCCCTTGTGATCCCCTTGGACCTGCGTCACGCGTGACACCTCCGCGCCGCCAGGGTCCGGAGAACTGTCATGCATTACCAACCGCTGGATGTGTCCAGCCTGCAGGTCGTCACTCCCGTGTTGCTCAAACAGGGCACACGGCTGCTCGAGCCCAACGTCTACCGCACCCATCTGGACGGACAACTGGCCGTGGTCAAGGACTACGGCCGTTATCGCCGCACGCTGCTGGCACCCATCGCCCGGCTGATGGTGCGCCATGAAGCACGCATGCTGCGCCGCCTGCACGGCTGGCGGCATGCCCCGGCCCTGCTCGGTACGTTGGGCGGCCTGGCGCTGGGCATGGAGTTCATTCCCGGCGACACGCTCAGCGCCAGTGCGGTGGTGGGCCAGGAGGTTTTCCAGCAATTGCAGCAGGCGCTGCGTCGCCTGCATGCATTCGGCATCACCCACAACGATCTGCACGGCACCAACGTGATGGTCAGTGCCGGGGTGCCGGTGTTGATCGATTTCACCTCGGCGTGGCGGTTCCCGCGCTGGCTGCGGCGCGGCACGGTGGCACGGCAGCTGCAACGCAGCGACGTGGCCAATTTCCAGAAGATGCGCCAGCGCCTGGCCGGGATCCCACCCACCGCCGACGAGGCCGCACGCAGCGCCGAGCCGGGCTGGGTGCGTGGCCTGCGCGGCGGCTGGAAGCGGCTGTATCGCCGCCTCAAACGCGACACGTAATACCTAAGAGCGGCTCACAAAACCTGGCGAGCAGTCGTCAGCTGGGTGCGGACAGCGCGGAGTAACCGGAGTATCCAAGTGGCATATGCCGCACCGCGCAGCGGCCACGTCCGCCTGGCGGTGAGCACCGTCGTGTTGCTGGCTGCCCTGAACCGCCCGCAGCGCCGTCAGTGCTCTACCGCTGCCGATCCGGCTGGCACCTTGTAGGCGATCAGCGTCGGTGCGTCTGCCACGAAGCGGTCGAGCACCCCATCGGCAATCTTGACCGGCCCGCCGAAGCGCGTGGCGCCGGGAATCGAGGGGACGGCCGCGGCCTTGGCGGCCACTGCAGCGGCATCGGCAAACAACGCCGGCGCTGCGGTATCGCCGCGATTGGCGGCATCCAGGCCGGCCGCGGTCTGCTGCAGCGCGCGGCCCCAGCTTTCCATCGCGTCGAGCCAGGGGCGCGATTGTTGGGCAAAGCCCTTGTCGGCCACGCCGTCGCGAATGATCTGCGGCGCGGCGGCGATGTCGTCGGCGGTGCGCGCCAGCGTTGCAATGGCCTGACTGCGCGCCGTGGCATCGCCCAGTGCGATCGCCTCGCGCACCTGGTCGAGCACGGCCTTCAGACGCGGCGCCTGCTCCTGCCACGGCTGGCTGCCGAAGGTGGGTGCCAGATGCTGGGTGTCGAAGAAGGTCAGCAATGCCGCCGTCACGCGCGCATCGCCACCGGCCAGATCGCGCGCCGCCGCATGCCAGGTGCGCTGCGCGTCGTAGCCTTTGTCGTTCCAGGCGAACGCAGTCAGCCCCATCACCGCGACGCGGCTGGGCACTTCCTGGTTCATCGGGTTGGAGACGATGCCGGACAACTCGGCCGACAGCCCGGCCTCGCGGCGCGCATATGGCGCCATCAGCAAGCGCCCGGCGGAGGTTTCGAAATCGTTGACCGGGTAGTTATCCCACAGCAACGTCTTGCGCCCGAATGCCTTGGTCGCCGCACGCGCATCGGGGATGGAAATGGCCGGCGGCACCACGTCGGTACCGGTCCACTGCACCACGATCTTTGGGTCCAGATGCTTGCGAAGCGCCTCCTTGTACGGGCTTTCCTTGGCGTCGAAATACTCGGTGGGCACCATGATCAGCTCCGACGCAGCAGCGTGGCGGGCGACCAGATCGGCCTGCACCAGATTGAGCAGATGCGACTGCGCGATGCCCGCCGCCTGCGCACCGGACTCGCCGAAGGTGGTCTTGTCGCGCTCGCAGTTCCACTTGGTGTATTCGATATCGTCCAACGCCACATAGAAGCTGCGCACGCCCAGCGCGCGGAACGCATCGAACTTGCGCAGCAACGCCTTGGCATCGGCCGGATCGGAAAAACACACACTTGGCCCGGGCGAAATCGCATAGACGAAATCGACATGGTTGCGCTTGGCGGTGGCCGCCAACGTGCCCAGCGCCTTCAAGGTCGCTTTGGGGTACGGATCGCGCCAACGGTCGCGCGCGTACGGGTCGTCCTTGGGGCTGTAGATGTAGGTGTTGGCCTTGGTGCGCGCCAGAAAATCGATGTGCTTGCTGCGGTCGGCCATCGACCACGGCGCACCGTAAAAACCTTCGATCGTGCCGCGGATCGGCATGGCCGGGTAATCCTGGATGACCAGCGCCGGGATGGCCGGCCGCTCGAGCAACTGACGCAACGTCTGCACGGCATGGAACAGGCCATCGCTGTCGTGGCCAGCCAGCGTGATCAGGCTGCCGCCGCCCAGCGCAACGCTGGTCAACGTATAGCCTTCGGTATGGGTGTCCTGCGTGGCCTTGCTGCGCGTCAGTGCATCGCGCACCACCGCCGCCTCGCCGGTGCCAATGACGATATGCGGGCGATCGAGCGTGGTTGGCAGGCGCGATGCGGTGGCGATCTTGCTGACGCCGGCCGACCCGAGCAGGCGACGCACCAACGCGACCGAGGCCGGGTCCGCGCCCGGCGCGACGACCAGCACCACCGACCGGCCCAAGCTGATCGTCTGCCCATCCAGCACGATCGATACCGGGGTCGGAAACAGTGCCGGCTGAGTGACCGGCTCGGCCAGCGCAGGGGCGGCCAGTCCCACTGCCACCAAGACCGAGAGCAGGCGCAAGCCCGACTTCCTGTTGCGTCGCTTCATGTCCGAACTCCGGTATTGGAATGGTATTACGGCCTAGAGTAGGCAAGTCGCTGCGTGGCGACAAGCGTGGCTTGGTCTTGGGGGGTTGAGTCTGGTTTTGGCCGCGATTGTTATCAGCGAATGCGCCGTCCGGACCGAAAGGAACTAGGCGCGCCGGCCATGAGCTGCGGTATTGAAATGGTATGAAAAGCGGGGCGATTGGTTTCGTCAGGACCACGGTTGCGGTAGCAGCGAGCCCACCGGAAGCGACGGCGAGACGGGCTGTATCGCCAGATGAAGCATGGGCGTACTCGACGCTCCACCAGCGCGCGCGGGCCATGACGAGAGCTGCCAAGACGCCACGCTGGCGCCCGAACCGACCTGAGTCCGTAGCACATCAGATGTAGCGGTCGTGCGGTCAGGTTCGCATGCGGTCCACCGTGACAGGCGCAGGGCAATTATCCCCACCGTTCCGGTTGCCCCTAACGCGTCATCGCCGCGTGCATCATCCGATCGGCGCGTGTGGTGTAGGCGTCGTGGAAGTCCTGATGCGCGCGTCGACAGCGCCAGCACTTTCAGCATGCGGCGGACGCCGCCGCTACGTCAGTGACAGGCGCATTGCAGCCATTCCGTTGTGCCTGCAACACGGCCTTGCCCAGCGCATCAATCGATCGGCGCATCCGCTGTCAGCGTTGAAAAACTCCTGGTACGCGGGTCAATGCCGTGAGCATCTTTCAGCACGCAGCAGAGGCTCCGCCACACCGCAGCGCGGCACGCGGCAGACCTTACAGCGCGTCGCTATCCAGCTCGCCAGTGCGGATACGCACCACGGTGCCGAGGTCGTACACAAAGACTTTGCCGTCGCCGATCTTGCCGGTACCGGCGGCGGCCACGATGGCTTCGACCACACGCTCGGCCTGGTCGTCGGTCACCGCCACTTCGATCTTCACCTTGGGCAGGAAATCGACCACGTACTCGGCGCCGCGATACAGCTCGGTGTGGCCCTTCTGCCGCCCGAAGCCCTTGACCTCGGTCACCGTGATGCCCGCCACGCCGCAGCCGGCGAGTGCTTCGCGCACATCGTCGAGCTTGAACGGTTTGACGATGGCCATGATCATTTTCATTGATGCAGATCCCAGGGCATGACGGGCGCGCAGCATACCGTGGACGGCTGCAACACTCACCCATGCTTAGAGCGGCTAACAAAACGTAGCGAGCAGTCGTCAGGTGGGTGTGGACGGCGCGGACGAACCGGAGTGTACGGGTGGTCCATGCCGCACCGAGCACCGGCGCACCCGCCTGGCGGTGAGCACAGTTGTTTTGTTCGCTGCTCTTAGCCGCCGTCACCGCGGCCCACAACCGAATGGGACTATCCTTACTGCCTGCCGACTGCCTTGCCGATGTCCCGTGTGTCCCGGCCTGCACTAGGCTTCCTACGGACCTGCGGAGAACACCATGATCGATTTCAATCAGCTCGACGACCTCGCCCGCCGCCTCAGCGACCTGGTGCCGCCGGGCCTGCGCCAATCGCGCGAAGAATTGCAGAGCACCTTCAAGGGCGCATTGCAGGCCGGCCTTGGCAAACTCGACCTGGTCACCCGCGAAGAATTCGATGTGCAACGCGCGGTACTGCTGCGCACGCGCGAAAAACTCGACGCACTGGAGCAGGCCGTCGCCGCACTGGAAGCGCGCGCACCGGGCGCATCGCCCAGTGCGGCACCCGGTTCCTCCGACACCCCCTGACGAGCCCTCCACCATGAGTCTGGCGCTGGTGCACAGCCGTGCCCGCGTAGGGGTGCACGCGCCTGAGGTTCGGGTGGAAGTGCATCTCTCCGGCGGCCTTCCTTCCACCCAGATCGTGGGCCTGCCCGAGGCGGCGGTGCGCGAATCACGCGAACGCGTGCGTGCCGCCTTGCTGTGCGCACAGTTCGAATTCCCGGCACGGCGCATCACCATCAATCTGGCGCCAGCGGATTTGCCCAAGGACGGCGGCCGCTTCGATCTGCCGATCGCGCTCGGCATCCTGGCTGCCAGCGGGCAGATCGACCGGCAGGCGCTGGCCGATTACGAATTCATCGGCGAGCTCGCGCTGACCGGCGAGTTGCGTGGCGTCGATGGCGTGCTGCCGGCCGCACTGGCCGCCGCGCAGGCCGGGCGACGGCTCATCGTGCCGCTGGCCAATGGCGCCGAAGCCGCCATTGCCGGTCACGTCCAGGCTTTCACCGCACGCACGTTGCTGGAAGTCTGCGCCGCCCTCAATGGCACCCAGCAGGCGCCTGCTGCCGAACTGGCGGTGGCAGCGGTTGGTGCACGTGCCCTGCCCGACATGGCCGACGTGCGTGGCCAACCGCACGCACGCCGCGCACTGGAGATCGCCGCAGCCGGTGGCCATCACCTGCTACTGGTCGGCAGCCCCGGATGCGGCAAGACCCTGCTCGCCTCGCGCCTGCCCGGCCTGCTGCCGGAAGCCAGCGAAGCCGAAGCCCTGGAGACTGCCGCAATTACCTCCATCAGCGGCCGCGGACTGGACCTTGCCCGCTGGCGGCAGCGCCCCTACCGCGCTCCTCATCACACCGCCAGCGCCGTCGCACTGGTCGGCGGCGGCTGTGAATTCCAGCCAATTACGCGACTTTCCAGCCATTAAAGAGACTGCCTGGACTGCGTCAAGCGAGCCGGGCAGCTAGGACTCACAGCCCCGGCACGGCCCTTGGACGTGCGCGCGGAATGTGTGTGAATCGGCAAAGTTCAGTGCAACCAAGCCAAAGACCATTCAACTGCCCGAGGGCCTCGCCGACCCGTAGCAGCTAACCAACGACAATGATTGCAGGCAGCCTAACGCCCAGTTGTGCTGCTCGAAGCCGGCATTCTGATATCTGCAGGAGCTGCCCCTTCCGTCGTATGCAGTCCCGGCTTCAGCACAGCGGGAAGAGACTTCGCCTCAGCAGCGTCGCTTGAACACCGAATTTTTGCGGAGCAAGCAAACGGAGGCAGGCGTCGCTGGTGGCCTAGCTCTAGAGCTCTGCCACAGTAACTGCGGGCCTCGCACCCGCACCTCCGCCTTAGGCTTGACACTTTGGCTAGCCACCCTAGGAACTTACGTGTCAGACAACCGCCACGGCCGGCCCAGGCCGTTAATTAAGTTCAATGGACACCATCTAAGCTCAGCATCTAATTGTTCTATAGAGCTTTTTTGTAGAAAAACTAAACTTCCATTAAACTTTTTGCTTTTGGCGAAAAAAAAGGGTAAGGTCTAAACCGGTACTGGTCTTCCGCCAAGAAGTTCACCAGTGCCGCACTCGACATAACCCTTAAGAAGGAACAATAGCATGGGAAACAAGACAGACGACCAGGCCTACCGCATCAAGGAACTTGAGCGCAAAGTGAAAGGCCTGCAACAGCAAGTTGGCGTGATTCATGCCGTAGCCCATTCACGGAACAAGAAGACCGATCAGCGGCTTCGTGATCTGGAGATCAAGGCTGCAGTGAGCCAAGGAGCTGCACAAAAGGATATCGCCAAGATCTACGAGCTCAGCCGGGGGCGAGTGAGTCAGATCGTCAGGAAGGTTGCCTGATGATCCTCTAGTGGAAAGAACCCGGCTTCGGCCGGGTTTTTAGTTAAACGATTCTGATCAACAGGAATTTATCGACCACCTGCCAAGAAAAGAAGACGGCTACAAGCTAACCAGGTCGGCGCCAACGACGGCGCGACACGCGGTGACTCCGCCGTCTCTGCTTGCGATCAGCACGCTAAAGCTGTCTTGCGCGTATGCGCTAGCGCGGCGCCGACGTGCCGCTGCACCACGTACCCCACGAGAAGTTAGCATCGGAAGCATCACCCCAAGTCTCCAACCTAATTCGCGACTGAGTTATGTTTAGGGTAACTAAGGCCTCACTCCTGCTGCTCCATGCCAATCATTGAGGAGTTTCCCAAAGACGACGGCTACCGGCTCGTCAAATGGGTGGACAAGTTCACGCTCCCGCACCTGACGACCCGCTCGACCTCGGTCACCGTCCGGCTGCAACGACTTCCGTTTCAGCGCCACAGCGACCTGAATCGACTCACGCGCGAGAGCGCTGTTGCCCTGCTTCCGCTGGACCGGAGCGACGCTGGGCAAGCGCACTACACCTCCGTGGCCGTGCATGCAGGCCTGTTACCCCATCTGGCCATCGGCCGCGTGTACCAGGGCCAGCACTTTGTCGGCGAACTGCCCACCCGCCAGGCGACACTCACCCTGGCCGATGCCGAGCTGTCTTGCCATGAGGTCAGGATCGGGGAAGAACTCCCGGCGCCTGCGGGATGGACTTATCCCTACAAGCAACTGCTCTCTCGAGAATTCGGCGGTATCCAGACGGAATTTGGCGCCTCACGTTGCCTGGTTTTTGTCGATGCGCTCGGCATCGAGTACGTCATCCCAAGAGCACTGATCTTTCAAAGGTTCTACGCGATACAGCGCGAGCTGGCTAACGCCTTCACTAGCGGTCCTTGGGCGCAGACCAGAAGCAGGATCGTCTACGAGGGCCAGCTAAAGTCTGGGCTGGAGACCAAAATCGATCCAGTCACAGGGGCGTGGCATGTCATCTTGCAAACGAACGTGGACAACGACTTTGCGCGCCTGGCGGCGCTGCTGTACTTCGATGACTATGCAGCTGCCCGCGCCGAATCGATCTACACCGGGATGCTGTCTGATCGGCACGGGAGCGTACATGGGCACTGGTTCGCCAGTGCGCAAATCCCGTTCCGGGCCGATAGCAAGCCGCTGCGATTGCAAGTCAAGGGTTTCATGCTGCCGCCGCGTCTGGGCCGCAAGGAAGGAGGCCGCAAGCCGGTGGTGCACAAGCAGTCGTTTCTGGTGACCTCGATCCTGGGAAGCAGTTGGCCCAGCTACACGCCACCGATCAAGGCGGGGCGCTTGAACAGCGGGGATAAAGGCAAAGAGCAAATGCCCGCAGAGGGCAACAGGCCTTATGCGGGCCAAGTGCGCGCGAAACCGGCGGGTGATGAGCTAGTCACGACAAGCGCGGTCGACGCCTCGGCAGCGCAGGGCGATGCATTCACCCTAGAAGACACCTTCTCGTGGCTGGACGGTGAGGAACCGGAGAAGCTCACCAAAGATCGGAGCCAGCTGTACAGCGACGGCAACGTTCGTCCTGCTCCACCACCGCCAGATGCCGCATCCGGCGGCGAGCGCACACACAAGGATTGCAATGCCGCCCCGGCTCATCACAAGGTGCTGGTGCGCGATCCTGTCAATCGCTTCCGCTATCTACTCGATGCTTTAGAGGTGCTGCGCAGCTCAGGCGACCTGCAGCGCTATACCGTCTTTCAGCCAGTGATCTCTTCGCAGCTAGCCCAGTGCGGTGGCCTTAGCTGTTGGAACTTCCTGGACGAGACAGCGCGGCGCACCGGTCGATGGCCCAGTACGGGTTGGCGCATGCTCGAACGCGCAAGAGGAACAGGCTCCGAACGCAGCCCAGGCAAGCCTCGATGTGTCCTGGTCGTGTGCATCGAGATCGGAACCTACGTGGGCTACTGGTTCGAGATCGAAACTAGAGCGACAGAAGGGGGCGTACTCTCTCCCCTTGTCGCCAGCACAGGTATAAACGAACAAATCGCTGTGTCGCATTTAGTCGAATCGATAGCCCGCGCCGAGGGTCGCAACCTCAGGCAGGCAATGATCGCGGCCGCACATGAAATCGGATCGGACGCTGCGCAGTGCTACAAACACCACTACAAGGGTGATCACAATTCGGAGATCGACCCCAATTCGCTGCGGCGCTTTCTGATGAAGTGGGCAGGATAGCTTCAAGTTCTCGTCATGTCGTTCGGAATCAAGAACTACGGAGGTCACTGACTGCTAGGCTGGGGTCAATGTGAGGTGCAACGAAGGACGCCGTGAAGGGTCCGAAGATTGGTGACAGCATGGATGAAGGAATTCTCAGTGAAATACAAATTTGACCTGGTTGAGGCAACAAAGCGCTTCAAGGCTGAGGTGGAGTCTGTCTTCATGGACTTCGACAGTTGGAAGACGTTCAAAACCAACTATGGTTTGACATGGAAGCGGGTGAAATTTGAAAAGGGCAACGTAAACAACGTCCCTGACGTACGTGGAATCTACATCTTCACTCTCCAGGTAGATGAGAACGAGCTGCCCATTCATGGCTATATCTGGTACATGGGCATCGCAGGGCATAGGTCTGCTCACACCCTCCGCAAGCGCTACGGAAATTACATCTACGACCAAAGATCACCGGCATGGAAGCGACCCAAAGTCCGTTACATGCTGCAAAAATGGAAAGAGGACCTCTACTTCAACTTTGTTGAGCTCGACACTGGAGTTAACTTGAAGACGATCGAATCAGCCTTCTTGAATGCGATTATTCCTCCCGCGAATCTTGCAGATATCAATGCCACTATCTCCATGCCACGGAAGGCTGCTGCGCTATGACTGTGTCCAAGACCACTAAAGCTACCAAATCATCCAAGACCGCCAGCTCTCCTCGAAAGGTGGCACGCAAGGCCGCGAGTAAAGTGACAGACACTTCGCTCACGACAGTAGGCAGCGCGGAGGCAGTCGTCGCAAAACGCAAAGCTTCGAGACAAGCTCAGCTAATTTTGCCGTCCCTTAGGGGAAATTTCGGCGATTGGGTCTACTACACCTGCTTGATGTCGGTCAAAGACATCGCCGATCGCGTCAACTATGCTGAGGAGATTCATACAGACAAGGCGTTGTCCAGACTGATCCAGCGCAGCCTTGAAGGTCCACGTGCCAAGCATATCGCCAACTATCTAACGAATACAAAAGATCGCTTTTTCAGTGCGATGGTTCTCGCCACGTATGGCGGTGAGCCCCAATGGATGGATGTTGGTAACTTCCACTCCACATCAAACCCAGAGATTGTCAATTCGCTTGATGAGGACTCAAGGGACGCAATGGGTTTCCTAGCGCTCTCCGGAAAAGAGAAAATATTTGCAGTGGATGGTCAGCACCGATTGGCGGGTATCCGAGAAGCGATTAGAGAGCAGGCCGACTTTGAAGGCGAGCAGCTTCCCGTGATCCTAATCGGCCACGATGAGAAAAACAAACGACAACGTACGCGACGTCTATTCACAACGCTCAACAAGACCGCCAAACCTGTCAAGAAGCGTGACATCATCGCTCTAGACGAAGATGATGCGATGGCGATTATCTCTCGTCGCCTGGTTGAGGAACACGCTTGGTTCAAGGACCCCCGGATCGCAGTCATTTCCTCGAGCAATGTTCCCTCTAGTGACACCGAGTGTTTGACGACCATCACCAATCTTTATAACGTTCTTCGCTTACTTTTGCTTCATCATACCAAACAGAAAAGCGACAGAACGTTGCGCTTCTTCCGCCCAAGCGATGAGGTGTTAGAGGGTTACTACAAATACTCCCTCACTTTTTTTACCGCGCTTGCCAAGTATTTCCCGCCGGTAAAGGATGCCTTCACCTCCAACGCGGAAAATCCTGTAGCAAAGTATCGTAACGAGAAAGGAGGGCACATCCTTTTCCGTCCAATAGGCCTACTGATCGTGGCCGATTTGGTCACCGAGTACATGACCAAGCACAATGTCTCTCTTGCAAATGCCGTCAAGGCAGTTGCTGTAATTCCTACAGATATTTCCAAGGCTCCCTACAAAGGGGTGATCTGGGACGCAGATAGAGGGTTGATTAATGCCAAGCAGAAGGCGCTTGCACGCGACGTACTCAGTCACATGCTTGGACTGAATGACGGAAACTCTATCGCATTGAAGGCGCGCTACGCCGCTGCACTCAACAAGCCCGGCGCAGCGTTGCCGGCCAAGCTAGAATAGCCAGCCATCAGGCAAGCAACGTCGGCACGGGTTGTCGCTGGCACGAGGAGACGGTCTCGTGCAGTAGTTTTCCCTGCCCTCTCAGCCCCCTACGCCCCGGCGCGGTACACGCCGTGCGAGATGACCCAGCCCGGTGGCAGTAAGAAGACTAGAAAAGATGCGGGATTGATATGGTCAACGGGTAGCGTATCAGGCACTATGTCAGCGATAGTAATTAACCAAGGTAAACAAGGATGGCAACGATTCCTGGCCGCAAGAAGGTAGACATCTTTGATTTGAAGCTTCGCGGCTCGTTCGGTCGCTTTAGGACGGACTCCAGTCATGCGCTGCACTACCTCTCAACGACCATGCGGATCGGTCAAGTGGCAGGCCTCAAGGTTGCCGCCGAGGTTTTCGATATTGCATCACTTGACTTTGCAGAGCTGATTCAGCGCGATATCGACTATAGCCGAGTCCAGCGCATCGCCGATGGTTACCTCAAGCTGGGCCAGAACAAGCCCATCTTTTTCCCACCATTGCTGATCTGCCTTGCGGTGATGGATGAGAACGATCAGCTCAAGAGCAAGTACTCGTGCGTTGATCAAAAGCCAGAGAGCGAAGGCACCCTCAGCACCGTATTCGATGGCGACGGATTCCATATTGACCTTTTTACGGCAGAGGCCGACGAGGGTGGTCGCAATATCATGCATTGTGAGCAGGCTTATCAGTTCTTCGACTACGCCGCGCTTCTTGGAGTAAATACCCGAAGGACGAAGTTGATTGTGCTCGACGGCCAACATCGTCTCCGGGCTCTTACGCATTTGCATGGAAAGGCCGATACGAGACACATAGTGGCAAACATCGAGCAGCCGGTCTGTGTTGTCTGGATGCCAGGCGCAACACTGGAGAGTGACGAGGAGATCGTAAAGGATCTTCGAGAGATATTTGTTCGAGTTAACACCGAGCCCCAACGCGTGAGTGGTCACTTCCTTCTATTGCTCGATGACAACAGTAACGCTGCGGCCGCAGTTCGATCGCTCGCCAACCATTGGAAGCGCATGGAAGCCAATGGCGGCTGGAGCCGCTTGCACTTGCTCGAATGGAACACTCGCGAGAACCAGAGTACGGATCAGCGTCAGCGCCCTTTCTCTATTTCGACAGTGTCCGTCATCGCCAGCGTCTTGGAACGCCACCTATTCGATTCGCCCAAGATTGCGCCTGCGATGCTGCACTTGGCGGACATTGAGGGCCAGCTCGAAAACTTGGATCCAGATTACGACCCCAGCGGGATGCGTAACGACTCGCCGCCGCTGCGTGTCCGCCCCTTGGTGGAAGAGCAGATTGACAAGTACCTCACCCCGGCACTAGATCATCTGCTGCGGGATTTGCGCCCATACAAGGACATTGAGTCTCGTTTGGAAAGGGCGTGGCTCCATCTCTCGCAGCGCGCTGACAAGGATGATGCAGGAAGTCTGGCGCTTCAGGCGTATCTGAGTCGATATGTCTATAACGAAAAACAGATGACCAACGAGTTCGCGCCTGCGGCATGGGCGGCATTCAAGAACGACACATTGATGCCGCACGCTGACGCGGTTTTCGGACGTCATGCATTCCAGCAGGGATACCTGAGGACTTGGCTCGCTCTTCATCTTGAAATGGACGCTCATCGAGTTGATGCCATCGATTCGGCCAAGGCAACCGTTGCTGCATTGGATGCCTTCGTGACAGGTCCCGGGGCTAATTATCTAGGTGAAGAGCAGCCCTATGCACGCCGCGTCCTATGGAAGAACGGGAACATCAATTTTGGTGCTGCATGGACACGTGACGCGTGGACAGACATCCAGCTGTCCACTTTGGTGAGACGCGACGTGCGGGACGTTTTGATTGGTCAGCTTGGTGATTCGATTGCCGTAAATCAGCGAGCGGCCTTTGCAGCTCGCATCTATCAAGTTGGATTGGAGGCGGCCCTGCGATACACAGCGGTGCTAAAGACCGAGACCGTCCGGGAGGTCCGGCGAAATTTGGCCGATTTTTTTGGAGAAGCGGTAGCTGGCAATCTCCGCGCGATTCGTCAGACAAATCCCGATGATTTTGATAGAGAGATTGCCAAAATGGCTGGCGATCGATTTGACGAAGCACTTATGCATTTCGCCAATAAACTTGAAGAACAGACAGTGAATCTGCAACCGGTGGAGTAATCTCGCGTGTTATGGACAGCGGACAGTGCAACACCAGACCGCAGCACTGTGCTGATTGGCGTGGAGGATAAGGAAACGGCCGGGCTGCATATTTCGTGCAAACAATGGCCCTTGGTCGAGCGCGTAGTGGTTGTACGGCCGGCCGCACGGCCATACGTAGCGCTAATCAGCCTGCTGGCTTGTGTCACCGGGTGCCAGCAGGCCTGTGAAGCCGATCCATTCAAAGCGCCGATTCTATTCAGATCGTTGGAAGCGGTAGATCCTACGGTGCGCGCCATCGCTGATGCGCTAGCTGCAATGCAGATCGGGCTGCGGAGGTTCGACGGCGCTTTAGTCGCTAACGCGAGCGCCGCTTTGCTCGATGCACAGCAGCGATCGCCATCCATCCCTGCGTCGACAGCGGCGTCTTTTAGAATGATGGCGGCTTTCACTGAAAATTTCGGACAAGGCCTACTCAGCGAATGGAGCCAGCCGGGATTCTTTGTGCATGACACCCATGACTCGAGCAATAAAAATTGGTGGAAAAACAGCCCTTCGCTCGGCTCATCCATTTTTAGAACATCTGAGCTTTTCAGAACTACTGTTACCGGGACTCATGGTGAAGCGTTCAAGGAGGTTCGCTCTTGGTTAGACGGACTGAGGGGGGAGGTGCTCAAACTCCACCTGGGCGGGAACGCTGCATACTCTGGCGGCGTGATTCGCTCGGAAGGTAGCGCTTTTCGCATAGCCTCTGCGTTTCTAACATTTAGTTTCGATCTGCATATGGATCAGGGGCGCTACGTTCTTGCGTTGATGTGTCTGCACAGAGCAGCTGAATGGATGATGGCCTCACTTTGCGATTCCAACAAAATGCTCGTCTACACAAACAAGAGTGGCCCGAGGCTGCGTAGCAGCAACGAGTCACTGACCTACTCGGCGCTTCTGCTTGAGCTCCTTGCCGCTGATTCGACTGCGCTCAAGGGGAAAGAAAAGGAGTTTGAGTCGCTTAACTCTTGGCGCAACTTGTTGGTCTACACCCATCACATGTCTGCCCCAAAGCCGGACGACGCCAAAGATCTGTTGTCAGTGGTGCGTTCTACGTTACCTGCGCTAGGCGGTAAAGATTGGAGAGATTGTTTGACTGTCCTGAAGCGCCCGTTTCCCGTACAAATAGCTGACCTAATCGATCCGTTCAAGGAGCTCAGGTCTGGGTTTTCAGTCAGTACACCTGAGGAGTTAGTTGCCGAACTCGGCCTGTAGGCGCTATTTGATAGCTTACGCTGGTTGTAGCTAGTCAGTGTTCAGGCGTTTTTCCGCGGATGCGCAAGCGGCGAGAGCGCCAGGACGAACTGAGCCCAGTCAACGCTTGGAGTCAGATGGCTCCAGCTGATGCGGATCATTTCATCTAGGTCAGGCTCCCGCATACCGGTGGCAGCCAGGACGTGGCTCGCCTCATAGGCTTGCGAGTTGCATGCCGAGCCATTGGAGAGGGCTGCCGTGCCGCGGAGAGCCAGCATCAACGCCTCAGAATCTATCCCGGGGATACGTAGGGATAGGACATGTGGAAGTGTTGGTCCCGATTCGAAGGGATATTGGGCATCAAGTTCGCCAAGTGCCTCTTTGGCCTGCGCTCGATAGCGTAGGTTGATCTGCCGTCTACGCACTTGGTCGCTAACGGCCATTTCGGCGGCCAAACCCAATCCAGCGATCAGCGCTACCGGCAATGTGCCCGGGCGCAGTCCCTGCTCATGACCGCCGCCGTACGCCAGCGGTGCGAGCGGTGGGCGCTTCCATTGCCGGCGTCGGGCGATTAGCGCACCAATGCCCTGTGGCGCGTAGATTTTGTGGCCGCTTATCGAGATAAGGTCCAATCGCGGGTGTTGCAGAGCCGGCAGATCCTTGCCAAAGCCCTGCGCAGCATCGGTGTGTAGGTACGTCTCGCAGCCGGCTAGGCCGTCAGCGATTGCCGCGATGGGCAGGACCACTCCAGTCTCGTTGTTGGCGTGCATGACCGACACCAGCAACGTATCAGGACGAACCGCTGCGAGCACCTGGGCGGCACAAATCTGCCCGCCAACATCCGGCGATAAATAGGTAGCAACGAACCCACGCTCTTCAAGCCAGCGGATAGGTTCCAGCACTGCCTTATGTTCTATGGCCGTAGTCACCACGTGCTTGCGCCCGGTGCGCAGACCCTCCTCATAGAGCCCGAGGAGGGCCAGGTTATTGGCCTCGGTCGCCCCACTGGTAAAGATGACCTCACTGCGCTGACAGCCGATCACGGCGGCCACCTGATCCCGGGCAAGCTGCACAGCGCGCTGAGCCTCCACTCCGTATTCATGGGTCCGGCTGGCGGCATTGCCCGGCCGCCCCAGCCAATCCACGACCAGCTCCAGCACCACGGGCTCGATCGGCGAGGACGCGTTGCAGTCCAGATACGTACTCATATTTTTCAGTTGACCTTGTATGTCAGTAGAATAACATACAGCCCACATACAAGAGCCATTTATGACCAAGGCCCCCACCGCCAAACTGCCCCCTCGAAAAAGCCAGCCGTCCTCTGCTTTCGGCTATACCTTCCCGGCGATTCGTGGCGTCCAGGCGGGCCGGGAGTACTACGTCTCCATGTGCCCGCTGCGCCTGATCCCCAAGATTTTCCTGTTTAACGAAGAAGAGCTGGTACCGGAGTTGCGGGCTCAACGAGTCCTCAACAAGGCGCGCGTGCCCGAGATTGCCCGCTATCTTCTAGACAATCGCGCTGACTACACGTTCTCTGCCCTGACCGCCTCTATTGACGGCTTTGCAGAGTTTACGCCCGCCACCGGCCAGGAGCTGGGGCTGCTGGGCAGCCTACACGTGGCAATGGATGCGCGCTTTGTCATCAATGATGGACAGCACCGCCGCGCAGCTATTGAGACTGCGATTCGCGAAAATTCCGAGTTAGCGGATGAGAGTATTGCTGTGGTGTTCTTCGTAGATGTGGGACTGGCACGGTGCCAGCAGATGTTTGCCGACCTGAATCGGCACGCCATCCGGCCATCGACTTCACTTGGGGTGCTCTATGACCAACGCGACTACTCCGGGCGTGCGGTCAAGCAGTGGATCATCAGCGATCCGATGTTCCATCCGCTGACGGAGATGGAAAAGAGCACGCTTGCCAAGCGTTCGCGCAAGCTCTTCACCCTTAGCGCCCTCTATCAGGCATCGATGAGTGTCATGCCGGCATTGCGCGTAGGCAACGATGAGGTGTCGGCGGCGCGGCTGGCCGAGTTCTGGACCGTGGTGGCCGAGCAGTTCCCCGCTTGGCAGCAGGTCTCCACAGGCGAGCTCAGCTCTTCCATGGTGCGTCAGCACCAACTGCATTCACACGCCCTGGTCCTGCACGCTATTGCTCGAGCCGGTGCCAGCCTAATCGGCCAGCATCCGCGAGACTGGAAAAAGCGCCTCAAAGGCCTGCAGGGCATCGACTGGTCACGTGCAAATGGGGCTCTCTGGGAAGGGAGAGCCATGCTCGGCGGCAAGGTCAGCAAGTCAGGCACCCAAGTGGCATTGGTTACCAATGCCATCAAAACGGCACTAGGAGTTAAGTTGTCTTCGGACGAGGCGAACCTGGAAGCTGCACTCGTAGGAACCCATGTCCATGGCTAAGCCAAACTCAACCAAACCAACGTCCGCCTTCGCCGAGGCAGGCATGGCCTCTTCTTTGCAGGCGCTGAGCGATGAAATCCGCGAGCTGTACACCAGCGACACGGTTCCGTGGGTGCTGGGCTACAGCGGCGGAAAGGACTCAACAGCGACCTTACAGCTGGTCTGGCGAGCGATCTCGCAGCTTCCTGTCGAACAACGCACCAAGCCGGTTTTTGTAATCAGCACAGATACTCTGGTTGAGAATCCAGTCGTCGCTGCCTGGGTGTCCAAGTCCTTGGAGCAGATGCAGAAGGTGGCCACTGCTACCGGTATGCCCTTCCAACCTCGCCGTCTTACCCCAGATGTGGCCAACACCTTCTGGGTCAATTTGATCGGCAAGGGCTACCCTGCGCCGCGACCGAAGTTCCGCTGGTGCACTGACCGCCTGAAGATCAAGCCGTCTAACACCTTCATTACCGATGTGATCCGTGAGCAGGGCGAAGCTATTTTGGTTCTGGGCATCCGCAAGCACGAAAGCGTGGCGCGTGCCAAGTCCATGGAGCGTCACGAGCGCGGCCGCGTTCGCGATCGACTGAGTCCCAACGCCAATCTGCCGAACTCGCTTGTCTACAGCCCGGTTGAGGACTGGACCAACGACGACGTGTGGACTTACCTGATGCAGGTCGCCAACCCGTGGGGCTACCGCAACCGTGACTTACTGACCCTTTATCAAGGGGCCTCAGCTGACGGTGAATGCCCCCTGGTTGTTGACGAAAGCACTCCGAGTTGCGGCAGCAGCCGTTTTGGATGCTGGGTATGCACCATGGTCGAACAGGACAAATCGATGCAGGCGATGATTCAGAACGATCAGGAGAAGGAGTGGATGCTCCCTCTCCTGTCGTTACGCAATGAACTGGACGTCAAAGATGACCGTCCTCTACGCGACTTTCGTCGCATGAACGGGTCTGTCCAGCTATTCAACGGACGCAACATTCCTGGGCCCTACACACAGAAGTCTCGCCGATACTGGCTGAGCCGGGTTCTACAGGTCCAGCAATGGTTGCGACAGAATGGCCCCGAGGAGGTACGTGACATCGAGCTCATTACTCACGGCGAGCTGGCTGAGATTCGCCGCATCTGGGTGGTCGACAAGCATGAGATTGAGGATGTACTGCCTCAGGTCTATTTCGAAGCAACCGGCACAGCCTTTCCGGAGCCGGCCCTGGACGAAAACGAGTGCTTCTCGGCTGATGATCTGGACTTGCTTCGCCAAGCATGCGGCGATGACCTGATCCGTTACGAGACGATTCGCGACCTACTGTCCACCGAGCGCCGGCATCGCGCAATGACACGCCGCCAAGGTTTATTCCCCGCTCTGGAGCGCACTTTGCTGCGCGGACTACACGAAGATGCCGAACAGGCAACCTCTTACAAGCTGTCTCTGCAAAACGAGGTCGAGGCCCTGGCCGGCAAGCCGGATCTAGATTCCCGTCGCCTTGAGCTGACCCTAATTAGTGTCTCCGAGATTGAAGCTACATGATTTTGAAATCTGTCACCGTCCAGAATGTGGGCGTATACCGTGGGCGTCACACCCTGGAATTAGCCGGCCCTTCCAAGACCAAGCCCATCACTGCCGTGCTCGCCCTCAATGGAAGCGGCAAAACTACCCTGCTGGAATCTCTGCGCATTGGCCTTTATGGACGGCGGTCTCCGTCTTTCTCCAATGGCCGCGGGTACGAGAGACATCTGAAGGACTTCATCCATCGAGGCACTCCGGCCTCTGAAGTTGCATTGGTCGAAATTGAACTACAGGTACGTACCGAGGGTGTAATGCATACCTACCTGGTGTGCAGGAGCTGGGACTTTTCCGACCCAGGCACTATTAGCGAAGATTTGTCGGTTAGCTTGGACGGAATTGTCGATGCGGTCCTATCCGACACCTGGGCCGACACCATCGAACAGTGGCTACCTGCGCAGCTTTCGCTGTTTTGCTTCTTCGACGGCGAGCAGCTCGCAGCACTGGCCGATCCCGCCCAGTCACAACAGGTCCTGCAAAACGCGGTGCGCACACTGCTCGGACTCGACCTGGTCGATCAACTAACTGACGACCTAAAAATCCTTGAGCGCCGCCGGAAGGAGAGGGCGTTAGGTGACGGCGAGAAAGCATCCATCGCACCCTTGCGCGAGGCGGCCGAACTGGCAGATATCCGCGTCCAGGAACTCGTCCTCCAGCGTGGAGGGCTGGTCAATCGAGCAGAAAGGTCTAAGCGGGAGCTTAACTCTGCTACCGAGGCTTTGCAGACAGCCGGCGGGGCACCCGACGCACAGCGGCAGCGGCTACTCGCGCAACGCGACGCCGCCGAGGCACACTGGCAGGGGCAAGGCCGCCAACTTCGTGAGCACGCCTACGGGCTTGCCCCACTCCTTCTGGTTAAAGGTGCGCTGCAACGGTTCGGTCAGAACGATCCGCTGGTAGGATCGGCCCGTGCACTAGATGAGCTCCAGTCCCGAGACGCTTGGCTCGTACACCAGCTAAGCCCGCTGGTCAGTGATGCGAAGCTTGCCAAGCAGGTGGCTGCGCTATTGGCCCAGGATCGAGAGACGCGTCTGAGGCAATTATCCTTAACTGCTGCTCCCCCCCAGGTTACTGAAGCGGTATCCCAGCTACCTAGCATTGAGGCAACCCTGCAGGCTAGCCTGTTTGGTACGCGCGAGGCGGTCGAACGGCTTGATCAGATCGATCGAGAACTGGAGCGCTTACCAGACAAGAATGATGCAAGTGCTCCGCACCAAGTATGGCAGAGTGCAGTGGTAGAGCAGTCCGCTGCTGAAGCAACGCTTGCTACATGCGATCAGCAACTGGCACAGGCCCGCCGCATTCGCGAGGAGGCTTCGTCGCGCTATCAAGCTACGCTCGAAAGAAGCGTGCGTGACGAACAGGCACGTCGGGAGGCCGGCCTCATTTCGACGCGATCGGACGAATTGCGAGGCACCTTGGATACTTTCCGAGCCGCGATGCTCCAGCGTCATGCAAAGCGATTGGGTGATCTTGTCAGCGAGTGCTTTGCCCTGCTCCATCACAAGGCTGGCATGGTAGATACCATACGGGTGGATCCAAAGACTTTGTCAATGAGCTTGGTTGATGGAAATGGCACGCTCTTGCCAGCAGACCGTCTGTCGGCCGGCGAGCGTCAGCTGCTAGCAATCTCCACCATCTGGGCAATCCTCCGCGCCAGCGGACGGCCGTTGCCACTCGTCATTGATACGCCTCTTGGTCGCCTCGATTCGATCCATCGCAGCAGCTTAGTACAGCGATTCTTCGTCCGAGCGTCCCACCAAGTCGTTCTTCTCGCTACCGACACCGAACTTGATGAGTCCGTACGGACAGACCTCGCGGAGGCCACTGGTGCCACTTATCACATCGAACATGTCACGACCGAAGGGCGGTCGGAGTTGCGGCGAACAGCTCACATTCTTACCGGAGTCAGCGCATGATTGACACATTGCGGCTATCAGAACGCAGCAAGGATCAGCTGGTCAAGCTGCGTCGGTCTACAGGCATCAAACATTGGAACGCGCTGTGCCGTTGGGCGTTGTGCGTATCACTAGCCGATCCCCGCTCTGTCGGGGGCTCACGGCTAATAGCAGACAGCAATGTCGAACTGAGCTGGAAGGTACTCACTGGTGAATGGGGGAATGTCTATTTGGCGCTGCTCCAGCAACGCGCTGCCCTTGACGGTAGCGGTACCGATCCCAAACAGCTCAGTATGCTGTTGCGTCGGCACGTGCATCGGGGAATTGAACTCTTGGCGGGAAGCGATAAGCAGTTAACGATCAGCGATCTGTGTGAACTCACCTTGCGACCTGACAATTAGCGACTAGGAGACAGAGCCTTCAGCTCTCATGCCATTCGAAAAGCCTTCTCAAGAAGAGACAATGACAAGTAAGGAAAAAACTGAACCGGCTGTTAGTGACCATGAGCTCGCCCGCCTGATCCAAGAGGCTCTTGCCGAACTTGGCAAAGAGGCCTCGGCGACCGAAGTAGCTAACCGAGTGCGCAGATTAGACATCGGCTTGACTGCCGAGGACGAGTTTTCTGTTTTGTGCACTTGGCTGGGTCGCTGCGAGCTACTACACAAGCTCGATCAACTTCAGGTGCCATCGGCGTCCAAACAGATATACCAAGTCCCCGATTTGCTCGCCCGGTTTTCGTCACAGACTAATATAACGCCCTTACTTATCGAGGTGAAGTCTAAGTCAGACAATAGACTCTACTTCAAGCCTGACTATCTCAAAAAGCTTCAAAACTATGCCAGTTTAGTGGGCATGCCGTTGCTTATCGCGTGGCGCTATCGAAGTTTGTGGGTACTGTTCGAAGCTCGCCATTTGAAGCAAGCGAACAAGAACTACACCATCACCTTTACCGATGCGATCAAAGAAAACCTGCTAGGTGTACTGGCGGGTGACGTGATGTATGTATTAGAGGAGCTTGCGGGCTTTCACATCAGCGTTAAGAAAGAACGGCTAATTGAAACCGTGGGCTGCGATGATCATTCGATCCAGCAATGGCACACCGTGGTCGACGAAATGTACTTCACCACAGGTAAGGGACTGAAGTACTACGATCTCGATCAAGGCGTATTTCAGCTTTTTGTGACCGCAGAGCTGGATGAGGTACAGGAGCATTCCGATACGCACATCCATCTTCATGCGACAGCTGGTAGCCATGGTGCGCAGCCCGCTTATAGGGCATTAGTCAATCTTCTACACTGGGAGTCAAACGTAAATCAGGGGTTGAACTGGCGTCACGTGTTACGCCGCGACCAGCCATTGGCGACTATAAACGACTTCCACGCGCTACTGCGCGCTGGTTTGACGAATAATATCGTGCGGTTTGTCATCGAACAGCATCCCCTTTCACCTCCTGACTTCTTAGAACCAATTGATAGTCAGCGCGTTGATAGCTCTGCACAGCGTGTCGACATTTCACTACAGAAAATCTAGAGCATAGCGACTGTGTTTAGACTGCGATCGCCCTTGCTATTGGCCTGCGGTCTTTAAAATTTTTTACTGCACTACGTGTTATCTCTAACGCAGTCTGTGATGAACGCTTTTATATGACCAATGCGTTTCAGCTCCGCATGCAGAGTATGCGCGAAGTCATATAATCCACAGCGGCGCTTAAACCAGCTTCTGGATAGATAGACTACTGACTTCCACGAGCTAGACGTACTACACCGTTGTCAGCGCCTAAAGTCGCGGCGCTGGCTTAATTAACCGGAGGCTGCGTCCATTCGGCTTGACCATGCTTTTACCAGATGCCGCATGGGTTCCGGGACGCGAATACTTTCGTACCCATCAGACAGATGAACTTGTTCGTCTTTCTCGAGTAGATGCCACTGGCGAGCAATGAGACGTTTAACGGTGAAGCCAAATGTCTTTGCGATAACTCGGTGCAAGAGTTCCAATGGAGCCTGCTCCAAACCGACCTTCTCGATCTTACCCACGAGCACCGAAAGATCCCGCACGGTCCGGGGCGGCCGATCCTTACTGGAGGTGCGCTGCGGCATGATGACCTCCCAGCCCAAGACTGTCCGACCAAAGGTAAGCCAACGGAACAGGCTTGCCCGCGCGCCCGGATGCCGGCGCAGGAAGTGCTGCAGCTGGACGTTGCTACATTGGCCGCTCTCGCCAAGCCCTTCTATTTTGCATAGCTGGCTTGCCGCGGTCAGGTAAAGGCGAATCGTGCGGGTCGGCGTCCCCTTGTCGTCCAGCCAGCGGACATAGCGCTTCAGTACTGTGGCATAGGGCGCACGCCGTATCGCGAGAAGCTTCTCAGTGATCCGACCTCGCTCGACCTGCTCGACCTTGGCAGCCTCATCCAAGTCGACACCGGCGTGCGCGCCAAGGAAGCGCACCGGCAGGACATGCTTTCGCAGCTCAGCGACGCTGAACATTTCTAGCAAGCCGTTGCCTCTCAGCTTGCACGGACCGGCGACCGAAGCATCCAGACGGGCGAAGAAGGAAAAATGGCCGGCAAAGACCTTGGTCAGATGCGGCTTGTCGGGTTGCGCCCCAAGCAGCCACTGACCAAAGCCCAGATACGCCGCTCGTGACCAATCCCGCTCCAGCGCCATAACTTGGACTGCGGCATCACGCTCGATGCGCTCCCGGTTCAAACACGCGGTGCACCGGCCTTGACCGCCACCTGGCAGTATCGATCCGCATCCCGGGCATGCGTGGACCTGCTCGTCCCCAGGCATGCACGCATCGCAGTGGGGCTTACCGTCAGGCAGCAGGCCGGCAACCGGTCGATAACGCCGGCAGGTTCCACAGCTTCGATGGGTCAGCTTGTTACGGCAGGCATCGCAGATCTTGTCCTCGATCCCAAGGCGCGGCGCCCGGGATAGGTGGACGCTCTCCACGCCACACCACGTGCAAGGTTCGGGCTGCCGGAAGTAAGGCGCGCATGAAGCACACACAGGCCGCCCGTCCACCAAGCGCGCTGCCTTTTGTCGCACCGGACGCTCACAACGAAGGCACTTGCGGGTCTCCCTATCGCAGGGCCGACAGATGGGCTCGACGGCAGCGTGTCGATGGGTTCGCGTCTGCCGCGCGCATCGAGCACACGGCAGAGGAATAAAAACTCGGGGATAGCACGACGAGCAATAGTCCGCCCCCTTGTGGAGACGATGGGCCTTGATAATGGCGCGGCCGCACTCATCGCAGTATCGCTGCCCTTTGGAGTCGATGCTCATTTGCTCGCGGCGTGCCACAGCAGCGCTGCGCGCGCGGATCGCCAATCCGCGTTACGACGCCGATCCTGTTCCAATTTGGCTCGCAGCGAGTGGTGTTTTCTAGGCAGAGCATGGCGTGTCCGTCCTGCAGGCAGCTCGTCTACCGCTGACTTCAACCAATCCGGCAACGATCTGCGTGCGAAGCTTCTCTGCGTCAAATGTTGCTCACTAGCGGTCTGCCTAAATCTGATCGGCCAGAGGGCCAACACTTTGGCAACGCGCAGCACGATGCAGGCCCGGGCCTGTACACGGGCTTGCTCCAGCGACGGGCGGTAATGTTCGGCAGGATCTTGCGGAAGCCAGGCAGGCGCCAGAAGGCTGGCCAGTACCCGAGCGCCCTGAAACAACTCCTCACTACAGACAGACCGACCACCAATCTCCGCAGTGCCACTTTGCAGGACACGCTGAAAATAGGACTGCGCTAGAAGCACCGTGTCAATCGACATATTTGGCTCCTCTGGCGTTCTACCCAGCACGCGGCTGCAGTGGTGACACAACTGCGCTGAGAGCAGTTGCCGGTGGATGGCTAACGGCGCATCGCAGTGTGGACAAGCGTCCTGGAGAAGCCGCCGGTGTCGGCTGCACACCACAATGCAAGACATACGCCAAGCTCGGTAGAGGACAGGCTGCTCTGCCAAGCAATCGGGACAATACTGCAAACCCCAGCGTCGCCGCAGGCGATGATAGATACCGACCCTATTGATCCAAGGTGCCGATCCGCGTGCCAAACCCTTTTCCGGCATGTCCTCCACACTGCGCAGCTTCATCTGCATCACGCGCGCGGGCGTTAGCCCTGCCTTGACTGCGATCGCCGCAAGCAGCGCGTCCGATGCAGAATAATCAATGTCGCGATTCCAGACCGAAGCATCCGGAAAGTGAAATGCGCAGAAGCGGTAGGGCGACAAACCATGACGGTGTGCAGACCTTACTAGGAACGAGCTCAGCAGCTCATCTTCATGCGGTTCCAGTGGCAGCGGCCAATGCATCTAAATCACACCACGCGCGCGACCGCATCCCAGTCGCCTAGACGCGTCCAGCCTAGATCATCCAAGACATTCGACGTGATGCGCTCAACTCCGGTACTGATGGCGTGCGCCGATGCAGCCTTGAGCAACTTCACCGTACCGCCAATCGTGTCACCTGCCATGCCGTAGAGCTTGGGCGCCAGCTCTCGACTCGCTAGTTGCGAGGGCTCGGCGAGCGGCAGCAATTGCTCGTAGCTGGCCAGGAAACGCAGATACTCACTGTTAAGCTTCCAACGATCCAACGCCGTGGGCTCGAAGCGCGACTTCATCTGTGGATCGGAGTTCAGTGCATTGATCGCCGCCTGGGTGCCGGCTGCGACGATCGATATCTTCAACTCGTTACTAAGTCCCTTGATGGCGGCCAGCAGATCGCCAGCGGCTTTGCCCGCGTTTGTAAGATTGTTGAACTCGTCAATCACCAGAAGGCGCACGCCGGCATATTGCAAGACAGACTTAGCCTGTCGCTTCTTGATAGAGGCCGGATCCTTCTCGCGATGCGAGATCGCCAGTGACCATAGAAGCGTCGACCAGAATTCCGTCTCGTCCGGCGTCTCCGGCATCTCCATGCGCAGGATGGGTGCGATAGGTGAACCTGACTCCGTCATCTGCACGGGATGCCGGTTGGTGAAGTGTTCGATGATCGAGCTTTTGCCGTTGCCGCTACGTCCGACCACCAGCAGGTTCGGCATCCTCAGGCTGCGCGGATAAGTCAGCAGTTGGTCCAGCTGATCCAGGACCTGCGTGGCTCTGGTATAGCCGATCCAGCGATCAGTTTGGCAGAACGTGATCCGCTCGGACTTGGGCAGCTCCAGGGCCTGCGCAACGGCAGGGCTGAGGTGGCTATATCGCGTCATCGGACGAGCGAAACCTCATCGAAGGGCCTGATGGGTTCATCGAACGGATCTGGCTCGATCGTGGACGTTGGCGCCGGCAGATACGACACTGAAGAGGACGCCATAGGCTTTGGGAAGTGATGATTGGCAGTGGCGGGGTTCCGGGTGGCCTGTCGCCTGGCTGCCTTGCTCTTCTGTTTAGCCTCGGCGACCTTGGAGCGCATGCGCTCCAAGGCCTCGAAGATCAGGTTCTCATCCACACCACGACGGCCTTCGGCTTTCAATCGCGCCTGGACTTCTCTCAGCTCCCAGGCACTCATCGCCGGATAGCCAATGTTGCGGTAAGGCAGTGCCGTATAACGGCCGTCCTTGGGATCCAGGAAGTACACCTTACTGATGTCCCGCGGATCGCGTCGGATCAAGAATTCGCGCTTGGCCTTAGCATTGTCTGGATCCACGGCGCTGACGTACGGATCCAAAACTGGATCGTAGTAACTGATGTTGTCGATCTGGATTCCGTACTGCTGCACGGAACGATGGAAGAACGGCATGAAGTCCAAATGGATCCGCAACGGATCTTCCGGAATCGGGAACATGCCGGTGCCCGTGGAGTTAGCATCGCCCAGGATGCCTAGGCTCCACTTGGTCTTGGGCGACATTCCGAGCTCGGAATGCACGCGCTGGTGATAAACGTTGACGATGAAGTCGACCAGATGGTTCTCGAACTCCTTGAGCGTCAGTGCCGCCATAGCTTCGGAGTCATAGCCACGGCGCTGTTGGGGGTTGGAGAAGGTTGCGCCCGGCAGCTTGCGGAGCTGGTTGGCCATAGTGCCCATTAGCCGCTCAATGTGACCGCCGAAGTGCGGGAGCGTGACCGGACGCCATTGCAGGTCCATGCCGTACTCCTCGCAGGCCCGCTTGAGCATCTGGCCTCGAAACTCCTTGCCGTTATCGCTATGGACCACACTCATCGTGCCCCACACTGGCCATTCACCGCCAACACTGAGCTCGGCCATGTATTCCCGTTTGGGGCAGATCGCCTGCGCCAGGCACATGCCTACAGAAATCGCCGCTGGCTTCTCGAAGGTTACGTAAATACCTGCAACCATGCGACTGTACACATCGATTGCCAGCGTCATCCAGGGGCGCCCGATGGGTTGGCGATGTACCTCATCCACGAGAATAACGTCCGCCTCGGTATGATCGATCTGGACGACGGCAAGCGGGTGGGTTGCACCCGGAAAGGCACCCTGGATTGCCTCGTAGCGATTACGCGCGATGTCTCGAAACCCGCGGCGGCGTAATGCCTGCGCAGGTTCCACAGCGGCGATGCGGCTTCGGATGGTGTTCGCGCTGGGCGCCTCAATCTTGGACAAACGGCAACGTCGGATCACCTCATCTACAACGTCCTGTTTGTTGTGACGCTGCTTGCTCAGATACACATCTTCAATGGCAGAGCCGATCACCTTTTCCTGCTCATCGCGGAGCAACAGCGTGCCGCTCTTGCGACCGCGCTTCTCCGGAACTAGCGCCGAGACATGCCCTGCCGTCTGGTAAAGCTTCAACCACTTATACAAGGTCGACGTGTGAATGCGCTCTTTCTCAGCGAGCTTCTCGACCATGGCGCGCGTGCGTAGCGGATCTACGAGCAATGGTTTGATCGCAGCGAAACGCCGCTGGGCTTCTGCCCACTCATCTTTGCTGTACTGCGCTAAGTCGCGCTCGATCTCAGTCCGGGATTCGCTTGCTACTTCCGGCGCGAGCGGCGTGATGGACTCAACCCGCAGGCGCTGGCTCTGGTGGCTTTCTATATCGACTGCAAGCACGCTGTCGACGGACAGCAGATGGGTTATGCGAAAGCGTCGATCACCATATGCGACCAGCTGGCCGGGCACGGCGCAGAAGAACGCTTTGGAAATACCACTCATGCGCCGCTCCCCGGCAACCAAATGGGCGCGCTCATCGTGAGCGGCATTTGGAGATCCGTACCGAGTCGGCGGGTTGCAATGAGCTTCCACAGCATTGGCAGCGCCGCCATGCGCGATTCTTCGGCCCAATAGGCCGCTGCCAGGAGCGCCTGTGGCGTGGTCATGCCCAGTGCCCGCAGCGTGTACAGGAGCTGCTGCACATAAAGATCCTGCTCGGGCAGTAGTCGATAGCGGCGCAGGAACCTGGCGTTATCCAGCAGCGCCGTTCTGATGTGCCGCTCTGTCACAACCTTGAAGCGCCAGCCTTGACCCCGGCAGTACCTGACGGCAGCCTTGAACCGCGGGCGGTATACCGACCAGTTTGCCTGCAGTTCTCCGTGAGGCTTCACCTCGTACACCAAGGTGGCGGTACCCGATGCGAGGCTGTAGTCAGCTCGCACGTCCGGCGTGTAGCGGCGCGTCGCTCCCTGATGCTGGTAATGGAGAGAGAAGGGCTGGACCTGGATAGCTCGCACACGGGGGTCGAAGTCGAGCGCCAGCAGCCAATCGCGCTCTAGCGAAGACTCAAAATTGGCGACACCCCCATCGCCGAGAGTCACGCGCCCGGTAAGGCTTCTCCGGCTTGTCCGGAGCTCACGTACAGGGGTGTCAGAACTCAGTCGCGCCATTAGATAGCATCCCAGAGGCAGTCGCCTCTATTGCAGTAACTGGGTCGTGCCATTTGCTGGAATCATCCTCGTCAGAGCGTTGGTTTGCAATACATTGAATCGCTTAATTAAATGGAATTCACAGCGGCACGCATCCGCGCCCCGGAGAGATCTCGCTGGCCCATAACGGTGTGCTGTTTCTGGATGAACTTCCAGAGTGGCAACGACAGACGCTGGAGGTGCTGCGCGAGCCGTTGGAATCGGGTCTGGTCACGATCTCGCGGGCAGCGCGTAGCGTGGATTTCCCAGCACGGTTTCAACTGGTGGCGGCGATGAACCCATGTCCTTGCGGGTGGGCCGGCGATGGCAGCGGGCGGTGCCGCTGCAGCAGCGACAGCATCCGCCGCTATCGCAGCCGCATCTCCGGGCCGCTGCTGGACCGCATCGACCTGCATGTCGACGTGCCGCGGTTGCCGCCACAGGCATTGCGCAGCGGCAACCTGGGCGAAGACAGCGCCAGCGTGCGTGCGCGTGTGGTTGCCGCGCGGCAGCGCCAGCTCGCACGCAGCGCGCTGCCCAATGCGCAACTCGATCAGCCGGACACCGATCGCCATTGCCGGCTGCACAACGACGACCAACTGCTGCTGGAACGTGCGATCGAGCATCTGCAGCTGTCCGCGCGCTCGATGCATCGCATCCTGCGCGTGGCGCGCACCATTGCCGATCTGGACGACAGCGCCACCATTGCCACACGCCACCTGACCGAAGCGATCGGCTATCGCAAGCTGGATCGCGCACTGACTGCCGCCAGCGCGGCGTAGCGCGGCGCGGCGCACAAAATGTAGCGAGCAGTCGTAAGGCGGGTGTGGACGGCGCACTCCAGAACCACAAGTAGACGAGTGGCCCATGTCGCACCAGAGCGCCGGCCACGCCCACATAGTGGTCGCACAGTAGTGTTGTGAGCCGCGCTTGTCTGGCTGCGCCGACAACGGTCGATCGCGCGCCACCGGGCGGAAGCAACCAACAGCTTATGCACGACGTCGACGACAAACAGGCACCGGCAGTGGCAGCACAAACGATGGCCAGCACCTGGCAGCCGGTCTGCGCGTCCCAACATCCACTTCATGGCCATGCACGTACAACGTCTGCCATCCCCTTGCGCAGAGGCTGTCATGAGCCGATTTCCCGAACTGATCACCGTTGCGTCGCTGGATCTGAACCGCTATCTCGGCACCTGGTACGAGATCGCCAGGTTGCCGATCCGCTTCGAGGATGCGGACTGTACCGATGTGTCGGCGCACTATTCGCTGCAAGACGATGGCACTGTGCGCGTGCAGAACCGCTGCCTGACCGCGGCCGGCGCGTTGGAGGAAGCGGTCGGTCAGGCGCGCGCCATCGACGCGACAAATGCCCGGCTCGAAGTGACTTTCCTGCCCGAAGGCCTGCGCTGGATTCCCTTCACCAAGGGCGATTACTGGGTGATGCGGGTCGATGCGGAATACACCGCCGCATTGGTGGGCAGCCCTGATCGCAACTATCTGTGGCTGCTGGCGCGCCTGCCGCAGCTGGACGAAAACATCGCCCAGGCCTACCTGGCACATGCGCGCGAACAGGGGTTCGACCTGGCGCCACTGATCCACACCCCGCACACCGGGCGGCTGACCGAGCAACCGCTTCCCTGAGGGTGCGTGGCGATCACTGTCAGTGCGCGGCGCAAGTCAGCCGCGGCCTGGGCATGCACTCCGCAAGATGCGGCTGGTCCTCGACTCCCAGTACGCCGCTGATCAGCGCGCGTCATGCACCACATGGCCACAGCTCGCCCATACGCGCTGAGCGCGACGTGTTGTTAACGAAGTCGTCCTGCATCGGGCCCACAAGCCAGGCATCGGTGCAAGCTGCCGGCAGCATTGCTAACTGAGGGCGGCTAACAAAACGACTGCGCCGCCATCAGGCAGGCGCGGCGGGTGCACGGTGCGGCACGGACCAGTCGTCCACTCCGATTCTGAGCGCGCCATCCATACCCAACTGACGACTGCTCGCCACGGGTTGTTAGCTGATCCAAAGCGCCACTGCGATCGAGCACTCCGCTGCAAACAGACCCGGAAACTCAACCCCATACAACAACGGCCGGAGCATGGAAACCGCGCCGCACTAAGCTGCGCCGCTTCTCCGCTCCGGCCGCTTCGACTGCGGCGATTGCGGGGGTGACCAGGTCGCCCGTTGTCATCAACCGTCGCACTCAACGGTCCTACTCAGCCGTTGAGCGTGCCCAGATCCTTGGCGGCAGCCTGCGCGCCTTCCAGGCTGTCGAAGGCCACGCCGGTGTCGCCGACCACGTACTTGACCAGTTCGCCATCGCGCGTGGTTTCGTGCATCTTGAAGATCGGTACCGCATCGGTGCCGCCGACGCGTTCTTTCTGCGTTGTCATGGGTGATTCCTCCAGTGAGAGCGCCTTGCAGGGGACCGGGTGGTCCCGCAGCCCGCGTTGGCGAGCGCAGACGTACCGACCCTAACGCGCACCTGCGTGCAGGCGCGTGAATCCAATGGCTGTGGCAACTGCCGCAGCGCACATCCACCTGGCGGCAGAAAAATCACGTCGACTTCGCTCGACGGACGCGCGCAATGCACGCGTGTGTCGTACATTCGCGACGTGCAGCCTCATCCGTCCATATCTGTGGTCCACATCACGCCGGTACGGCGCGCTACGGCGCGCGGTAATCCAGCCTTGGCGTACGCGCATATCATGGTCCACCGCGCCGGTTACACGAGGCCGCGCGCATGAGCTGGCCCCCATGCCGATGCGGGTGGTGACGTGAAGCGTCAACGCATCATCAGTCTGACCGTGCTACTGGTGCTGCTGTGCGCAACGCTTCCGATCGGCCTGTCCTACTACCTGGCGTGGCGGCTGGCGTTGTCGCGCGAAGAAAGCAGACTCAGCCAGCTGGCAGCGCTGTCGATCCGGCGTACCGAAACCGCCTTCGACGAAGCGCATGGTGCCTTGCTGAGCATGGCCACCTCACGGATGCCGTCCTGCTCGCCCGCGCATCTGGCGCAGATGCGCGCGCTGGTGCTGACCAACCACTACATCGTCGAACTGGGACATTTCCAGCAACGCCGCTTGCGCTGTACCTCATGGGGGCAGCTGCCCGACAGCATCCCGCAGACCAGCCCGGACTTCGTGGTCAAGCGCGGCATCGCGGTGACCACCCGGCTGTTGCCGCTGGCCAATCCGCAGCATCCCTTGATGGCACTGCAGCTTGGCGACTACAACGTCCTGATCAACCCGAACACGCTGACCGACATCAACATCCCGCCCGGCCTGCAGCTGGCGATCGGCACGCCCGACGGGCACCTTCTCAGCAGCACCGGCACCGCCGCCGAACAGTTGCTGGTGACGCCACTCGACGCCACCGACACCGACACCGACACCGACATCCGCAGCATCGCCGACGCGCAGGTGCTGTCCGGCCGCGACCGGCGCGGCGACTGGGCCGCGGTGGTCACCGAGCCTGCCGCCTATCTGCGCGGGCCGCTGGCCGCCGCACGGCTGCAGGTGGTGCCGGCCGGCATCGCGCTGGCGGTGCTGCTGGTCGGCCTGGTGCTGTGGGTTTCACGACGCCGCTTGTCGCCGCTGGCACGGTTGGAGATTGCGGTGCAGCGCGGCGAATTCATCGTGCACTACCAGCCCATCATTGCGCTCGACGACGGCCGTTGCGTCGGTGCCGAGGCGCTGGTGCGCTGGCAACAGCCGGACGGCGTGCTGGTGCCGCCGGATGCGTTCATTCCATTGGCAGAAGAGAGCGGCCTGATCCTGCCGATCACCGATCTGGTAGTGGCCGAAGTCATCCGCGACCTCGGCCCCACCCTGGCCGCCGATCCCGCGCTGCATGTGGCCATCAACGTCTCAGCCGGCGACATCAAGAGCGGCCGTGTGCAGTCGGTACTGGCGCAAGCCCTGCAAGGCACGGGTGTGAACAGCGGACAATTGTGGGTGGAGGCGACCGAGCGCAGCCTGATGGACATCGATGCGGCGCGCACCACCATCACCCATCTACGCGGTGCCGGCCATACGGTGTCGATCGACGACTTCGGCACCGGCTATTCGAGCCTGCAGTATCTGCAAGGCCTGCCACTGGATGCGTTGAAGATCGACAAGTCGTTCGTGGACACCATCGGCACCCACTCGGCCACCAGTTCGGTGACCGCGCACATCATCGAAATGGCCAAGACGTTGCAGCTACGTACGATTGCCGAAGGCGTGGAGCGCCAGGAGCAACTGGATTACCTGCGCGCACACGGCGTGGATCTTGCGCAGGGCTGGCTGTTCTCGCGCGCGCTGCCGGCCACCGGCTTCATCGCGTATCACGCGCAGGCGCGCAGCGTTGCGGCACACGGTTTCAAATAGGCAACCACTGCCCTCAAGGCACCCGGCAAGCCGCTTCGATGCCTTGAAGACCACACGCAGGATCTAGGCTGCACTATCGTGCTTCTTGGCCTCGGCTGGCACGACTGGGACGCTCAGGCTCATCACCGTCATCGGGCTGAAATCCTGCAACCGCTGCAATCACTCACGATGTGGCCTGGTGTCGAAGTGACGCTCGCAACCTCGGTGCTGTCGCTGGGCCTACCTCGTCAGTACACCGGAGCGATGTCCATCGCTCGCATAGCCAATGACGCGCGTGCGCAGATACGTGCCCGCAGCGCTAACGCATAACCTGGCCTGCTGTCGAAGTGGCGATCGCAATCACTGTGCTGTCGCTCAGCCACCCTCACCCGTGCACTGGATCCGGGTGCATCGCTTGCCAACGCCGACCACACGCGTGGGCCGCATGCAGACGCGTAAGCGCTGCGCTCACCCACCGCGTCTTGCCGCAGTACTTGCCGTCGCGGCGATTGACCCACATCAAAAAAAGGCCGCCAGTGGCGGCCTTTCTCGTATCACTCAAGCGCTTTGCAGCGCAGCGCTGCGTTGGCGCACCGGCTTGGGCCGGCTCGGGAAGGCATGCCGCACGATCCGCCACATTACCTGGCCAAACTGACGTGGCAGCGAGCCGGTGTTGTAGTGCTGCCCATAGCGCGCGCAGATCTGCTTCACCTCGACCGCAATCTGTGCATAACGATTGGCCGGCAGGTCCGGATAGAAATGGTGTTCGATCTGGTGACTCAGATTGCCCGACAGCACGTTCATCAGCTTGCCGCCGGTCAGATTCGACGAGCCGCGTAACTGGCGCAGATACCAATGGCCGCGCGACTCGTTACGGATCGATTCCTTCGGGAACACTTCCGCATCGGCGGTAAAGTGGCCGCAGAAAATGATCACGAAGGTCCAGATGCTGCGCAGCATGTTGGCCGCCAGATTGCCCAGCAGCACGGTCAGGAAGAACGGGCCGGCCAGCAGCGGGAACACGATGTAGTCCTTGAGCATCTGGCGGCCGATCTTGCGGCCCACCGGCAGGAACGACGCGCGCAATTCGGCGGCCTTCATCTTGCCCGCGAACCAGCGGCCCAGGCGCAGGTCCTGGATGGCCACGCCCCATTCGAACAGCAGCGCAAACACCACCGCAATGAACGGCTGCACCAGGTAGAACGGGCGCCAGCGCTGCTCGGGGAAGATGCGCAGCAGGCCGTAGCCGATGTCGTCATCCATGCCGCGCACGTTGGTATAGGTGTGGTGCTTGAAGTTGTGCGTCTTACGCCAGTTGTCGCCGGTGGCAACGATGTCCCACTCGTAGGTGTTGCCGTTGAGCTGCGGGTCGCCCATCCAGTCGTACTGGCCGTGCATGACGTTGTGGCCCAGCTCCATGTTCTCCAGGATCTTGGACAGCGTCAGCAGCACCACGCCGGCGATCCAGGCCGGAATCAGCACGCTGTGCACGAACGCGCCCAAAAACAGCAGCGCGCGGCCGGCCACGCCGGTCCAGCGCACGGCGGCCACGATGCGACGGATGTAGCGCGCATCGGCGGCGCCCACCTGCCGCTGCACGCGGACGCGGATGGCATCGAGTTCGTCGCCAAACGACTGCAGTTCGGCGGCGGACAGGGCACGGTTATGAACTCGGCTCATGAAGATTCCTTACAGATCCAGGATCAGGTCAGTGCTCGGGGCACTGATGCACAGGCGCACCTGTGCGGTGGGTTCGTTGCTGCGCTCACCGGTCAACAGGTGACGCGTGGTGCCGGACTGACGCGCGCAGGCGCAGCTGTTGCAGATGCCCATGCGGCAGCCGTGTTTCGGGCGCAGGCCTTGCGCTTCCAACCCTTCCAGCAGCGACTGGCCGCGCGGCAGGGTGAGCGTACGGCCGCTGCGTGACAGCTGGACCTGGACGTCGCCGGTTTCGCCGTCGTCCAGCGTCGGCACGCTGAAGGCTTCGGCCTGAAACGCCGCTACCTGACCTTCCAACCGTGCACGCGCCGCCTGCACAAATCCGCCCGGGCCGCAGGCCATGACGTGACGTGCGGACAGATCGGCGATCTGCTCCAACGGATAGCTGTCCACGCGCGCCGCCGGCGCCGCACCCTCGCGGGTGGTAAGCACCTGCACGCGCAGACGCGGATGCGCGGCGGCCAGCGCCTCGAATTCGTCCAGAAAGCAGGCTTCATCGCGCTGACGCACCCAGTACAGCAGGTCCACATCCACCGGCATGCCAGCCTGCGCGGCCGCACGCAGCAGCGCGCGCATCGGGGTGATGCCCGAGCCTGCGGCCAGCAGCAACAGCGGAGTGGGCGCGGCCGGCAGCAGCATGTCGCCAAAGGCCGGGTCCAGCGACACCACCGTGCCCAGCGCCGCATCGTGCGCCAGATAACGGCTCACCTGCCCGCCTTCGATCGCCTTGACGGTGATCGCCAGGCGGCCGTCGGCCAGCACGGTGGGGCTGTAGCTGCGCAGCAGACGGCGGCCGTCGATCTCCACACCCACGCTGACGTGCTGGCCGGCCTGCAGGCCCTGCCAGTGGCCATTGGCCTGAAACACCAAGGTCACCGTGTCGCGGCTGGCGGGGTTGCGTTCGACCAGACGGGCCATGGGCCGATCCAGCGTCCACAGCGGATTGATCCGGGTTGCCCAGAAATCGAACAGCTGTGGCGACACCAGCCGGCGCGCCAGCCGTGTAGGCAGCGGGGACTTGCTCTTGGGAGTGGGTGCCAGGCTCATAGGTAGCACTATACGCATGCATGCACACGCGTGTATACAGTTGTATATCGACCAGAGGGGCTATGATTCATCCCCACGCCCGGCTGCTGCCTCATGACCTCCATCGCCCTGCCTTCCCACGACGCGCCGCCGTCACGCAAGCCGGCGATTTCACGCGAGGACCTGATTGCCGCGGCGCTGTCGCTGATTGGCCCGCACCGCAGCCTGTCCACGCTGAGCCTGCGCGAAGTGGCACGCGAAGCCGGCATTGCGCCAAACAGCTTCTACCGCCAGTTCCGCGATATGGATGAGCTCGCGGTGTCCTTGATCGATCTGGCCGGGCGCTCGCTGCGCACCATCATCGGACAGGCGCGCCAGCGCGCCACCTCCACCGACCGCAGCGTCATCCGCGTGTCCGTGGAAGCGTTCATGGAGCAATTGCGCGCCGACGACAAGCTGCTGCACGTGCTGCTGCGCGAAGGCGCGGTGGGCTCGGACGCCTTCAAGCAGGCGGTGGAGCGCGAGCTGACCTACTTCGAAGACGAATTGCGCGTGGACCTGATCCGCCTGGCCGCCGCCGATAACGCCAAGTTGCATGCGCCGGCGCTGGTGTCCAAAGCGATCACCCGCCTGGTCTTTGCGATGGGCGCGGTGGCGATGGACTCGCCACCGGAAAAAGACCCGGAACTGATCGAACAGATCTCGCAGATGCTGCGCATGATCCTGACCGGCGCGCGCACGCTGGGCACGCACGGCGGCTGAGCGCGGCTCACTGCACGTCGCGCGCAGTGGTCAGATCAGGTGTCGACGGCGTACTCATCACCGCCGCGGATACGTGGCGCACGCCGCTTGACGCACCAATCGCGTTCATCTGGCGCTGAGCTCCGTCGTTTTACTCGCCGCGCACACTTGGTACGGCAGCCTGCTGCCGGCGCCCAGGTTGCGCCTTTCGTAGTGAATGACCGGACGCGCTGTTGTGCGCGGCAGGCGCGCGACTGGCACGAGGTCGGCAGCGGCAACTGCCTTACATCATGGTTGCGACCGCACATTCCCAGACGCCACTAACCGCGCACCATCGGCCACGAGTGCAACTGCATGCCCGACCGCATCCGTGTAATGGGATACCCCTTGTCTGCACAACCGCACATCGACAGTCCCTGCGCAACGTGTGTCGATCATTATCCAATCGACCCGGCATTATCCATCGCGGATCTGCCCTTTCAATCGCCACATTCCTAACGCCCGAAGAAAAACATAATCAATTATTTTCATAAAGTGCTTGCATATCCAAAAACCTGCAGGTAATGTTCGCGCCCTACGCAGCACTGCCTGCACCCGGACCTGACCTACGCTCATGCACACCAGCCATTTCATCGAACGCAATCGACTGCCCGGCGCGCTTCGCGCGGCATCGTTTGCGTGCACGGCCAAACAGGACGTGCGCACCATCATCGGCTGATGTCCTGATTCAAGGAGATCGGTCACCCGATCTCCGAGGCACGCGAACGCCCTCGGATGCTGCATCCGGGGGCGTTTTTCGTTGTGCGTTCGTCGTGAACCTGTGGATGACCGCAGTTGAAACCCGGGCACGGACTGCCCGACAACAGGGATGTTGGATTGCCACGAGGCGCGATAGCGCTGTGCCCAGGTTTCGGGCACGGGTGGTGTGTGGTCATGCACCAACTGAATGACCGTTTGAATAAAACGGCCATCGGAAACAGTGCGAAAGATCGTCAGCGGACTGGAGTTTATTCCAGCTGGTGCGCGCGGCTGTGCCGTGGCGTATACCGATCATCTTTCTGGTGTTTCTCGTTTTGGGTATTGGCTCGTGGTCGAGCGGCGGCACTATCGGCAGGCGCGGTTCAATTCCGCATTACCCACCACTGGATAGCTCAGAGGGTAGAGCAACAGATTTCTAATCTGTCTGTCGCGGGTTCGACTCCCGCTCCAAGCAATGACCTTTCCGGTCATCTCGGGGACGCAAGTCCCTTTACGGAAACGCCCATGCTGCGTGCATTCAAGCAATGCATCGCGTGAATGCACACAGCAGCGGCGACGTCGCCGGGCACTTGCCCTGGACACGTCACCCTGCGCACAGCCCTGCCTTCGCAAACCATCGCGCAGCTGCGGCAACGCATCGGCAGGCGCCAACAGCGCAGCGTGCCCCGCACGGCCGCCGTCACCGGCGTTTCCACCTTCCAACGCCGCGTTGCATCGGCACACGTTTGGCCATCAGTCCGATCCGGGCGGCAAAACGGCAATACCTACGGATCGGACCACCAGAGCCAACCCAAGGAGAAGTGTCATGTTCTGGACCAAGAGGGTCGTGATCGGCGACGGCGAGCGCGGCCTGGTGTATCGGAATCGTCGGTTCGAGCGCGTGCTCGTGCCCGGTGTCTACCGCCTGTTCGACCCGCTGAGCCGTAGCGAAGTCAGCGTGCACCACATTCACAGTGGCGACGAGGTCGGCCGCGATGCCGACATGCTGATCGACACGCTGGGCGCCGCATTGCCGCAGCACTTCGTGCTGGCGGACATCGGCACCGCGCAAGTGGGCCTGCTGATCCGCAACGGCAAGCTCGACCAGGTCCTGGCACCGGGCACCCGCGCGCTGTATTGGCGCGGCGGCGCCACCGTCGAGGTGCAGAGCTTGCCGTTGGGCGACGGCCTGCAGGTGCCGGGCGATGTGCAGCGGCGCCTGCGTCAGCTCGGCACCGTGTCGCGCGTGGCCGTGTGCATGGACGTGCCCGCCGAGTCGCAAGGGCTGGTGTTCGTCGACGGCAGGCTGATGGCACCCTTCGGCCCCGGTGCGTACGCGTTCTGGAATTTCCAAAAGAACGTGGCCACCGAGGTGATCGACCTGCGTGTGCAATCGGTGGAGGTCTCCGGCCAGGAATTGCTGACGCGCGACAAGGTGTCGTTGCGGGTCAATCTGGCAGCGAGCATGCGCGTCACCGATGCGGTGGCAATGCGGACGCGTGTGGCCAAGGCGGGCGACTATCTGTACCGGGAATTGCAGTACGGGTTGCGCCGCGCGGTTGCGGCCAAGACGCTGGACGAATTGCTGGGCGACAAGGCATCGCTGGACGCGGATATCTTCGGCTACGTGCGTGGCAGCGTGGGCGGTTTCGGCATCGACGTGCTCGGCGTTGGGGTCAAGGACGTGATCCTGCCCGGTGAGATGCGCGAGATCCTCAATGCGGTCGTGCAGGCGGAAAAGCAGGCGCAAGCCAATGTGATCCGCAGGCGCGAGGAGGCCAATGCCACCCGCTCGCTGCTCAACACCGCCAAGCTGATCGAAGACAGCCCGGTGCTGATGCGATTGAAGGAGCTGGAGGCGCTGGAAAAGGTCACCGAAAAGATCGACAAGCTCACCGTGTTCGGCGGCCTGGATGGCGTGCTGAAGCAGTTGGTGACGCTCAGATAATCAAGCGGGTGTGCGGCGAAAGGATTGGCCGTACACCCGCGCAAAGGAATGAACAGCATGAGTACTTCACAACATTTCGAATGGCTGCATGCCGAAGGCAGCACCACCCCGATCAAGGGCTGGGTGCGCGGCGTGCCGCTGGAAGAACAGGCGCATGCGCAGTTGCGCAATATCGCCGCCGTCCCGTTCGTCGGGCCGTGGGTGGCGGTGATGCCCGACGTGCACCTGGGCAAGGGCGCAACCGTGGGCTCGGTGATCCCGACCCGCGGCGCCATCATCCCGGCCGCGGTTGGCGTGGATATCGGCTGCGGCATGGCGGCGGTGCGCACCACCCTGCGTGCCAGCGACCTGCCGGACAACCTGGCGCAACTGCGCTCCAGCATCGAGCGTAGCGTGCCGGTCGGCAACGGCCGTGGCGGCGAGCATCGCAACCTGCCCGACAGCATCGACACGCGGATCGCGCAGTCGGGGCTGGTGCAGCGCCTGGAAGCGATCAAGCAGCAGCACAAGCGCATCCGCACCGACAAGCTGGCGTGCCAGATCGGCACGCTGGGCGGCGGCAACCACTTCATCGAACTCTGTCTGGACGAGACCGACGCGGTGTGGGTGATGTTGCACAGCGGCTCGCGTGGCACCGGCAACCTGATCGGCACCTACTTCATCGAGCGGGCGCGTGAGCAACTGGCACACCGCGTGTTGGGCTTTCATCTGCCCGACAAGGACCTGGCCTTCTTCATGCAGGGCGAGCCGTTGTTCGATGAGTACGTGGAAGCGGTGTCGTGGGCACAGGATTACGCACGCGAGAATCGTGAAGCGATGATGGCGCGGGTGTTGGCGGAGATGCGTCACCGCCTGCCGAAGTTCCAGCTGGAGAAGCTAGCGGTCAACTGCCACCACAACTATGTCCAGAAGGAGACGCACCATGGCGAGGAATTGCTGATCACCCGTAAGGGCGCGGTGAGCGCACGTACCGGCGAGCTGGGCATCATTCCCGGCAGCATGGGCACGCGCAGCTACATCGTGCGCGGGTTGGGCAACGCAGAGAGCTTCCATAGCTGCAGCCACGGTGCGGGACGGGTGATGAGCCGAACCGCAGCGCGTGCACAGATCACTCTGGCTCAGCACCGCGAGGCGACTGCGCATGTGGAATGCCGCAAGGATGCGGCGGTGATCGACGAATCGCCAGCGGCATACAAGTCGATCGAGGCGGTGATGGCAGCGCAGCAAGATCTTGTCGAGGTGCTGCACACGCTGCGCCAGGTGGTGTGCATCAAGGGATAACCGAGGGCCGCAGTCGTGGCCCTCTTGCGTCATGTTTTTAGCGATGTCGCGGTTGCAAGCTGTCTGCGACCTCATCCGCAAATGCGAATGCACAGTTCAGTCATGTCGCGATGGCACTCACATCAAAGCACAAGCGTTTCACTCTTGCGCCGCCATGGTTGCGCCACGTTCGCGGCCTGTCTTCGCAGGCTGCATCCATCAGGTAACCGGAGGCGGCATGAGCAATCTCGACAAGCAGGAACGCAAAGCAGACGCACAGGATTTGAACCGCGACCCGATCTCCGGTGCCCCGGGCTCGCATCCGGTTGGTGTGGGTGTGGGCGGCATCGCTGGCGGTGCGGCGGCAGGCGCACTGGCAGGCACGGTGTTTGGTCCGCTGGGCACGTTAATCGGCGCGGCTGCCGGCGTCGTAGCAGGCGCAGCTGCCGGCAAGGGCGTGGCCGAGCGCCTCGACCCGACCGTAGAAACCGAATACTGGCGCCAGGAGCACCAAAACCGCCCGTACTACAAAGAAGGCACCGACTACGACCGCGACTACGCCACCGTGTATGGCTTCGGCCTGCAGGCACGCGAGACGCGCCCCACCAGCACCTGGGAAGAAACCGAAGCCACGTTGGCGGGCGAGTGGCCGCGTCATCGTGGCGAATCGCGCCTGGAATGGGATGACGCACGTCTGGCCGCACGCGACGCGTGGGATCGCGCCGATCGCACCCACACCGTGTATCGCGATGGCGACACGCATTATGCCGGCCGTTTCGACAGCGCCAGCTACCGCGACAACGAGTACTCGTATGATGACTATCGTCCCGCTTACCGCTATGGCATGCAGGCGCGTCAACAGCATGCCGGCCGCCAGTGGGACGACCATCTGGAACGCGACCTGGGCGATGGCTGGGACCGCTTCAAGGCCGACTCGCGTTTGACCTGGGAAAAAGCCAAGCACGCTGTGCGTGAGGCATTCGATTCGGACCAGCATGGCGATGCGGCACGTCGCAACCCGACCGATCCACGCGTGTAATCCGTAGCTCGTTTAGACCGTGGCGCATTGGCCGCGCTAAACGCCGGTGATCCGCAGTTGACCAGACGGGCCCGCGAGGGCCCGTTTGTTTGTGTGGGTTGCGGCGGGCCATAACCTGCAGCGCCTTCGTAGCCTCTTGCGGCATCACGACGCCTTGCGCGTTCCGCATGGTCGGGATGGCCGCGCAACATGCTGCACCACGTGTGCCTGCACGGCGACGCAAACGCGCGGCTGATCAACCGGACGTGTTTTCCACCGCCCGGATATCGCCGCGAAACGCTAGCGCGTCCTGCCCCGTTGACGCTGCGTCGCCCTGCTGCTTGAGCAGTTGCTTGCGTGCAGCCACCACTTCCTTGGCCAGGGCAATCCGGCGGCCCACTACCATTTCGGTCAACCAATCGATCAGCGCGCGGGTGTATTCCTGCTGATGCTCCTTGACGCTCAACGCATGGTCGGCGCCGGCAATCACGCGCGCGGTCAGCGAACGCGCATTGACGAAGGCATCGGCATAGTTGCGCAGCACCGGATGCGGCACGATGACGTCGTTCTCGGCTTCGACCAGCAATACATCGCCGGTATACGCAGCGCAGGCCGCCAGCGCGATGTTGTCGTCGGGTGTCAGGGCACGTTGGCGGTACGCGGTCAGATCCGGATCGGCATTGAGGCTGACCTTGGGCTGGTCCCAATGCGCGTCCTTGTACAGCGCGGGCGAGCGCAACGCCAGCCACTCCACCGGGCGCTCGCGCGTCAGCAGCGCCGACAGGTAGCCGCCATAACTCAGGCCGACCACGGCGATCGACTGTTGATCCACATACGGAAGCCCCGCCAGCTGATCGTAGGCGGCGATGATGTCCTGCAGGTTCTGCGCGCGGGTCACGGTCTGCCGCATCGAGGCATGGCCTTCGTGACCGCGTAGATCGAAGGTCAGGCAGATGCAGCCCAGGCCCACCGCCTCGCGCGCGCGCACCAGGCTGTGATGCTGGCTACCGCCCCAGCCATGGACGAACAGCACCGCAGGAATGCCGGTGGGCGTGAGCAAGGTACCGCTGAGCGCGTCGTGATCGACCGCAATGTCGATGCTGGAAAGTTTGGCTTCCATCAGTCGGTTGAGACCCTTCGATATTTATAGCGCGGACCGGCGCCGGGCTGGGTTGCACGGTAATACACCTGCGCATCGGCCGGTGGTTCGCCCTCGTAGAGTTCGTGCGTGGATGCGTGCACCCAGTGCAGGCCGGCCTGCTGCTGGAAACAGGCGATCGCCGCCAGCTCGGCCGGCGTCGCACCACCAATCCGCCAGGATTGCTCCAGCACGCCGCAGACCGGCATGGCATGCGCATCTTCGCCACTGACCACATCGTAATTGCGCCGCGAAATGTGCAGGCCGGCAATGGCATTCGTGATGTAGCGATCGTAGCGGCATGCCTGTTCCACAACGCGCCGCTGCAACGGCGGCAATGCAGTGGCCAGCAGCGCTTCCAGCGAGCCGCGATGCACGTGCAGCGACGATCCACCGTAGACCTCATCGCCTTGTGCATTGCGCACGCTGCATTGCGTGCCGTAATACGCGATCTGGATTCCTGCCACGCACAATTCGCCTACGCTATGCGTCAGCGGCTGCAGGATATTGCGCTCGAGCACAGCGCCATGGGTGCGCAGGTAATCCGCTGGCAGACTGTCCAGCGCCCGCACCAATTCGGCGGTGTCGGCAACGCGCCATTGCCCACTCCCACCCACGCCGGTGGGCAGTTTCAGCCGCACCCCGCCGTCGGCCAGCAACAGGTCCAGCGCATGCAGCGCATCGTCCCGAGAAAACACCGTATAGCCAGGCAAGGTGGCCGACACCAGCGCGGTCGCCAGCGCCTGATTCCAGCCATCGATTCGCGCTGCCGTCTCGCTGATCAATGGATGGCCGATGACCTTGGTAGCGATAAACGCGTGCGGCACAATGCCGCCCAGCAAGCCGCCCGCATCGTGAATTCCCAATGCGCGGGCCTGTTCGGTGGTCAAGGTATCGTCGGGCACGTGCAAGGTGCGGTGCCCGATACCCTCATCGATCATCGCAACATCGGACAGACCGCCATCATGTGCGCCCAGCAGGCGTGCAATTTCGCTGCACACCCAGGCATGCGTGGCGCGCTCGTGTCCATCGGCAGACACCATGCGCGTGGTGTATCCACGCACCCACTCATATGACGGATCTACCATCACATCCCCTTGCGGCAAAGCCGCATCCCGGCGCCAGCCTCGTTGCAGCCGAGGGGCGCAGTGCGATGTTGCAGGTACGCGTCTGCGCTTATTTCAAGGCCAGGTAGAGGCCTACCACGATCAGCACCACCACGATCAAACTGATGGCCATTCGCCCACCGCGCAGTTCCAATAAGGCATGCCACCACACGCGCGCTTCTGGTGTACCACTGGCATGGCGCGACTTCCCACGACTGCTTTCACTCTCCTGCATCCTGTCTGCTCTCTCCATTACGTCATCGCCTACCTTACGGATCAGACGTTACACAGGTGTGGAGCGGTTCAGAATCTTCCGTAAAATGCGGCACCGCACGCCTGTTTTTGCACCAAAAGCAGGCGCATTGAACGCGCCATTACGGTAGCAACTGACACAGTGCGCATCGCTGCGCTGCCGCCAACCAATTGTGTGTGGCCGATCAGCGCGCAACGCTGGCGTCTTGGCAAGCGGCATACATCGCACCGATGCCTGTGCATGCAACGCGTGTAGAGAGGCGAAAACAAGCTGACCAATTAAGCGTCGCTCGTTGAAATCGCAGGCAATGGTTGCGTTCGATGATCATTCGTTGACATACCCGCAGTTACTCTGCACGTCAAGTTTGTTTAATCCCGGAACGCCCCAAGTCATGAGCAGAGACCCATCCGTCATCGATGTACAAGCCGAAATCGCGCATTGGCAGGCGCGGCACGCCCAAGGAAATCTGGGCGCAGGCAAGTTCAGCGAATTGTCACCGGTGGTGAAAATGGCCTGCGATATTTATCTGCAGGCACCGCGTTCAAGCGATCAGGAACGTCTGCGTTTGTTTCGCGACCGTCTTGAGCATCACTTCATTTCATCCAGTACGCAGTCCAACTACGAACAGTTGGCAACCGACTGCTGGCAGCGCCTGGGCGCGCGCAACAGTTGAGCACGCACGTAATACGCAAGACCCGTTATTCATTGGAGATCGTCATGAAAACCCCGTATCAAGTGCAGCAGGAGCTGGAACGATTGGAGCGGTTGGTACCGCACATCATCAGCGACCAAGGCGACCGCGCGGAGGAAATCCTTGGCTTCCATGTGGCCAGCCTGTTGGGCAGCGCGCCTATCAGCGAACACGCCATGATTCGCGAGCGCACGACGCGCATGGCGCGGCAATGCCGCACCGCGCAGGACGCAATCCGCACACCGATCAGACCCCTGGGCATGACACCGCTCGCCCAGCCGCAGTGGGCCTGACCAACGCACTACCGGAGCCGCGCAGCGGCTCCTTTACATTTTATCGTCGGCACTGCCGACTCAGCCCGAGACATTCATGAAATCCACTTCTGTTGCTGCATCGTTGCTGGCCATGCTGACCCTTACCGCCTGCGATCGCCCCGGCGGCGATACCTCGCGCACTGCACCGGCAGTGTCGCCGGAACCCACCGCCGCGCCGGTGAGCGGGAGCGGGGCCACCGAACTGGCCAAGGGCGATGGCGGCGCGCTGGGCGTGCTGGCTGCGATCGATGAGAACGAGATTGCGCTGGCCAAGCAGGCCATCGAGCAAGACCTGGGCGGCGCCACCGGCGAATTCGCCCAGCAGATGTTGCACGACCACGAAGCCAACCTCGAGAAGACCAAAGCGCTGGGCGCCAAGGACAGCCCGCGTGCGGACGCGCTGCACGCCAAGGGCAAAGCCGCCGTAGAAGCATTGTCCAAGACGTTGACCCTGCCGGACGGCAAGGATGCGTATCGCAACGCCTTCATGCGCACCATGGTCATCGACCATGGCGACACCATCAAGATCATCGATTCCGAACTACTGCCCGCCGCAGAAAGCGCACCGGTCAAGCAGCACCTGGAAGAGACCCGTCGTGTGGTGTCGGCGCACTTCGAACGTGCCCACGCGGTATCGTCGTCGAGGTAAGCGCACCGCCCTTGCACCCTGCAACGCGCCGGCCTGTCCGGCGCGTTTGCGTTTGGCGACGCAGCAGTGCATCGAGCGCGCTGCTGCGTCGCCTTGCTCGACACGCCAGCCGCGACTGCAGACGCCCGCATCCACGCCACCGTCCCGATCCAGCTGCACCAAGACATCGGCCACAGCATCGGCAAGATTCCCAGCGCTCCGCGTGCCAGCTTCACTTCGCTTCGGTCTGCCCTGGCCTATGGTGCCGCATCGACTCGGCCCCAGGAACCTCCCATGCGCTTGCTCATCACCGGCGGCACCGGCTTCATCGGCCAGGCTTTGTGCCCCGCGCTGCTGCACGCCGGCCATCAGGTCAGCGTGCTGACGCGCGACACCCGTCGCGCCAGCCGCACCCTGCCCGGCGTGACCGCTGTCGACACGCTGGACGGGGTGCAGGCCGAGGCCGTCATCAACCTGGCCGGCGAACCGCTGGCCGCCGGCCGCTGGACCGATGCGCGCAAGCAACGCTTTCGCGAGTCGCGGCTGGGCATCACCCGTCAACTGCACGACTGGATGGCACAGCAGGCACCCGAGCAGCGGCCGTCAGTGCTGATCTCCGGTTCGGCGGTGGGCTATTACGGCGAGCGCGGCGACACGGTGTTGACCGAAGCAGATGCCGCGGGCGACGACTTTTCGGCGGTGCTGTGCCGCGACTGGGAAGCCGAAGCCGCCCGCATCGGCACGCTCGGCCCTCGCGTGAGCTGGGTGCGTACCGGCATCGTGCTGGACCGCGATGGCGGTGCGCTGGCACGCATGCTGCCGGCGTTTCAGCTGGGCGGCGGCGGGCCGTTTGGCAATGGCCGGCACTGGATGAGCTGGATCCACCGTGCCGACATGGTGGCGCTGCTGGCCTGGCTGCTGCAGCACGGCCAGCCCGGCGCCTACAACGCCACCGCGCCCAACCCGGTCAGCAATGCCGAGTTCGCGCGCACCCTGGCCAAGGTGCTGCACCGCCCGGCGCTGCTGGCGCTGCCGGCCGGGCTGCTGCGGCTGGGCTTCGGCGAAATGGCCGACCTGCTTCTGATCAGCCAGCGCGTGCTGCCGCAGCGCGCGCTCGACGCCGGATTCCGCTTCCAGTACCCGCAACTGGAGCCGGCGCTGCGCGCGATCCTGCAGCGCTGAGCTAACCGCCAGCCCAAGCGCCCCAGGCGTGCCGGCCGCTCATCGGGTACGCAACCGCGCCGGATGGGGCATGCACTAATATTTCCCTAACGCGCATCTTCGACAGTGCTGCGGATCTCGGATTGCCCGATACCCGGCGGACCCTATATGCACCTGCTCCTTGTCGAAGACGACACCATGTTGGCCAATGCCATCTGCGACGGCGTACGCCAGCAGAGCTGGACCATCGACCATGTCGGCAGCGCCAACGCGGCCAAGACCGCACTGGTGGATCACCGCTACACCGCGGTGCTGCTGGATATCGGCCTGCCCGGCGAATCCGGGCTGACGGTGATCCGCTTCATGCGCAGCCACTACGACGCCACCCCGGTGATTGCCTTGACCGCGCGCGGCCAGCTCACCGACCGCATCCGCGGGCTGGATGCCGGCGCCGACGATTACCTGGTCAAGCCCTTCCAGTTCGACGAGCTGATGGCGCGGCTGCGCGCGATCACCCGCCGCAGCCAGGGCCGGGTGGTGCCGGTGCTCAACCAGGGCGATGTCTGCGTGGATCCGAGCAGCCGCAAGGTCACCCGTGCCGGTACCTGGGTAGCGTTGAGCGCGCATGAATATCGCTTGCTGCTGGCATTGATGGAACGTGCCGGACGCGTGGTCACCAAGGATCAGCTGGAAGAAGGCGTGTATGGCGGCCCGTCGGAAGGCGGCAGCAACATGATTGCGGTGTATGTGCATCAGTTGCGGCGCAAACTGGGCGACCAGCTGATTTCCACCGTCTACGGCCAGGGCTATATGGTCGGCAAGGCGCCCGAATGAAATCCTTGCAGGCGCGCATGCTGGCGGCGCTGACCGCCATCGTTCTGCTGAGCTGGTCGACGTCGCTATGGATTCTGATTGCGCTGGTCACCCAGGGCCATCACAGCGTGGTCGAGCAGGAACTCAATCTGCTCGGCGACCGCTTGGTCAGCACCTTGCCCGATGCGCTGCAGCACCACTTCGATACACCCGCAACGGCATCCAACGACGCGGACATCGACACCCCGCTCGGCAATGCGTCCTCGCGCATGAGCTTCAAGCAGACCCTGCTTGCGATGGTGCTCAACACCCTGCAGCTGGGCATTCTTGGCCTGTTGGTGTGGTGGGCGGTGCGTACCTCGCTGCGACCGTTACGCAGCATTTCGTGCGCCATCGCACAGCGCACCGGGCTTGAAACCGAACCGGTGCCGCTGGATCAGGTACCCGATGAAATCCGCCCACTGATCGCTTCCTTCAACACCCTGTTGGAACGTGTCGAAAAAGCGGTGCAGGCCGAGCGCGACTTCGTAGCCGATGCCGCACACGAGTTGCGCACGCCACTGTCGGCGCTGCACGCCTATGCAGAAGTCGCCCTGCGTGCGCCCACACTGGAGGCCAAGGACGCCGCGCTGCGTCAGCTGCTGGAGACCGCGCGCCGCAGCAACCGCCTGGCCGAGCAGTTGCTGGATCTGGCACGACTGGATGCCGGCATCAGTTCGGCTGCCTATCACCAAGTGGAGATGGGCGAATTGATTTCGCATGTACTGGACGAATTCAGCGTGCAGGCCGACGCGCGCCAGATCAATCTGCATGTGGAGGCATCGCCGTGTCTGGTGCGTTGCGATGTGGATGCGGTGGGCATCCTGATCCGCAATCTGGTCGACAACGCCATCCGCTACGGGCGCAGTTGCGGCACGGTGGAAGTCAGTTGCGGCTACTGCCTGCGTGCCGATGTGCTGCACCCGTTCGTGCAGGTGAGCGACGACGGCCCGGGTGTGCCGGAGTCCGCACATGCGTCCATTTTCGAGCGCTTTTATCGTGTGCCGGGCAGCGAAGTACAGGGCAGCGGGATCGGGCTGTCGTTGGTGGCTGGCATTGCGCGCCTGCATGGCGCGACGATCGAAACCTGCGAAGGCAACGAAGGACGCGGCCTGTGTGTCCGCACGGTGTTTGCCGGCGATGGCGCGCCGACGGCCAAGAGCAGCTGAAACAACCTGGCAGGCGGCCATCGCGCGAGTGTGGGCGGCGTATCGAAAGCGGGATGGACGCTTGGTCCTTGCCGATTCCGTGCGCGAGATGATCGGGATCGAGCCAGCAAAACAGCACTGGCGGACGCAGCACACAACGCCATCGCCGGTTGTAGATCACCGCGCCCATCTGGTGGGCGCGCACTGGTTTTGGTGATCGCGCCAGAAGGTCAGGCGCGATGGCAGCGGCGTCCTGTTCGCGTCCAATAACTTTCTAAACCTGCCTGCCTAGCCTGCACTCACCGCACGCATCCAGGATGCATGGTGATGATTCGCTCGACCCGCTCCACCCCACGCGCTCCAACCGTGCTGTCGCAATTGGCCATGCAAACCGCAGCCAATGACAGCGTGATCGCGTCTACCACTGCGTTGGTCCCGGCGACGGAATTTCGCTGCGGCCGCACCGGCACGCGCAACCGCGACATCTGGTGCGCGTTGCCGGATATCCGCAGCGCGCGCCAGATACGCCGTCTGCAACGTCGAGCCACACGCAGCGTGTTGTTCACTTCCGCGGGCGCGGCCTTTGCACTGGCGCTGCTGCGTTGTCTGCTGCATTGAGCATGCGCGCACGTGCTGTTGCCCCATCGTTTAAATCCCTTATAGGCCGTTTTCATGTCCGTTCATTCCTTCGCCCGTTGCTGCACGCTTGCCATTGTCGGCATCACCCTGGTCGGCTGCGCCAGCACCCGTCCCATGCCATATAGCCAATTGCCTTCGTCGAGTTACTTACGCCCGCACGACGGCAGCCGCGGCGACCGTATGCCGTATGCGTATCACAGCGACGTGGAGTGGACGCACTACCGCGCAGCCATCGTTGAGCCGGTCGCCGTTTACCGCGGACCGGATGCGCAGTTCGACAACGTGCCAGAGCAGGACAAGCGCATGTTGGCCGACGTCATGCAGCAGGAATTCGGCAACGCAATCGCGCGGCGCTGGCGCCCGACGACGACGGCCGATCGCGACACCTTGCGCATCCGCATCACTCTGACCGGCGCCAAGCCCAGCAAGCGCGTACTGGGTACCATCATGAAGGTGGATCTGGGCGGCGGTTCGTATAACGCCGTGCAGGCTGCACGCGGCAACGAGGGCGCGTTCTCCGGCTCGGTCAGCTATGCGGTGGAAATTTTCGATGTGCAAAGCGATCGCCTGCTCGCCGCGTATGTCGAGAAGCAATATCCCAGCGCAATGAACATCAAGGCCAGCCTGGGCGCGTATGACGCGGCGAAGGCCGGCATTCGCAAGGGCGCCGAGCAGTTGATTGACGGGATCGAGTAGGTGCGAGACGAAGCCTACGCAGTCCCCTTCTCCCACCGGGAGAAGGTGCCCCACAGGGGCGGATGAGGGTACGTGCGCAGCCTCGTGCAGTTGGAAGCAACACGCAGTTAGAGCAACACGCAGCTGGAACAACGCAAGCTACAGTCGAAACACCTTGACCACTTCGCTGCGTACCCTCACCCCAACCCCTCTCCCGCAGGAGAGGGCTCAAGCGCACGTCCCTTCTCCCACCGGGAGAAGGTGCCCCGCAGGGGCGGATGAGGGTGCGTGCGCAGCCTCGTGCAGTTGGAGCAACACGCAGCTGGAACAACACGAGCTGCAGTCGAAACACCTGGAGCGCTTCGCTGCGTACCCTCACCCCTCTCCCGCAGGAGAGGGGCTCAAGCGCAGTTCCCTTCTCCCACCGGGAGAAGGTGCCCCGAAGGGGCGGATGAGGGTACGTGCGCAGCCTCGTGCAGTTGGAACAACACGCAGCCGGAGCAACGCAAGCTGCAGTCGAAGCATCTGGAGTGCTTCGCTGCCCACCCTCACCCCAACCCCTCTCCCGCAGGAGAGGGGCTCAAGCGCACGTCCCTTCTCCCACCGAGAGAAGGTGCCCCACAGGGGCGGATGAGGGTACGTGCGCAGCCTCGTGCAGTTGGAACAACACGCAGCTGGAACAACGCAAGCTACAGTCGAAACACCTTGACCACTTCGCTGCGTACCCTCACCCCAACCCCTCTCCCGCAGGAGAGGGCTCAAGCGCACGTCCCTTCTCCCACCGGGAGAAGGTGCCCCGAAGGGGCGGATGAGGGTACGTGCACAGCATCGTGCAGTTGGAGCACCACGCAGCTGGAGCAACGCAAACGCATGAAAAAGGCCGACGCTGTACGGCAGCGCCGGCCTCTCTCAATACGTCTCAACGTCTACGTATATCTCAACGTGTAGCGCACATCCGCGCTTCCAGCACGAGCGGCGCCATGCATGACGCCCTCAACCGTCAGCGCGTGACGCGCTTGACGGCCTTCTTGCCGACGGCCTTGCGGGCTGCGGTGGTCTTGGCCACTGCGCGCGTTGCAGGCGTTTTGGTGACCTTGGCCGCCTTCTTCAATGCGGTCTTGGTCACGGCCTTCTTCAACGGGGCCTTTTTCACTGCGGCTTGCTTCGTTGCGGCCTGCTTGGCGAGCGGCGCTTTCTTGGCGATGCCTTTGGCGACCGACTTCTTCAGCGACGCCGATTTGGCCGCGGCCTTCTTCGCGGCCGTGCGCGCGCTCACCGTTGCCACGGCGGTCTTGCGTGCCGCGCTCTTTGCGGCGGTCTTGGCGCTCAGCGCCGCCGCTTCGGCCTTGGCGTTGGCCTTGGCGGTTTCCAGCTTCTGCTTGGTGTTGGCCTTGGTATCGGAGATCTTTTTCTTGGCCGCGGCGCTGGTGCTGCTCAACTTCTGCTTGGCGGCATCTTTGGTCGATGTCAGCTTTTGCTTGGCCGCATCTTTGGTGGAGAGCAGCTTCTGCTTGGCCGCATCCTTGGTCGCCGTCAGCTTGTCTTTTGCAGCGTCCTTGGTCGCGGTGAGCGAGCGCTTGGTCTTGGCCACGCTGCGCTTGACCGCACTGGCCGCCTCGCCAGCCTTGCCGACCACGTTCTTTTCGGCCTTGACCACCGCCTTGCGGGCCTTGGCGACGCGCGTCTTGACCTCCGCCACTGCCACCCCAGCCGCTTCCTGCACGTTGGTCACCGCCTCGCTGGTGGTGCTGGCGATGGTGTCGGTCAGCTCAGTTGCGGTGCTCTTGACGCTGTCGACGGCGTCGGACAGGGTTGCGGTTACACCATTGCCGTTGCTCATAGACCCTCCTTAAGGGCATCAGTTCGATAAATGCGGGCGATGCGCGATGGCATGCGTATGCTGAACAGGCATCGGAACAAGCGGACGCTACGCTCGGCTCGACGGGCTGTCAACGCAATGGCGGCAAGGCATGCGCGGCGCTTTCACCGGCAGTTAAATTGCTGGCTGGCACTCTCGTTCAGCTTGATTTACGTAGCCAGACACCTTATTCCCTTTCCACCGCGTAACCCGGAATCCGTTCCATGCGACCGCTTCCCACCTTGCTGACGCTTTCCCTGGCCGCCGCCTTCGGTGGTTTTGCCGCCACCGGTATCAACGCGTGGCTGGACAATCGCGCCGACGCCGCGCCGGCCGGCGCTACCAACTTCACCCTGCCGGCCGCTGCTGCGCTACCGGCCGCGGTTGCCGGGCAACCGGTGCCTTCGCTGGCACCGATGCTGCAGCAGGCGATGCCGGCGGTGGTCAGCGTCAACACCAAGCAGGTGGTGCGCGTGCGCAACCCCTTCTTCAACGACCCGATCCTGCGCCGGTTGTTCCCGCAGGTTCCGCAGGACCGCATCAACGAATCGCTCGGCTCCGGCGTGATCATCGATGCGCAAAAAGGGTATGTGCTGACCAACCATCACGTCATCGAAAATGCCGACGACGTGCAGGTGACGCTCGGTGACGGGCGCACGGTCAAGGCCGACTTCATCGGCTCCGATGCAGACACCGACATCGCGCTGATCCGCATCAAGGCCGACAACCTTACCGACATCAAACTGGCCGACAGCAATCAGCTGCGCGTGGGCGATTTTGTGGTGGCGATCGGCAACCCGTTTGGCTTCACCCAGACCGTCACCTCCGGCATCGTGTCGGCGGTGGGACGTAGCGGTATTCGCGGGCTCGGCTATCAGAACTTCATCCAGACCGATGCCTCGATCAATCCTGGTAATTCCGGCGGTGCGCTGGTCAATCTGCAAGGCCAGCTGGTCGGCATCAACACCGCCAGCTTCAATCCGCAGGGCAGCATGGCCGGCAATATCGGCCTGGGTCTGGCGATTCCCTCCAACCTCGCGCGCAACGTGGTCGAGCAACTGGTGACCAAGGGCGTGGTGGTGCGCGGCACGCTCGGCCTGGAAACCCAGAACCTTACCCAGCAGATGCTGCAGGGCCTGGGCGTGGATTCGCTGCGCGGTGCGCTGGTGACACGCGTGTTGCCAGGCGCTGCGGCGGCCGCAGCCGGCGTGCAGCCGGGCGACGTGGTCGTGGCTGCCAACGATCAACGCGTGGACAGCGCCGAGGCGCTGCACAACTACGAAGGTCTGCAGGCGGTTGGCAGTGCGGTGACGTTGGACATCCGTCGCGACGGCAAGCCGCTCAAGCTCAAGGCCACCTTGAAGGAGCAGGACCGCGCAGTCACCGGCGACATGCTGGACCCACGGTTGAGCGGCGCCACCTTTGTGGACCTGCCCGAGTCGCTGCGTCAGTCCGGCATTACCGGAGTCATGGTCAGCGAGGTCAAACGTGGCGGGCGCGCCGCGGCCAACGGCCTGGTTTCCGGCGATGTGATCGTGGCCAGCAGTGTGGGCGAATTTGCGGACCTGGCCAGCTGGCGTGCCAATTTCCAGCGCAAACCGCAGCAACTGGTGGTGCGCATCCTGCGTGGCAACGCGCAGTACGACGCGCTCATGCGTTGACGCACTGTGCACTGCACGCGGCTCCCACTAACGCCTCCTACACCCCCCCGATGCTATTGCTACTGCACGACCGCACGTGAGTGGCGGCTGCCATCAATGACCGAAGGAGATATCGCATGAGCCCCACCAATACCGATCAGCTGAAGGAAAACCTGAGCGACGCCGGCACCCACCTGAAGTCGGCCGCCAGCGCCGCCGGTGAAGCCGTCAAGGGCGCCACCAGCGCTGCGGGCGACGAGCTCAAGCTCGGCCGTGCCAACGTCAAGGCCGAGTTGTCCGACACCGCGCTGTCCGGCATGGCGGCTGCGGAATTTGGCGGCGCCGCTGCCAAGGAGCAGATGGACGTGCTGGTTGCCAAGGGCAACGACCTGCTCGACAGCGCCACCGACCTGATCCGCGAGCGTCCGCTGGCCGCATTCGGCGTTGCGTTTGCCGCTGGCTGGGTCATCGCCAAGCTTGCGCGTAGCAACGATAACTAAGTCGTGGTCGATCAGGCTTCTACAGCTGCCGGTTCCGGCGCGCCAGACGCGCGTCCGGAGACGCCGGGACTGGACGAAAGCGTACGCGCGGTCGGCGCTGCCGGCCGCGCAACGCTGGGCTCGGCCCACGAGACCAGCCGCGCCTTGCGCCGGCTGGTCTCGGCCGACCTAAAACTGGCACGCAGTGCATTCGGGCGTGGCCTGGCGTGGGCATGCGTGGCAGTGGTCTTCGGCGCTTCGTCGTGGCTGTTGCTGGCAGGCGCCATCATCGCCTTGCTGCAGCGCGCCGGGTTGTCGTGGTTTCAGGCGATGTTCTTTACTGCATTGGCCAGTCTTCTGGTCACCGGGATCGCGGCATGGCGGGTGTTCTTCTACTTCGATCACACCGGCATGAATGCAACGCGGCGTCAGTTGGTCAAGCTAGGCATCTTCGACGATTCCAGCGATGACGACACGGCCGCAGCGCCTGCCAGTGGAGGCAAGTCATGAAGTTCGGCACCTTGTGTCAGCGCGTGGAACGCGCCGAAATTTTAGTGGAAGGGCGCGCGCAGGAGACGCGCACGCACTGGGGCGAACTGCGCCAGACCTGGCGTGCGGGCTGGTCGCCGGCACGCATCATGATGATCGGCTTCGGGCTGGGCTTTGTGACCGGCCGCAACGAGCCGCAGGCCGCGCTGGGCAGCATCGCCGGCAAGCTGGGCGGCATTCCCAAGATTCTGCAGATGGTCAGCACGATCTCTGCCTTGTTCACGGCCCACCGTGCCCAGGAAGCCTCCGAACAGGCCGAACGTGCCGCCGACAATGCCGAAGAAGTGGCGGCCGAACCGACCGTCACCGTGGTACAGGTGCCCCCCGAGCGCGCCGCCTGATGTTTGAGGTTGTCTGCGGCGCTCATGCGCCGTCACCGCGCATGGTCGAGACCGGCAGCCGCCTGCAAGGGCACTGACACCGCACGCACAGGCCCTGTGCGCGCCGTTGACGCGTTGTGCCGATAATGGCCCATCGCTGGCAGCACGCCAGTCTGCTGCCAGGGCGCGCATGTCTATCTCCGTTGAGTCTTTGGATGCTGCCATTCCGGCAGATCCGCTTCCGCCGCCTCCGGCACCGCGTCCGCGCGCACCGGCCTCGTTGGTAGTGCTGGCAACACTTGCCGTCGGTTACACCTTATGGGCGGCGCAGACGATCATCCTGCCAGTCATGCTGGCGGCATTCTTCGCACTGATCGGCAACCCCATCCTGCGCGGACTGCGCAAGCTGTATATCCCACGCTTTCTCGGTGCCTTGCTGGTGCTCTGCCTGGGCCTGGCCGGCACCGTCACGTTGGCGGCGCAATTGGCTGGGCCTGCCGCCGAATGGGTGCAGCAGGCGCCGCGCCAGATGCGCCAGATCGCACGCGATGTGCGCGATTTCACCAAGCCGGTGATGCAGGCCAACCAGGCTGCGGAAAACTTTGCACGCGCCGCCGGTGGCGAAGGCCAGCGCGGTGTGCAGATCGTGCGCACGCAGATGGACGACCCGTACAAGGCGCTGGTGCGCACACCCAAGCTGGCCGCCTCGGTGCTGGCCGTGGTGCTGCTGACGTTCTTTTTTATGGTCTATGGCGAAAGCCTGCAACGGCACGCGATTGCGTTGTTGCCCAATCGACAGCAACAGCGCTTCACCACCGAGATCATGCTGGACATCGAGCGTGAGGTTTCGCGGTATGTGCTCACCATCAGCGTGATCAATACGCTGGTCGGGCTGGTTTTTGCAGGCATTTTGTACGTGCTGCAAATTCCGCTGCCCGAGGCCTTGCTCTGGGGCACGGTGGTGGCGCTGCTGAATTTCGCGCCTTACGTCGGCCCGCTGATCGGCGTCATGCTGATGCTGTTGATGGGCTTTGTGGAATTCCGCACCCCCTTGTCGGCGATGCTGCCGGCGATCCTGTATCTGGCGCTGCATACCATCGAAGGCCAGGTGGTCACCCCGATCGTGCTGGGCCGGCGCATGGCGATCTCGCCGCTGATGCTGATCCTGGCGCTGATGCTGTTTGGCTGGCTGTGGGGCATGGTGGGCCTGCTGCTCGCGGTGCCGCTGCTGGTCTGCATCAAGATGGTGCTGAGCCGGGTGGAAGGAATGCAGCGCTGGGCACGGCTGCTTGAGTAGCCGGGAATCGGGAATCGGGAGTGGGGAATGGGTAGAGCGCAGCTCCTGCCCTTGCCATTCCCGATTCCCCAATCCCGACGCAAGACCGTAAAATCTTGCGATGAGCTTCCATATCAGCGCCATCACTCTCGACCTCGACGACACGTTGTGGCCCTTCGCACCGATCGGTGCGCGCATCGATCAAGTGCTGTACGACTGGATGCGCGAGCACAGCCCGGTCACCGCCGAGCGGTTTCCGGTGGAGGCGATGCGCGAGCTGCGTGAGCGCAGCTTTGCCGACAACCCGCAGCTGCATCACGACCTCAGTGCGCTGCGTAGGTTGACGCTGGAAATGGCCTTGCGCGAAAGCGGCGGCGATCTGACGCTGGTGGAACCAGCCTACGAAGTGTTCTATGCCGCGCGCAACCAGGTGGAATGCTATCCGGATGCGCTGGACGCACTGGCACGCATCGCCGTGCATGTGCCGGTGGCCGCGCTCAGCAACGGCAATGCCGATCTGCAGCGCATCGGCCTGATGCACCACTTCGCGTTTCAGCTGGGCTCGCGTGAACACGGCAGCGCCAAGCCGGAGGCCAGCATCTTTCTGGCTGCATGCGCGCGTCTGGACGTGCCGCCCGCACAGGTGCTGCATGTAGGCGACCACGTGCGCATGGACGTGCTGGGCGCGCTGGATGCCGGCCTGCGTGCCTGCTGGATCAATCGCGACGGCGCGGAGTGGTCGCATCCAACCCAGCAGCCAGACCTGGAGTTCGACAGCATGACCGGGCTGGCCGACTGGCTGGACGCGCAGCAACCGCACCCGGGCGCCGCGCGCGACGGCATCTGCATTCCCGCCTGAGTTCAACCGACGGCGCACACCGCCATTGAAGGATGTCCATGTCGCACCTCACCGGTTTTACCGATCCCGCCGCCGCCGCGTTGCCGCTGTATGTGCTCGACCGCGAGGGCTTTGCGCGCTGGTGCGCCGAGCAGCCCACGCGAGTGTTGTCCTGGGCACAGGCGCAGCGGTTCGATGCCGCCCCGGGTAGCGTGTTGTTGCTGCCCGGCGAGCAAGGGCTGGCCGGCGCGATCGTGGGCGTGGGCGACCGCGCCGATGCCTATGCCTACGCGCACGCACCGATGGCGCTGCCGCCGGCCAGCCGCTGGACGCTGGCCAACAGCCTGAGCGATGCCGAACTGGCACTGCTGCATCTGGGGTGGGGGCTGGGCGCCTATCGCTTTACGCGGTATCGCAAGGTGCCGCGTGCGCCGGCCGAGTTGGCGGCCACGCCTTCGGCAGCCACGCACGCACTGATCGCGGCATGCCTGCAGGTACGCGACTGGGTCAATACGCCGACCGAAGACATGGGCCCGCAGCAGCTGGAAGATGCCACGCGCGCAGTGGCGCAGGCGCATGGCGCGCAGGTCGAGGCGATCGTGGGCGATGCGTTGCTGGCACAGAACTTCCCCACCATCCATGCGGTCGGCCGCGCCTCGCATCGCGCGCCGCGGCTGATCCAGCTGCAATGGGGCGATGCCGCGCACCCGCATCTGGTGCTGGTCGGCAAAGGCGTGTGCTTCGACACCGGTGGGCTGGATCTCAAGCCTGCCGATGGCATGCGCAATATGAAAAAGGACATGGGCGGCGCGGCGCATGCGCTGGCGCTGGCCGGGCTGGTCATGGCGCAGCAGTTGCCGGTGCGGCTGACGCTGCTGATCGCCGCGGTGGAAAACGCGGTCGGCCCGGATGCGTTCCGCCCGGGCGAGGTCATCACCACGCGCGCCGGGGTCACGGTGGAAGTGGACAACACCGATGCCGAAGGCCGCCTGGTGCTGTGCGATGCGCTCAGTTATGCCACCGAACAACGTCCGGACCTAATCCTGGATTTCGCCACCCTCACCGGTGCCGCGCGCATCGCGCTGGGCCCGGATCTGCCGGCCTTGTTCGCCAACAACGATGCGCTGGCGCAGGCCTGGATCAGCGCCGGCGAGCAGACCCGCGACCCGGTCTGGCGCATGCCGCTGTGGCGCCCGTACCTGCGCTATCTCAACAGCCACGTGGCCGACATGGCCAACGCCGGCTCGCGCATGGCCGGTGCGGTCACCGCCGCGCTGTATCTGGAGCGCTTCGTGGCCCCGGGGCAGCAGTGGGCGCACCTGGACGTCTACGCCTGGAACGACAGCGACCGCCCCGGCCGCCCCGCCGGTGGCGAAGCCCTGGCGCTGCGCTCGGCGTTTGCGATGCTGCAGGGGCGTTACGGCGGCTAGGAGCCGTCGATAGAGCCTGGCGCTTACCGCCAGGCGCGGCGTACCGGAAGTCGGAAGTCGGAAGTCGGAAGTCGCAAGTCGCAAGTCGCAAGTGATGTAGCGCGCTACCTGCGGTTGCTGCACGCCCGACTGCGCGGCGCCGGCCATGGACCGCTCCAGCACCAAGCGCGGTGCAGAACCGTTGTTCGGCTGGCTGGCAGCGACACCGCCATGCAGTGCCAGCACCGCCGCTGCGCATGGGCGATTAGAAGGTTGCCGCCAGCCGGTGCGGCAACGAGATATCACGCGCCGGAGGCAGCCCATTGCGGATGATGTTGTGCAGACGTGCTCGGCCGCAGCGATGAGGCTTGGCCATACGACCGTCGACACGCCGTCCATCGCATCACATCGGAGCCAGCCATGACGTTGCCACCTCCCTCGCCCCAGCGCACGCGCAGCCCCGTGCTGCCGTTGCTGGGCATTGCCGCGATTGCCGGTGGCATCGCCATCGCGTTTGCCTGGACCGCCGGCTGGATCGGTGGCGACCGGCTCACCGCTGCGCGCATGACCGACACCATCGAATCCAGCGGGCCGCCGCATCCTGGCTTTCGCCGCGCGCATAGCAAGGGCGTGTGCGTGAGCGGACAATTCCAGTCCAGCGGCAAGGCGACCTGGGTGTCGTCGGCACGCATCTTCAGCCAGGCCAGCACGCCGGTGCTGGGGCGCATGTCGATCGGCGGTGGCGACCCGCACGGTGCCGATGGCGCGGCGCGCGTGCGCAGCATGGCGCTGTTGTTGCGCAGCGACGACGGGCAGGAATGGCGCACCGCCATGAACAGCTTTCCGTTCTTCGTGGTGGCCACGCCTGCCGGCTTCCAGGCCTTGAATGTGGCCTCCAAGCCGGACCCGGCCACCGGCAAACCGGACCCGGAAAAACTGGCTGCCTTCGGCAAGCAGTATCCGGAGGCCGCCAAGTTTCAGCAGTGGGCCAAGACCGCGCCGTGGTCGGACAGCTGGGCCAATACCCAATACAACGGGGTCAACGCATTCCGCGCGATCGCCAGCGATGGTCGCGAGCGCTACATCCGTTGGTCGATGCGCCCGCATACGCCGTTCAAGGAATTGAGCGCCGAACAGCGCAAACAGGCCGATGGCGATTTTTTGGCCACCGACCTGGACGCGCGCCTGGCGCAGGGCTCACTGCGCTGGGATCTGGTGCTGACCGTGGCCGAGCCGGGCGATCCGGTGGATGACCCCTCGCAGCCCTGGCCGGCCAGTCGCAAACAGATCGTGGCCGGCACGCTGTCGCTGGAGCATGCGCAACCGCAAGCCACCGGCCCCTGCCGCGACCTGAATTACGACCCGTTGATTCTGCCCAAGGGCCTTGCCGCCTCCAACGACCCGATCCTGGCCGCACGCTCGTCGGTGTATTCGCAGTCGTTCAACCGCCGCGAGCATGAGATCGCCAACGGCAAGGGCAGTGACGCTACCGGCCAGGGAGCCCACCAATGAGCCGCCACACACACTTCAACCTGCCCGCGCGCGTGCTGCATTGGCTGATGGCCGCGATGATCCTGACCATGTTGTTTGTCGGCGTGGGCATGGTGGCCTCGGTGACGCAGCGGCCGTGGTTGATCGACCTGCATCGCCCGCTGGGCATCGCGATCCTGATCCTGGCGGTGCTGCGCTTGATCAACCGCCTGCGCCATCGGCCCCCGGCCTTGCCCGCGGATTTGCCTACCTGGCAGAAGGCCGCCGCGATCGCCTCGCATTGGCTGTTGTATGCGTTGATGCTGGGCATGCCGCTGATCGGCTGGGCGATGCTCTCGGCCGGCGGGTATCCGATCGTGCTGTGGCCCGGCGCGAACTTGCCGGCGATCGTCCCGCACGACCCAGCGCTGTACGCGTGGCTACGCAGTGCGCATGGCTGGTTGGCGTATCTGTTGTTCGCCACCGTCGTTGGTCATCTGAGCGCAGCGCTGTTCCATGCATGGGTACGCCGCGATGGCGTGTTTTCCAGCATGGCGCGCGGGGAGCGCTCTGCGCGTTGATGGGTTTGGTTGGGTGTTGGCAGACGTCTTGCACGGAGTGATTTGACTGCGCGGACGTACCCTCACCCCAATCCCTCCCCCGCCGGGAGAGGGGCTTGATCTCCCTTCTCCCGCCGAGAGAGGCTGCCCCGCAGGGGCGCATGAAGGTACGGACGAAGCTTCTGGTCCCCGCCATTTGCAGTGATTTTGCCCCTACTCTCACTCCTCTCCCGCAGGAAGAGGAGTGAGTGCTTAACGCTGGCGTTTTGTTTTGGCCGCTGGCTCTGAGGCTTGGATGCCCTTGCCGGTCGCGGCCCAATAGATGCCGCCGTATAGATGCTCCAGATAGCGTGGGTCGTTGTAGGCCTCGGCCAGATGGCCCAAGGCGGTGGCGAAGACGCGGCCGCCTTCGAAGTGGTGATACCACGCCACCGGGTGCTGTTTGCCCATGCCCTTGGCGACCTGGCCCGGCCAGATCAGCGTGGGGTCGTAGCTGGTTTCATCCACCGTGAGTAGCGTGACCAGATCGTCGCTGTAGGGCGGGTCGTATTCGTACCACTCATCGCTCCACACCCAGCGCTTGGGCAGGCCGGCGGTGGCGGGGAAGTTGGCGTCCACCACATCGACCATCGCGGTTTGCATGTACGGGTGGGTGCGGAACGAGCGGCCGATCAGATGGTCGTACCACTCCCACTCGCCGCGCTTGATCGCAAACGCCTTGTGCACCGCGACCACGCCACCACCATTGCGCACGTATTTTTGGAAGTTGGCGCGCTGGGCCGGATCCAGATCGGTGGCCGGGGTATTGAGCAGCACGATGGCGGCGTATTGCGAGAGATCGCCATCGAAGGCCTTGGCATTCCACGCCCACACCAGCTCGACATACTGCTTGCGTGCCATCGCTTCGAACTGCGGCTTGGCCACCGGGATGTAATCGTGGTGATACTGGTTGGGAATGGCCGCCACCAGAATCTTGAATTGCTCGGCCGACGCGTTGAATGCGCAGATCAGCAGCAAGCCCAACAGCCACACAGATTTCATGCAGTTACTCGCGATGATGACGATCGCTGCGCAGTGTACCTGCGCGGCAACGGCATGCCTTCGCACGCAGTTGGAATAGCTGCTGATCTCTTCGCAGTGCATGGCCGATGCACGCAGTTGCGTATCGAAGCGATTGCAAAGCACGCACGACGTGCAATGTCGCAGTGCGCTTGCTTACAAGATGCCGCACGTGTGCGCAGGCCATGCATGGCTGCAGTAAAACCACCAACCGTTCGCATGAGCTCTGACGATTGAACGCCCTGGCCGCGCCCGCTTTGTGATCAGCGGCGTTCGATTGGCGCAAGCTGAAACGCGTCAGTAGCGATCACACACCGCACCGCCTGCAGGCACTTAGAGCGGCTAACAAAACGTAGCGAGCAGTCGTCAGGTGGGTGTGGACGGCGCGGAGGAACCGGAGTGTACGGGTGGTACATGCCGATTCCGAGCACCGGCCGCGCCCGCCTGGCGGCTGCACAGTAGTTTTGTTAGCTGCTCTTACAACCAGCCTTTCTGCCGCGCCAGTCGATACGCTTCGATGCGATTGGCCACGCCCAACTTGCCGATGCATTCGGACAGGTAATTGCGCACGGTGCCGTGCGAGAGCTGCAACTGTTGCGCGATCTCGCTGGCCGAGCGGCCTTCGCCGGCCAGCCGCAGCACAGTGCGTTCGCGCTCGCTCAACGGATCGGCTTCCACCCAGGCATCCATCGCCAGTTGCGGGTCGATCACCCGGCCGCCGCGATGCACCTGACGCAGCGCGTTGACCAATTGTTCGGCCGGCGCATCCTTGAGCAGATACCCCGCCACGCCGGCATCCAGCGCGCGCCGCAAAAAGCCCGGGCGCGCAAACGTGGTGACGATCATCACCCGCACCGGCAGCGCCTGGCGCTGGATGCGTTGCGCCAGTTCCAGGCCGCTCAACCCGGGCATCTCGATATCGGTGACCAGCACATCCGGCTGCAGCCGCTGCAGCTCGCGCCAGGCGCCCTCGCCATCGCCGGCGCTGCCGACCACCTCGATGTCGTCTTCCAGTCCCAGCAGGGCCACCAAGGCGCCGCGCAGCAGTGCCTGGTCTTCCGCCAACAACACCCGGATCATCGCTCGCGCTCGCATCTGTGCAACGGCTGGGCACCATAGCAGTGCTGACGCACTGCGTGCCACGGCAGCGCTGTGGCAACCAGGGGTGCGCTCAGCGCGATTGCGGCATCAGCGGCACCGGCAATGGCGGACTCGCCGGCTCCAGCACGGGCTGCGGCAACGGCATGCTGGCGCGCAAGCGCATGCCGCGTGGCAACGCCTCTACCTCCAACGTACCGCCCAGGCTCTGCAAGCGTGCGCGCATGCCGTCCAGGCCGTTACCCGGCACGATCACCCCGCCGCGGCCGTCGTCGGTGATTTCCAGCAGCGCCTGTTGCCCGTGTGCACGCAGGCTCACCCGCACCCGCCGTGCCTGCGCGTGACGTTGCACGTTGGTGGCCGCCTCGCGCACCACCAGCGCCAACGCGGTTTCGTGTTCGGGCGGCAGCGGCAGCGCCTCCAACGTGTGCTCCAGCGCGATGCCGTCCATGTCCAGCAACACCTTGGCCGATGCCAGCTCGGCCACCAGCCCGGCGGCGCGGATGCCGGTGACCGCGCGCCGCACCTGCGCCAGTGCGTCGCGCGAGATCTGCGCCACCGCATCGATCTCGCTCCGTGCGGCCTGCGGGTCGCGCTCGATCAGGCGTGCGGCCAGATCGGATTTGAGCGCCACCAGCGACAGGGTATGGCCCAGCAAGTCGTGCAGATCGCGGCCGATGCGTTCGCGTTCGGCGGTGGCGGCCAGGCGGCGGACTTCGTCTTGCGATAACCGCAGCAGCGCGTCCTTGCGTTCGTTGATGCTGTACACCGCGCCGACCGCCGCCATGCCCAGCACCGACACCGGCAACCACACCAGCGACTGCCAGCCCAGCCCGAGCCAACGCGCCCAGCCCAGGTACAGCGCGTTCATCAGCAACAGCATGGCGAAGTGCCGCCACAACGCGTACCGCGTGGACGGGCGCAGACTCAGGCAGGCAAATACGAAGTAGCTGATACCCGAGGCGTATATCGGCAGCAGCGCGGCACTGAGCACGCCCATCGCCCAGGCATAGCGGTACAGGGTGCCGCGCGGTGCCAGCAACATGCGTGCGTACAGCAGCAGGAAGATCGGATAGGACAGCAACGTGCACAGCCACCAGGTGCTGTCGTACCCGCGCGAAGAAAACACCGGCACCACAAACACCCAGGCCGACCACAGCAGGTGCACGGCATCCATCCACGGCGATTGGCCCTGCGCCAGGCGCGCGGCCACTTGCGAATTTGCGGCCGGACGAAGCCAGGCCGGGAGACTCAGGTGCATCGGGATGGATCCGTAGGAGTGAGCGGATTCTGCCACTGCCGGGTTCGCCTGGACGCGCCACGTGGCAGGTCGCGGCGGACGAACGGTCTCATGCATGGGGGTCGCCGCCGCTGGTGGATGGTGTGCGATGTGATGGTGCGGCAGCAGGGACGTCGACGTCGGACTGGCGGAGACAGCGCATGGGGATTTCGGCAATCAGGCAGTGGCGCAAGCGTGGTCGCTTGCCGCCGATGCGCATAGTCGCGCCTGTCATGGCGTGCAGGTGACACCTGTCACTGGTCGATACGGCGGCCTTGGTCGCATGCTGCGCAGCACCTTGCAGTTGCGCCGCACCGGCTGACCGTTGGTCGCCTCGCTGCAGTTGGTGACTTCCGGCAGCTTGCGGCGCGCCCTGCAGGCAGTCACATTCTGCGCAGCCTTCTGTCCTGGTTATCGATGAACACATCCGCCGATCTGCTCAAGCAACTCCGCATCGACCGCCAGCGTCCTGCCACGCCGCCGCCCGTGCGCCGCACCGGCTGGATCATCGCCGCCATCGTCATTGTCATCGTGCTGGCTGCGGCCGCGTGGTGGTTCACCCGCACACCGGTGATCAAGGTGCAGACCGCGCCGGTGGTGGCGATCAGTGCCGGCAGTAGCAGCGCCTCGGTGCTGGACGCCTCGGGCTATGTGGTGGCGCGGCGCATGGCCACGGTGTCGGCGCAGGTCACCGGCAAGGTGCGCGAAGTGATGATCGAAGAAGGCATGCGCGTCGAACAGGGCCAGGTGATGGCCACGCTGGACCCGTTGGATGCCGATGCGCAGCGCACACTGTCTGCATCGCAGGTGTCGGCCGCGCGCAGCCAGGTCGATAACATACAGGCGCAACTGGCCGTAGCAAACACCGATGCCACGCGCCTGCAATCGCTGGTGGGTGCACAACTGGTATCGCGCTCGCAGTACGAACAAGCCACCGCGCAACGCGACGCATTGCGCGCGCAGTTGCAGAACGCACAGCGCAACGTGAAGGTGGCCTCCGATCAACTGGCCATTGCCGGCATCCGCTCGGACTTCAACGTGGTGCGCGCACCGTTTGCCGGTGTGGTCACTGCCAAGGCGGCGCAGCCGGGCGAAATCGTCTCGCCACTGTCTGCCGGTGGTGGCTTCACCCGTACCGGCATCGGCACCATCGTCGATATGGAATCGCTGGAAATCGAAGTGGAAGTCGGCGAGTCCTACATCGGCCGGGTGCAGCCGCAGATGCCGGTGGAAGCGGTACTCAACGCCTACCCGGAATGGAAGATTCCCGGCGAAGTGATCGCCATCATCCCCACCGCCGACCGCGGCAAGGCGACGGTGAAGGTGCGGGTGGCGCTCAAGGTCAAGGACCCGCGCATCGTGCCGGAAATGGGCGTACGGGTGAGTTTTCTGGAACAGGCCAAGCCGCAGGAAGCGGCCAAGCCGCAAGGCGTGCGCGTGCCGGCAGCGGCGTTGGTGGAACGCGACACGCGCACCGTGGCCTTCGTGGTCGGCGAGCGCAATGCGGTCAGCGAGCGCGCCGTCACCACCGGCATGACGATGGGCGAGGATCGCCAGGTGGTCTCGGGGTTGAGTGCCGGCGACAGCGTAGTGGTGAACCCGCCAGCGACCTTGAAGGATGGCGACACCGTGGCCGAAGCAGATGCCGACGCTGCGCAGTAACGGCTGGCCTGGCACGCACAACGCGGGTCCGCGTTATCGCTTGCGGCGCGCGGCATCGATGTTGCCAGCATCACGCTGCATCGGGATGGGCTTGTTGCAATGAAACATCGTCGTTAGAGAGCGGAAGGCGATCCAGCCCATCCGCTTACAGCAGGTGTTATGTGCTGTTTGAGGGGGCCTCAAACGGCATCAAACATGGGGAGTCGCGCGAGTGCGGCACACGGCGATCCGGCTGGCTCGCCTCGCGCATACCGCACAGCACCACGCTGTTGCTTGATCGCTTGATCGCTTCACCGTCGTCGTGCATCGCATCGCCGCTCACACAATCGCAGTTGTTGTGCCGCATCGCTTCCTTATCCCATTGCATCGCCAGGAGTCGCCATGACCGCTCTCGTCAGCTTGCGCAACATCACCAAGACCTATCAACGCGGCCCGGAGCAGGTGCAGGTGCTGCACGGCATCGATCTGGAAATTGCCGCAGGCGATTTCGTCGCGTTGATGGGCCCGTCCGGCTCGGGTAAGACCACCTTGCTCAATCTGATCGGCGGGCTGGACAGCCCCAGCGGTGGCGAGATCGAAATCGAGGGCGAGCGCATCGATCGCATGAGCGGTGGGCAGCTCGCTACCTGGCGCAGTCACCACGTCGGCTTCGTGTTTCAGTTCTACAACCTGATGCCGATGCTCACCGCGCAGAAGAATGTGGAATTACCGCTGCTGCTGACCTCGCTCAATGCCGCGCAGCGCAAACGCAATGCGGAGATCGCCTTGACCCTGGTGGGCCTGCAGGAGCGACGCAGCCACAAGCCCAGTGAATTGTCTGGCGGCCAGCAGCAGCGCGTGGCGATTGCGCGCGCCATCGTGTCCGACCCCACGTTTCTGATCTGCGACGAACCCACCGGCGATCTGGACCGCCACAACGCCGAAGAAATCCTGCGCCTGCTGCAGGAACTCAATCGCGAACACGGCAAGACCATCGTGATGGTCACCCACGACCCCAAGGCCGCCGAGTACGCCACGCACACCATCCATCTGGACAAGGGCGAGCTGGCCGACGCGCCGCTCGCGCTCTAAAGGAGCGCTGCCATGAAGTATTTCTCGCTGGTGTGGGCGCAATTGTTTCGCAGCAAGACACGGACCTTGCTGACGCTGTTGTCGGTGGTGGCTGCGTTCTTATTGTTCGGCATGCTGGATTCGGTGCGTGTGGCGTTTTCCTCCGGCGGCAGCGTCAGCGGGGTGAATCGTCTGGTGGTGGCCTCGCGCTTGTCGATCACCCAATCGCTGCCGATCCGCCTGGAAGCGCAGGTGCGCAGCGTGCCGGGCGTGCGCGATGTGACCTCGGCCATGTGGTTCGGCGGCATCTATCGCGACCCGAAGAATTTCTTTCCCAACTTTTCGGTGGCGCCGAACTTTTTCGACGTCTACAGCGAATACGCGCTTCCCAAAGACCAACTCAAGGCCTTCCAGACCACGCGCACCGGCGCGGTGGTCGGCGAAACCCTGGCCAAGCAATTCGGCTGGAAGATCGGCGACACCATCCCGCTGCAAGCCACTATCTTTCCGCGGGGCGGCAGTAACGATTGGCCGTTGCAACTGGTCGGCATCTATCGGATGAAGGATCGCACCGTGGCGGCCAATCAGGAACGCCAGTTGATGATGAACTGGAAATACTTCGACGAATCCAACGACTACATCAAGAATCAGGTGAGCTGGTTGACGGTGACCCTGAGCAACCCCGACCAGGCCTCGCGCGTGGCGCAGGCCATCGATGCGCTGTCGGCCAACTCCGATCACGAAACCAAGTCGCAAACCGAATCGGCGTTTCAGCAGGCCTTCGTCAAGCAATTCGCCGATATCGGGCTGATCGTCACCTCGATCATGGCCGCGGTGTTTTTCACCCTGTTGCTGCTCACCGGCAACACCATGGCGCAGGCGGTACGCGAGCGCATTCCGGAGTTGGCCACGCTCAAGACGCTGGGCTTTCAGGACCGCACGGTGCTGAGCCTGGTGATGATCGAATCGGTGTTGTTGATCGGCCTGGGCGGGTTGATCGGCATGGGCCTGGCAGCGTTGGTCATCCCGGCGGTATCCGCGCGCAGCGGCGGGCTGATGCCGACCCAGACCGTGCCGCTGCAGACCTGGCTGGTGGCGTTCGGCCTGATGGCCGGCATCGGCATCGTGGTGGGTGTGCTGCCGGCGTTACGCGCGCAGCGCTTGAAGATCGTCGATGCCCTCGCCGGCCGCTGACAGGAGCATGCACATGCAACGCAAATGGAAAGATCGTGGCGTCACCTTGTTGTCCGTCGTGCTGCTGGCAGTCGGCCTGGGGCTGTGGATCGCGCTGCCGTGGATGTGGTTGCTGCCGATCGCGGTGCTGCTGGCGGTGTGGTTGGTGGTCACGCGCAGTGGCCGCCTGTCGCTGGCCGCCGCACGCATCGGCATCGCAAGCTTGCCGCAACGCTGGGGCTCCACCTCGGTGATCGTGGTCGGCATTGCCGGCGTGGTCGGCGTGCTGGTGGCGATGCTGGCGATGGGCCAGGGCTTCCAGGCCACGCTCAACAGCACCGGCGACGACACCACCGCCATTGTCTTGCGTGGCGGCTCGCAGGCGGAGACCAACTCGGTGATCACCCGCGACCTGGTGCCGCTGATCGGCAGCCTGCCGGGGATCGCCACCGATGCCAACGGGCGCCCGATGGTGTCGCCGGAATTGTCGCAAGTGGTCAATATCGCTTCGCGCTCCGATGGCACCGACGTCAATGCGCAATTGCGTGGCGTGGGCGAGCTGGCCTGGGGCGTACATGACAAGGTCAAGATCGTGCAGGGCCGCCGCTTCACCACCGGCCTGCGCGAAATGGTGGTCGGCAAAGGTGCGTTGAATCAGTTCCGCGGCCTGGAGCTGGGCAAGACGCTCACCCTGGGCAGCCAGCAATGGACGGTGGTGGGCGTGTTCGCCTCCGGCGATGCGCACGATTCGGAGATGTGGACCGATGCGCAGACGCTGGCCACCACCTACAACCGCCGCGCGTACCAGTCGATCACCGTGCGCACCGCTGGCAAGGCCGGCTTCGATCAGTTCAAGACGGCCATGGCGGCCGACCCGCGGCTTAAGCTGGATGTGGAAACCACGCGTGCGTATTACGGCAAGCAAGGCGGCGGATTGAACCGCCTGATCAGCATCCTGGGCACGGTGATCGGCGCGATCATGGCGGTGGGCGCGGTGTTCGGTGCGCTCAACACCATGTATGCGGCGGTGGCCACGCGTGCGCGTGAGATCGCCACGATGCGGGCGATCGGGTTTCGCGGCACGCCGGTGATCATGGCGCTGATGCTGGAAACCATGCTGCTGGCGCTGCTGGGCGGGCTGCTCGGCGGGTTGATCGCCTGGGCGGTGTTCAACGGCTACACCGTCTCCACACTGGGCAACAACTTCAGCCAGGTGGTGTTCCAGTTCAAGGTGTCGCCGGAGCTGCTGTGGAGCGGGTTGAAGTGGGCGCTGGGCATTGGCCTGGTCGGCGGGCTGTTCCCGGCATTGCGCGCGGCGCGCTTGCCGATCACCACCGCATTGCGCGAGGTGTAGGCAGTCCTTTGGAGTGCCGGGATTTGAGATTTGGGAGTGGGGATTGGTCACGGCGAAGGCGCGATGCCGGTGGCGGCGGCATCGTGGCTTCTCCGGTTTCAGGAGGTTGTTGAACCGCCTGGGGTTGGGCGTCGGGATTTGAAGTCGCCGCCTCCGTCGCCGCAGCGCTGCCTGCAGTAACTGAATGTATTGCAGGCTGTCATCGTTTTGTCACCGCAGTGCGGTAGATGCGCGAGCCGGGCAGGCCGTAGCCTGCTCGGCCGTTTGATCCAACGATGTGCCGCTATGACGCGCCTGTTTCTGCTGGCCTGCGCCTGCCTGTGGCTGGCCGGCTGTTCTTCGTCCTCCACCTCGCTCAGCGAGCGCCTGGTCGCGCCCGGTGGCGTGTCGCCGTTGCTGGACGAAGAACGCATCGCCGCCACCATCGCCACGGTACCCAACCGCAGCGGCCATGTGGTCACGCGCGATGCGGTGCCGATCTTCTGGCGTGCGATCGATCCGGGCCAATACGCCATGCACTACCGCTACCTGGGTCAGCGCAACGACCCGGCACATGCGCTGGATGTGGACTTCAGCTTCAGCGTGCCCCGCGTGCCGCCACCGACGCCACGCGGCACCGTGGTGTTGCTGCACGGCTGGATGATGGATGGCGATTCGCTGCTGCCGTGGTCGCTGGAATTGGCACAGGCCGGCTATCGGGTGATCACCATCGATCTGCGCAACCACGGCCATTCCGGCGGTGGGCCGTCGGGCTACGGCACGCGCGAGTCCGACGACGTGATCGATGTCATCAACGCACTGCAGCCGCGCGGCGAAATCCACGGGCCGCTGTATCTGTTCGGCATTTCCTATGGTGCGGCCACCGCGCTGTTCACCGCCGACAAACTCGGCCCACGCGTGGCCGGCGTGGTGGCGATGGAATCCTTCGCCAACGCCGGGCGCGGCATCCGCGACATGGTGCCGCACTTGCTGACCAGCCAGCCCAGTGGCTGGCGCGGGCACGCGGTGGCGGCGTACGCACGCTGGCGCTATGCCGACCAGAATCTCGATGCGGTGATCGCCGCCGCCGACAGCCAGCTCAAGCTGGATCTGGACCACGTCGATGTGGCGCAGGCGCTAGCCGACACGCGCAGCTGTGTGTTGTTGCTGCATGGCGATGCCGATCAGCACATTCCGGTGGCGCATGGCCGCGCACTGGCGCTGGCCAGCACGCGCGCGCATTACGTCGAGTTGCGCGGCGAAAATCATCTGAGCCTGCCGCTGCGGCTGGACCTGCTGGGCGCACCGATCGACCACTGGCTGGCGCAGGTTCAACAGAGCCCCGGCCACTGCCCCGCTCCGCAGGCACTGCCGGCCTCCACGCTGGCGGTCGCGTTGCCGGTGCCGGTGCCGAGTAGCTGATCGAGCAATCGCTGCGTCCTTCGCACAGGACGCAGCCGGCACGCGCTCAGCGCACCGCCACCGGCTGCCGCGCGCGCAGCACGCTGTCGCCGACAAACAGCAGCAAACCGGCCCAGATCGCAGCGAATCCAATCGCACGCCCCTGATCGAACGGCTCATGGAAGAACCACACGCCCAGCAACAGCTGCAGGCTCGGCCCGATGTATTGCAGGATGCCCACCAGCGACAGCGGGATACGCCGCACGCCATACGCAAACCCGATCAGCGGCACCGCCGTGACCACGCCACCGAAGATCAGCAGTAGATCGGTGCGCAGATCCCAGCCGCTCAGGAACGCGCCGCCGTGGCCCTGCTCGCCCCAACCCGCCAGCAGCAGCGCCGGCACGAACAGATACACGCTTTCCACGCCCAGGCCGGCGACCGCATCCACCGCCACCAGCTTGCGTAGCAGCCCATACATACCGAACGACACCGCCAGCCCCAGCGCAATCCACGGCGGCGCACCGGCATCGATGGTCAACCACAGCACACCGATTGCGGCGCACACCACGGCCAGCCACTGGATGCCGCGCAGGCGCTCTTTCAGCACCAGCACGCCCAGCAACACGCTCAGCAATGGATTGATGAAGTAGCCCAGGCTGGCTTCGATCACATGCCCGGCGTTGATCGCCCAGATATACAGGCCCCAGTTGAACGCGATCGCCACGCTGCTGCCAGCCAGCATCCACAACGCGCGCGGCTGCGCGGCAATCGTGCGCCACCAACGCAGGCCCGAGGTCGCCACCAGCCACGCCACCACCAGCACCGTGCTCCACACGATACGGTGCGCAATGATCTGCAGCGATGGCACCGCCTTGAGCAGATGCCAATACAGCGGCACCAGACCCCAGATCACGAAGGCAGAGGCGGTAATCAACAGACCGCGCCGCGCGTCCTCCGCCGGCACCGGCACGGGCGTACTCATCGCCGTGCCCTGGCCAGGGTGACCACCAGCACGCCACCCAGAATCACCGCCATCGCGCCGATATCGTGCGCGGTGAATTGCTCATGCCCCAGCCACGCCCCCAGCGCCACCGCAATCACCGGATTGACGTAGGCATAGCTGCCGGCCAGCGCCGGGCGGACGTGATGCAGCAGCCACACGTACGCAGTGAACGCCACGATCGAGCCGAACACGCACAGGTACGCCACCGCCAATAGTCCCTGCGACGTCGGCCAGGCCTGCGGGCGCTCGCCGATCAGCAGGCCGGTGCTCACCAGTAGCACACCGCCGCACAGCATCTGCCCGGCGGCGGTCATGAAGGGCGATGGCAGATCGCGTCCACGCGACCACACCGAGCCGAATGCCCAGCCGATCGGCGCGATCAGCAACAACACCAATCCCCCCGGCGTTGCGGTGAGACTGCTGCCGGCGTTGAGCCACACCACGCCCAGAAATCCGATCACGATGCCCAGCCATTCGCCACGGCTGGCATGCTGCCCGCGCAACGCGCCGAACAACGCCATCCACAGCGGCACCGACGCCACCGACGTGGCCGCCAAGCCCGAAGACACGCTGCGCTCTGCCAGCACCACCATGCCGTTGCCGAGCAGCAACAAGGCCGCGCCCATCAAGGCCACGTTCTTCCATTGCGCACGCGTCGGTGCCGCCACGCCGCGCCAACGCAGCACGCTGTAGAGCACGCTGCCGGCAATGATGAAGCGCGCGCCGGACACCATCGTCAGCGGCTGCGCGCCGCCTTCCAGCGCAAACCGGATCGCCAGATAGGTCGAGCCCCAGACCACATAGACCAGCAGCAACGCGAGAGCGACCAACCCGCTGCGCGCAGGCGCGGCAGCGTCGTGAGAGGAAGACATCGGACCAGGGCCAAGTGCAGCGGAAGCGGTCATTCTAGAGCACCTGCCCAAGCCCAAAAACGGCTGACGGCACCTGGCAGGCACGCATCAGGCGCGTGAACGGCGTACACCAACACCACTGCACGCGTGGCATGTTGCTGATGCGCCACGGCTGCGTCTGCCTGGCCGCAACCTAAGGACGGCTGCATGCGGGTATGGACGGCGCACAGGAACTGGCGCCTATCTGACACATGCCGATGCGGAGCACCAGCTGCGCGTGTCTGCTGGTCGCGCAGTCGCGGCGCGGGGCGCTCCAAGGCGTTACATGCATGCCCTTCGCCGCCTTGCGCGCTATGGTGCAACTCACCCCTCATTGCGGAGCGCAGATGCTACGTCGCCTTCCCTGGCTGGCCATGGCCGCCCTGACCGTTCTCTCCACCACCGCAGCGGCACGCACACTCGAGCCGTGGGAACTCAGCGGACGCAAATTGATCGAGGCGGGGCTGGATGGCTCGCTGGCGCCAGAGATCAACGCACCCAACCAGCCCGAACTCAAGGTCATGGTCTCGGCCAGCCGCGCCGGCGCCTACGTGCTCGGCGTGGCCAGCACCAGCTATCGCACGCAATGGTGCATGCCGGCGGGCAAGGCCGGCCCGCCGGATCTGCTGCCGATCATCGCCGATATCACCGCGCTGCCCGATGCGCGTCTGGACGAAGCCGCTCCCGGCCTGATCATCGAAGCGCTGCGCAAGCGCTATCCCTGCGGCAAATCTAAAAAATAAAACTGCAGCCGACGCTCCGCGCTTTAGAGCGGCTAACAAACCGTAGCGAGCAGTCGTCAGGTGGGTGTGGACGGCGCGGAGGAACCGGAGTGTACGGCTGGTACATGCCGATTCCGAGCACCGGCCGCGCCCGCCTGGCGGCTGCACAGTAGTTTTGTTAGCTGCTCTTAGCGGTTGGATGCGCTGCGCACGGCCATCGCTAGCCATGCAACGCCCGGCCCGGTCACACCGCAGCGGGCGTTTGACCCGTCAGGCCTTACTTGCGCGCGGCATCGCTCTTGGCGCGGATGGCCTTGAATTCCGAGCCATCCTGCCAACTCGGCCACTGCCGGCCATTGGCCAGCGCCACGCCTACGTCGTAGACCAGCGTGGTATCGGCCGCATGTCCGGTGGCATCCCATTGCGGAGTCCAGCGGTCGCAGGGCTGGTGATAGCAGTCGGCGAAGTATGTATCGCGCAATGCCTTGCCCGCCTTGACGCCGCCTTTGAGCATGTCCAGTCCCGGGCCTGCGGTGATCGCCGGCACGCCCATGCGCGCGAAGGCGAAATGATCGGCGCGGTAAAAGAAGCCCGCTTCCAGATTCGGGTCCGGCGAATACGTGCGATCGCGCGCTTTGGCGGCCTGTTCCAGATCGCCTTCCAGCGACACGCGGCCACGGCCCCACGAGGCGATATCGCGTGTCGGGCCGTCGGGGCTGAACATCTCCATGTTGAGCACCGCCACGGTCTTGTCCAACGGCGCCAGCGGATGCGCCGCGTAGTAGTTGGCACCGAGCAAGCCCTTTTCTTCGGCGGTCAATGCAATGAAGTACAGCGTACGATGCGGCTTGGGGCCGGCGGCGAACACGCGCGCCAGTTCCAGCACGCTGGCCACCCCGGTGGCGTTGTCCACCGCACCGCGTCGCACCGTATCGCCGCTGGCATCGGCCTTGCCGATCCCGAACGCATCCCAGTGCGCGGAGAAAATCACCGTCTCGTCCGGATGCTGGGTGCCGGTGAGCTTGGCCACCACGTTATGCGTGACCACGCGTTCGCGCTTGAGCTTGAAGTCCACCGACAACGTGGCATCGCCCAGCGCCATAGGTGCGAAGTCGCGCTGCTGCGCGCGCTGCTTGGCCTGTTCGAAATCCAGCCCGGCCTGCGTGAACAACGACGCTGCCAAGCTGCGCTGCATCCAGCCACGCACCGGCACGTGTTGCGCACGCGCATCGGCATCGCTGCGTTCGATATCGAACAGCGGCGACAGGCCCGAGCTCTGCACCGTGGCCCAGCCATACGCGGCCGGCGCGGTCTCGTGCACGATCAACACACCGGCGGCGCCGCGGCGCGCGGCTTCTTCGTACTTGTAGGTCCAGCGGCCGTAGTAGGTGACCGCCTTGCCGTCGAACGCGCCCGGCTGTGCGGTGTCGAAGTCGGCATCGTTGATCAGCACCACTGCGATCTTGCCGCGCAGGTCCACGCCTTTGTAATCGTCCCACTGCCGCTCCGGCGCGCTGATGCCGTAACCGACGAACACCAGCGGCGCATTCTTCAACGCCACCTTGTCGATCGGCCGCAGGCTCTGCAAGGTCACATCGGTGCCGTTGACCAAGGTCTGCGTCTTGCCGCCCACACGCAGCGTGGCGCTGACCGGGCCCTCCACCTGCGCGCGCACCAGCGGCACAGCCTGTGTCCAACCGCCCTGCTCGCCACCCGGCTGCACGCCGGCGGCCTTGAACTGCTCGACCAAGTAATCGACGGTGCGCTGCTCGCCCGCGCTCGCCGGCGCACGGCCTTCGAATTCATCCGATGCCAGCAAGCGCACGTGCCGCGACAACGCCTCCGCATCGATGCCGCCACCCGGCAAATCGTTGGCGGCCTGCGCCACACCTCCCACAAACAGGCAGGCGGACAACAACAGGATGCGCATCGGGTTCACGGCGTGGCCTTGCAACAGATAGATGACACACAGTTTACAAGCGTGGGCCAACACCGGAGCGCAACGACACGAGAATGCATTCAATTGCATGGACTGCATGCCTGGCTAAGGGCGGCTAACAACACGTCGCGAGCAGTCGTCAGGTGGGTGTGGACGGCGCGGAGGAACCGGGGTGTACGCGTGGCACATGTCGCACCGAGCACCGGCCGCGCCCGCCTGACGGTGAGCACAGTCCTCCGACTTACTTTCTCAAGGCGTAGGTCAGCGTGAGAGCTAATCGAATTGTTGACGGCATCCACGCCGCAATTGATGCAGCGTTCTAGAGATTTTGTTAGCCGCTTCAGGCGCGCTAACTGGTCCGCGTTGCGCGATCCAGCCAACACGCCAGGCCCTGCGCGTTGAGTTCGATATCGGTGGCCAGCAGCTGTGCCACCGCCGCGTCGTCCAGGCGGCAGCCGTGCAGGCGGGCGCGCTCCAGATACAGTTCGGTCAACCCCGCCACCATGCAGCGATGGCGGTCCGTATGCTGTGCGCAGCTCAGTGCGATGGCGGTCATCGCATGGATCTGCTCGATCAGCGCCTGCGCCAATGGCTCCGGCAATGTGACCCGCCCGTAATGGGTCAGATACATCGCCTGCGGCGTGGTCTCCATCAGCCGCGCGATCGACTGCAGCATCGCCTCCGGCTCGAATTGCACCGGCGAAGAGGTCGGCAGGATGAAAGCGCCCTGCGCGCTATCGAGCTGGCGATACGACAGCCCGAAGGTGTCGCCGGTGAACCAGCTGCGACTGCGCGCATCCCACACGCATAGATGATGGCGCGCGTGTCCCGGCGTATCGATCGTGCGCAGCGCGCGTTCGCCCAGCAGCACAACTTGGCCATCGACCGCTTGCACTACGCGCTCGGCCGGCACCGGCACAATCTCGCCGTAACTGCGCGCCATTTCCGCCTCGCCATACACCGCGGTAGCACCGGCAATCAGCCGTGCCGGATCGATCAGGTGCGGCGCACCGCGCGGATGCACCAGCACACGCGCATTGGGCAGATGCTGCAGCAAGGCACCGGCACCGCCGGCGTGATCCAGATGCACATGGGTCAGGATCAGCCACTCCATCTGCGCCGGCGTCAGCCCGGCGGCTTGCACTGCCGCCAGCAGATGCGGCACCGACAGGGAAGTCCCGCAATCGACAAACGCCCCGCGTTGCCCCTCGACAATCAGATACGCCGCGTCGAACTGCACGCCGCCAAAGCCGGTATCGATGGTGTGGATGCTGGGATCGTTCAATGCTGTCATTCCTATTCCGTGGCGATAAGAGCACCTGACAAGACGACTGTGCGGCCGTTGTTCGTTACGGCATGTACCACGCGTACGCTTCGATCACTACGCGGCGTCCACACCCACCTGACAACTGCTCGCTACGTGTCTTTAGCCGCTTTAAAAGAAGACAGCCGCAGTGTAGGCGCAAGCAGTGCGTGCGCGGTGTACCGGTGGTTCCAGGCAACGATGCATGGGCACGATGGCTTCAAGCACTACGCAAGCGTCATGTTGAATCTCGGCATTGCAGCTGCGATGCAGTCCCCCACGCGCGCAAGGCGGTTGCCGCGCCTTGCGCGCCCGCATCGATCACGCCTCGCGCAGCGCCCGCATCGCCGCAAGGATCGCATCGGCTTGGACCTGTGCATGCACGCCCGGCAGCTGCAGATCGCTGGCCTGCTCGGCCTGTTTCAGCCGTGCAATCAGCTGGCCCGCATCGCGTGGCGAGGCAAAGCCGTCGCTCTGCAGCAGCAGTGCACCGGCACTATCGGTTAGCTTGAAATAGAACTGGCCATCGTTCTCGCGGTACTGCTTGAACACCGGCAAGGCGATTTTTTCACCCGCCTGCGCGGCCACAGGACCCGCCTGATCGGATAGATCGCGCAGACCCACCGCACTGCGCAGCTCGGCCAGCAGCGGCGTGGCATAGCGCGCACGCAGGCGTGCACCGCCGGCGCGCAGAATCGCTTCGATCTTTGCCGGATCGGCCATCAGCGTCTCGTAACGCGTGCGCAGCGGTGCGATCTCCTGATCGATCCGCTCGAACAACTGCTGTTTGGCGTCGCCCCAGCCGATGCCATCGGCAAATGCCTGCGCAAAAGCGGCCGTTTCCTGCGGCGTGGCAAACGCCTGATACAGCTGAAACAACGCCGAGCCCTGCGTGTCCTTGGCCTCGCCCGGCGCACGCGAATCGGTCAGGATCGAAAACACCAGCTTGCGCAGTTCCGCGCGCGGGGCGAACAACGGAATCGTATTGCCGTAGCTCTTGCTCATCTTGCGGCCGTCCAGGCCCGGCAAGGTGGACACCTGCTCGTCGATCACCGCATCGGGCAAGGTGAAAAAGTCGCGTCCATACACATGATTGAAGCGCTGCGCAAAATCGCGCGCCATTTCGATGTGCTGGATCTGATCGCGCCCCACCGGCACCTTGTGTGCGTTGAAGATCAAAATGTCCGCCGCCATCAGCACCGGGTACATGAACAATCCGGCGCTCACGCCGGCATCGTCGTCCTCGCCGTCGGCGCGATTCTTGTCCACCGCCGCCTTGTAGGCATGCGCGCGATTGAGGATGCCCTTGCCGGCGACACAGGTGAGCAACCACATCAACTCGGTGGTCTCGGGCACATCCGATTGGCGGTAGAACCAGACCTTGTCCGGATCCAGGCCGCAGGCCAGCCAGCTGGCGGCGATTTCCAGCGTGGAGCGCTGCGTGCGCGCCGGGTCCTGCGCCTTGATCAAACTGTGCAGGTCGGCCAGGAAGTAGAAGCTCTCCGCATCGTCGCCGGCGCTGGCCTGGATGGCCGGGCGGATCGCGCCGACGTAATTGCCAAGGTGCGGGGTGCCGGAAGTGGTGATGCCGGTGAGAACGCGAGTGGTCATCTGCGTAATGCCAGGGAGTCAGCGCGCAAGTTTAACGGTTCCGCGTGCTGCTCATCGCCTCAGCCCCGGCTGCGCGCCTGCCAGACGCAGAACGGGCCGCACAGGGCGGCCCGAGAGAATGCATCGCCGCCCACTATCGCGGGGGCGACGCGGTGTGCAGATCAGGTGTCGTCGCGCACGGACTTTTCGAACGCGCGAACTTCGGTCTGGGCGCGGTCGCGATCCCAGCCATAGCGTTCCTGCAGCTTGCCCTGCAGGTATTCGGCGTTACCTTCGGCAACCTTGAAATCGTCGTCGGTCAGATCACCCCACTTCGCCTGCATCTTGCCTTTGAGCTGGGTCCACTTGCCGGAAATGATGTCAGTGTTCATTGCGTTGACTCCGCTTGATGCGGCCGCGATTGACCGTGCTGTCAGGTTGCCGAGCGCTGCGTTTGTTACGCATCAAGAGGTGTCAACCCGGCAATCACGGCACTGAACGGGCGACCAAATGCGCTGACGTGGATCTGCGCATGCGCGCGCAGCACTGCAGCCGCGCGATCGGCGTGCGCTGAAGCGCAGTCAATTCGGCAAAAAAAAACGGGCCCTGCGGCCCGTTTTTCATTGCATGCGGCGTCAGATCACTTACGCGCTGCGTCTTCCACTTTCTCGCCAGCGCCCTGCACGTCCTTACCGGCACCTGCGACGGTGTTGCAACCCGACAACATCGCGACCGAGAACATCGACAGCACCAGCAGCACAATTGCACGCTTCATAACAGACTCCTTCGTGGGTAAAGCGGCGCGTTGCCGCAGATCAATCAAATCAAACAAACGCCACCCAGCGGTGACCGATCAGCACTTACCGTCGCTGCATTTCTCGGCGGTCTTTTCGACCTTGCCGCCCGCGCCCTGCATATCTTTGCCGGCGCCGGCCATTGTGTTGCAGCCAGTCATCACGCCGGCCGAGAACAGGCCCAGCACCATCAGTGTCAGCAGTCGCTTCATTGCTCTTCCTCGGTCTGCGCCCGGTGCCAACGCACCTCGCTTGGCGCCAAATCTGACTGCGCGGACGTGGATTTGATGTGAACGAGGGCCAGCCTCGTTCAGCGCTGGATCAATCTCGCATCAGCGTCGACTTGCCGAACAGGCTTTCGACCAGATCCACCGCCAGTTCGGCGGTGGCATTGCGGTTGTCCAGCACCGGATTGAGCTCGACGATATCCAGCGAGCCCATACGCCCGGTGTCGGCAATCATCTCCATCACCAGCTGCGCCTCACGGTAGTTGGGGCCACCCGGCACCGTGGTGCCCACGCCCGGCGCGATGCTGGGGTCGAGAAAGTCCACATCGAAGCTCACATGCAGGTGGGTGTCGGCGCTCATGCCCTGCAGCGCGGCTTCCATGGTGCGCTTCATCCCGGCTTCGTCGATGTAACGCATGTCGTAGACGTCGATGCGGTGCTGCTTGATCAGGCGCTTCTCCTCCGGGTCCACCGAGCGGATGCCGATTTGCCGCACCTGCTCGGGGAGCAGCGCCGGCGCACTGCCGCCCAGATGCGTCAGCGCCTGCGGTCCCAACCCGCACAGGCAGGCCACCGGCATGCCATGCACGTTGCCCGACGGGGTCACCTCGCTGGTGTTGAAATCCGAATGCGCATCCAGCCATAGCACCCGCAGCGGGCGCCCCTGTTCACGGCAATACCTGGCCACGGCAGTGATTGAACCGATGCCCAGGCAGTGGTCGCCGCCCAGCATGATCGGCATGCGTCCGGCCTGCAGCTCGGCGTAGCTGGCATCCATCAGCGCCTGGTTCCAGGCGACGACTTCGTCCAGATGCCGGTAACCGGCCTGCGGCAGCTGCCAGGGATTGCGCGGGCCGTCCAGATTGCCCAGATCGCGCACCTCCACGCCACGGCCGACCAAGGCCTCCTGCAACCCGGCGATGCGCAGCGCCTCCGGCCCCATCCGTGCGCCGCGGTGGCCGGCACCGATATCGGTGGGAACGCCAATCAGGGAAACCGGCACGTACTGCGTTGCCATGTATTGCTCCAGCATCGATAAAGCCCTGCAGTCTAGTGGCGCGCCCGCGCAGTGACGCGCGGCAGCGCAGCACGGCATGCCGTTTGCATCTGTCTGCGGGCAAAACGAACGGGTTTAGATCTGCCTTGTCGCGCCGCTACAGTGACGTGCCACGACACTTTGTGGCCCGCTGGACTTTGCAGATTCTGCTTGTCTGACCGCCCAGTTAAGCGCCTGAGGCTGGTGTGACTGCGCACTAATACCTCGGTGGTATGGTGCGCCGGCCAGCGCAGGACACGCATCACGTACGCGCTCGGGCCATCAGCAACAGGGGAGTTTCATGCCGCATAACGCCGTCAACCAGGTCGTCAAGGCTGCCGTGGGCGAAGTCGCGCGGGCGTCGCATCAGTACGACCTGCACCGGATCGGGCGCGAATTCGCACAGACCATCGAACGCGAGCCGGGGATTCGGCTGTTGATGCTGTCCACCGCCGATGGCCGCGCCATTACCGAACAATCCAGCCTGGATGTGGACGGGCGTCGCCTGGCCGCGATGGCCAATTCGTTCCTGACCCTGGGCGAGACGCTGGCCCGCGAGTCGAGCCTGAGCGAGGCCGATTACGCGACCATCAGCACGCGTGGCGGGCAACTGGTGCTGATCCGCATCCGCGCCGACAAGCCGCTGACGCTGACCGCCGTGGGCGGCTCCGATATCAATGCCGCTGCGCTGCTGTTCAATGCGCGCGACTGCGCCGGGCGCCTGGCCACAGCCCTGGCGCAAGCGACCGGCTGATGCCATTGGCACTGTTCGTGCTTGCATGAGAGCACCGATTTTTCTCACCGTTTGGAAGGGGACCACCGATGTCAAAACTCAATCTGGAACAATTGCATTCGCTCGCCGGTTTCGTCGGCGCCGCGCTGGTCGACAGCGATAGCGGCATGGCCCTGGGCATGACCGGCGGCACCGAGCTCAACCTGGAACTGGCCGCGGCCGGCAATACCGAAGTAGTGCGTGCCAAGCGCCGTATCGCCGAGCAGCTCGGCCTGCAAGACACCATCGAAGACATCCTGATCACGCTGTCGCGCCAGTACCACCTGCTGCGTCCGCTCGAGAGCAACGGAACGCTGTTTCTGTATGTCGTGCTGGACCGCGCCAAGGCCAATCTGGCGATGGCCCGCCACGAGCTCAAGGCGTTCGAAAAGACCCTGGATTTCAGTTGATGCCTGTCCGGCGGCGCACCCGCGTCGCCGACCCTGCCTGCCGGCGCGTACCGGCAGGTGTTGTCGTTCTTCTGCGCCAAAACGGCGCCATCTCATGACCACACCCATTCACGCCATGCGGGTCGCCACGGCCGGCCTGGATCTGCTGCACACCACGCGCCTGAAACTGGCGTGCTCGCTGCTGCTCGCCGAGCGTATCGACGTGCAGTTGGGCGAATGGCCGCAGCATGCGGCCGACGTGGTGGTGCTGGGCCTGGAAACGGCCGACGGCCTGGCCGCATGGCAGGCATTGCAAGGCCAGCCTGTGCGCGTCCTGGTCGTCTCGCGCACGCCTGTCGCTGGCGCCTGGCTCAAGCACGGCGCCACCGTGCGCGAACTCAACGAGCAGATGCGTCTGCTGTTGTCTTCGCCACATTCCGCCCAGGTGGCCGAACCGGCGCTGCTGTTGCGCCATTGCCGCGGCGAACTCGGCGCAAGCCCGGTGCTGCTGCGCACTGCGCACCTGCTGGTGCGCGTGGACCCCTCCAGTCGCTGCCTGCACCTGCCAGCCGGCGTGTCGCTATCGGAGCTCGTTGCCGCATTGGATCGCCCCGGTTGGCAGCGCGTGACCGGCGATGCCGATGCCGCTCTGACGCAGCGCCTCTCCTTCGAAGCGCTGTATTTCGCCCTGCCCGAGCACTTGCGCCCCGCGCTGCCGGCGGTGGAAGCCAGCCGTGCGTTGCAGCTACGGCAGTGGCCGGAGCTCAGCGCCGACACCAGTTCGCCTGCGCAGCTGCTCGCCATTGCCCACCTGCATGCGCGCCCCTGGCGCCCGCAGGCGCTGGCCAATGCTTGCAAGCTGCCGCTGCAGACGGTGGAATGCCTGTTCGCCGCCGCACTTGCCAGCGGCCTTGCCCAGACTGCGGAGATTCCCGTGCCTTCAACGCCGCGTCGCCCGGACAGCAGTAACTCCCGGTTCTTCTCCTGGGTCGCACGTCGGTTTGGCCTCTCTCTTTCTCAGGCGCAGTCTTGAGTCTTCCAGCCAACAAACTAGTGTTCGTTGGCGGCATGGGCGCCGGCAAGACCACCGCGGTGCGCGCCATCTCCGACGTGGAGCCGGTCAGCACCGAAATGCCGCTCAGCCAGGATGCCTACGGCGACAAGACCTACACCACGGTCGCGCTGGACTACAGCTCCATCGAGCTGGAAGACGGCGAATTGCTGCACGTCTACGGCGTGCCCGGCCAGAAATATCTGGATTTCATGTGGCCGCTGGTCTGCGACGGCGCGCTGGGCGTGATCGTGCTGAGCAATGCGCGCGACCCGCAGATGCTGGAGGCGACCCTGGCGTTGCTGCGTGAGTTTTCGCAGATCGCACCGGACGCCAGCCTGGCCGTGGGCATCACCATGACCGACGAGGTCGAAGACTTTCTGCTGCCGCCATTCCGCGATGCGCTGGTGGCCGAAGGCTTCCGCATTCCGGTCATGCGCGTGGATGCGCGCTCGGCCACCCAGATCACCTTTTTGGTGAAATCGCTGCTGTCCTATCGCTATACCTCGGCGAGCTGATCGCCCGGGCGCGGTACGTGTACGGCGGCGGGCAAAACGCCAAAAAAATAAACAAGGAATCCGGTCACGACGGGCCTAAAAGGGCGTCACGCGGGGGATGCCGCCTCTAGGGTGGCGGCGACGCGTCCTTCTTCCTTGAAGCCAGAAACGCGACTCAGTTGTACTACAAATGAGCGCTGTGTCTGACTTATTCAGTATGCCCAGCGGACAGAAGCAGTGACATCAGGACATTCCTGACATCGCGCAAGACATACCCGTGATACTGAATCGGGAATAGCGGCAGCGCCAGGTAACGCGGCGACCGGGGAACCCGTGAACAACCCGCGGTATCACGCGTAAACCGCACTTTCGGCGCAGACACAGTGATCGCCGCTGCACACAGCCAAAGACTGACGTCTTGCGGCGATTGCCGCGCTTGGCGGCGCGCGGGAGAGGTTTTCAGACCCTCGCCGGTACGTCCACTCGGCACCAGATGCACCATCGATCTATTCGACGGCGGGTTGTGTTCGAACGCTTGGTGCTTGTGCATGACAGATGGCGGGACGCGCATGCATGGCCCAACGTGCCCAGCAAGCGGGGCGCGATACGTGCCAGCGGGGCGCCGCCATCGTCGCCGTCCTGCGCAACCTGCTCATATGGGATGAAGGTCGTCTGGGATGAAGATCGTCGCCTGCGTCCACGCCCTGCCATTGCGTGTCCCAGCGCCCCGCAGCAATGCAGGGCGAACGCCCTGCAAGATCGCCAGCGACGGATCCATTGCCATGATCGGATAAAGTAGCGCGATGACAATCGAACTGAAGCCCGGCGGCTTGCTGATCGCGATCGAAGGTATCGACGGCGCCGGCAAGACCACCCTCGCTCGCAGCCTGGCCAACGCACTGGAAGCGGCCGGCGCACGCGTCGTGCTGAGCAAGGAGCCGACCAATGGCCCCTGGGGCACCCAGCTGCGTCAGTCCGCCGCCACCGGCCGCCTGAGCGCGGACGAAGAAGCCGAGCTGCTGATCCGCGACCGCCACGAACATGTGGACACGCTGATCGCCCCCGCATTGGCGCGCGGCGACATCGTGATCCTGGACCGCTACTTTCCGTCGATGGTCGCCTACCAGGGCGCGGCCGGCCTGCCGCTGGACGATCTGCTGGAACGCAATGCCTTCGCACCGCGCCCGGACGTGCTGCTGCTGCTCGACCTGCCGCCACCCACCGGTCTGGCCCGCATCCGCGCCCGCGGCGACGCACCCAACCACTTCGAAACCCAGGACAACCTGGAACGCTGCCGCGCCATCTTCGCCGCGCTGCAATTGCCGGGTAAACACGTCGTGGACGCCAGCGCCGATGCAGACAGCGTCTTGCGGCACACCCATGCCATTGTCGTGGCAGCCCTTGCCGAACGCTTGAGCGGCGACGCCGCACAGTCCGACGCCGGCAAGGCCGTGCTGGAACTGCTCTCGGCTGGTCGCCCGGCCTGACCTGCAAAGCGTCCTACCGCGCCCGCGCAGCCAGCAACACCGCTGCGCGATGTCGGTTTTCGAGCTGCGAGCTACGCGCGACTTACCCGCATACGGGAGCTCGGCCCGCTTATTGAGGAGCGCGGTTGCGCTGAGGGCACGGCCAGTCAGGTGTCCCGACGAAGCCGCTACCGCATCAGACGCGTCGCGCCATCACGTCCCGATGGCGGAGATGGCGGCGGGTCACCGCTCTTTGCGCAGTCGCATGCAGGCGGTCGCTATCGCTCGGCAACCCGATACCGCCGCCGAAATTCCGACGGCGTGCAACTCACTTCCCGCCTGAAAAACTTGTTGAAGTTGGTCGCTTCGTCGAAGCCTAGTTCCTCGGCGATTGCGGCAACCGGCAGGGATGTGTGCACCAGCAGGCGCTTGGCTTCCAGATTGATCCGTGCGGCAATGAAGGTCTTTGCGGTGGTGCCCATCGCCGCTTGCACTGCGCGCGCCAGGCTCTTTTCCGTGCACCCAAGTCGATCGGCGTAGTCGGCAACCTGATGCCACTGGGCAAAATAGTCTTCGACAAGCTGCTGGAACCGGTGGAAGCGGCGCAGCGCCGCAGACACCGCAACATCGCGCACGTGGGTACGGCCATGCAGAATGCTGAGCCGCGTCAGCAACGCATGCAGCTGATGACGCAACAGGGCGTGCACGTCTTCTTGCGGCGCCTCCATCTGCGTGTCCTGGCGCATCTGCACGATCACATCGGTCAGCCGCTTCAAGTCATCGCAACCGAGGTGCACATGATCCGGCAGTTTGCCCAGGTCGAAGGCGAGCTTCAGATCGCCCGGCGTTGTTGCTGCCGGCAGCACGAACTCCTGGCGGAAAATCACGTTCCAACCATCCCAGTCGTCCTTGATGCCATAGCTGTGCGCCTGGCCGGGCCGCACGATCACTAGCGAACCTGGCTCGCAGGCGATCGCCTTGAAGTCGATCAGCTGGGTGCACACGCCCTGGGTCACGCACAACAAGGTGTGGAATCCGTAACGGTGCGTCGCCTGCACTTCTTCCGGGGTTGCACGGGTTCGTAGATCGGCAACCGTGAAGACTTCTAGGTCGAGACCATAGGGGCCCTGCGGGTGATAGGCCAGCGGCAGGATCTGCGACCTCGCCTGCGCCTTCGCAAAACGGGTGCGCCCGGAACTGGTCATCTGCCCGCGCCAGTTGAAAGATGTCCGGAAATGATCATTAGCCGTCCACTTTGGACCGCTCGCGTCGGCGAATCAAGTCCAATAATCACTCCCACAGCACGCCCCCTACTTTCCTGAGAAGACAGACGATGCACGCCGATATCGAACAGATCACCCAGGCCATCCTGGCCGTGGACAACGGCATCAACGAACGCTGGAACAAGGGCGACGTCGATGGCGCACTGGAGGTCTACAGCGACGACGTGTCGTATTTCGATCCCCTGACCGCGCTGCGCCTGGACGGTCATGCGGCGGTGGAGGCCTACTTTCGCAAAGTGTTCGAGGGCAAGCTCAAGATCCTGCGCAACGACTATATCCAGCCGGTGGTAATGATCAGCGATAACCGCGACATGGCTGTGTTGCACTACAACCTGCAGAACATCCTCGGCGACGGCCAGGGCGGTGAGAAGCCGGGTACTCCCTGGAATTCGACACAGGTCTTCCGCTACATCGAAGGACGCTGGCGCGTCGTGCACGTCAATTGGTCGATCACGTTACATCCCGGCGCCCAGCAAAGTCTGATGTCCTGACCTATCACCGCTGACCGCACCGCGCTTTACTTCCACTAAAGATCGGCCAACCAGGCACCCGCGCCTGCAGGCCTTACACGCTGACATTTCAACCAACCAAGGAAACCACCATGAACAACATCGACACTGCCAAGTCCTACATCACCTCGGTCCAGACCGGCGACCACGCAACGCTGGGCAGCCTCATTTCGCCCGACGTGATCTGGCACCAGCCCGGCAACCATCAGTTCTCCGGCACCCACCGCGGCATGGCGGTCGTCGGGCCGATGCTGGGCAAGATGATGGAGGTCTCCAACGGCACCTTCGCCATCAGCCGTGCCGATGACTACATGGCCAGCGGCGACTGGGTGGCCATCACGCTGGAATTTTCCGGCCAGGCCAATGGCGTGACGCTCAAGCAGGCCGGCGTGGATCTGCTGCGCATCGAAGACGGCAAGATCGTCGAAGTCCGGCTGTTCTCGGCCGATCAAGTCCAGGAAGACGCATTCTGGGGAAGCTGATCGCCAAACCCGGCAGCGGGCGGGCCTTTCCGGGATACAGCGGAAAGGCCTTCGTGGTGCCGGCACCCGGATTCGAACTGGGGACCTACCGCTTACAAGGCGGTTGCTCTACCAACTGAGCTATGCCGGCAAAGGCAGGCGCGTTGCGCGCCGGTGCGCATTCTAGCGCAGCGCGGAGCAATCTAGCGATCGTTGCCGCGTTGCGCTTGCGGCGCTCTGCAACGCAGCGGCCGTCGCCGTACTGCGTATATCGACCCACCAGCGCGATTGGCCGCTGCCGCTGGGCACCAACTGCGCGGGAAAGCCCGCGCTCACCAGACTGGCCTGACGCCGCTCGGCGCGCTCGCGGCTCTGATACTGCCCCAGCGCAACAGTGTTGTCTTCGCCCTGGGCAATCACGTAATAGTCGCCGATGCCGGCGGCAGCAATGCGTTTGACCAAGGCCTGCGCCGTGGCGCGGTCGCCCACATTGGGCAACATCACCCGGAACGTGCTGATCCCGGCGTCGGCGTCCTCGCGCACGCTGGCGCGGCTGGCCTGGCCGCGAACGCGCGCCAGCGCTGCATCGGCATCGTTGCGTGCCGCATACGGCCCGACGCTGACACAGCGCTCCGGGGCGGCCGGCGGCGACGGCGACGGCACTGCTGCAGGCTTTGCGGCGGCGGTGGCTTGATCAACCGATGGGGAAGCGGCCTTCGCTGCCGCTGCAGGCTCGGCCGGACGGGGTGCTGTCTCGACCACCGCTGGCACTGGCTTCGGCACAGGCGTCGTCGCTGCAGTCGGCGCAGGGGCCGGCGCATTGGATGCAACCGTTGCACCCGCATCCGGCGTTCCAGCGGCTGTGACTTCTGGACGCGGCACCGCTGCTGTCGCCTTGGTCGGCAGCATCGGCAGCACGTCCAATCGGGCAACACCGGGCGGTTGCGGTGGTGCGGCCGGCGGCGCCGACGGTGGCTGCAACGCCCACCACAGTGCCACCCCGGCATTGAGGATGATCAGGACAACGATGAGCGCGCGTACGTACATGCGCCGATTTTAGAGCGTGTCATGGGGCTTGGGGGGAGTGCAAAGCGTCCTGTGCCGCGACGGGGCAAGGCGCGCAACGCAGTCTCGGCGCCCCCGATGGTCGTTTCCGTGCGTTGGCCCTCGGCAGCGCGTGCGCCAGGCAGCTCTGCCTGGGCTCTACAACGCTGGTGTGCCGAGCACACCGCTGCCGAATGTCGGAGCCAGCCCCACCGGCACCACAGCGCATCCGCTCCACACCGCCGGCGGCCAATGCCTCTCGTCCAACCCGCACAAGACGCTCTACGGCGAGGACGAATGCATCGCCCAGGTCGCCAGTCCATCCAGCACCAAGGCCGCGCGGAAGCTGGCATCGGGCAACAACGGCAGCAGCGGTGGCGCGCCGCCGCCGTGCACCAGCAGCCGCACCGGCACGCCCAGGCTGCGCTGCGCGTGGTGCAGGCTGCGCTCGATCAACGCCACCGCCGCGCCGTCGCAGCCGGAGGTCAAGGCATCGTCGGTGTCGTTGGCCAGCTCGACATACTCTCCTCCGCTGGCCGGCAACTGCACCGCACGCGCATGCAGCGCTTCGCGCATGGTGGTGGGCGAGGCGGCGATCCGCCCGCCGTGATGCTGCCCATCGGCACCGAGCACATCGATGGTCAGCGCAGTGCCCACCCCGGCCACCAGCACTGGTGCGTCGCCACGCGCACCCAGCAAGGCCAGAAAACGATCCACCCCAAAGCGGCTCGGGTCGGCATAGGCGATGCGGATGCCGGCGCATTCGGCTGCGGTCCGCACGATGCGGACCTGCTCGAAACGCTCCTGCAGGCAAGCGATCATCCGCTGCGTCAATGCGGGCGCCGCCACGCTGGCCACGTGCGCAATGCGCCCGGACGGCAACGCCGATAACGCCGCCGCATCCATCGCCTCGGCACCGTGCGCCCAGGCCTGCACGTCGCCGGCACGGTTGCCGTGCAGCGGGGCGTACTTGAAGCGCGAATTTCCCAGGTCGAACAACCACTCGCTCATGCAGGTCTCACGCTGACTTCTCCGGAGTGGAACAGGCGCACCGTTTCGCCCAGTTGCACGCGCAATGCACCATCGGCGGCCAGGCCAAGCGCCACACCACGATGCAGGGTGCCGCTTTCTTCAACCTGCACGGTGCGCCCGCTCAGCACATCCAGCGCCGCGTAGCGCGCTAGAAACGGGGCCAGCCCCTGCGCTTCGAACAGATCCAGTGCCGGCAGCAGGCTGGACAGCACCGCTGCCGCCACGCTGTCGCGCGACACCGCGCGCCCGGCCAGGGTGTCCAGATCCACCCATGGTTGATCGATCGCCGAGGCGGCGGCCGGCGGCATGTGCACGTTCAAGCCCAGCCCGATCACCGCACGCGCATTGCCGGCCATCTCGCCGCCGCCTTCGATCAGCAGACCGCCCAGTTTGCGCTCGCGCGCCAGCAGGTCGTTGGGCCACTTCAGACCGACATCGGCAAACCCGCACCCGCGCAGGGCTTCGGCCACGGCCACCCCGACCGCCAGGCTCAGCCCGGCCAGTTGACCCAGCCCGCCGCTGAAACGGCGCGATGCCGACAGATAGATGTGTGCGGCCAGCGGCGAGGTCCACTGACGGCCGCGGCGACCGCGCCCGCCGGTTTGACGCTCGGCCAGCAACACAGACACGCCGTGTTCCGGTGCTGGGCGCGCCAGCAGCGTGGTGTTGGTGGATTCCAGTGTCCAGGCCACCTCCAGCGCGGCCAGGCCCGCCACCGCGTCGGTTGCCATGGCGGCACGAATCCGCGCGGCATCCAGCAGGTCCAGCGGCGCGGCCAGGCGGTAACCATCGCCTGCCCGTCCGTCGATATCGACACCGGCAGCGCGCAAATTCTGGATGCGCTTCCACACGGCGGCACGGGTCAACCCGGCATCGCGCGCCAACGCATCGCCGGACAGCCGGCCGCTCGCAAGTTTGGCCAGCAACGCGCGGTCATCCACGGCAACGGTTCCCAAATCGATCCGCGAAAGTATGCGCCAAGCCTTCGCGACCGCCCAGCGCGGCTTGCGTGAGGGAGTGAAAACCGCGTTATGATCGGCGACTCACGCCGCTTGCCCTGGATGTGGACGATGCGCCGACTCACTGTTTGCCTGCTGTTCTTGTTGGCTCCGCTTGCCGCACTGGCATCGGACCAGTTGGTCGACGGCGATCATGAGAGCTGCGTCAGCACCAACTCGGCCGCACGCGGCAGAACCCCCAGTGGCGACGCGGCAGCACCGGCGCGCGCGCCGCAACACAAGCCTGCGCCGGCAACCGGCGGTGGTGGCAGCGATGGCGACAGTTTGTTCCCCCGCATGCGCATGATGCCGCGCTGGCACAGTTTTCTGCCGGGCATGTTCCGCTGATCCAGTGGTTGACGCGCTGGCTGCGCCGGCCGCCGCTCGAGATTCCTGATGCGCTTTGGCAGCCGGTGTGTGACCGCTGCGCCTGGGTTGCTGCGCTCGATGCGCAACGCCGGCAACGTCTACGTGCGCTGACCGCGCAGTTCCTGGACCAAAAAACCATTTCGCCGGTCGATGGATTGCAGCTGCAGCAGCACGACCACGTGTTGCTGGCTGCCACCTGCTGCCTGCCGCTGCTGGAAATCGGCGCAGCGGGATGGCGTGGCTGGTCGCAACTGATCGTGTACCCGGACGCCTTCCGCGTGCAGCGCACCCAGATGGATGCGGCCGGCGTAATGCATGCCTGGGACGACACCTTGATCGGCGAGGCCTGGGAACAAGGTCCGTTGATCGTCAGCTGGGCCGATGTGCAAGCAGACCTGGACGACCCGCAGGCCGGCTGCAACGTGATCGTGCACGAGATGGCACACAAGCTCGATGCACTGGACGGTGCGCTCGACGGCACGCCACCACTGCCGCGCGATCGGCAACGCCGCTGGGCGCGCGATTTTCAGCACGCCTTTGCTGCGTTCTGCCAACGCGTGGATGCCGGCCAGGATACCGAGATCGACCCATACGCAGCCGAGGCTCCGGAAGAATTTTTCGCGGTGGTCAGCGAATATCACTTCTCGGCGCCGCAAGTGCTGCAGCGGGTGATGCCGGAGGTCGCCGCGCATCTGGTCAGCGTGTACGGGCCGTCGCCGTTCGCGTCGCAGGCGGCGCGTTGATGGCGCTGCGCGATCATTGCGTCATGGTTTGAATGCATGCGCGACGCGGTTTGCATCGCGTCGGTCGCGTGAATCTGATCGTGTTTGGGCGTGTGCGCACGGTTAACGTTGGCGCCACGATGCGGCGAACTGCTTGCCTCTCACCGTCGTCGCCACGCGCACATAGCAATGCAGGAAGATGCAGCGCGCGGATCAGCAGGTGCAGATACCGCGCACTACGCTGAGTGGCCCGACACGAACGCAACAGGCACGATTGATCGCGCTCACACCAAGCCAAGATCGCGCGGTGTCGCGCCTGGAAACACGCGTTCCAGCTGCGTCGGCGACAAACCCCACAAGCGCTGCAACACGCCACCAAACAAACTGCGGTAATTGCTGAGCACCGGGTAATCGCGATTCTGCAGCAGATGCGCTTGGTCCACTGCAACCTGCTCGCCGGCGATGCGACCGCCGCGCACGCCGCCGCCCAGCACCCAGTACGTGGTGCCATGCCCGTGATCGGTCCCCTTGCTGCCGTTCTCGCGGAAGGTGCGGCCGAATTCGGAAATCACCACCACCACGGTGTCGTCCCAGGCCGGGCCCAAGGCATCGGCATACGCGGCCAACCCTTCGCCGAGATTGCGCAAGTTGTTGGCCAGCCCGCCTGCCACGCTGCCCTGATTGGCATGCGTGTCCCAACCGCCAACATCCACAAATCCCAGCCGATACCGCTCGCGCATCAAGCTCGCCATGCGCCGGGTTTCATCGGCAAACGTACGTGCGCTGGCGGCGCCACGGCCGGCCTGCTCCATCTCCTCACGCAACTGCGCGGTAACCTGCTGGCGCAACGCGAGTCCTTCGCGCGCCGCCGCCGCCAATGGCGTGGCGTCGTACATCTGCGACAGGATCTGCGACTGACGCGCATCCAACCCGCCCTTGCCGATGCCCCGCAGCGAGACGTTGGGCAGATCGCCGCCGCCTTGGAAGGTCAGCGGCAACGAATCGGTGAAGGCAATCGCCGGCACGCCACTGAGAACACCCGACAGCCGCGCCATGAACCCCGAACGATAATCGCGGTGCTTACCGGCTTGCCCGGATTCGATATCGTCCTGGGTTTCGAAGTGGCTGCGCGACACATCATCGGTGCCGGCAAATGGCACGAACGCCAGTTGATTGCGTTGCCACAACGGCAGCAAGGCATCGCGCATCACCGGGTTGAGGCCCCACTGCGCGTCCAGCGCAATGGCGCTATCGGGATTGGCCGGATCCGGCCGCGCAATCGCCAGCGTGGGCCGCGACTGATAATAAAAATCGCTGCCATGCGGCACCAACAGATTGTTGCTGTCGTAGCCGCCGCGCAAGAACACCACCAGCAGGCGCGCACTGTCGCGTGGCGCGGCAAACAGGCGACCGGCCCAAGGCAGACTCGCGGCGGCGGCAGAAGCAAGCAAAAATTGACGTCGTTGCATGGTGTACTCCCACAGCGATGCCTGCATCGCACTCGGTGATCAGCATCGGTGAATCAGCGATATGAATCAGCGGTAGTTAAAGTCCGGCGACGCCAACAGAAACCCGTTCCATTCCGCCGGCGAACGCGCCTGCTCCAGCGCCTGCTGCGTACCTGTCGCCAGCGACGGCGCAATCCAGCGATAGGACGCGCGCGTGTCGATCTGCGTCAGCGGCGGAATCGGCGTGTCGTTGTCGCCATCGCGCCGGAACAATTGCTTGGGCCCGCTGCCCAGCGCGCGCGCCACCTCGAACCTGCGCGCCAGTTGCCCGGAGCTGGTCCAGGCTTGCGATTGCAGCGACCACCCATCCGGGGTGATACGCCCGAACAGCGGCTCGCCAAGTTGCTGTACCCAACTGGCCATCGGGCCGGCATTGATCACGGGCTGGTCGTCATAGGCCAGCCGCATCGCCGAGACCACAAAGCGATTGGGGTCCTTGAACTTGCGCGGTTGCACCTGTGCAAACTCTGCAGAATTCACCATGGTCTGCATGACCTTGGCGATATCGCCATCGCTGCGCTGGAAGGTGCTGGCCATGCGTGCGACCAGTGCCGGCGGCGGCGTGTCGCTGACGAAGTACTCGGCCATGCGCTGCGAGACGAAGCGCGCACATGCGGGCTGGCGCACCAACAGTTGCACGGCGCGTTCGATTTCATCCAGCCCACCGCCGGCAATCGGCTGACCCAACAACACCTTGTCGCCGGGTTGATGGCGCGCCGGATTGAATTCGAACACTCCCTTGCGCACCACCTGCGGCTGGCCACGCACGGGTGCTGGCACAGGAGGCGCACCTGCGGCCTTGATCGGCACCAGGCCCGCGCCGGTAAGGATCAACGCCAGCTGCTGCACGTCCTGCTGGGTGTAACCCCCATGCACGCCGAGGGTGTGCAGTTCCATCAGTTCGCGCGCGTAGTTTTCGTTGACCTTGCCCTTGGCGTTCTTGGCGTTGTCCAGATACTCGAGCATCGCCGGACTTTGCAGCGTCGCCATAACAAGATCCGCAAATTTGCCGGTGGCGTTAGGGCGGATCGCGTTTTCCATGTAATCGGCGGCCATCCACTTCACGCGGCCTTTGTCGGCATACACGCTGAAGTGATTGAGCCAGAACCACACCAGCTGCTCGCGTAGCTGATCCGGCGCGTACACCGCGCGCAGTAATTGCGCCTGACGCGCCTGGGTGAGCATCTGTCCGCCGCGCGCTTGCCAGTCCTTGCGCAAGGCGACTTTCTCATCGCCGTCGGGCATGGCTTGCAGCCGAATCTTGTCGGCCTCGTAGCGGGTCAACAAGGTTTCCAGCGGGGTGTGCAGTGCATCGAAGCCTTGCAGCTGCGCGCGGATCGGTGCCGGTAACACAGCGTCGTCACTGGGTTGGAGCAGCAATGCGCCATAGCGCTTGGGGCCAAGCCGTTGTAACTGCGCGGCGCCATCGGCATCCACACCGTAGGTGGCACGTTGCAACCAGCGCGTCTGGGTCGGCGTCAACGGCGCTTCGGCAGCGTGGCCCAGGGCAGCAACCGCACCACCGGCAAGCAGCAACGCCAGGCGCCACCTGCGCGGCCATCGCCGTGGCAAAGGGTGCGTTTCCGCGCAAGAGACCTGTGCAACGCGCTCGATCATGCGGCTCTCCATCGCAACTACCTGCAACCGGACCAGTATGGTCAAGCAAACGTTCGAGGCGTTAAACGGTTGTCGGAGCAGCGCAGGCCATTGCCAACGGGTTCATCCGGACACGCAGACGTGTCACAGACCCGGAGGCAGGGTCACATCGAAGCGGGCGCCACCCAGTTCCTGCGAGCGCACCACCTGCAGTTCACCGCGGTAGGCCTTGATCAGATCCTGCACGATCGACATGCCGATGCCATGCCCCTGCACGCGCTCATCGCCACGCACACCACGCTGCAGAATCTTGGCGACATCTTCCGGCGCAATGCCGGGGCCGTCGTCTTCCACCGACAGGATCAGGCCGGCACGCCGGCTGCCGGTGGTCGGGCCCGGCTGTGCGGTCAGCAGCACCCGGCTGCGCGCCCATTTAAAGCCGTTTTCCAGCAGATTGCCGAGCAGCTCCTGCAGATCGCCTGGCTCGCCATGAAAGCGCGCATCCGGCGAAATGTCGAACTCGCACAGCACGCCCTTGATCGAATACACCTTCTCCAGCCCGCGCACGATTTCTTCGGCGGACGGCTCGATCGGCAATGGCGCGGCAAACAACTTGTGACCGCTGGAGGCCGCACGCGCCAACTGATACGACACCAGATCGTTCATACGCCGCAGCTGCACGTCCATCTCTTTATGCAGATCGTGCTCGGAGGCGCCACTGTCGAGCTGCGTGCGCAGCACCGCGATCGGCGTCTTGAGGCTGTGCGCCAGATCGGCCAGCGTATTGCGTTGGCGCTCCAGGTTGTCGCGCTCGCTCTCGATGAAGGCGTTGATGCTATCGGTCAGCGGCTCCAGCTCGCGCGGGTGCTGCTCGCTCATGCGCTGAATTTCGCCGCGCTGCACCTTGGTCAATTCATTGATCACACGACGCAGCGGGCGCAGGCTCCATTGCAGGATGAACGCCTGCAGCACCAACAGCACCACGCCGGCACTGCCGAGGTAAAACCACACCGCGCCACGGAAAACACGCAGCTGCGCGCCCATCGAGCGCGCGTCTTCCATCACATAGATGGTGTAAGGAATCTCGCCGCCGTGTTCGCGTTCGACGTAACTAACGCCCAGGCCATAGCGATACAACTGGCCCAGGCTGCCATCGATCTGGGTCATCTCCAGCGGGCCGATGAATTCTTCCTGGCGCGGCTCCAGCATGCGGCCATGCGGAATGTTCGGGCCTTCGGCCGACATCGAGGTCCAGCTTTCGTCCGGACGCACGACTTCCACATACAAGCCGCCACCGGGCACATCGAAGCGCGGGTCGGGCGGTTGGCCGCCGATGTAGATCGAACCGTCGCGGACAAAGTCGATGTTGGCGGCGTAGGCAGAGGCGTAGTTCTTCAGCCGCTCACGCAGATTCTTTTCGGCGGTATCGGCAAAGGCGACATCCAACGCGTAGCCCGCCAATGCCAGAAAGGCCACCAAGCTGAGGCTGGCGGCCAACAGCTGGCGGGCCTGCAGGGAGCGCGGCCGCCAACGTCTGTACCACTTGGAGCGGCCCGGCACCTGATCTTCCTGTTTACGGACGCGCGGACTCAGCCTTCGGTACGCGGGATGGCGAAGCGGTAGCCCCGACCACGCACGGTCTCGATGGGCTTGAGTTCACCATCTGGATCGAGCTTCTTGCGCAGACGACCGATGAACACTTCGAGCACGTTGGAGTCGCGATCGAAGTCCTGCTGATAGATATGTTCGGTGAGGTCGGCCTTGGAGACCAACTCGCCGGCATGCATCATCAGGTACTCGAGCACCTTGTACTCATAGCTGGTCAGATCAACGTTGGCGCCGTTGACGCTCACCGTCTGCGCCGCCAGATCCAGTGCCACCGGGCCACATTCCAGCGTGGGCTTGCTCCAGCCAGCGGCACGGCGCAGTAGCGCGTTGACGCGAGCCAGCAGCTCTTCGACATGGAACGGCTTGACCAGATAATCGTCGGCGCCCTGCTTGAGGCCTTCGACCTTGTCCTGCCAGCTCGAACGCGCGGTCAGGATCAACACCGGGAATTTCTTGCCTTCGTCGCGCAGCGCCTTGATCAGCTCCATGCCCGACATCTTGGGCAGGCCAAGGTCGATGATGCCGACGTCGAACGGCACTTCGCGGCCCATGTACAGGCCTTCTTCGCCGTCTTGTGCAGCGTCGACCGCAAAGCCTTCACGCTTCAGACGCGCGGCAAGGGTCTCGCGCAGCGGAGCTTCGTCTTCGACCAAAAGAATACGCATGCACTCTCCCTAGTAACGTTATCGGCCAACGGCCGGGGAATTTATGAGACTGAACGCAGAACTATCTACGTTCAGTGGTTATCGCTGCGTGGTGGCGCTGGCGGATCGGGCGGGGCAGCGCTGGGCGGTGGAGCGGCCTGCGGCTGCTCTAGCTCGTCCACGGTGTGGACGCGCCCGTTCTTCATGTACTTGACCCGATTGAGGTTGCCGCCATCGTACGGCACACGCTCGGCAGCCAAAATTTGTCCACCGGTAGACCGCTGCACATGGCGAATGGTGTCCGACAAGGTGCGGCTATTGCCGCGTGCCGATGCCGGCATGCCCTCGCGACCACCCTGCACCATGGGATACCCCTGACCCCACGCCGACGGCGCGGCCAGGACACCCCAGAGGGCGACCAGGGCGACAGAGCGAACGCGGCTGAGCGGATGGGTCACAACTGGATCCTAGCGGGTTGTTCAGGAACATTCAAAATTCGTAAAACCGAGCATGCATCACACAATGCCTGGGTTCCGTAAATTGAGCCAAATTCTTGATTTTTGGGGGTGAATCCGATCTGAACTTTTTAGCTTCGTGTTAACGCCATTCAGCCAAATGAATGCCACGAAGGAGCAGACGCCCTGCCAGCAAGGCTTTCGCGCTCGATGACGGACTCCGAAACCGTGATCAACAACGGTCCTGGCCTGCCTGTTCAGCTAATGCAAGCGCCGGGCCAATCAGGCAACGACGCGCCAGAGCTGGCTGTCGGTTCGCTGCAATGCCTGCTCGACCAGCTCCCAGCCAGCGCCCGGACGATGTGCGCCCTCGCTCAGCACCTGACGGAACGCCCGCCCGCCCGGCTGCCCATGGAACAGGCCCAGCACGTGCCGGGTGATGTGCTTCAGCGCCAGCCCCTGCTCCAGTTGGGACTCCACGTAGGGACGCAGCGCCCGTAGCAGCGTCTCGCGCGACTGCGCCGGGCGTTGGGTCAGTGCGGCATCGAGCTGATGCAAGACATACGGGTCGTGATATGCGGCGCGACCGAGCATCACGCCATCGGTCTGCTGCAGATGCGCCAGCGCGGCGTCGACGGCGGCGATGCCGCCATTGAGCACCACCGGCACGTTGGGACGCTCCTGCTTGAGGCGATACGCCCAGTCGTAGCGCAGCGGCGGCACCTCGCGGTTTTCCTTCGGCGACAGACCCTTGAGCCAGGCATTGCGGGCGTGCACTACCACCATCGCCGCGCCGGCTGCGACGACTTGATCGACAAAGCGGGCGAACACGGCGTAGTCGTCGTCATCGTCCACGCCCAGGCGGCATTTGATCGTGATCGGCAGATCGGTGGCCGCGCACATGGCGGCGACACACTCTGCTACCAGCGCCGGTTCGCGCATCAGGCAGGCGCCGAAGCGCCCCGCCTGCACGCGATCGGACGGGCAGCCGCAGTTGAGGTTGATTTCGTCATAGCCCCATTCCTGCGCGATGCCAGCTGCTTGCGCGAGCAGGGCCGGATCGCTGCCGCCGAGCTGCAGCGCCAGCGGGTGCTCGACCGGATCGAACCCGATCAGCCGCGTGCGATCACCATGGATCACCGCGTTGGCATGCACCATCTCGGTATACAAGCGTGCGGACGGCGCCAGCAGGCGGTGGAACACCCGGCAATGCCGGTCGGTCCAATCCATCATCGGGGCAACGGACAGGCGCAAGGAGGCGGCGTAGCGATCGGCAGAAGCGGTCATCGACGGTTGGCCGCAGCGAGCGGCCATTGGAATGCGAAGCAGGATCAATAGCTTACACCGGCGTCGATGAATCTGCGGCAGTGCGGCACACCACGTTGCGGCCCCCTCGACTGCCCGGCTCGCTGGCTGATCGCCTGTCGGCTGCGCCAAGTGATCGACCCTTACCAACTGATCGAATTCGAACACGACGCGCGGTTGTGGATCCCGCTGGTGGCGCGCTTCGGCGGTCAGCATCACGGCTATTTTCTGCCGTCGGAAAGGGCGAACAACATCGCGTTGGCGCTGTTTTCGTGTCCCTCGCACGCCGAGTACGAGCGCTATCGGGTGGCATCGCTGCAGGATGCGGGGTGTCTGTCGGCGTTCGCCTATGTGGAGCGAACGCGGTGCATCGTCAGTGACGCGCGCAACTTCTTGGGTCCGGTACTGGCGTAACGCTGCGCGCGTTTCCGGACGTAGGTGCGATTACGGGTTGCGGAAGCCCACACGCTCTTCTGCGCTCAGCGGCTTGCCGAGGGCGTGGTAAGAGGCAGCCAGGGTGATCAGAGACGTGCCCATCACCGCGTAGAAGCTCCACGAGGTGGCCAGTACATGCACCTGGCCGAACACCAGCGCGACGACGGCGGTGGCGGTGCACAGCACCATGGCGAGCAGGGACATCAGGAAAGGGATAGAGGGATCGAGCTTCATGGCCGGGGGTTCCAAGGTGCGATAGCTTCAGCATCGGCGTTCCTGGCTCGTTCTTGAACTGTTTTTTGCGCTTTTTTCGAACCAATTTCAAGCAAGTCAGCGCGCGCTCAGTTTTATGTCAAAGCCTTGGCGCACAAGGGTTTCGACGTCAGAAATATCCTGACGGGATGGCGGAAAAATCATCACCGCCGCCAGACTTCCAACGCAGGCGCGGCGGAAAACCGACGGGATGGCCATCACGGTTTGGCGTGGCCGCATCCAGGTCGCTTACGTCACGATCGTGTGCTGTCGTTGCCCTGCTGATTTGCGCGCGACACACGAAGGTGATCGCGCCGGGCAGCCGCCAGATGCAGGCAACAGCCCGGTCGAAGACGTGCTTGTCTGCGCGCTTTCCGGAACCGTGAGACATCGTGGCAAGTGCCATGCGGAGCCATTCGGAGGCGTCGGTGCTCTGGGCTGGATGCCCTACTCGTGGTCTGTCCGCAACAAGCGCGGGGACTAAGAGCGGTTAACACCACTGGCCGGCAGTCGTCAGGTGGGCGTAGACGCCACGCTCAGAGCCGGAGTGGGCGAATATGGCCACGCCGCACTGAGCAACGGGCGCGCCGTCTGGCGGCTGCACCATCATTTGGAGAGCTGCGCTAAACCTGCCTACGTACTCTCATGCGTTGACCGCGTGCCGAGCGCGGCCATCGAGCGCTATCGAACGTCCTGCGACTGGCTGACAACGCTAGCAACCAAGGATCGTGTAGATGCTGACGCTACGGAGCTAATGCAGCGTCCGCGTGGTCGATGCCGAATTGGGGCATCGGCCGCGACGATCTGAAAGGCTTCGCGGCCGTGGCTGGGCGATGGCCTTGTTGGCCGCTTGCGCGCGCCAAGGTCGCTACCGTTCGGAGCATTGGTAGCGTGATGGCAAAACACGCATGGCGCATGTTGCTGCGGACTATCGTCCGCGCTCCAGCCTGTGGCGCACTCTCAAGAACAGCTTACGCAGGCGCGCAACTCGCGGAGCATGCACGGCCGCAGGTCGCGCCACCCAACACGCTCAGCGTGCCGGGGCGGTGGCGAATTCGCCACGCTGCAGCTTGGTCACATCGTTGCCCTGCCCATCCTTGAGGCTGAGGTCTGCGCCCTTGGCGGCCAGGTCCTTGAGCACGTCTGTCCGCTGAAACAGCGCTGCATACATCGCCGCGGTCTGGCCGGCGTTGTTGCGTTGGTCGGGGGCGCAATCGGCCTGCATCAGACGCTTGGCGATGCCGAGCTCGCCTTTGAAGATCGCGCCCATCAGCGCAGTGTTGCCGCGTTTGTCCTGCGCGCAGGGGTCGGCTCCTGCGCTCAGCAACTGCTCCACCGCCGGGCGTTGGCCGTGGTAGGCGGCCAGGATCAGCGCGGTATAGCCCTTCTCATCGCGGGCGTTGAGGTCGTAATGCGAGCGGATGAACTCGGCCAGCATCTCCTGGCGGCCTTCGCGCGCGGCATCGAAGAAGTACTCACGTAGCTGCAGCTTGATCTGCTCGGGGCTGGACGTGGATGGGGTAGTCGCTGCGGGCGTGGCAGACGGCGAGGCAGCGATGGCTGGCGCACATAGGGCGCTCAGCATGATCAATAGCAGAGTGCGCATATCGCTCTCCCAAGACGGGGACGGCACCGCGGCGTGGCCGCGATGCCGTCGGATGGATCAGTCCTGCAGGCTGGAGGCCAGCTGCTTGACGCGGGCCAGGTCGCCCTTGGCAACACGGGCCACACCGGTGCCGTACTCCGGGTCGGCTTTGTACAGGAACGACAGGATGATGTGCTTGCTCTCGGTGTCGGTGTTGGACAGCGACTCGCCGAAGCTCTGCACCAGATCTGCACGATCCTTCTTGCCGTAGGAGCGGTACAACTCACCGGCTTGCTTGAAGTTCTGCTCGCGGGTGATCTTGGCCTGCTGGGTGGTACCGGACAGCGGCAGTTCGCTGTAGCGCGCGGCGGTGTCCTGCGGACGCGGCTCCAGGCGGCTCGGCTCGTAGTTCACGCCACTGCTGGTCTGACCGATGTTGCCCTGACCATCCTGGTTGCCGTTATTGACGGCCACGCGCGGACGGTTGACCGGCAGGCTCAGGCCGTTGGCACCGATGCGATACAACTGGGTGTCGGCGTAGGAGAAGATACGGCCCTGCAACAGGCGATCTTCAGACGGTTCGATACCCGGCACCAAATTGGCCGGGGCCATCGCGACCTGCTCGGTCTCCTGGAAGAAGTTGTCGACGTTCTTGTTCAACACCATCTGGCCGACCTTCTGTTCCGGCACGTCCGGCCAGATCTTGGTGGCATCGAGCGGGTCGAAATCGAACTTGGCCAGGTCTTCCGGCTTGAGCACCTGCACATACAGGTCCCACTTCGGGTAGTCGCCCTTCTTGATCGCGCCGACCAGATCGTTGGTCAGGTGGCTGTAGTCCTTGGACTGGACGGCGGCAACCTGCTTGGGATCGAGGTTCTTGATGCCCTGCAACGTCTTCCAATGGAACTTGACGTAGTGCACTTCGCCCTGCGCGTTGACCAGCTTGTAGGCGTGCACGCCGTTGCCATCCATGAAGCGATAGCCGGCAGGTGTGCCTTCGTTGGAATACAGCAGGGTCAGCGTGCGCGTGCCTTCGGGCACGTGCGAGAAGAAATCGAAGCGACGCGAGTCGTCGTCAAGATTGGTGCGCGGGTCTGGCTTGAACGCGTGGACCATGTCGGGGAACTTGATCGCATCGCGGATGAAGAAGGTGGGGAAGTTGTTGCCGACCAGATCCCAGTTGCCTTCGCTGGTGTAGAACTTGGTGGCGAACCCGTGCGGGTCGCGCAGCGTTTCAGGCGAGTGATTGCCATGCACAACGGACGAAAAGCGCACGAACACCGGGGTTTTTTCGCCGGCGCTGAATACCTTGGCCTTGGTCAGGGTGGACAGATCGGCAGTGGCGGTGAACTCGCCTTTGACACCGGTACCGCGCGCATGCACGACGCGCTCGGGAATGCGCTCGCGATCGAAGCGCTGCAGCTTCTGGATCAGCTGCACGTCCTGCAGCAAGGTCGGGCCGTTGGCACCTGCCGTCTGCGAATTCTGGTTGTCGCCAACCTTGGCGCCGTTGTCGCGGGTCAGTACAGATTGGGCGAAGACCGGCGGAGCGATCAGCGTGGGGGCTAGCAGGGCTAGCACCATGAGGGATCCAGGGCGCATGGCGTCAGCTCGTGTTGAAGGACCTGAATCATGGCGAGCGGGCCGAAGTGTGAAAAGTCATTAGTTATGATCGCAGCGATAGGCGAACATGATGATGACTGCGTTGCGTGATATGCATCGCTTTTCGTGTGGCAGCGTGTTGCAGATAACGCGACTGTTTCAGCTTCAAGCGTCTCGTCTGCATTCGCGTCGCATGACGTCACTACCGAAAAACGTAGGCCGATGCTGCACTGCAAGGCGATGCCATGCGAAAAAACACTGCATCTGCAGCAACCAACGCGATGCCTGGCAAGCAACTGCGCCCGCGTACATGAGGTGACACATGCTGCGCATGATCGCTCGCAGCGGCATGCCGGATGACGACGCTGCCATGCGTGGCAGTCGCTATGCAGTGCTCAAGTACAACCTTGTCGACCGAGACCAGGCGGTCGACATCACTGAGCGCTGCATTGGCACACCATGTGCCGACGCACTCAGCGCCCGATCACCCGCTTGAACGGTGGCAACGCGTCGATGATGCGTTTGCCGTAGCGACGCGTGAGCAGGCGCGAGTCGAGAATGATCACGCGGCCGTGGTCGTTGGAGCTGCGGATCAGCCGCCCTGCGAACTGGGTGAGCGTGCGTAGCGCATGCGGAATCGCAATCAGGTTGAACGCATTGTGGCCGCGGCTTTCCAGCCACTCGCTCAAGGTCGAGGTCTGCGGGTCGGTCGGCACCGCGAATGGCACCTGGGTGATGACCACCGTGGTGCAGGCATCGCCGGGCAGGTCCAGGCCTTCGCCAAAAGAATTCAAACCGAACAACACCGAGCCTTCGCCAGCGGCAATGCGGCGCATGTGTTCGGTGATCAATTGCGACTTGTTGCCTTCGCCCTGCACCAGCACACGGTTGCGCTGCGCCAGCGGCATCAGGTCGGCCACCTTTTCCATCTTCCAGCGCGAGGTGAACAGCACGATGCTGCCCTTGGCGTTCCAATCCAGTTCGCGCACCAGATACTTGGCCACTTCCTTGGGATGCCCTTCGCGGTCGTCCGGGGTGACCGGAAAATTCGGCACGATCAGTTCGGCCTGATTGGGCAGGTCGAATGGCGAGGCCAGCGAGGCCATTTCGGCGTGATCGGGCAGGCCGTTGTCGATGGCGAAGGATTGGAAATCGCCACCGCCGGTGAGCGTGGCCGAGGTCATCACCACCGAATCCACTTCGTTCCAGATCATCGTGCGCAGCACTTGCGCGGCCGACACGGGAGAGCAATGGCAGATCAGATCACCCTCGCGCGAGAGGGTGATCCAGCGCGCCATCGGCGGCTGGCCTTCCTTGTCTTCGCGCCGCCAGCCGCTCCACAGATTGTGTTGCTGCTCGGCCATTTCCAGCGCCAGGCCCAGGTTGCGTTGCAGCCGCTCGCGTGCGGCATCGTCCTGCTTGCCCTTGGCGATCGCACTGTGCGCGGCATGCACCCAGTTGAACAGCGCGCGGGTTTCTTCGCCCAGTTCTTCGATGGCCGGGCCCCACTGCGGCGGCAACTTGCCGTTGGCGGCACGCCACAACGGATCGCGCTCGCCAGGCTCGGGCTTCCACACGCGCTCGACTTCGGCATGGAAGGCCTTGAGCAGTTTGGACACCCGCGCGGCCACCTCAATGGCTTCGTTGGGCAGCAGGTTGCCGACCTTGTCCTTGTCCACCGCGCGATACGCCGCGGCAATGAGAATCTGCATGCGGCCAGTGCGCTTGGCCATCTCGTCCAGCGGCAGATTGGCCGCGCCCTGGTCGATGGCCACGCCGGCGATGTGATGGCCTTCGTCGAGCACCAGCAACATGTCCGATGGCGGCGCAATCAGCGGCTGGCCGTTTTCGGCATCGCCCAGCGACAGCGAGGACAGCAGCAAGGCGTGGTTGGTGACCACGATCTGCGCTTCGCGCACATCGGTGCGTGCCTTGAGCACCGGGCATTGCGCGGCATAACTGCAGCGCCGCCCCGCACAGCCGGAGGCGGGCGTGGTGATGCGCATGCGCAACGGCACCGAGACCTGCTCGGGGGCATCGTCCAGGTCGCCGCTCCAGGTGCGCGCGGCGTAGGCCTTGGCCAGCCGTTTGGCCAGATCGGCATCGACGGGGCTGAGCGGGCGATCGTAGAGCGCCTGCTCGTCTTCGAACATGGCGTTCTGGCTGGTGTCGCCTTCCAGCTCCGCGGCATTGCGCGTGCACAGATAGCGGGTGCGGCCCTTGGCCAGGGCGACGGTCGCTTCCAGGCCGGTGGCCTTGAGGAAGGCCGGGATGTCGCGCTCCACCAGCTGCGACTGCAGCGCCACGGTGCCAGTGCTGATCACCAGTTTTTTCTTGGTCGCCAGGGCGATCGGCACGCCGGCGGTGAGATAGCCCAGGCTCTTGCCCACCCCGGTGGGCGCCTCGGCGATGCCGATGCCGCCGGAGGTGGCCAGCGCACGCGAGACCAGACCGATCATCTGACTCTGCGCGCGACGGGTGGCAAAGCCGGGCGTATTGGCCTGCAGCTTGGCGTAAGCGTCGCGGATGCCGGCCTTGATCGGGTCGGTCAGCACACGCTGGGCGGGGACGGGCGCGGACGGCGCAGCCGGTGGGGCAAGGTCACTCATCGCGCTATTTTCGCACGGACCGGCGCAGCGCCTGCGACCGATACGCGCGGCAGCTGAACCTGTTTGCCGGGTGCCCTTGCACGCTTTGGCGACCGATGTCCGGAGCGGATGACGCAAGCGCGCACGTCGGCAGATGGCGGCGAATACTGCACGCGGGATCTGCGTGCACGCTGCGCTTGCCGCTTTCGATCAACCCTGGTCCTTCTGGGGGCCACTCAGAGTTGCGTTAGCGGCGCTCGAAGACCGGCGACCGCCACGGACACCCCACAGCTGGACTCCGTGGAATGTTGGATCAACCGCGTCGCGGCCAGGCGTAGCGCGCCCAGACCACGCCGATCACGGCCATGGCCACGCCCATCGCCAGCATGCCGATGCCCACACCGGCCGGACCGAAGCGTTCGTACAGCAGTCCGCCCCGGTTGACGGTCGCCAGCGCCTGCGGATGCAGCAACGTCCAACCGCCCTGCCCTGCACAGATCAGCCCGACCAGGACGAGCGCCAACGCCTTGAGCGGGATCATGCGCGCGGACCCGCAGCAGGCGGCAGCCGTTGCAGGCTGCGCGCCAGGGTCCACACCAACACGCCAATACCGACGCCTTGCACGGCGGTCAGCACGAAGCGGCCGACGCCCATCACCAGACCAATCTGGCGCACGTTGCCTTGCTGCAGCAACAGCATCGGAATCGCCTGCAAGGCCACCTCGGCCAGCACACAGCCCAGCAGCAGCCACAGCCCGGCCAGCGCGGCACGCCGCAGCGGCCCGTGCGGGGCGCGCCACAGCAGCACCAGCCCCAGCAACAAGGCGATCAGCATCGGCACCCGCGACAGCAGGCTGGTGATCAGGCTGAGCAGGATGTCGGTGGTGGTCATGGGCAACGGCTCAGTCCGCGCTGACCAAGACAGCGTCACGCGCGCGCAGCGCCGCGTACACCGGGTCGGTGTCCGGGCGCACGCCATGCCACAACGCGAAACTTTCCGCGGCCTGCTCCACCAGCATGCCCAGGCCATCGATGGCGTAACGGCAGTGCGCGGCGCGTGCCCAGGCCAGGAACGCGATGGCGGTTTCGCCGTAGTTGAGATCCACCGCGGCGGTCAGGCTGTTGACCAGGCCCAGCGGCAGCGAGAACGCACCGGCGTCGCGGTCGCGCCCGGCGGCGGTGGCGTTGACGATCAACTCGAAGTCGCCCAGTTCGCGCAGGTCTTCGATGTAGCGCGACACCACCCGGCCGGGTTCGCCCAGCGCATCGCACAGCGCGTCGGCGCGCTCGGGCGAGCGGTTCACCACCACCATCTCGGTGATGCCGGCATCCAGCAGCGCCGGTGCCACCCCGCGTGCGGCGCCGCCGGCGCCCAGCAGCAACACGCGACGACCGCGCAGATCCAGGCCGTGGCGATCGGTGAGGTCACGCACAAGGCCGACGCCGTCGGTGTTGTCGCCCTGCCATTGGCCATCGTTACGCACCAGCGTGTTCACCGCTCCGGCCAGCTGCGCGCGATCGCTCAGGCTGGCGGCCAGCGCAAAGGCGGCCTCCTTCAACGGCAGGGTGACGTTTGCGCCTTTGCCGCCTTCGTCGGCGAAGCGCTGCAGCGTGCTGGCGAACGCGTCCGGCGGCGCATCGATGGCGGTGTAGTCCAGCGCGATGCCGGTCTGCTTGCCGAAGTCGGCATGGATGGCCGGCGACAGCGAATGGGCGACAGGGTGACCGAACACGGCATAACGGGATACGGGCATGAAACGCTCTCTGGTTGACTAGACTGTGCGCGACTTGGAGCAGGAACACCGCATGCAACTTCGATGGACGCCGCTCGCGCTGGCGGCGAGTTTACTCTTCGTCCCGTCCGCGTCGGGACTTGCCGAGTTCGGCATCGAAGGCATGGGTGTGGTGTCCACGCCGGCCAACGAGGCGCATGCCACGCTCAGCCCGGACGGGCAGCGCATCGTTTGGGCCAGCGACCGCGCCGGTGGTGCCGGGGGCTGGGACCTGTGGCAGGCGCAGCTGCGCGGCGGGCGTTGGCAGGACGCGCAGCCGCTGCCGCTCAACACCGCCCAGGACGAGATCACGCCGCTGTTCAGTGCCGATGGACGCTGGCTGCTGTTCGCCTCGTCGCGGCCCGGTGGCGCCAGTGGCAGCGATCTGTACCGCGTGCCGGTGGATGCGCAAGGCGGCCTGGGCGCGGTGCAATCTCTGGGCGCGGCGATCAACAGCCGCGGCGACGAGCGCGCACCGAGCCTGTCGCTGGACGGCACGCGTCTGCTGTTCGCCAGCGATGGCCACGGCGGTGCCGGCGGCCTGGACGTGTTTGTGGCGCGCTGGGACGGGCGCGCATTCACCGCACCTGCGCCGCTGCGCGACATCAATACCGCGGCCGACGAACTGGATGCGGCCTGGCTCGGCGACGGGCGTGGCCTGGTATGGGCGCGCGGTGCGGTCGATGGCCCCAGCCAGTTGCTGCTGGCCGCCTGCAACAACGGGCACTACGCCCAGGGCCAGCCGTTGCCGCTGTCGTTCAACGGGCCGCAGGAGCGCACGTTTGCGGCGGTGGTGGATGCGTCCAAACCGGGCGAACTGCTGGTGACCGGCAGCGCACGTGCACCACGCGCGGGCCAGCTGGATCTCTACCGGATGAAGGCGCCGGCGGTGGAGGGCGATACCAGCTGCCGCTGAGAGCGGATGGATGCGCGAAGTCAAAACAAGAGCGGCTGGCAAAGCACCTCGCGCTGGTCTATTTCAAAGCGGAGCATGTGGGTCTTCAATGCAGCGCAGCTGCGCTGCGGCCTGGTTGTAGAGCTGCTGACTTGCGGCTTGATCTGCGGCTCGGCTGCAGGGCCCACCCGCCTACCGTCGCGGGACACGCTGCAAGTACGTCCTTGTCAGCGCTTACGCGGCATCCATGCCTCGTAAGGTTCCGCGACGGTAAGCGGGCAAGGACCCGTCGAGATGGTCGGTGTGCACGGTCAAGAGCAGTGCGTGACGTGCATTTTGGATAATGGTGTGCCAACCACCCAATGCCGATGCACCTTGCGCGAAAGACGCTTTTCACGCGACCACTGACCAACTCTCTGGTGCGCTGTCCTCACCGCGTGCGGGACCGTGTGGCGGCATGGATGCTGCCACCCAGCCTGCACGGACGGATGCACGGCGTGTCCCGCGAGCGGTAAGGGCGCCACGCACTCGACCAACCAGGCTTTGACGTGTTGTCAGCCCCTCCAAGGCGGCGACGCAGTGGTCATGACTGTGCTCAATACACATCGCGCCGATAGCGGCCCGCTGCCGTCAGCGCGTCCACGCGGGTGTCGCCCAGCAGTTCGCGCAAGGTGACGTCGACCGCGCGCGCCATGCTGTCCAGGCTGCCGCAGACATGGACCACCGCACCGCGATCGATCCAGTGCCGTAGCGCGTCGCCGGCATCGCGCAATTGATGCTGCACGTAGCGCTTGTGCGGCTGATCGCGCGAGAACACCCAGTCCAGTTGTTGCAGATGACCGCTTGCCTGCCAGGCCTGCAGTTCGTCGGACAACAGCCGGTCGTGTGCGGCATGGCGTTCGCCGAACAGCAGCCAATGCCCGTGCACGCCGGCCAGCTCGGCCTCGCGCAACAAGGCGCGCAACCCGGCGATGCCGGTGCCGTTGCCGATCAACACCATCGGCGCCGCTTCGATGCGATGGAAGCCGGGATTGGTGCGCAACCGCGCGCGCACCGCCGCCCCCATCGGCGCATGACAGATCAACCAGCCCGAGCCCAGCCCTGGACTGCCATCGCTACGGGTGGTCAGGCGCACCACCGCCGTGGCCACGCCATCGGCCGGCACGCTGGCCAGCGAGTAGTCGCGCGTGGGCAACCAGTCGCAGGCATCCAGCCAGGTCTGTGGATCCGGACACGGCGCGGGCGCCGTCGCGGGCGCGGGCGGCAGCACACGCTCGGCAGCGGCCTGATGCAGCGGCAGCAACTGCGCATCGACATGCACCAACGCATCGGACGGCAGGCCCCACGCCACCAGACACGCACGCACCTGCGCATCGGCGTGCGCAGGCTGCACTTCGAGGATATCGCCCGCCTGCCAGTGCGCCTCAAGCGGTGGCTGCAGGTCGATGCGCCAGATCGGCGCGCCCTCGCTGCCCGGGTTGAGATGGGTTCGCGACGACAGCGCCCACTGGCTCAGGCGCGGACGCGTCAGCGCAACCGCGGCCAGCGGCGCGCCGGCAATCTGCGCCAGCTGCGCATGCCATTGCGCCAGCGCCTGCGGATCGGCGTTGTCCATTTCCACTGTGGGAAACAACGCGCGTGCACCCTGCGCGTCCAGCCACTGCTCGATACGCCGCGAAAACCCGCAAAACTGCGCGTATTGGCGGTCGCCCAATGCCAGCACCGCGTAAGCCAGCTGCGGCAAGCCGATGCGTTGGCGCATCAGTTCGCGCTCGAACGCGCGCGCCGCATCCGGCGGCTCGCCATCGCCGAACGTGCTGATCACCAGCAAGGCGTGCCGGGTGGCCTGCAGTTGCTGCACATCCACCTGCGCCAGCGCGCGCACCTGCACCGGCAGGCCGGCCGCTTGCAGATGCCCGGCCGCCTGCCAGGCCAGCCGTTCGGCAAAGCCGCTCTGGCTGGCGAAGGCGATCAACCATGGCTCAGCCTGCGAGGCCGGCGGTGCGTTCTGCAGCACCACGCGTGCGGCGCGCAGCTCGCGCTTCTTGCGGCGGCGATCCAGGTACAGCATCCAGCCGCTGATGAAGAACACCGACATGCCGAGGCTCGCCAGCATCACCACGATGCGCCCCGGCAAGCCGAAGAAACTGCCCGAATGCAGCGGGAACATGCTCACCAGCCATTGCTGGCCGCGCGGCAACCGCGCGTAATCCTGGCGCTGCAGCAAGGCGCCGCTGGCGGCGTCGATTTCCAGATTGTCGTAGGCGCGGTCGTGGTCGGGCCGATCCGGCAAAAACCGCACGCTCATCGGCTGCCCGGCACGGGTGGGCACCCGTAGATCCAGCGCAGCGTGATGGGTGCCCGGGATACCGTCCAGAGTGCGCTGCACACGTGCGAAATTCACCGTCGCCGGCCGATGGTCGCCCCCGTCGCCGCGCATGGCCGGCTCCTTGCCGAGCAAGGCCACCATGCCGTCGCGGTACCAGTCGTACGACCAGGTCAGCCCGGTCAGCGCGACCAGCAGATAGACCAGCAGACACCAGGTGCCGAACACCGCGTGCAGGCTCCACAGAAAACTGCGCCCCTGCCGCCGCCATTCCACCACCCACCAGGTTCGCAGGCTCCACCAGCGCCGCGACCAACGCAGATACAGCCCGGACGCGCAGAAAAACAGCAGGATCAAGGCGCACGCCCCGGTCACTGCCTGGCCGCGCTTACCCGCGGTCAGATTGCGGTGCAGATCCTCGATGAACGCAAACGCCCCGCTCAGGCGCGGTGCGGCGACACGCGCGCCGGTGTAAGGATCGAAGTACACGCGCCCGCCGCCCTTGCCCGCCAGACGTGCGGTGGATGGCCGCGCGCCGGTGGGGTCGATCAGCATGCGTGTCACCGCCTGCTGTTTTCCTGCATCGCGCGGCAGCAGGTCGAGGCGCTGCAGCAACACATCCACCGGCAACACACGATCGCCGGCGGCATGCCGCACCGCCAGCTGCGCGATGGCCGGGTTGGCCAGCCGCACGATTTCGTTCTCGAAGGACATCAGCGCGCCGGTCACGCCCATCACCGACAGCACCAGACCGGCGGTGATGCCGAGCAGCCAGTGCAGTTGGAACAGAACCGTCTTGAACACGCGCGAACAACCAGAAGCAACAAGGCCTGCTATTGTAGATGAGAATCGTTATCGCAGCTGGCGCACTTGGTTCGATCGCGGTTGCGTGGTCTCGTAGGCGGTCTGCCCGATGACGGCTCCTGCGCATCTGGATCAATGCTTAGTTGTCGGCCTGTGTTGTCAGGCCGGCGCCGTGCCAGGTGCGGGAGGTCGATCGCATGGCATCAGATCAATCGCTGCAGCGCGAAGCAGGCCGGGCTTACCGGTCCGTGCAAAGACGCGGAAGATCCGACCAAAACCATCGAATGCCGACTTCACTGCATCGCACCCACCTGCAGCGGCATCCACGAAAGATGCCGCCACAGCGCCGCTCCACGCAGCACGTCTGGACGCGCTCAGCCTTCGCGCAACCAGCGCGCCACTTGCGGGGCGAAGTACGTCAGCACGCCGTCGGCGCCAGCGCGCTTGAAGGCCATCAACGCTTCCAGCACGCACTTGCGTTCGTCCAGCCAGCCGTTGGCCGCCGCCGCCTTGAGCATCGCGTACTCGCCGCTGACCTGGTATGCAAAGGTCGGCACGCGGAATTCTTCCTTCACCCGACGCACCACATCCAGGTACGGCATGCCCGGCTTGACCATCACCATGTCCGCGCCTTCTTCCAGGTCCAGCGCGATCTCGCGCATGGCCTCGTCGCTGTTCGCCGGGTCCATCTGATAGGTGGTCTTGTCGGCCTTGCCCAGATTGCCGGCGCTGCCCACCGCATCGCGGAACGGGCCGTAGAACGCCGAGGCGTACTTGGCCGAATACGCCATGATGCGCACGTTGAGATGGTCGTCGCCATCGAGCGCGCGGCGGATCGCGCCGATGCGGCCATCCATCATGTCCGAGGGCGAAATGATGTCTACGCCGGCCTGCGCATGCGACAGCGATTGCTTGACCAGCGCCTCGACGGTGATCTCGTTGAGCACATAGCCCTTGTGATCGATGATGCCGTCCTGGCCGTGCGTGGTGTACGGGTCCAGCGCCACGTCGGTCATGATCCCCAGCTCCGGGAAGCGCGATTTGAGCGCGCGCACCGCACGCTGCGCCAGACCGTCCGGATTCCAGGCTTCGGCGGCATCCAGGCTCTTGCCCGCCGGGTCGATCACCGGGAACAGATCGATCACCGGGATGCCCAGTTCCAGCGCGTTTTCCGCCTCGCGCAGCAGCTCGTCCAGCGACAGCCGCTCCACGCCCGGCATCGAGGCGATGGGCGCGCGGCCGGATAATTCATGCACGAACACCGGCCAGATCAGGTCATCGGTGGTCAGCGTGTTTTCGCGCATCAACCGACGCGAAAACGCATCGTGGCGCATGCGACGGGGGCGATAGTGCGGATGGGCCATGACGCGGCTCCTTGAGATAGCGCGTCAGTTTACGCCCGACATCGCGCGCGGGACGCGCTGCGACGCAGTGTCGCAGCGCTGCAACGGCATGGCAGGCCGCGATCGGCGTGGCCGATCTGCAGGTCGGGCAGCGCTTTCAAGGCTGGGGATGCAAGCTCTGCCAGATGCGTGCGTCGACACACGCCGACGCACATGTGCCTCGCCGGCTTGTCGAAAGCAGCCTAGATCACCCCGCCACCCAGGCTCAGGCGGATCACTCCAACCACGATCACCAGAGCATTGAGCAGCAAGCCGGTCTTGGCCCGGCCGCGGTTGCCGGCCGAGGTGAACAACAGCGCGATCGCCGCGATCAGCGCACCCACTGCCGCGAACGGAATCAGGAACCAGTTGCCCCATCCCAGTAACGGAATGAAGGCCAGCACCATCCACAGCAGCGCCACAATGCCCCAGAGCAGGCTGATCAATCCCACGTGCCACCTCGTCTATCGAAGAAACACCGAGCTTAACGGGGCGGCTGCCAAGACGCCGTGGGCGGGTGGTCACCCTGACCAATGGCGGCTTGGCGGTAGCCTCACATGGGCGTGGCTAGGGTGCGACGAGGCAGGGAGCGATCCAGTGCGACCGACAAACCCATTGGGCAGCCGCCGCCAGGTGCCGCGGCGGGCGCTCGGTGCGGACTGGACCGCTCGTACACCGTGGCTCCTCCGCGTCGCCAGCACCCATCTGAAGGCGGGTTGTTACCTCGTGTTAGCCACTCTTCAGTCCGGGCGCCGGATCATCGCCGTCATCACCAACATTCAGGGGGCCACATCATGAACAGGCATTTCGTCGTCGGCGCTGCACTGGCCCTGCTGCTGGCCGGCTGCGCCAGCAGCTCCAAGGTGATGCTCGGCCAGGCGCGCGCGCCGATCGACCCCACCCAGGTGCAGGTCTATTCGCACGCCCCGGTCGGCTCGATGGAGATCGCCCAGCTCGAATCCACCAGCGCCGCCGGCTTCGGCACCCAGGGCCAGACCGATGCAGCCGTGCAACGGCTCAAACGCGAGGCCGCCAAGCTCGGCGCCAACGGCGTGGTCATCGTCGGCGTCGGCTCCGAGCGCTCCGGCGGCGGCCTGTCGGTCGGCGGCGGCAGCTACGGCGGCCGCGTCGGCGGCGGTTTGGGGATCGGCATTCCGACCACGCAAAAGCGCGCGGCCGGTATGGCGATCTGGGTGCCTGCGGGGGCGGAAACCGGCGCCATGCCGGACGCACCACCTCCAGCGCGCTAACCGTCCAACGGCTTTAAACAACGCAGGCATGAGGCGGCTGACGACCGCTGCCGCATGCCCATGTTGGGCCTTATGCTCAGCGCTTGTTCTGCTGCGCCGGAACGAACTGCGTCTCCACTGCCTTGGCCAGCTGGTCCGGCGGGAGCAGGCCCTGGTCGAGCAGGAAGTTGTTGAAGGCCAGGCGGTCGAACTTTTTGCCTAGCGCCAGTTCGGTGCGCATCCGTAGTTCGAGGATGCGGGTGTAGCCGTAGAAGTAACTGCCGGCCTGGCCGGGGGCGCGGACGGTGTAGCGGTCCAGTTCCTGGCGGGTCATCGCTGGCGAAAGGCCGACGTCGTCTTCCAGTACCTGGCGCGCGCGTTCGCGGTCGATCAGGCCCAGGTTGAGCATGGGGTCGAGCATGGCGCGGGCGGCGCGCAGCAGGCGGAACTGCAGGGCGATCAGCTGCCCGTCGAGCGGCTCGTACGGGACCATTTCGGCTTCGGCATACAGCGCCCAGCCTTCGACGTTGACCGAGTTGAACGCGAACATGCTGCGCGCCAGCGAGACGCCGCGTTCGACCATGGCGGTGAACTGCAGCTCGTGACCGGGGCGGCCTTCGTGCGCGCTGAGCGTCCAGGCGGCCGAGCCGAAGTTGAAGTCGTCGTACTGCTCCTTCTTGGCGCCGTCGGCGGTCGGGTTGCCCAACGGCAACACAAACTGGCCTTGCTGGCCGGTGTTGCCGATCAGCGGTGCCGGCAGGAAGTGCGGTGCCGGTTGCGCAGCGCTTTCGGCAGCACTGCCCAGGCGCATCTGCATCGGGCGGTTGGGCACATCGACGATGCGCTGCTGACGAATGATCGGGTCGATCTGGTCGATCACGCCGCGGTAGTAGGTTTCCAGCTGGTCGTCGGCGATGGTGTTGCCCTTGAGCGCACGGATCACCTGCACATAATCGCTACCCTGCACGCCCTTGGCCTTGGCCACCAGCGGGGCGAGCTGGCGCATGGCCGAGCGCGTTTCCATGAATTCCAGCTGCGCGCGCTGGATCAGCACCTGCGGGGCGATATCGATGCCGACCTGCTTGAGCTGAAACGCATACAGCGGCTCGGGCAGACGGGTGTCCTTGCGCGCCTTGGGCAGCACGTTGGTGCGGGTCCAGCTGGCGTAATCCTTGAGCTGGGTGGACATGGCCTTGAGCGCTTCGTCGGCGCCGGCGATCTTGTATTTGGCGAACAGCTCGCCGATGCCTGCGACGTAGGTGTCCACGTTGGCCAGCGCCTGTTCCACTTCGCGCTGGGTGGGCTGCAGCAACGCCTTGTTGCTCAGCTTTTCCTCGTAGCGCTGGCGCGCTAGCGTGGTGGTGGGCGTGCTCCCCGGCACCAGGCCGACATAACGCTTGAGGCGGTCCAGCGCTTTGGCGCGGCGCTCGGGCACAGTCTGGTCGGACAGCAGACCGTTGAGGCCACTGAAGACCGCCTCAGGCGCGTCGCTCCAGGGCAGCAGATAACGCTCGTTGAGCTCGCTGCCTTCGATGTTCTGCTCGGCAGCGCCGATCATGATCTGCAGGTCCTGGCGCACGTTGGCATCGCGCTCGGTGGCGAGCTTGGTTTGCAGCGTGGCGCGCGCCTTGCGCATGGCATCGCGATAACGCGCGGCGTTGTCCGGCCCCAGGTCGACAACCTGATCGTCGTAGCCGGGCACACCGAAGAAGCTGGCGTATTCGGGCTGGAACGGCGCCTGCGCGTTGAGCAGGATCTGCGCATAGCCGTTGCTGGTCTGCACCCAGGCCGGGCTGGCGGGTTGTGTGGGCGCGGTCTTGCCGGTCTGTGCCTGCAACGGCAACGAAGAACCGAGCGCCAGCGCAACGGCGAGAACGAGTGGCTTCATGAGGCAGATCCGCGAATTGAGTAGCGCGACCCTACGCATCTGCGGCGGCGGCAGCAATCCGCCTTAAGTCATGGCGTACGGGGCTGCGACTGCACGGGAGTTGCAGACGTCGCTGGCGACAGGTTCATCGGGTCGCCGTGTGGACCGGCAAACGTCAGGGTTTGGTAGGTCCAACGGCCGTGCCTGCGCGTGGCATCCACTTGCACGCTGCCGCTACCGCGCGGCCCGTGCAGGCCCACGCTGAAATGCGCCTCGCCAATGTCGCCGACATAACTGATGCTGCCATCGGGTAGAAACGCTTCGGTAATGGGGGTGCCCAGGGCCTGCACGACATGCGTGTCGGCCTTGGCGCTGCGCAGCGCGTCGCGGTACACATCGCTGGACTTCACTGCCGCAGTAATCACGTAGATCAACGCGCCGATCACCAATGCCAGCAGCAGGAATAGCGCCACGCCGATGCCGGGAACGACCCACTTCCAATGCCGGCTCCAGAACTCGACAGCGCGCAAACGATGCGGCGATGCAATGGGAATGGGGGGCGGCAGCGACATGGCACTCCGCGTGCGAACGCAGGGGAAACCGACAGGCGATACGTCTAACGCAGCGGCAGCCGTCTACTGCTGCGACGGCATCAGACAGCGCTGCAAAAACGCCTCGGCGGTCTTGTAACGGTGCAATGCATTACTGCCGGATAGCCCGTGCTTTGCGCCTGGATACGTCATCAACTCGAACGGCGTACCGCGCTGCTGCAGCTCGCTCATCAGCGCGGTGGAGTTGGTGAACAGCACATTGTCGTCGGCCATGCCGTGGATCAGCAGCAGCTTGGCGTGCAGGCCATCCAGATGGGTGGCGACGCGCGCGTTGCGATAGCCATCGGCGTTGCCGGCTGGCAGGTCCATGTAACGCTCGGTGTAGTGAGTGTCGTACAGACCCCAATCGGTCACCGGTGCACCGGCTACGCCGCAGGCATAGGCGTCGCTGTGTTTGGCCAGCAGCATCAGCGTCATGTAGCCGCCGTTGGACCAGCCCTGCACGCCGATGCGCGCCGGATCCACCCAGCGCTGGGTCTTGAGCCAGGCCACGCCTTGCAGCTGGTCGTCCACTTCCACCGTGCCCTGCTTGCCGTACAGCGCGCCACCGAAGTCGCGGCCGCGTCGCGGGGTGCCGCGATTATCCAGCGAAAACACCACGTAGCCGCGCTGCGCAAGATATTGATCGAACAACGCATCGCCACGGCTGGGCCACGCATCGAGCACGGTTTGTGCAGCGGGGCCTCCATAGACATAGACGATGACCGGGTAACGCTTGCTCGCATCGAAGTTGTCCGGCTTGGTCAGCCGGTAGTGCAAGGGTGTCTTGCCATCGGCGGCGGTAAGCGTGCCGAAATCGATCGGGCGCTGCGCGTCGCGGTACCTGGCATACGGATGGTGCGGATCGGCCAAGTCGTTCTTGAGCAAGGTGGCGATTTTTTCGCCATTGGCACGAAACAGCTCGATCTGCGGCGGTATGGTGGTGTTGGACCAGGTGTCGACATACACGCTGGCGTTGTTGGCGAAGCTGGCCGCATGCGTGCCAATGGATGTCGAGCGTTTTTCGATGGCGCCGCCGGCTAGCGGCACTGCATAGAGCTGGGTCTGCGTGGGCGAGTCCTTGCTGCCGGCGAAGTACACCAGGCCAGCCTGCTCGTCGACGGCCAGCAGCGCGTCCACCACCCAGGCGCCGGACGTCAGCGGCGTGAGCGTGGCGCCGTCTTCGGAGGCGAGGTACAGATGTTCGTAGCCACTGCGCTCGGAATTCCAGACAAAGCGGCCGTCCTTGAGAAAACGCAGATCGTTGGTGAGTGGTACCCAGGTCGGCGAGCTTTCGGTGATCAGCGTGCGTTGCTTGCCGCTGGCCAGCGTGGCTTCGATCAGCTCGAGGGTCTTTTGATCGCGCGATTGACGCTGGAAGGTGAGGCGCTGCGCATCGCGCCAATCCACGCGTGCCAGGTAGATGTCCGGCTGCTTGCCCAGATCGATCCACGTCGGTACGGCGGCGGCGCGCGGTGCGATCACGCCCAGCTGCACGGCGACGTTCGGTTGCCCGGCCTGCGGGTAGCGCTGACTGATCACCTCGGTGTGGTCGGCATAGACCTCCGGGCGTTTTTGCACCGGCACCTGCGCTTCGTCGATGCGCGCGAAGGCGATCGCCGAATCGTCCGGCGCCCACCAGTAACCGGTGTGGCGATCCATTTCTTCGTCTGCGACGAATTCGGCCACGCCGTTGCCGATGGTCTCGCTGCCGTCGCGGGTGAGCTGCAGCTGTTTACCGCTGGCCAGGTCGATCACCCACAGGTTGCGCTCGCGCACGAAGCTGACAAAGCCGCCCTTCGGCGAGAGCTTGGCGTCGGTGGCGAAGCCTTCGCCGTGGGTCAGCTGGCGCACTGCGGCGGCGCCGGTCTTGTGCAGGTCGTACAGATACAACTCGCCCCCCAGCGGGAACAACAGCGCCTGCGCATCCGGCGCCCATTGGTAATCGACGATGCCGGTGAGCGCGGCGATGCGTTGGCGCTCGCGGCGGGCCTTTTCCACATCGCTGAGCGTTTCGGTGCCGGGCAACACCACTTTGGAATCGACCAACAGGCGGGTCTGACGGCTGGCGATGTCGTATTCCCACAGATCCAGCTGGTTGCGGTCGCTGTCCTTGCCGCGCAGGAAGGTCACGCGCGAGCCGTCCGGGGCCACCTTGGGCTTGAGCAATGTCGGCCCCGACAGCGGCAACGGGCCGGTGATGGCCTCCAGGGTGAGTTTTTCGGCGTGGGCCATGGGGACGGTGCTGAGCATGAGGGCAAGGGCGGCGAACAGGGCGCGCATCGAAGATCCTGTCTGAAGACAGCGCACAGGATGCGGGCACGTGGGGTGTTTGAGAAGCGTGGCGATGGTGTGTGCTCGCCACGGGATAGTGCGCGCGTGGTTGTGTGCGTGTACTGCAGGGCTGTGCTGGGGCTGTGGTCGTTCTGCTTTGGGCGAGCAGAAGTGCGTTAGGGCTGGCGGTTGAAGTTGGCGCGCTGCGGAGGATGCATGCGCATTGCATGCGAAGCAGATTGCGGGGCGCGGTAGGTCTGCCGCTACTTGCGTACCCTCACCCCAACCCCTCTCCCGGGGGGAGAGGGGCTCGATCAGCCGCGTTCGATTTGTCGCGTGCGGTTGATGTGCGCGAGTGCCGCTGCTAACTCTTTGCTGCTCGCTGTTGCTAGTTTCTCTTGCTGGTTGCTCTTGCTGGTTGCTTTTGCTGCTTGCTCTTGCTCTTGCTGGTTGCTGATTCTGCTTGCTGATGCTGCTTGCGTTTGTTGTTGCTGCGCAGTTGCAACAGTCGCCGCGATCACCACGCGTACTGCTGCGCAACCGCTCCTACTGCGTTGCCTCAGCGCTTGCCGAACAGGTGCTTGCGCTCTTCGTCACTGAGCGGCTTGCCGGCGTTGGGGTTGACCTGCTCCTTGAGCGCATACGCACGCTGGGTGGCCGGACGGGCGGCGATGGCGGTGTGCCAGCGGTGCAGATTAGGAAACGCTTCGAAGTCGGGCTTGAGGTCGCCATACACCTGCAGCCAGGGGTAGCTGGCCATGTCGGCGATGCCGTAATCGTTGCCGGCCAAAAACGTATGCTCGGCCAGGCGCTTGTCGAGCACGCCATGCAGGCGGCGTACTTCGGCGTTGTAGCGGTCGATGGCGTAGGCAATCTTTTCGGGTGCGTAGACGTTGAAGTGGCCCATCTGGCCGGTCATCGGGCCCAGCCCGCCCATCTGCCAGAACAACCACTCCAGTGCGGCGATGCGGCCGCGGGCGTCGCGCGGCAAGAAGCGGCCGGTCTTTTCGGCCAGATACAGCAGGATCGCGCCGGACTCGAACACCGCCTGCGGCGCGCCGCCATCGGCCGGGGCATGGTCGACGATGGCCGGCATCTTGTTGTTGGGCGAAATCTGCAGGAACGCCGACTCGAACTGGTCGCCCTTGCCGATGTTGACCGGCTTGAGCGTGTAGTCCAGCCCGGCCTCTTCCAGTAACAAGGTGACTTTGTGGCCGTTGGGGGTGGGCCAGTAGTACAGATCGATCATTGGTTCGCTCCGGTGCGTAAAGGGTGATCAGCGCGGCTGACGATGGGACCACGGCAGGCAAGTGGTCGGCAGGCCTGCAAGGCGCCGAGGTCGCCACCCGCCCCCGCCCTGCTTAACCTGCCTGCCGCACCTACGCGCCAACTCCGCTCGGCGGGATGTGCGCAGTCGCCACGTCGGTCGCCCTGGAATAGCTGCCACTGTGTCATCAACGCCCGATGGTACGACCAAGCGATCGAGTGCGGCTGCATCAAGCGATGCGCGTATTGGAACGATGTGTGACGCCATTGGCTTGCGGCCGATGCTGCACTGCAAATTGACTTTGTTAAGCCGGCACTAACAAATGCGCGATTGCTGTTCGACCTTTGCCTGTCCCGTTTGGGGCCGGCTTTCTTTGCTTGGGGATGGAATCATCGTGAGAGAGCTACGCACCCTGCCGCGCACGCGGCGCTTGACGTCTGCCTTGTTGTTCGCATTGTCGACGCCGCTGGCCGCGCAAACCGCGCCGGTGCCGCAGTCGGCCTCGACCGTCCCCGGCTCCAGCCAGGCCGACCCCGCCACGCTCGATACCGTGCAGGTCAGCGGTATCCGCGGCAGCCTCACCTCGTCGATGAACGTCAAGCGCGACGCGCAGGGCATCGTCGACGGCATCGTGGCCGAGGACATCGGCAAGTTCCCCGATACCAACCTGGCCGAGTCGCTGCAGCGCATCAGCGGCGTGTCGATCGACCGTTCGCTGGGTGAAGGCTCGCGCGTCACCGTGCGTGGCGTCGGCCCGGACTTCAACCTGGTGCTGTTGAACGGCCGGCAGATGCCGGGCGCCAGCATCGAAGAATCCAATGCCTCCAACTCGCGTGCGTTCGACTTCGCCAACCTGGCGTCCGAGTCGATCTCCGGCATCGAGGTGTTCAAGACCAGCCGCGCCAGCACGCCCACCGGCGGCATCGGTGCCACCATCAACATCAAGACGGCACGGCCGCTGGACAACCCGGGCATGCATGCCAATGTGGGTCTGAAGGGCGTGCACGATGCGTCCAACGAGAACCTGCCCGGCCGCCTGCAGGGCGATTCGCTGACGCCGGAAATCTCCGGCATCTTCAGCACCACCTCGGCCGATGGACGCTTTGGCGTGTCCTTGAGCGGCAGCTACCAGGAACGCGACTTCGGCTACAGCCAGGTCGGCGTGCCCAACGGCTGGCGCTCGTTCCGGGGCGATTCCACCGCCTACGGCACCATTCCGCAGCCGGGTACGCCGGGCTCGGAGAACATCGTCAACCGCCCCGGCCCGAACGATATCTACTCGGTGCCGCAGAACCTCAACTACCGCGTGGTCGGCGTTGAGCGCCAGCGCACCAACGGCCAGCTGGTGCTGCAGTACAAGCCGCTGGACAACATCACCACCACGCTGGATTACACGTACTCGGAAAACAAGATCCAGCAGCAGCGCAACGAAATGTCGGTGTGGTTCAACTACGGCCCCTCGGCCAGCGCCTGGACCAATGGTCCGGTGGCAGGTCCCATCACCTACTCGGAAATCGTCAACCCGGCCACCAGCGATCTAGCTACCGCCGGCTCCAACGCCGCGACGCGCAACCAGAACAAGTCGCTGGGCTTCAACGTGGATTGGGCGGTGAACGATCAGTTCAAGCTCAACTTCGATATCCACCGCTCCACCGCCGAAGCCGGCGCGGACAGCCCGTACGGGTCGAGCAATTCGCTGGGCGTGTCCGGCTTCTACCGCGGCACCTCGGTGGTGGATTTCAGCAAGGATTTCCCGGTGTTGCAGCAGCAGCTGGGCTTTGGCCTGAACGGGCTGGACCCGTCGCGCACGTTGGTCACCGGCTCGGCGTTCCGCAACAGCTACATGAAGTCGGAGATCGACCAGGCGCAGGTCAACGGTGACTTCACCTTCGAAAATTATTCGCAGTTGAAGTTCGGTATCGGCAGCACCGAAGTGAAGAATCGTTCGGCGTTCTCCAACGTGCAGCGCGATACCTGGGGCGGCAACGGCACCGCGGCTGATTACCCGGACGATCTGTGGATTCCGAGCTCGTTCGCGCAGTATTTCGATGCGATCGGCGGCAGCGGCAACCCGGCGCAGTTCAACCAGTTGTTCCTGTTCGACTTCGAGCGCGCACGCCAGGCCGCCGCGCAAGCTGCGGGCGATGACGCGCTGTACCGCATCTCGCCGGTGTTCAACACCGACCGCCGCGTGACTGAAAAATCCAAGAACGCCTACCTGCAGTGGAATAACAGCTGGGACGATCTGCGCGTGCCGATCAGCCTGGCCGCCGGTGTGCGTTACGAAGAAACCAAGGTGGACGCGCAGGCGCTGGTGCCGGTGGCGGTCGGCATCGATTGGGTCGCCAACAACGAGTTGCCGATCCGTCTGGCCGACTCGGCCTTCGCCGGCGGCAGCGGCAAGTACGAATACTGGCTGCCCAGCCTGGACCTGAGCTTCAAGCTCACCGACGACCTGGTGCTGCGCGGCAGTTACGGCGAAACCATCGGCCGTCCCGGCTGGGGCGACATCCAAGGCGGGCAGACGCTCAACCAGATCGCACGCCTGGAAGGCGGCACCGGCCAGGAAGGCAACCCCGGCCTGAAGCCACTGCTCTCGCACAACATCGATGTTTCGCTGGAGTGGTACTACAGCGATGCCAGCTACGCCTCGGTGGGCTTCTTCCGCAAGAACATCGACAACTACATCGGTGTGACCACGCGCAACGACACCGCGCTGGGATTGAACACCCCGGTGGGCGGTGCGTACTGGAACGAAGCGCTGGGCAACGGCTGCGCCTCGGCCGACCTGACCTGTATCCGCAACTACATCTTCCGCAACCGCGGCGGCGCGCCCGGCGTGGTGCGCGGGGCCGACGATGCCAACGGCAACGCCACCGGCGTGATCAGCGGGCAGCCCGGCGACCCGGTGGCCAACTTCGCCATCACCGCGCCGGCCAACCAGCGCTCGGCGTCGCTGGACGGTTGGGAATTCAACCTGCAGCACATGTTCGGCGTCAGCGGTTTCGGCGTGTCGGCCAACTACACCATGGTCGACTCCGGGCTGACCTACAACAACGCGGTGATCGGCGAGCAGTTCGCGCTGGAAGGCCTGAGCGATTCGGCCAACGTGGTCGGCTTCTACGACAAGGACAAGTGGCAGGTGCGTGCGGCCTACAACTGGCGCGACGAGTTCCTGGCCGCGCGTTTCGACGGCAGCGGCCAGCCCAACCCGGTCTACACCGAAGCCTATGGCCAGCTGGATCTGAGCATCGGCTACCAGTGGAACGAGAACCTGTCGCTGAGCCTGGAGGCGATCAACCTCACCGACGAAGTGCAGCGTCAGCACGGCCGGCAGAAGAACCAGATCGTCTATGCCACCCAGACCGGCCCGCGCTACATGCTGGGCCTGCGCTACAAGTTCTGGTGATGTAATTGCGGCACCGAGCGTCCCGGCAGCGCGTCTGCCGGGACGCTTGCACGACCTTCCTGCGACAGGTGCAGCACGACAGCGGCACTTGCCGCGCGAGGGGTAACTGTCCAAGCATGGGCCACGCGCCCCCGCGTGATGTGGCGACCCCCATGACCAATGCTGTGTTGTTGAACAATCTCGATCACCGCGATCTGCGCGTGATCACCGCCTATGGCGCCGCCTATGGCGATGACGTGATGTCGGCGGCGACGTTTCCGCAGGAATTCCGCCAGCTGCAAGGCCAATACCCGATCGTGTTCCACCGCAACGATAGCGGGCGGTTTCAACCGCTGGCCCTGCTGGGATTACGCCTGGGCGAAAACCTGTTTCTGGATGGCGCGCGCTGGGATGCGCCCTATGTGCCGATGGCGATCCAGCGCCAACCGTTTCTGATCGGCCAGCAACCGGAAGGGCCGATGGTGCACGTGGATCTGGACAGCCCACGCATCAGCACCCAGGACGGTGAGCTGCTGTTCCGCGAACACGGCGGCACCACCGATTTTCTGTATCACATCAGCCAATTGCTGCGCACGCTGCACGATGGGCTGGCGGCGAGCGACGCCTTCGTCGAGCGCCTGCTGCGCTACGAGTTGCTGGAACCGTTCGTGTTCGAAGCGACCCTGGATAACGGCCTGGACTGCCGGCTGGCCGGCCTGCACACCGTGCACGAAGAACGCCTGCGCACGCTCGGCAAGACGGCGCTGCTGGACCTGCACCGGCATGGCGATCTGGAGCCGCTGTACATGGCGGTGGCCTCGGTCGCGCAATTCCGCCACCTGCTCGAACGCCTGAATCGCCGCCATGCCGGCTGAGCCGCGCGCCATCGACGAACGCCACGGTCTGGATCCGCAACAGCTGGATCCTGCGCTGCTGCGTTCGACCACGCCGCTGGTCCTGCGCGGGCTGGTGCGCGACTGGCCGTTGGCGCAAGCGGGTGCGAGCTCCGCGCAGGCGGCCGCCGCGTATTTGCGTGGATTCGATCGCGGCGAAGCGGTGGTGGCGCAGGTCGGGCCACCGGAGATCGGCGGGCGGTTCTTCTACAACGCGGACATGAGCGGCTTCAACTTCCGCCCCGAGCGCGTGCCGCTGGCGGTGGTGCTGGACACCTTGTTGCGCGACCTGCACAACGCGCAGCCGCCGGCGATCTATGTCGGCTCCACCACGCTGGACACCTACCTGCCCGGCCTGCGCGCGGCCAATCCCATCGCGCTACCGCAGGCCGAGCCGCTGGCCAGCATCTGGATCGGCAACCGCACGCGGATCGCCGCCCATCAGGACCTGCCGGACAACCTGGCTTGCGTGGTCGCCGGGCGCCGCCGCTTTACGCTGTTTCCGCCCGAGCAGTTGAGCAATCTGTACATCGGCCCGCTGGATCTGACCCCGGCCGGGCAGCCGGTCAGCCTGGTGGATATCGCCGCGCCGGATCTGCAGCGCTTTCCGCGCTATGCGCAGGCGCTGGAGCATGCCGTGGTCGCCGAGCTGGAACCGGGCGATGCGCTGTTCATTCCCAGCATGTGGTGGCACCACGTGGAAGCACTGGAAAGCTTCAATGTGCTGGTCAATTTCTGGTGGCGGCAAAGCCCGGCCTACATGGATTCGCCGATGAACGCGCTGATGCTGGCGTTGCTCACCATGCGCGACCTGCCGCCGGAACAACGCGCCACCTGGCAGGAGGTATTCCGGCATTACGTGTTCGAAGCCGATGAGAGCACGGCCGCGCATGTGCCCGACGCGGCGCGCGGTGTGCTGGCCCCGATGGACGACAACCGTGCCCGCAGCCTGCGCGCACGCTTGCTGCAACGCTTGAACCGCTGAGGATTGACGCATGTCGTACACCGCCCCCTTGGACCCCCAGCAGCGCCCGGTGCGGCGCGTGGTCATCGCCGGTGGCGGCACCGCCGGCTGGATGGCTGCCGCCGCACTGTCCAAGCTGCTGGGCCGGCAGTTGCAGATCACCCTGGTGGAGTCGGATGAGATCGGCACGGTAGGCGTGGGCGAAGCCACCATCCCCAGCCTGGTCACCTTCCACCGGCTGCTGGAGATCGACGAAGCCGCGTTCATGGCCGCCACCCAGGCCACCTTCAAACTCGGCATCGGCTTCGAGCATTGGCGCGATGTGGACAAGCACTACATCCACTCTTTCGGCCACACCGGCACCGATCACTGGAGCGCGGGGTTTCACCACTTCTGGTTGAAGGGCCGCCAACGCGGTGTGGCACGCGACTTCGGCGACTACTGCCTGGAATTGCGCGCCGCCCAGGAAGGCCGCTTTGCGCATCTGCCCAACGGCGGCATGAATTACGCCTACCACCTGGATGCGGGCCTGTATGCGCGCTTCCTGCGCCGCTTCAGCGAAGGCTTTGGGGTGCAGCGCATCGAAGGGCGCATCGGCGAGGTGCAGACCGACCCGGACAGCGGCTATCTCACCGCGCTGACGCTGCAGGACGGCACGCGCGTGGAAGGCGACCTGTTCATCGATTGCACCGGCTTTGCGGGGTTGCTGATCGGCAAGACGCTGGGCGTGGGCAGCGACGATTGGTCGCGCTGGTTGTTTGCCGACAGCGCGCTGGCGGTGCAGACCGAATCGGTGGGCCCGCCGGTGACCTATACGCGGTCGCGCGCGGATCAATCGGGCTGGATGTGGCGCATTCCGCTGCAGCACCGCGTGGGCAACGGCATCGTGTATTCCAGCCGGTATACCGATCAGGACAGCGCCCGGGCCGTGCTGGAGCGCAACCTGCAAGGACGTGCGCTCACCGAACCGCGGGCGCTGCGCTTCACACCCAATCAGCGCCACCGCGTGTGGGAAAAGAACTGCGTCGCCTTGGGGCTGGCCAGCGGGTTTCTGGAGCCGATCGAGTCGACCAATATCCATCTGATCCAGCGCGGCATCGTCCGTTTGCTGCAGACCTTTCCGCAGACGATCAACGCGGTCGACATCGCCGAATACAACCGCCAGGCGGCCGATGAGATCGCGCATATCCGCGATTTCGTGATCCTGCATTACCACGCCACCGATCGCCGCGACACGCCGTTCTGGCGCGACTGCGCAGCGATGGACATTCCCGACTCGCTACGCCACCGCATGGAGCTGTTCCGCCGGAGCGGGCGCGTGTTCCATCAGGGCAACGAGTTGTTTGCAGAGAACTCCTGGGTGCAGGTGATGCTGGGCCAGGGCATCACCCCGCAGCAGCACCACCCGGTCGCCGACCTGATGGGCGATGCGGAGCTGCGCCATTTTCTGGAGAGCATCCGCCAGCGCGTGGACGCGACCGTGGCCACGTTGCCGACGCATGCGGACTTCCTGCGTCACCACTGCCCGGCCCCGCCGCTGCCCAACCCGGCCGCCCGCGCGCCGTCCGATGCGGCGCTGGCGGCCCCGGCAGGATGAATTTCGCATCCGGCTGCGGCAACCCTTGGCTTACACCGCCCCAGCAATGCTAGATTGCGGCATTGCCGTTCATTGCGGGAACAATGGGCGGCGCTCGCCGTAGCAACGTTATCTTTCGCACTCGGGGTAAGGGGGACGCATGTTGGATCTGACACAGGGCCGTATGGCACGCCGGATCGCGCCGGTCATTTTGCTGGTTGGCCTGGCTGCCTGCTCCAAGCAGGAAGACAAGGCCGCTACCACCGCGCCTGCCACCGGCACTACGCCGGCAGCATCGGCTGCGGCACCGACGCCCGCCACCGCGGTGTCGCCGCAGGTGCAATCGATGGCCGCCGATCAGTTGCGCGAATCGGCCACCAAGGCGCTGCAGGACAACCGCATGTACGCCCCGGTTGGCGACAACGCGGTGGAGTACTACCTGGCCCTGCGTGAGAAGCAGCCGCAGGACGCCACCGTCAACAGCGCGCTGACCGACCTGCTGCCGTACACGCTGATCGCCGCCGAACAAGGCATCAGCCGCGAAGAGTTTCCCGAGGCGCAGCGCCTGATCGCACTGATCGAAAAGGTCGACCCCAAGGCACCGGCACTGCCGCGTCTGAAGTCGGGCCTGGAGACGGGCATGAAGACCGCCGCCAACCGCTCCGAGCAGGATGCCGAGCAGGCCAAGAAGCTGGTCGAGGACAAGGCCAAGCAGGCCGCCGAGCAGAAGCGTCTGGCCGAACAGCAGACCCGCGAAGCCGCCGCTGCCCAGCAGATTGCCGCCCAGCAGGAAGCCGCCCGCCAGCAGACCGCCGAAGCCGAGCGCCAGGCCGCTGCCCGTCGTCAGGCGGAGGCCCCGGCCCCGGCCGCACCACGCCCGGCACCGGCAGCCGCCGCAGCAGCAGCGCCTGCTGCACAGTCGCTGCGTCCGATCAGCACCCCGGCACCGCGCTACCCGCCCGAAGCGCTGCGCGCCGGCACCTCCGGCGAAGTGCTGGTGGAGCTCACCGTGGGCACCGATGGCTCGATCACCGCCTCCCGCGTGCTACGCGCCAACCCGCCGCGGGTGTTCGATCGCGAAGCGCTCAACGCCGTGAAGCGCTGGCGCTTCGAGCCGGTTGCCGCACCGGTCACCACCCGCCGCACGCTGTCGTTCAATCCGGGCGGTTGAGGCACTGATGGGGAGGGCGTCGCTGCTTGTCGACGCCACCCTGGATCCCACGCCCCTCGATACCGGCACGCTGCACTAGGAGCGCGCCGGTATCGGCACGGGACGTTGCGGGATCGGAGATCGCCCGCACCGGGATCAAAGGCGTCTAGGACTGCAACCGGCGTGCGCTTCCGCACTTCGCCGCTGCTGATTGACGCAACAACTATTGGAAACGCAAAAGCCCGCAGCGATGCGGGCTTTTGCGTTGTGGAGCATGCGTGGCTGTACGTGGATGTGCGACAGCGACGTCACTCATCGAGAGTGTTACTGGCGCTTGCTGGCCGTACCCTCATCCGGCGCTACGCGCCACCTTCTCCCGGTGGGAGAAGGGAGCTGCTTGGCTTTGTGTGAGAAGGGAGCTGCTTCGTTCGACGGGAGAAGGGAGCTGCCTGGCGCTGTGTGAGATGAGAGCTGCTTGGCTCTGTGTGAGAAGGGAGCTGCTTCGTTCAATGTGAGAACGAAGCAGCACCTGTCGATGACAGAGGAAACTGCTTGGCTCGATCAGAAACGCCGCGCCTGCCATCGCAAGCCACCGATCACGTGACCGCGCATGCCCCTCTCCCGCCGGGAGAGGGGTTGGGGTGAGGGTACGGTGTCACCAAATCCACGCAGCGGCCAGCCGATCAGCAACCCCACCAACCATGACCACCGAACGGCCAGTCGTTCGCCATCATGCGCATGCCGTCATCCACTCGCTACGCACGACGCACCAAGAGCGACTAACAACCGTAACGAACAGCCGTCAGATGGGTGCGGACGGCCCGCGCATAACCGGAGTGTGCGACTAGCCCGTCCCGATTCCGGGCAACGGCCGCGCCCGCCTGGCGGCGACGCCGTAGTTGTACTCGCCGCTCTAAGCCAAACGCACGACGCGCAGACCATCGCTGCCACTGCACGCTTGTCGAGCCACTTACCCCGAAATCGCCAAGCGCTCCTGGTGATAGCGACGTACCGCCGCATACCACAACAGCCCAGCCACGCCGAAGCCGGCCAGCAGATACACCGCCCAGGTCTGCGCGTTGATGGTTTCGTGGCGGATCACCTTGAGCAACATCTGGTTCTGCGCCAAAAACGGCACCGCAAAATGCCATAGCTGCGTCTTCAGCGGATACGCCATCAATGCGTAGCCGGGCAGCATCGGCAGCAGCAGCAACCAGGTCATGTGCGCCTGCGCTTCCTTCATGCTTTTGGCCGCGGCGGCCAGATAGGTCAGCAGCGAGGTGCCGACAAACAGCATCGGCACCAGGATGAAGAGCATCTGCAGCATCGGCACGAAACCCACGTTGAGCTGGCGCCCAAGATTGGACGAGGACAACTGCGCGCTCAATTTGAAGGCCAGCAAGGTGAGCAACAACGACACCATGCCGATCACGCAGGCGGCGGCGATCTTGCCGCTGACAATCGCACTGCGTGGTGCGGGCGTTGCCAGCAGCGGTTCCAGCGACTGCCGCTCACGCTCGCCGGCAGTGGCGTCCAGAATCAACGACGCGCCCCCAAGGAACGAGGTGATCACCAGCAGCACCGGCAACAGCATCGCCATCATCTGCCCGCGCTTGGCTTCGGCAGTGGCCAAGTCCTGCGCGGCGATTTCCAGTGGACGGCTCACCTGCGCATCGATGCCACGCGCCAATAGACGCAATGCGCCGACCTGCTGGCTGTAGCCGCTCAATGCTGCCTGCAAGCGCAGGCTGGGCACGTCGGCCTCGCGGCGGGTGCTGTCCTTGATGATTTCCACCAGCGCCGGACGGCCTTCGCGCCAATCGTCGGCATAGCTGTCGCTGATGCGCAGCGCCACGTCCACATCCTGGTTGCGAATGGCCGTCGTCAGGTCGGCTGGCGCATCCACGGCGTTGAGCCCCTGTGCGGCGAGAAACCGCACCAGATTGGGTGCGTGTTCGCGGCCGAGCGTGGGGATGTCCAGCGGCTTGTCGATCTGCGTGCGTACGCGGCTTTCGCTCAAGGCGCCCATGCCCAGGATCAAAATTGGATACAGCAATGGCGACAGCAGCAACGCCAATGCCAGGGTGCGGCGGTCGCGCGCGATGTCGCGCAGTTCCTTGCGTAGCACCGTCCACCACGTGGCCAACAGGGAGCGCTTGCTCATGCGTGCAGTCCTTCTTCCGAGCCGATCGACTTGACGAAGGCGTCTTCCAGGTTGTCTTCACCGGTGGCGGCACGCAGTTCGTCGGCGCTGCCGGACGCCACCACCGTGCCCTTGGCGATGATGACAATGCGATCGCACAGCGCCGCCACCTCTTGCATGATGTGACTGGAAAAGATCACGCAGCGCCCTTCCGCACGCAGCTGCTGCAGGAAGCCACGCATGGCGCGCGTGGTCATCACATCCAGGCCATTGGTGGGCTCGTCCAGAATCACGTTGCGCGGGTCGTGCACCAGCGCGCGTGCAATCGCGGTCTTGGTGCGCTGGCCCTGGCTGAAGCCTTCGGTCTGGCGGTCGAGAATATCGTCCATGTCCAATGCGCTGGACAACACACGCGTGCGCTCGGCGATCTGGCTGCGCGACATGCCGTGTAGCTCGCCGAAATAGGCGATGTTCTCGCGTGCGCTCAAGCGCTTGTACACGCCGCGCGCATCCGGCAACACGCCCAGCGCACGGCGTACCGTGACCGGGTCGTGCGCGGCGTCCACGCCATCCACGGTGACGCGCCCCTGGTCCGGCGACATCAAGGTGTAGAGCATGCGCAAGGTAGTGGTCTTGCCGGCGCCATTGGGGCCGAGCAAGCCGGTGATCTGGCCGTCGGCGGCGCTGAAACTGACCCCATCGACCGCATTGACCAGCCCGGTCTTGGTCTTGAACGATTTGTGCAGATTCTCGACGACGATCATGCGTACGCCTCCGTGGCGTGGTCGATGCGGCTCATGGTTCCCATCCGTTGAACGAGGTAAACGCTGGCACGTTGTTGAGGCTGGCCACGCAGCTGGCATCCAGCGCCTTGGCGTCGGTGGTCTGCAGAAACTGGCTCAGCACCTTGGGCATGCAGCCGAGCCGGAACACGCCATGCCCCTGCCCCGGCGCGATGATGTGGCGGCCGTTGGGCAGACCCTGCAACACACGTTGTGCGTAGCGCGGCGGTGTCACCGGATCGAGTTCTCCCGACAGCAGCAGCACCGGCAGCGTCGATGTGAACGGCTTGGCTGCATCGGCCGATGCCGGCTTGGCGGGCCAGACCTTGCACGGGGCGAAGAACATCTCGGCCACCTCATTGCCCAGCAGCGTGGCGTCCTTGTCCGTGGGTGCGCGGTAACGCCCGGCATCCTCGCTGCACAACACCGACCATTGCATTGCGCGATTCATCTGATCGGACATGTCCGACGCGCTCATCTGCGCCAACGCCATCAACGATGCATAGCGGCCTGCAGCGGCTTCGTCCAGCACCAGCGGCAGCAGGGAGGCGGTTTCCGGTGCATACGAAAATCCAAACGCCAGCCCCACCACCGTATCGGCGGTCACCTGTTCGTGGCGCAGCGCGCCGGTGCGCGGGTCGCGGTAGTCCACTGCCACCGGCGCCTGGCGCAAACGCTCGACCACCTGCCGCAGCTGGGTGCGGGTATCGACCGTGAAGCGTTTGGCGCATGCCGGCGTGGACGCGCATTGCTTGGCCTGCAGCGCAATCGCATCTTCGAAGGTGCGCGCAAATTCGCCGCCGATCACCAGATCGTTGGGCGCCACGCCATCGAGCACCACGCTGCGGGTGTGCTGCGGGTAATGCATCGCGTACTGCTGCGCCACACGGGTGCCGTAGGAGCCGCCGATCAGATTGAGCTGCTGCACGCCCAAGGCCGCGCGTACCGCATCCAGATCGGCGATCGCCTCGGTCGTCGTGAAGTAGCGCGGGTCGGCGTCGTTGCGCAAGCCGTCCGCGCACTGCCGCGCATAGTCGGTGAGCTGTGTCACGCTGGCCGCGGCGCCACCTGGCATCTCCAATGACTTACCGGCGCCATCGCGGCATTGCAGCGGATGCGACCCACCGGTGCCGCGCTGATCGACCAGAAAAAGATCGCGCTGTTTGCGCACCTCGCGCAAGCCCATGTCCACGATCGCAGCCACCTGCGTGGCCGACTGGCCTGGGCCGCCGGCAATGAAGAACACCGGGTCCGGCGTGCTGCCCGCGCCGGCGTTGCTTTCCAGCCAGGCGATCTTCAAGTCGAGCATGCGCCCATGTGGCGCAGCCGGGTTTTCCGGCACTTTCAGCTGTGCACACTGCGCTTCGATATTGCCTGCCGCGCTGCCGGAACTCAGCGTGCACGGTGCAAATTGCAGGCTGCCATAGCGATTGCCAGCCGCAGTATCTTGATGCGTGTTTGCAGCACGCGGCTGCGTTTTACCCGGCCCGGATGCGCCGGCCTTACCTGCAACAGGCATCTCTGCGCGTTGGCATCCTGCGGCCAGCAGCGCGGCCAGCATGGCGGCGGCCACATTCAGTTGCTTCAGCATGTCCATCCTCTCCTAGTGCCCATTCCCTGACGTTGCCGACGGTCGGTTGTGACCACCGCAACTACTGATCATCGTCATACAGAAACACGTGCTCGATCGGTTCGCCGAACAAGCGTGCGATGCGAAACGCCAATGGCAGGCTGGGATCGTACTTGCCGGTCTCCAGCGCATTGATGGTTTGCCGCGACACGCCCAGCTGCTCGGCCAACTCGCCTTGCGACCAGCCGCTGGCTTCGCGCAATGCACGTACCCGACTCTTCATTGATAGCGGCGTGCATTGATGGCCTTGGTGAAGCCATAAGTGATGCACAGCACCGGAAACACCCAGATCATCGCCGCCGCTGCCGGCACCGCGATCAGCTGCGCCGATTGCAGGAAGCCGGCGGTCATGTACGCCAGGCTCACCAGACCTGCGGCAATGGCGATCGATTCCAGCTCGATGCGGCGTTGCATTTCATCCGAATCATGTACAAAACGCGCCACCGCACGGACCACGAACATCAGCAGCAAGGCAGGCAGCAGCGCAATCAGCACACGCATCCAGTTGGCATCCACACTGGCCAGCAGATGCCGCCAGCACAGCATGACCACGACGTAGGCCAGCATCGGCGGCGCAAGCTCCGTGTGATACCGGCGGACCAACGCAGGCGGCGCACTGTCGCGAAAGCTGCCGCACGAGACGTGCAGCATCAGCGCCACCAGCAAGCCGCCCAGGCCGACGCCGATCAGCAGCCCCTGGGCGTAATCGCTCACCTGCCATGGCAGCCAGCGCCGCAAGGCACCCAGCAGAATCAGGACAACGCTGCAGACCTGCAGTACACGCAGCGCCACTGTCTTGGCGCTCATCGTGCGCCCACCGGTGTCGTGGACGTCTGTGCGTAGATCGCTGTGCATTGCATGGCAATGCAAGCAGATTCCTTGAGCATCACAGCACTGCAAGGCAATGCGTGCACCGGCGACATGTTTGCGCTGCTGTTCACCCCACACCCCTGTGTCAAGTTCCCTTGACACGCAGAGTGCGCGCAGATCTGCGGCGTGTCAAGCGTCCTTTACACCGATGTGGAGCGGATGCGTGCGTTGATCCGTCATCGTTGCGGCTGCCGCTGCGCGGACACGCCAAGTCGGTACGCATAAGACATAGCGCACACGATATGGAGCGATCATTCGCCTCCTATCCGTGCCGCGTATAGAGGGGAATTGGCCAAGAGGGTGTTACTCGTGCGCTGAGATGCCGCTCATTGGGGGCATCGCATGCCAGCACTGCGCCATTAGCGAGTGCTGGCTAAGGTGTTGGAAAGAGCGAAGCGCAGCACCGCGCACCTTCGTGGCAAGACGCGCGCCTAATGACCAGAGGCTTGAGCATTCCCGCTTTGACTTTAACGCAGCTAAAAAAACGACTGTACTCACCGCCAGGCGGGCGCGGCCGGTGCTCGGTGCTCGGTGCTCGGTGCGGCATAGTCCACGCGTACACGCCGGTTCGGAGCGCGCCGTTCACACCCACTGACGACTGCTCGCTACGTGGTGTTAGCCGCTCTTCATCGTTTGCAAAAACAGTGCGGGTGGATGGAACAGAGGTTCCATCCACCCGCAACCTGGCGCCTTGTGGTTAAAGCTTTACGAAGTTCTGGGCAGAGAGCGAGCCGAAAGGCAGCGATGCAAGCGTCCCGCCCACATCGAGCGACCCGAGGTCGACCGGCGCAAAGCCCATCGCGTCGATGAGCGCGTGCACCTCGGCCTTAGCCGCAGCGTCGTCCCCGGAATAGAACAGCACGCGCTTACCGCCGGCTACTTCAGGTTCGGCCAGGACGTTGACGTCGAGGTGATTGAACGCTTTGACAACCCTCGCCCCTGGCACGAGGTGCTTGAACACCTCGCTCGAATGCTTGCCCGCCAGATCCACGGCCTTGATGCCGTAGGCCGCCAGTGGATTGCTGGGATCGTTGGCGTCCGCAGAAGCCGGGTCGATAAACTCGACCGGATTGGTGCCATCGATCACGATGCGCCCATTCCACGCTGGCAGGCCAGTCATGGCTTTCTCGGCATCGACCCAGCGTACCGCGGCGATCACGATGTCGGCGCTCGCCGCTTCGGCAGCGGTGACTGCGGTAATCGAAGGGCCAAGCTCATCGACCAACGCAGCGAGCGAAGCCGGTCCACGGCTGTTTGAAATCGATGCTGCAATCCCTTTCTTGGCGAGTGCACGTGCGACGTTGGCGCCAAGCGCGCCAGAACCAATAATGCCGATGCTCATGATCTATTCCTGTTGATGTGATTGAAGTTGAGGGGTTCTAAAGTGAGAGAGGTTGCCAGCACCCCAAAACACTGGCGGCTCTGATGTCGACGTGATCTACCGAAATATATATGTGTCGTCGACTTATCGACATTTAAGCTAAAAAATTACCAGACCAGAGGGATCGAGAATTTTCCCAGCCGCGCGACGTCGGTGGCCACATCTGCGATGGTGGTTTTTCCGAGTTCGCTTTCAAGTGCTCTGCGAGCTCGGGTCAATGTCGGTTCAAGCGCGGCCAGGATGTTACCGCCCACCGCACAACTCTTGCAGGGCGGCGTCCGATGCACCGCAAACAGCTCCGTATCCTCCACCGCCGCATAGACATCGAGCAGTTTGATCTGCTTGGCCGGTTTGGCCAGCATCGCGCCACCGCCGGCGCCAAGTTGCGAACGCGTCAGCCCCGCCTCGCTGAGGCGCGACAGCAGGCCACGGATGACCACAGCACCGGTATTGGCCGAATACGCCAGGTCCTCCGAGCGCATCGGCGTGCCATCGCCCACTGCAAGCGCAGTCAGGATATGGGTGGCGACGGCGAAACGGCTGCTGGTGGGCATGGGTTGAAGTGGATCTAGTGAATGTGTGTAACAAACACTAATACATATATTTGAGCGTGTCTATCTTTTTGTTCGATCTCTGCCTGTCTGGGCGCCATTCGACGCACCAACCGTCCAATGCCCCGCTAGTCCGGGAGGTCCGTGGCGACCTGCCGGCCCCTGGTGCAATGCTTTAGACGCTCAATCATCCAGCGGCCTGCAGGGCCCGGCGGCGCGCTGAGGCGGTAGATCGCCGAGATGGGCATGTGATATCCCCCGACCGGTGTGGCCTCGATCGGAAGCACAACAAGTCGTCCTTCGGCGATGTCGTTGGAGACCGCGTGAAACGGCATGCCGCCCCACCCCAGACCACTGAGAAGAAAAGCATGCTTGGCAAACAGATCCGCCAACCGCCAGGTCAGCGGAGACAGCACACCGAACTCCTGCCCTTCCGAGATGCTGGAGCGGTCCGTCAATACCAGTTGCACATGCTTGGCGAGCTCCTCGCGCGGGATCGGCCCGTCATAAGCGGCCAGCGGGTGGTGACTGGCCGCCACGCTGACAAAGTTGATCGTGGCAATTTGTTCCGACTCCAGGCCACTGGGCAACATCTGCAAGGACCCGACAACACCGAAGCTGGCGCGGCCATCGACCACCGGCTGCATCGCGCCGCCAAGCGCCTCGACAAATAACCGCAGCGGCGTGTCTGGGAACTGGACACGAAATTCGTGCGCGGCTTCTGCCATGGCAGTGATCGGGAAAAAGACGTCGATCACTGCGACGAGTTCAGGCTCCAGGCCGCCGGATATCCCTTTCGCCCGGGCTTTCAGGTTCTCGACGCCTGCGATGATGGACCTTGCATCCGAGAGCAACACCTTCCCTTCCGGGGTCAGCCTGGGATATCGACCCTGCCGATCGAACAGGCGGACGCCGAGACGCGTCTCGAGGTTATTCATTGTTTCGGAGACGGCGGATTGGGTACGTCGAAGGCGCCTGCCCGCGGATGAAAAACTGCCCTCTTCGGCTGCGGCGATAAAAGTTCTCAGTTGATCGAGCGATAAACCATCCAGCATGGTGGCGCCTTATGTGATTTTTGCTTACTTGCCCATCCAACGGATTAAACGATGGATCGCATCGAAAAATACAGGCTTGTTGGCAGTAACACCCAGGTGTCAGCATCGCCGCCACCTCTTCTTAAGCCACTCTCGATGATCGATCGCAACGACGCTGGAAGCACCGGCAAGGATCTGCCGCAGCCCCATTCCAATGCGGCAGGCATCATCGATGCATCAGGTGCTACATACGACCTGATCATCGTTGGTGGCGGGTCCGCCGGCGCAGTATTGGCCAACCGTCTGAGTGCCGATGCATCGCGTCGCGTGCTGTTGATCGAGGCAGGCGTGGCCTATGCACCTAACGCGTATCCGGACGCAGTACGGCGCCAGGATCTGGTGGGCGGCGATCCACAGCACGACTGGGGCTTTCAATCAGAGCCTGGCCTGCTCGGCAGGCGCATGCCACTCAATCGCGGCAAGGTGCTGGGAGGGTCGTCCGCGATCAACGGTGCAGTGGCGATGCGGTTACCAAAATCAGACCACGACCGCTGGGCCCGGGAACACGATCTGGCGGCACTGAGCTGGGACGCTACACAGCCGTTCTACCAGTCGCTGGAGCGTACCTCCGGGACCGGTGGCACTGGCCATGACGGCCCCTTCCCCGTGCATCAGCTCGGCGACGAAGAAGTGTCAGACCAGCACCGCGCCTTCATTGCCTCCGCGGTCGCTGCAGGCCATGAACGCTCGGCCGGGTTTGCGACCGCGCACCCACTGGGCGTCGGTCCCTATGTCATGAACACCCGCATGGGCGTGCGGCTCACGACCGGCATGACCCTGCTGAGCGAGGCGGTGCGTGCCCGCGCCAACCTGACCATCCGCGACCAGGTGCTGGTCGATGCCGTCGTGCTGGAAGGTACGCGCGCCACCGGAGTGCGTCTGGCCAATGGCGAGGTGATCAGCGCTGACACAGTCGTTTTATCGGCAGGCACCTACGCCAGCCCGGCGATTCTGATGCGCTCGGGGATCGGTCCTGCCGACACGCTGCGCAACCTCGGCATCGACGTGGTGGCCGATCTGCCGGTGGGCCGTCGCCTGCAGGACCACCTGCTGGTTCCGACCGTGTGGTCGATTAAAAAGGAGGCCGTCGGCCTGCCGTATCCGCCCATCGGCGCCATGCTGTGGACGCGATCGCAGCATGCCGTCGGGGATGAGGCCGACCTCAACATCAGCACTGCAGCGCTGCCCGACGATGGGCAGTCATCCGACAACGCCATGTTCCTGCTGTTCGCGGCGCTGGTGCGCCCGCGGTCGGTCGGCTCTGTCACCATCGCCAGTCGCGACCCGCAGGCGCCACCGATCATCGATCTGGGTTTCCTCAGCGACGCGGGCGATCGGGAGCGCTTGATCGACGGCGTGCAATTGATCCGGGAAATCGCGCGGCACACGCCGTTTGCAGATGTGGTCGGCGGCGAGCTCGCGCCGGGCGCAGCTGTGAGCGATCGCGCCGCGCTGGATGCCACCCTGCCCGCCAGCGTGGCGACCTACCAACATCCAACCTCCACTGTGCCGATGGGAGGCGAGCGCGACCCGACTGCCGTGGTCGACATCGATGGCCGCGTCCGCGGGATTGAGGGATTGCGTGTTGTCGATGCATCGATCTGGCCCGACGTGCCTTCGGTCGCGACCGCATTCCCAACCATGATGCTGGCCGAACGTATCGCATCCAACTGGATCTGGCCAAAAGCCTGACCACACCACCAACCCACCGGAGCAACGCATGAACACGCCAGGCACCCACACCGCTGTCCAACTTCTACAACGCACCTTGGACACGTTTCTCGCCAAGGATATGAAAGGTTGGTCCGAGCTCTGCGACGAGAACGTGGTCGTTGAGTTTCCGTTCGCACCCGATGTGTCATCCAGGAAACTGGTAGGTCGCGCCGCTATCTACGAGTATCTGCGCAATTACCCGAACGTGATCGACGTCAAGACCATCCCGAGCCTGAAGATCCATGCCACCGACGATCCCAACGTGGCCATCGCCGAATGGAGTGCGTCCGGCACGGTCATCTCCAACGGCAACCCCTATGAAATGAGTTATGCCACGGTGGTGACGTTCAAGGATGGCCTGGTGGTCAATTACCGCGAGTACTGGAATCCGATGGCGTTTCTTGCAGCACTGAGCGACGCAAAGTTCTAAGCGCGCGCTCGGTTGGAGAACCTGCATGCATCGCCCAGGCCAGGCATGCAGGTTTTCACCGGCCGCAGCGACCGGCCTCTAGTGAACATCTCTGCATGACTGCCAGGGCCAGGGTAGATGGCGGCAACGCGGTAAGGCAGCGCACGCCTCGAGGAAAAGACAATGGCGGAAAATACAACCAAGTTAGCAATGATCACGGGCGGCGGCCGCGGACTCGGCCGTAGCACTGCACTGGCCCTTGCACGCAACGGGGTCGATCTGGTGCTGACCTATAAGTCGCAGGAAGACAGCGTGCGTGAGGTCGCGCGCGAAGTGGAGCAGCTTGGCAGAAAGGCAGCGGTGCTTCGACTCGATACCGCCGAGATCGGCTCCTTTCCCGCGTTCGTCAAGGAATTACGTGCAAGCTTGGCCACAACATGGTCGCGCGGCTACATCGATTTCCTGGTGAATAACGCAGGTATCGGTCTGGCAGCGCCAATCGAACAAAGCACGGAGGCCATGTTCGATCAATTGATGGCAGCCCATCTCAAGGGCGTTTTCTTCCTCACCCAATCGTTGCTGCCGGTCATCGCAGATGGTGGCCGCATCATCAATCTGTCGAGTGGATTGACCCGCTTCGCGCTGCCGGGGTATGCGGCCTACGCGATGATGAAAGGCGGCATCGAGGTCTTCACCCGCTATCTGGCCAAGGAACTGGGCCCGCGCGGCATCACCGTCAATGTAGTGGCACCAGGCGCCATCGAGACCGATTTCGGCGGTGGTGTGGTGCGCGACAACGCAGGGCTCAACGCGCTGATTTCCGCGCAGACCGCGCTTGGTCGTGTGGGCCTGCCAGACGACATTGGACCGGTGATTGCCGGACTGCTGTCAGAAGGCAATGGCTGGATCAACGCACAACGCATCGAAGCCTCTGGCGGCATGTTCATCTAGAACGTCGCGCAATCAGTGTGGCAAAAAAACGCGCCGCAGCACGACCGTGGCGCGATGAATCTCGACGTCCGCATTCAAGCATCTGACCAACCCGATAAAGGTGTGAAATGAGCACAATTCAAAATCACGGCTACTTTTCCGGTGGCCAATGGAAACAGTCGTCCGGCAAGGCCACCTTCGATGTGTTCGAGCCTTACAGCGGCAAGCTGATGTCGCATGTTGCCAACTGTGGCGCGGATGAAGCGAATGCTGCCATCGAAGCAGCCCAGCAGGCCTTTCCGGCCTGGGCAGCGATGCCGCCTGCCAAGAAGGCCGCGTTGTTTCTGAAGGCAGCCGCCATCTATCGGCAACGCTCGGAAGAAATCGCAGATGTCTTGTCGCGTGAAACAGGTAGCACCATTTCCTTTGCACGCTTCCAGCAAAGCCTGGTCGTCCAAAATCTGGAAGCGGCGGCGGGCTGGATCTACAACCCCAAGGGCGAGACCTTTCCGAGCGATGTCGCCGGTCGCCTGTCCTTCAGCATCCGTCGCCCGCTCGGCGTCATCGCCTGCTTCACTCCCTGGAATGGGGCCAATATCCTGTCCTGGCGTGCGGCGCTTGGGCCGCTTGCTGCAGGCAATACGGTCATTATCAAACCATCGGAATTCGCGCCGGTTTCGGCAGGACTGATGGTTGCGCGCATTACCGAAGAAGCCGGCTTTCCTCCCGGTGTCATCAACGTCGTGCCGCATGCGCCTGGCGGCGCCGGCGTGATCTCCGATGCAGTATTCGCATCGGCACATGTGCGTGGTATCAATTTAATCGGCGGCGTACAGACTGCGCGGATACTCGCCGAGCGTGCCGGGCGCACGCTAAAGCGTACCGTGCTGGAATTGGGCGGCTACAACCCGCTGATCGTACTGGACGATGTGAATGTGGATTTTGCGGTGCGCACCGCAACGTTCGGAGCATTCTTCCATCAAGGACAGATCTGCATGAACACGCGCAAGATCATCATTGCACGCGAGCTGCACGATGAATTCCTTGAAAAGTTCATCCAGCGCGCCCGTCAGCTCCCCATGGGCGACCCGTCCAATCCTGCCACGCTGATCGGGCCGCTGATCAACAAGGCTGCGATCGAGAAAGTCCACAAAGGTGTCCAGGAAGCCGTCGCGATGGGCGCGCGAATCGAAACGGGCGGGACATTTGAGGGCCAGGTCTATCAACCGACCATCCTGACCAATGTTCCCTATGCGGCGACCATCTCCAATGAGGAGACCTTCGGTCCGGTGGTGATCGTCGAACCCGTTGATACGGTCGAAGATGCTGTCACGGTGGCAAACCGTACTTCTTATGGCCTGGTTGCATCGATCCTGAGTGGCGACACCTACCGTGGCCTGGAACTGGCACCGCGGATCCAGGCCGGCGTGGTCAACGTCAATACCGCAACGGTGAACGATGAGGCGCATGTGCCGATGGGTGGCGTGCGCGATAGCGGGTGGGGTCGCACCGGGCCGGATTGCATGAATGATTTCACCGATACGATCTGGATCAACGCCCGTCACAGCAAGAACGAAGAGCAATACCCATTCTGATCGTAGTGCGAAAGCACCGCGCCGCTGGCTGCGCTTGTAGTGCGCACTGAAGATTTGCGTTCAAGGAACCCAACATGAAACCGACGAAATCGAGTCACGATGGCCGCGTTGCCATCGTGACAGGCGCTGCCCGCGGGATTGGTCAAGCCATTGCAGTCAAACTCGCCGCGCATGGCGCGCGGCTGGTGTTGGTAGATATCGAGCAAGCACACGACACCGCTGGCATGCTCGCCGGCGATAGCCTGATCGTTACCGGCGATGTCACGAGCGCTGCGGATTGGGAGCGCATCGACCAACACGTTCAACAGCGCTTCGGCCGCACCGACATTGTTGTGAATAATGCGGGCATCGGCAGTCCGAAGCCTATCGACGAGTTGGACTGGGAGCAATGGAAAAGGACCTTCTCCATCAATCTCGACGCGCACTTTCTGAGCGCCAAACAGTTCGTGCCGCAGATGCGGAAGAACAACTGGGGCCGCTTCGTCAATATATCGTCCAACTCCATCGGGCTCGCCATCCCCGGCATGAGTCACTACATGGCCTCGAAGATGGGAGTCATCGGCTTCGTGCGGGGGTTGGCTAACGATGTCGCCGATTCCGGCATCACTGTCAATGCCGTACTTCCGTCCATCACCAACACGCGCCTGACGCAAGACATGCCAGAGGAAGAGAAACGTCAGACCTGGCAGCACCAGGCGATCAAGCGCTTTGCCGAGCCGGAGGATATTGCGGGCTCCGTGTGCTTTCTCACCAGCGATGATGCAGCGTTCATTACTGGCCAGGCGCTTCCGGTGGATGGCGGGCAGTACAAGATTTCCTGAGAAGCGCGCACTCGTCACCGATCAGGCGGCGAACCTTCAAATGCTCAACGCCAGGCCGCGACGACATTTCTACCATCTCGTGTCGCGGCATACACCAGGGAACCGCCATGTCATTCAACAAGATCGACACCCACCAGCACTTCTTCCCAAAGGTCTATATCGACGCGGTCGGCATGGATGTCCTTGCAGCTCAGATGCCGAACAAGCGCGCACCCGAGTGGTCGCCTGACAAAGCAATCGCAATGATGGATGCCGCTGGCATCGCCGAAGGCATCTTGTCGGTGTCGTCGGTCCCGATGACGGACCGTCAGGGAACGATCGCGCGTGGCTGCAACGAGGCCGCGGCCGATCTACGCCAGAACTATCCAGGCCGTTTCGGCGCATTTGCCAGCCTGCCATTGCCGGACCTGGACGCAAGCCTCGCGGAAGTCGCCTACGCCATGGAGACGCTCAAGGCCGACGGTTTCATCGTTTTCACAAGCTATGAAGGCGCGTACCTTGGCGACGAGCGCTTCACCCCATTATGGGAAGAACTAAACCGCCGTAGCGCGGTGGTGCTGATTCATCCGAACGAGCCGTCCTACAGTTTGCCTGTCGTGGCGCCGGCGTCCGTTCTGGAATTTCCGTTCGAAACCACGCGCACCGCTACCAGCCTGATCATTGCCGGAGTGCTGTCGCGCTTTCCCGGGATCCGTTTCATTCTGTCGCATGCAGGCGGTACGCTGCCGTTCCTGTTCCCGCGTATCGCGCTCAGCTTGCAGATGATGCCGGGTGTCATCGACCGGATCGGCGACCCGGCGCAGGCATTTCGCGCCTTCTATTACGACACCGCGCTGGCGGCGGGCGCGGCGACGTTTGCCGCGCTTGCGCAGGTGGCAGATCCTGAGCGCATCCTGTTCGGGACCGATTTCCCGATGACACCGGACGTCGGCCTCGACACATTCAGCGCGGCGCTTGAAGCCATGGAGGTCACCGGGCTATCGCGTCCGGCGATCTACCGCCAGAACGCCGCTCGCCTACTTGGGAGAACGCCGTGATGCTTAGCCGTCACACGCCGCGTGGCGCGCTGTCACCTGACAGGTGGTGGTTTGCGCGCCGTGTTGCACGCTCCTGTTGGCTAGAAGCCGTATGGCTCTGAAGCGAGCCGGGTAAACAGCGTTGTGCGGCACCAAAGAGCGCGGCGTGTTCGAAGCGCCTGCCGCCGATGTTGATCGACAAAGTTCAGCAAGATCTAAAGCTTTTTTTCTCACCATTGCCGCAACCTCGCGGCCAAAGGATCGACCCATGACCACCATTTTGCATATCGACTCCAGCATTCTTGGCGCGTACTCCGTGAGCCGCGCGTTGACGGCTGCCATCGTCGCCAGGCAGCAAGCGCTGCATCCCGACACACGCGTGATTCGGCGCGATCTCGTTGTCGATGCGGCCATGCATCTGTCCGGTGCGCATCTGGCTGTCTATCAAGGCGGGGAAGTCGGTAGCCCGGCGCTCGGCCAGGATCTAGCCACCGGCAGCGCTTATCTGGACGAGCTGTTTGCCGCCGATATCATCGTGATCGGCGCGCCGATGTACAACTTCTCGATTCCCTCGCAGCTTAAAGGCTGGGTCGACCGCGTCAGTGTCGCAGGACGCACCTTCAAGTACGGCCCCAATGGTCCAGAAGGTCTGGTCCACGGCAAGCGGGCGTTTGTGGCGTCTACGCGCGGCGGCGTCTATACCGGCAGCAGCCCTGCTGCCAGCCTCGACCACCAGGAAACCTATCTGCGTGGTGCACTCGCCTTCATCGGCGTGACTGACCTCACCATCATTCGAGCGGAAGGTCTTGCGCTGGGCGACGATTCCAAAGTCACCGCCATCGACGCGGCCCACACGCAGATTCAAGCACTCGCTGCCTGAGGTACGTAACGTCGGTGCTGGCGCGCGTCACAACGTCCATCGGCCTACTGGGTCCTGGTCTGCGCCATCGGCGGCATCGAAGCCTCTTGAGTCCTTTGATGGTGGCGCGCCAGGCTACCCCTGGTTGTCGGGCAGACATCCCGAGAGACAGGTGTAGCCAGCATTTCCGTCATCAAGGCAGCTCTCGACCTGCTGAGCGGGGCCCTACATGTGGCCTCGCCGCCGTCGCCAAGGAAACTGGACTGACTTTCATCACGCACATCGTAATCGCAACCCAGCACAGGAAGCTGCCCATGGCAGAGAACGCGATGTGGCTGACAGTGTGGTGATTCGACGGTCATGCTGTATGCGATGGCGGCACAGCGGCCTTGCCTAGATGACCGAAGTAGTAGGCGGCCTCCCAGCAAGCATTGACGTTGATCGCAAGCAAGACAGGCTTACCAGCGGTGGCCTGGGATACACAAAGGGCGAGACCAGCGAAAATTCAATGTAGAACTCGACTGAGAGGAATTTCCATGGAAATCGGAATCGACAGTTTTGCCGCAACCATCCCCAATCCGGCGACAGGGCACATGGTGTCGCCCACGGACCGGATGGCTGCACTGCTTGCGGAGGTGGAAACTGCCGACCGCGTTGGCCTCGATGTGTTCGGCATCGGCGAACATCACCGCAAGGAGTTTCTGGATTCCGCGCCCGTTGTCATTCTTGCAGCCGCAGCAGCCCGCACGCAACGCATCCGGCTCGCAAGCGCCGTCACGGTACTCAGCGCGGCTGATCCAGTGCGGGTTTTTCAGGAATTCGCGACGATCGATCTGATCGCCAAGGGTCGCGCAGAAATTGTCGTCGGCCGCGGCTCATTCGCCGAAGCCTATCCCTTGTTCGGTTTTGCGATGGAGGATTACGACGCACTGTTCGCGGAGAAGCTCGACCTACTACTGAAACTGCGTGGCGACACTCAGGTCACCTGGCGCGGGCGCTTCAGACCGCCGCTTAGCGGTCAGGGCGTCTTTCCGCGGCCGCACCAGACGACGATACCGATCTGGCTCGGCGTTGGCGGCACGCCGCAATCGTTCGTCCGCGCGGGCAGCCTGGGTTTGCCGCTGATGGTTGCGATCATCGGTGGTAGCTTCGAGCGCTTTCGTCCGCTTGTCGACCTGTACCGGGAAGCGGGCCGCAACGCAGGACATGCACCGGACGTGCTCAAGGTAGGCATCCATGCCATGGGCTTTGTGGGGGACACCGATGCCGATGCGCGGAATGCGTTTTTCCCAGGTTGGGCGCACATGTTTACCGAGATAGGCCGCGAGCGAGGTTGGTCGACCGCCACACGCGGTCAGTTCGACGCGATGTGCGGCCCTGGCGGCGCTTTTCTCATCGGCGCTCCGCACACAGTGCGCGAGAAGATTCTTGCAGCGAATGAGGCGCTCGGCGGTATCGCGCGCCTCACCTTCCAGATGAGCTCCGCCATGCTGGAGCCGGAGGCCATGCAGCGTTCGATCGTCTTGCTCGGCACTGAGGTGGCGCCTGCGGTCAAGGCCGCACTTGGAAAACCGCGACTTAGCGTTGGGTAGATTGTCGCAAGGCTTCTCGCTCGACCAGCATGTCCACAAATGCGCGGACCTTGGTCGGGCGATAACGGGCGGCAGGAAATACCGCATGGATACCGCCCGAAGGCAGGCGCCAATGCGGCAGTACTTCAATCAGGCGCCCTGCAGCGAGGTCGTTTGCAACTACATAGTCTGGAAGCACGGACAAGCCGGCGCCCTGGCACACCGCTTCGCGTACCGCCATCGTGGCATCCAGAAAAATGGATGCCTGCACGTGTACCACCTGGGTCTGTCGCTGATTCGACGAGAAGGTCCACCGCAAATGATCACGCAACGCAGTGTTGGCGACAAAGGGCAGCGAGATGATCTCAGCCGGGCTATCGAGCGTTGCAAGCTCTGCTGCCATGGATGCGGAAGCGACAAGCAGCTGGCGGAAGGTGCCAATTTTTCGCGCTTGCTCGCTTGTTTCGGCCAGCCATCCGACACGGATGGCAACTTCGATATGACTGGACATCAAATCCAGTGTTTGGTCGCTGAGCACCGCATCCACCTTGCACAGGGGATAGCGCTTGGTGAATGCAGCGATCGCAGGCACTACCACGCCCACGCCATAGTCGAACGGTGCAGTGAGCCGCAACATCCCCGACGGCTCGGCGGATCGATCGGCCAAGCCGTCAAACGCATGCTCGGCCTCCCGCAGAATCGATGCGCAGCGCGCGTAAAACTCCTGCCCCACTTCGGTGGCTTGCACTTTACGTGTGGTGCGCACCAGCAGAGAGGTTCGGAACTCGCGTTCCAGTCGAGCCACTTGTTGGCTCACTACCGCCTTGGTAATGCCCAGACGCTCGGCCGCAGCGGTGAACGAGCCGGTTTCTACCACGGCGACGAAGTACGCCAGGCGGCGGAGATTGCCGAGGTCGCCGGGTCCGTCTCCCATTTGATTGGATGCTTTCAACATACGATGCATTTACCACGTATGTATTTATCGATCAATGATCGATCCCTAGGATGGGTCCCACAGTCACAAGGAAAGCGCATGAACACCACTTTGCACTATCTGTTCGACCCACTCTGCGGCTGGTGCTATGGCGCAGCGTCGACCATTTCCGCACTGGCCACCGCACCTGGCATCGCTGTTCAACTGCAGCCTTCCGGGTTGTTCGCCGGCAAGGGCGCACGGACGATGGACGATCAATTCGCCGCGTTTGCCTGGGCGAACGACCAGCGCATCGAACATCTGACTGGGCAGCGTTTCACTGAGCGCTATCGCCAGCAGGTTCTCGGCGATCGCCAGCACCAGTTCGACAGTGGTGCAGCCACATTGGCGCTGACCGCTGTCTCCCTGGTAGCACCGGCACAGCAACTGACGACACTGACGGCCATTCAACAGGCCCGTTACGTTGACGGGAAAGACGTGACCACCACTGCCGGGCTGGTCAGGCTTCTAGAAGACCTGCACCTTGCGGACGCCGCCACACGGCTGGCGCAGGCAGATGCCGAGCTTCTCGCCGTGGATCGGACGCGCATTGAAGGTGCGCAAGCACTGATGCGCGAGTTCGGCGTCCAAGGCGTACCGACGTTCATCGCAGAATCCGGCGGGAAGCGATGGCAGATCGATGCACATGCCGCCTATACCGATCCAAGCGCATTCGTACGTCAACTTCAGGCCGCTTGAAAACACCGTTGCATCTTTCCAAAAGGAACGAACCATGACGACACGCAGAGAGCTCATCAAAACCATTGCCGTGGCAGGTATCGCCTCAGCCGTCCCCGCCGTCAACACTGCAATCGCCGCACAGGCGCCTTTAAAGCTGCAGCATTTTCCCGCGGGTGAAAACGGGTTTTTTCGCGCCCCGGTCCTGATCTCCGGCGCGCGCGAAGCGGTGCTGATCGATGGAGGCTTCACGCTACCCGATGGCAAAGCGCTGGCTGATGCAATCAAGGCCGGTGGCAAAACGCTGACCACCATTTACGTCAGCCAAAGCGACCCTGACTATTACTTCAGCCTGGGCCCGATCAAGGCCGCGTTTCCTGATGCACGCATCATCGCTGCATCTGCCACCGTTGCGGCCATCAAGCGTAGCGTCGAGAAAAAGCTTGCAACCTGGGGCCCCCAGCTCAAGGAGAACGGGCCGCAGACACTTGCAGACATCGTCATGCCGGACGCATTCGATGGCAACGCAATCACGCTGGAAGGTCAATCCATCGCCATTGTGGATGCAGACGGCCTGGCCAACCGCCGTTACCTCGCACTCAAATCGCTCGATGCAATCTTCGGTGGCGTGCTGGTGTTCTCTGGCGTGCATGTATGGACGGCCGACACGCCGAGTGCGGAAGGACGTAAGGCATGGATCAAGACACTGGATGCGATGGCGGCCCGCAAACCGGCGCTGGTGATTCCTGGACATATGGCACCGGGCGCCGCGACCGACGTGTCGGCGATCCACTACACGCGCGACTATCTGTTGGCATTCGAAGAAGAGTTGGGCAAGGCGTCCAATAGCGCCGCGCTCATCGAGGCCATGACCAAGCGCTATCCGGGAGCCGGCATGGGCACGGCGCTGCAGATCGGTGCGAAAGTCGCCAAGGGCGAGATGAAGTGGGGTTGATCCGATGAAGACCAATCTGGACATCATCCGGGCAACCTATGAAGGCTCTTCCGAAGAGAACGGCAAGCACCTGTCCGCAGCGCTAGCGCCTGAGGCCACCTGGACAGAGGCGGCAGGCTTCCCTTACGCGGGGACCTATACCGGTCCCGCAGAAGTCTTCGAACAGGTGTTTCATCGGCTGGCGACCGAGTGGGTGGGCTACAAGGCCGAGGTTCACACGTACTTGGCCGACAAGGACTACGTCGCAGCATTTGGCACGTATTCCGGCACCTACGCAAAGACCGGGAAATTCATGCGCGCAACCTTCGCGCATCTGTATCGGCTCAAGGACGGCAAGATCCAGAGCATGGAGCAGTATGTCGATAGCTTGATGGTTCACCGGGCGATCGCAGTCGCCGAGGAACCGCAGGGTTAGCAGCAGATCTGCGGACGTGTTGGTGCGGGCAGTGGTCTTGACGATGTCTGGCATCGTCAAGACCACGTTCGAAAGACCACGGCCGATTGCAGCTGCGCGCCCGACTCAGCCAGATTGCATTGGCCAAGTGGCCCACGCTGGCGGTCGCGATGATGTAGCGCAGCTAGCAAAACGACTGTACTCACCGCCAGGCGGGTTCGGCCTGTGCTCGGTGCGGCATGGAACACGCGTCCACTCCGGTCCCTACGCGCAATCCACATCCCCGACGATTGCTCGCTAGGTTTTATTAGCTGCTCTTAGGTGCTCAAGCGCTGTGGCGAAGTCGATCAGCTACGACAGGGTCCCGGCAGCGGCCGCGCCGATGTGCGGCACCGCTGCTGAGCATTCATTCTGCCAAGCGTGCTAAGACAATCTGCACTCACACACAATCACACCGCGCTGCTGCAATGGTGGCGCCACTGCTCGCCCCCTGCAATCGATGCGACCGCTAACGAACGCGACTGTGCGCATCCCTGCGCACGAACATCCCACGGCTAGCCGCGATAGTCAGCACATGCATTCCGTTATTCTTGAGCGCCCGGCGACGGTCACCAGCAAAACGCCTGCGCGCGTCATCGCGCACGTGCATTTGCATAAGCCGCTGCACACACCATCAGGAGAGACGATGCGGTTACCCATCTTGCTTGCGATGACGCTGGCCTGCAGCACGGCATTACCGGCGCCGGCGCACGCCGCCGCACCGCGCGACATTGCAGTGGATCTCTCCACCGCCGGCAAGCCGGTGGATCGCTTCGCCACGCTGTCGGTGGGCTCGGATTTTCCGGGCACGCTGATCCGCGCCGAGACGCAAGCGCATCTGGTGCCTGCCGTGCAGGAACTGGGATTTCGCTACATCCGCTTCCACGATGTCTTCCACGATGCGCTTGGCACCGTCAAAGAAGTGGACGGCAAGCTGGTGTACGACTGGACCAAGCTGGACCAGCTGTACGACGCATTGCTGGCCAAGCGTATCCGCCCGTTTGTCGAGCTGGGCTTTACCCCAAGCGCGATGAAAACCTCTGAGCAGACATTGTTCTACTGGAAGGGCAATACCTCGCACCCGGATCCGGCCAAGTGGACCCAGTTGATCGATGCGTATGTGCGGCACATCCGCGACCGCTACGGCGCCGATGAAGTACGGCAGTGGTATTTCGAGGTGTGGAACGAGCCGAACTTGAAGGACTTCTGGGAAAATGCCGACCAGCAGGCCTACTTCGATCTGTATGCCAACACCGCGCGCACCATCAAGGCGATCGATCCGCAGCTGCGCGTCGGTGGCCCGTCCACTGCTGGCGCGGACTGGGTGCCGGAGCTGCTGGCCTTCGTTGCCAAGAACACACTCCCCATCGATTTCGTCACCACGCATACCTATGGAGTGGACGGCGGTTTTCTCGATGAAGACGGCAAGCAGGACGTCAAGCTGTCCGCATCGCCGGATGCCATCGTGGGCGATGTGCGTCGCGTGCATGCGCAGATCAAGGCATCGCCGTTTCCGCAGTTGCCGCTGTATTTCACTGAGTGGAGCAGCAGCTACACACCGCGCGATTATGTCCACGACAGCTATATCAGTGCGCCCTACATTCTGACCAAACTCAAGCAGGTGCAAGGGCTGGTGCAGGGCATGAGCTACTGGACCTATACCGATCTGTTCGAAGAACCCGGCCCGCCGCCGACGCCGTTCCATGGCGGGTTCGGGCTGATGAATCGCGAAGGCATTCGCAAGCCGGCGTGGTTTGCCTACAAATATTTGAACGCGCTGCAGGGCCGCGAAATTCCGCTACCCGATGCGCATGCGCTGGCAGCGGTGGATGGCAAGCGCATCGCCGCGCTGGTGTGGGATTGGCAGCAGCCGGTACAGGCGGTGAGCAATACGCCGTTCTATACCAAACTGGTGGCCGCCACCGAGAGCGCACCGCTGCAGTTGCGCATGACCAACGTGCCCGCAGGCAATTACACCTTGCAGGTGCGCAAGACCGGCTACCGCCGTAACGACCCGCTGTCGCTGTACATCGACATGGGCCTGCCCAAGGCCTTGAACCAGACCCAGTTGACCCAGCTGCAACAAGCCACACGCGACACGCCCGAGCAGGACACTCGCATCCGTGTCGGCGCCGATGGCCTGGTTAAGGTCAATGTGCCGATGCGTAGCAACGATGTGGTGCTGGTGACCTTGCAGCCGTGCTGAGCGATGCATCGCCGATGTTGCCAGTCACGTCATCGCCGTGGCTGGCAGCGCGCAGGGATGGATGCTGCGATTGGCGCCGCTGTGCAGGTAATCCGCGCACGGTATCAGGCCAGCAGCGGCGTCACTTCAGATAGGTCTTGAGGATGGCGGCGACATCGTCGACCGCCAGCTCCCGGTCGCCCAGCGCATCCGGCGCGGCCACGTGATGCTTGAGATGTTCGCTGAGCAACTCGACCATCAACCCCTGCGCCGCACCACGGAACGCGGCGACCTGGGTCAACAGCGCGGTGCAGTCCACATCCTGCGCCAAGGCTTTCTCAAGCCCTTCCACCTGCCCGCGGATCCTGCGCACGCGCGCCAGGAGCTTGGATTTATCGTGGTTCAGATGTGACATTGCCCTATACCCCACGGGGGTATCTCAGATACCCTACGGGGGTATCGTAGCCAGAGCTCACACCGATGTCGATCACGCACACCACGCCCCACTGCGCGCAGTCGCACCGCTTTGCCAGCACCAACCCGCTGGCCGAGCGCAACACCCGCAAGGCCGTGATCCTGACCGTGGTGATGATGGTGGTGGAAATCGTCGGCGGTTGGACACTCAACTCCATGGCCTTGCTCGCCGATGGCTGGCATATGAGCTCGCATGCGCTTGCATTGGGGCTGGCGTTGTTCGCCTACCGCTTTGCGCGGCGGCATGCCACCGACCCGCGCTTTACCTTCGGCACCTGGAAGGTCGAGGTGCTGGGCGGCTACAGCAGCGCGCTGCTGTTGCTGGGCGTAGCCGGCCTGATGGCCTTCCAGTCGGTGGAACGGCTGTTCTCGCCCCAGCCCGTCCAGTATCAGGAAGCCACGGTCATCGCGGTGATCGGCCTGGTGGTCAATCTGATCTGCGCGTGGTGGTTACGCGACTCGCATGCGCACGGGCACGATCACAGCCATGCGCATGAGCACGCGCATCATGGTCACGGTCACGCGCATGGTGAGCATGCTCACCACCACGACGGTCACGCCGATCTGAATCTACGTGCCGCGTATCTGCACGTGGTCGCCGATGCCGCCACCTCGGTGCTGGCGATCGTGGCCTTGGTCGCCGGCATGCATTGGGGGGTGACGTGGCTGGACCCGCTCATGGGTATCGTCGGCGCGGTGCTGGTCACCGTGTGGGCGTGGGGACTGCTGCGCAGTACCGGCCGCGTGCTGCTGGATGCGGAGATGGACGCGCCGGTGGTGGCGGAAGTGAAGCAGGTCATCGCCGAGCTTCCGCATGCGATCACCATCGCCGACCTGCATGTGTGGCGCGTCGGCAGCGATCGCTATGCCTGCGTGCTCAGCCTGGTGACTGACGCAGACATCGATGCGGACACGGTGCGCAACGCCTTGCAGATTCACGAAGAACTGGTGCACATCACCGTCGAGCTGCAACGCCCGCCACTGCACACAGCGCGGGCGTAGCCTCGCGCGTGCGCAACCGCAGGCACGCTGCATGACGGTGCAGCGTGCCTGCGGTTACCGGCGCCATCGTCGCTGCGCCGGCGGTCCTCAGGTCTTCGCAGGTGGCGGACTGACGTATTTTTCGCGACGAATCTGCGCGTTCGGCAGACCGGCGGCCTTCAGTGCCTCGACGCAGGTGTCCACCATGTCCGGGTTGCCGCAGAGATAGGCGATATCGGTCTGGGCATCGGGCGCGAATTCGGGCAGGTGCTGCTGCACATAGCCGTGCCGCACATCGGCATGCGGCGAGTCAGGCAGCTCGCGCGACAAGCACGGCACGTAGCGGAACTGCGGGTGCGCGTCGGCAAACGCGCGGAAATCCTCGCCGTACAGCAGCTCGGCCGGGGTGCGCGCGCCCTGCAGCAAGACCACCTGCACGCCACGGCTGGCGATCGCCTCGGCCAGCAACGGCAGCATCGACCGGTACGGGGTGACCCCGGTGCCGGTGGCGATCAGCACATAGCGCTGGTTGGCATCGCCCGGCGGCAGGCAGAAACGGCCATACGGGCCGCTGGCCTGCAACTGGTCGCCGATCTGCAGGCCTTCGAACAGCGCGGTGGCCGAGCCGCCGGGCACGAAGCTCACTGCGATATCCACCGCCTCGCCCGGTCCCAGCGCATGGTCGTGGATGGTCGCCAGCGAATAGCTGCGCTTGGTCGGGGTGCCGTCGGCGCCATTGAAGTGGATCTGGATGAACTGCCCGGGCTGGAAATCCAGCGGCTGCCCGTCGTCACGCACGAACTGGCAGTGGGCCACGGTGGGCGCAATCATGCGCCGGTCGACAAGCTTGAGGGGAAATTGAACAGGCACGAACGTATTTAGGACAGTCTGTGATCGGGGCTTGCCCCCGCGGGCTTCTATAATAACGGCCTGCAACTCGCTGCGCCGTCACGCTGACGCGAAGGAACACCTTGAATTCCCCATCTCCGATCACCGCACCCGCCCTGCGCGTGTGCGATCTGCGCAAGACCTACGACAACGGCACCCAGGCGCTCAAGGGCGTGTCGCTGGATGTGGCGCCAGGCGATTTCTTCGCCCTGCTCGGCCCCAACGGCGCCGGCAAATCGACCCTGATCGGCATCATCAGCTCGCTGGTGAATCTGTCCGGCGGTCAGGTGGAAGTGTTCGGCACCGATCTGGTCGCCCATCGCAGCGAGGCGATGCGGCTGATCGGCCTGGTGCCGCAGGAGGTCAACTTCAACCTGTTCGAAAAGCCCTTCGACATCCTGGTCAACTACGCTGGTTTCTACGGCATGCCGCGTGCAGAAGCCGAGCGCCTGGCCGAAGTGGAGCTACGCCGCGCGCACCTGTGGGAAAAGGCCCAGGTGATGAGCCGCACGCTGTCCGGCGGCATGAAACGGCGGTTGATGATCGCCCGCGCGATGATGACCCAGCCGCGCCTGCTGATCCTGGACGAACCAACCGCCGGCGTGGATATCGAGATCCGCCGCGACATGTGGCGCGTGCTGAAAGAGATCAACGCCGCCGGCACCACCATCATCCTGACCACGCATTACCTGGAAGAAGCCGAGCACCTGTGCCGCAACCTGGCCATCATCAACCACGGCCAGATCGTCACCCAGGGGCCGATGCGCGAGCTGCTGGCCAAGCTCGACGTGGAAGGCTTCCTGTTCGACATCGACGGTGACCTGCCTACTCAGCTGCCGGCGATCGAAGGCACCACGCTCACCGCCATCGACAGCCACACGCTGGATCTGGACATGCCGCGCGCGATGGACCTCAACCGCGTGTTCGCCGCGCTAGGCGATGCCGGCATCCGGGTGCGCTCGATGCGTACCAAGAGCAACCGGCTGGAAGAATTGTTCGTTCGTCTGACCGGACCCGGCGAAACCCTCGCCGACCCGGCTCCTGCTACAGCGGCGCCCGTGCGCCCGGCAGGTCACCCATGAGTTCCCCGGAGCCTTCGATGTCCGCTGTTCCCGCAACACCCCGCCAACGCAACTGGATTGCGCTGGGCACCATCGTGCGCCGCGAAGTGCAGCGCATCCTGCGCATCTGGGGCCAGACCCTGGTGCCGCCAGCCATCACCATGACGCTGTACTTTTTGATCTTCGGCGGGCTGATCGGCTCGCGCGTGGGCGACATGGGCGGCTACACCTACATGCAGTTCATCGTGCCCGGCCTGGTGATGATGAGCGTGATCCAGAACAGCTACGGCAACATTTCATCGAGCTTCTTCGGCGCCAAGTTCGGCCGCCACGTGGAAGAACTGCTGGTCAGCCCGATGCCCAACTGGGTAATCCTGTGGGGTTATGTGTCCGGCGCGGTGCTGCGCGGGGTGATGGTCGGTGCGCTGGTGCTGATCATCGCCATGTTCTTCACCCCCGTGCGCATCCCGCATCCGTTGGTGACGCTGACCACCGTGCTGCTGGGCGCGACCATCTTTTCGCTGGCCGGCTTCGTCAACGCGGTGTACGCCAAGAAGTTCGATGACGTGGCGATCGTGCCCACCTTCATCCTGACCCCGCTGACTTACCTGGGCGGTGTGTTCTATTCGGTCAAATTGCTGCCCGGCTGGGCCGAGGCGGCCACGCATGCCAACCCGATCTTCTACATGGTCAACGCCTTCCGCTACGGCCTGCTCGGCAGCTCCGACGTGCCGATCTGGGTGGCCTACGCGCTGATGCTGGGCTTTGTCGCAGTACTCAGCGCGCTGGCGCTGTGGCTGCTGCGGCGTGGCGTGGGGTTGCGTAGCTAACGCCGGGCGCGGATTTTATTGGGAACGCCGGTTGCTGGCGGACGCGCTTCCCCCCATCCGCCCTTCGGGCACCTTCCCCCGCCTGCGGGGGAAGGACAAGACCAGATTGACTGAGGACAGATCACATCATGCGCATGCTCATTCTCGGCGCCGGCGGCACCGGCGGCTACTTCGGCGGACGTCTGGCGCAGGCCGGCGTGGACGTCACCTTCCTGGTGCGCGATGCGCGCGCGGCGCAGTTGCAGGCCGATGGCTTGCGCATCCGCAGCCCGCTGGGCGATGCGGATCTGCAAGTGGCGCATGTCACTGCCGCTGCCTTGCCGGCGCTGGTGGCGCAGCAGCCGTTCGACCTGGTGATCCTCAGCTGCAAGGCCTACGACCTGGATAGCGCGCTTGAGGCGATTGCACCGGCCGTGGGCGAACACACCACGGTACTGCCGATTCTCAACGGGCTGCGCCATTACGCGGCGCTGGACGAGCGCTTCGGCGCGGCGCGGGTGCTGGGCGGGCTGTGCTTCATCAGCGCCACCAAGGGCGAACACGGCGAGATTCTGCATCTGGGCAAGCCGGCAGCGATCACCTTTGGCGAGCGCGATGGCAGCGCAGACTCGGCGCGCGTGCAGGCGTTTGCCGCAGCGTGTACGCAGGCGGGTATTGACCATGTGGCCAGCGCGCAGATCGCGCAGGAGCAGTGGAATAAATACAGCTTCCTCACCGCACTGGCAGCGGCCACCTGCCTGATGCGCGCACCGGTCGGCGCGATTGTCGCCACCGACGATGGGCGTGCGTTGATCAACGGCGTGTACAACGAATGCCTATGGGCCGCCGATGCGGCCGGCCAGACGATTCCCGAGCCGGCGCGTGCGAAAGCTTTGCAGACCTTGTTGCAGGTGGATTCGCCGTTGAAGGCGTCGATGCTGCGCGATCTGGAAGCCGGCCAGGATGTGGAAGCGGCGCAGATCGTTGGCGACATGCTGAAACGGGTGCGCGAGACCGGTCGCAATGCACCGCTGCTGATGGCGGCGAATGTGCATCTGCAGGCGTATCAGGTGTTGCGGCATAGCTGAGGCTGTTGGAGTGCGTGCGAGCGGCTGGGCTACGTGTAGACCGTGCCCCCATCCGCCCTTCGGGCACCTTCCCCCGCAGGCGGGGGAAGGGAGCGGGGAGCAAGGATGATGGTAACTACACGGCACTGGGCCGATGGTCTCCGTCTCCACTACACCTCGTTACTCTGGTACGTCCCTTCTCCCGCACGCGGGAGCTACACCTCGCTGCTCTGGCACATCCCTTCTCCCGCACGCGGGAGCTACACCTCGCTGCTCTGGCACATCCCTTCTCCCGCTCGCGGGAGAAGGTGGCGCAAAGCGCCGGATGAGGGCGCGCCGGGTTCGCGTAGCCTTCGCGCTGCAACGACGCGTTGCCCACGATGCTCTGCGTCCCATCACCCGCGTAGCCTCCCATGAAGCTGCTCAGCCACCTGTTCCGTGCCGGTCACTTCGTGATCCTGGCGTTTTTCGTGCTGTGCGCGGCGGGGCTGGTGGGGATGGCCGGCTTGGAGTTGTGGCATGGCTTCACCCCGGGCGGCGACATGGTGGTGCGCGACCGCTTCAATGTGGTGCTGGAGGCGATCGGCCTGCTCACCGTGGCGCTGGTGACGCTGGAACTGGGCCAGACCATCTTCGAAGAAGAGATCCTGCGCGACGTCAAAGTCAGTGGCCCCACCCGCGTGCGCCGCTACCTGTCGCGGTTCTTCGTGGTGATCGTGATTGCGTTGGCGATCGAAACGCTGGTATCGATCTTCGAGCTGATGCACGAGGACCCAGCCAAACTGCCGTATGCCGCTGCCGTCGGCCTGTGCGCTGCGCTGTTGCTGATCGCCTGGGGCGTGTTCGTCAAACTCAATCGCAGCGCCGAAGAACTGGAACCCGAAGCGATGGAAGAAACCAAGCGCGAGGACCGCGAGGTCCAGGAATAGCAGCGGCGATCTGGCAACTGCGCAATCATCGAGCGGGTGTGGCGGTGGCGAGTGCCGGGAGCGCGCTGCGGTGCGTGCGCCCTCGCCGCTCGCAGCCGACGGGTGCTCGCGACGCTGTGACCGCGCTGGTCTTGATCATTTAGCCCCAGCAGCTGGCAACGGCGGCACCATCGTCGGCTTGCCATCGGCATCCAGGGCGATCATGACGAAGTGCCCTCGTGTGCACAGCTCGCGCGCGCCGCTGAGCAGGTCTTCGGCGATCAGCTCCACTTCCACCTTGATCGAACTGCGCCCCACCGACACCACGCGCGCGATGGTTTCCACCATCTGGCCCTGACGGATCGGCAGCTTGAAATCCACCTGATCCGAGCGTGCGGTCACCACCGCACGCCGCGCATAGCGCGAGGCGGCCAGAAACGCGGCCTTGTCCATCCACGCCAACGCCTGCCCGCCGAACAACGTGCCCATGTGATTGGTGTGGTTGGGGAACACGATTTCGACCATGCGCACTTCGGTCGGTGGTGGCGTCTGCGGGCTGTCTGACATGGCGGATTCCGTTGAGAGGACTGGTTGGTCGATGCGTGCAGACGCGATTGCAGCAGCGGCGGCGCCGGGAAGCGGCGCAATGGGCGCAGCGGCGTGCGCGAGCGCGCAGGGCAGGCCATGCCGCATGGGCGGGCACAGGCATCCGGTTTGTACGTAGCGGCCCGTCGATTGACAGCTACAGGCAGGTGCACCGCGCATCCATTGCACGGGCTGGTGCGATGGCTTATCTCGGTAATGCCCTCGCGGCCGGGGCCGCTCCTACAGGAGCGCTAGGGCGTGCCGGCGCGTTGCGAACAGACGCAGGTTCAGAGGCTGGTCTTGACCGCGGTCTCTACCTGCGCCGGCGACTGGAAACCAGACAGGCGCGCCACTTCGCTGCCGTCGCGGTACAGCGCCAGAGTCGGCGTCTGCCGCAGGCCCAGGTCGCGAAAAAATTCTTCGCCCACCACTTCCAGCTTGACCTTCAACAAGGCCACGCCTTCGGCCGCATCGCTGTTGGCGAACTTGATCAGCGACATGTCGAGCATCTTGCAGCCCGGGCAATTGTCCTTGTAGAAATCCACCAGCGCGCGCGGATGCGCGGCCAGGGTCTGGGTGTAGTGCTCAGGCGACGTGACGGTAATGGTGTGCATCATGGGGATCGTGTTTGCATTGAGCCAGAACCTCGTCGGTCCAGGTGGCGATGGCCTGCGCGTCGCGCTGGCCGTGGGGCATCTGTTCGATGGTCAAGCGCGGAAACGGGCTGGCGAAAAACTGTGCGATGCGATGCACCGCACCGCAAAAGTAGTCCTCGCCCCACTGCGTTTCGCCCGTCCCGAAGACGGCAACACGCGGCGGTTTGCCCAGCGTTTCGACCAGTTCGACGATGAAACGTTTCATCTCCGACGGCGTGCGCCCGCCGTTGTCGGTCCAGCTGCCAAACAGAAACAAGTCGTACTGTCCCGGCGCATGCGGCACCTGTTGCAGCCGCTGCACATCGGTTTCCAACCAGGTCACCGTGTGCCCGGCCGCCTCGCAGTGCAGCGCGACACTGCGCGCCACATCGCGGGTATTGCCGCTCAACGATGCCAGTGCCAGCAGGATGTTCATTTGGCGGGGAGCAGGGAATGGAGAATGGAGAATCGGAAGAGCGCGCTGCTGTCTGCGTTTGCCATTCCCGATTCCCTATTCCCGATTACTTACAGATCGTCGAACCCATTATCCGAATTGGTCTTCTTGTACGACGCATTGCGCATCTCGAAGAAGTCGGTCTTGGTTTCGGTGAAGTTGTCGGCGTAGGCCTTGATCCAAGGCATCACGTTGTCGTTGGCGCCTTCGTACAGCTTCTCGATGCCGAGCATGCCGGCCATCTTGTTGGCGCGGTACTTCACGTAGCGGATCATTTCGTCCACGTCGATGCCGTCGATGCCGTCCAGCACTTCGGCGGTCCACACCGTTTCCAGATCGATCGCGTGCTCGAACGCCTTGTGCACGTAGTCGGTGAGCTGGTCGCCCTGCAGCGCCTGGTTCTCGCCGATGATGGCGCGAATCAGCTCGCTGATGAACTTGGAATGCGCCAGCTCATCGCGGTTGATGAAACTGATGATCTTGCCGGTGCCGGTCATGCGATTCTGGCGGACCAGATTGTAGAAATACGCAAAGCCGGAATAGAAGTTGATACCTTCCAGGATCGAGGACTGGATCAGCGCGCGGATCAGCGTTTCGGCGGTCTTGTCGCGCAGGAAGTCGTCGTAGGCGCCCATGATCGGCGCATTGCGCTTGATGATGGTCGGATGCGTGCGCGCAAGCTCGAACACGCGGTTCTGATCGGCCAGGCCGGTGATCGAGGCCAGCACGTAGCTGTAGCTCTCGTTATGGATCACTTCCTGCTGGCCGATGATTGCGGCATTGGCATGCGCGGCCGGGTCGGTGATGTATTCGGCGACGTTGTAGATGAAGCGCGTCTGCGGCGAATCCAGCGTAGCCAGCAAGCCGATAATCGAATCGTAGGCGTTCTTTTCGCGCGACGACAGCTCGTTGTACTGGCGCGCATCGCCCTTCATGTCCACCTCGTCGGGGATCCAGAAGTTGGTCGACAGCTCCTTGTACGCCCGATAGAAGGACGGGTACGGAATATCGTTCCAGTTGAGGATGCCGGAGGTCTGACCATTGATGATGCTGGTCGAACGGTTCGGGTGACGCGGCTCCAGAATCTTGATGCGTTCAAGCGGTGTTGCAGACATGGGTCTCTACTCTTGTTTCAGGCGTCGCGCGTACAAACGGAACGACGACAGCAAATCATGCTGGAGGAAAGCCCCCTAAGTTAGGGGGCGCGCCGAAGGCGCGGGGTGTGGGAGCTGATGAGCCGGGGCCCATGGTTCGCAAGGCGAACCATGGGGAGCTAAAGCGCGAATGCGCTTTAGCTCGAACACCACTCGCACTCACTGATATCGATGTCGTTGGAGCGCACGTAATACGTGGTCTTCAGGCCTTCGCGCCAGGCGGTCATGTGCAGATCCAGCAACGTGCTCGCACGGATGGTGCTGGGCACGTAGAAGTTGAAGCTGATCGACTGGTCGATATGGCGCTGACGACGCGCGTTCTGGCGCACGCTGGCGAACTGGTCGACCTTGTAGGCGCCCTTTTCGTAGTACGGCCAGGTTTCCAGCGACAGGCCCGGAGCGGCGACCGGACGACGGAAGTCCTTCTTTTCTTCGTAGTAGAACGCGCTGTAGATCGGATCGATCGACGCGGTGGAGCCGGCGATCTGCGCGGTGCTCATGTTCGGCGCCACGGCCAGCATCCACGCATTGCGCACGCCATTGACCGACACCTGTGCCGACAACTCCAGCCACTGCGGGCTGTTGTAATCGCGCGCACGGAAGTACTCGCCGTTATGCCAGTCGCTGCCGCGGAACACGCTGTAGGTGCCCTTTTCCTTGGCCAGCTCCATGCTCGCCTGGATGGTCAGGTAGTTGATGCGCTCATACAGTTCGTCGCTGTAATCCTCGGCTTCCTTGGCATTCCAATGGATGGCCTTCTGCGCCAGCAGGTGATGCCAACCGAAGGTGCCCAGGCCGATGGCGCGGTATTTCTGGTTGGTGATCGTGGCCTGCGGCACCGGCAGCTGATTGAGATCGATCACGTTGTCGAGCATGCGCACCTGGATCGGGATCAACCGCTCCAGCACGTCGGCGCCCAGCAGATCGGCCTGGTCGTCCTGCGCGATGATCGCGCGGCCCAGGTTGATCGAGGACAGGTTGCACACGACGAAGTCGCCCGCCTTCTTGGTGGTGACGATCTGATTGCCGCTGATGATCTCCTGCATCATCCGCGTCGGGCTCATGTTCTGCAGAATCTCGGTGCACAGGTTGGACGAATAGACCATGCCCTCGTGCTTGTTCGGGTTCTTGCGATTGACTTCATCGCGATAGAACATGAACGGATTGCCGGTTTCCAGCTGGCTGACCATGATGCGCTTGAAGATTTCGATCGCCTTGACGGTCTTGCGCGTGATGCGCTCGTCGGCAACGACTTCTTCGTACTTGCGACGGAAGCTGCTGTTGGCGTCGCCCTTCTTCTCGTCGTAGAAATCCTGCAGGTACCAGCCCTTGACCCGCTTGACCTCATGCGGATCGAACAGATACCAGTCGCCGCGACGCTCGACCGCTTCCATGAACAGGTCCGGGATGCACACCGAGGTGAACACGTCGTGCGCGCGCAGGCGCTGGTCGCCGTTGTTCAGGCGCAGATCCAGGAACGACTCGATGTCGCGGTGGAAGATGTCCAGATAGACCGCGATGGCGCCCTTGCGCTGGCCCAGCTGATCCACCGACACGGCGGTGTTGTTGAGCTGCTTGATCCACGGCACCACGCCGCCGGACGAATTGGACACGCCGCGGATCGCCGAACCGGACGAACGCACATAGCCCAGGTACGCGCCCACGCCGCCGCCGTGCTTGGACACGCGCGCCACGTCGGTGTTGGAGTCGTAGATGCCCTGCAGGCTGTCGTCGACGGTGTCGATGAAGCAGCTCGACAGCTGGCCGCCGACCTTGCCGGCATTGGCCAGGGTGGGTGTGGCCACGGTCATGTACAGGTTGGACAGCGCCCAGTAGGCCTCGCCCACCAGCTGCATGCGGCGCTCGCGGCTACCCTTGCCGGTGCCGATCTCGTCCTGCATCAGGTACAGCGCAATCGTCAGCCAACGCTCCTGCGGCAGCTCGAACACGCCGCGCGAGTTGTCGGTGGCCAGGTAACGGGTGGCCAGCAGGTACAGGCCGTTGTAGGCGAACAAGGTGTCGCGCTCGGGCGCGATCATCTTGCCGGCTTCGATCAGCTCGTCCTTGGAGTAGCGGCGCAGGATGTCGTTGGAATAGACATTACGGTCGGCCAGGCTTTCCTGTAGGCCAACGAACGAGCCGTACTTCTGGCTGGCGTCGTAGAAGCGGTTGCGGCTGGCGCGCTTGTACAGGCGGCGCAGGTACAGACGCGCAGCAAAATGCTCCCACTCCGGGGTGGTCAGATCGACGCGGGCTTCGGCCTCGCGGATCAGGTGGTCGACCAGGTCGTCGGCATTGACGCTGTCCTTGCGATCGACAAAGCCGAACACCGAACGCTTGTAGTCGGCCACGTCCAGCTGCGGGAACTCGGCATGGATCTGATCGATGGCGCGCTCCAGGCGCTCCGGCTCGAACGGAATCTTGCGATTGCCGGCTTCCTTGGTGATCCAGGTGGAAACGGTTTGTTCTTCGATGGTCTGTGCGTGCATTGCAATGGCTTGGCGGGGGGGCGGCACGACGTCCGACGGGTCGGTCAACTCCGGCGCGCTACGGGCGGGCGCGCTGACACTGGCGGGAACGCTGGTGTTGGTTAGGGTACCGGCGGCGATCGCGGCAAGGGTGTCGTTGGTGGTCATGCGTCCTCCATGCGTAGGCACACGAACCCGCTCGGGGACGGGCTACGACCGGTTCCGGACTCCCTGGACAGCGATGACGGTGCGGGACGACCAGCACGCAAGACACGCAGTCTGCGGCGGCATCGCCATCACCAGCCATCTCCTTACCGGAGATTCCACGGCCGCCACCGCGCGGTGTGCTGTCGCGTGGTGGTCAGTGGCGAAACAACCGCAACCCCATCAGCCCACGCAGTCCGCTCCACGGCGCTGCCCTGGATGACTGGATGAAACCGAATGCGGTTGCGGCGAGGAGGCTGATCGACCGCGTACCTACCGCAGTTCGTGCTCTTTCAGGTCCAGCTGCTTGGGGCAGCCAACCACCGACTCCCCCAAGATAGTGGGGTAGCTGGGAGGGGTCAACACCAAATGTAGGAAAAAACCGCAAACCCTTGTGGCACAAAGCACTGTCTGACGAACGGTCGTCGCTAGGCCGCAGGACCCGCCAATTCGACTGCGCAGTCAAGGCCCAAACGGGCATTTTTGCTGACCAGTTGGGTTCGGTTGGGTTGGCTGCCGCACACGCACTGGTGGCAGGCGGTCACAGTTTTGTAAGCGCCCCTGCACTCAGCAAGGGACCGCACCTGGCTGATCCAGCCAGCCTAGACGCACAGCCTGCACCTGTCCTGCTGGCCTGACTGGCCAGCCACGACTCACTGACTCACAGCGCCACGATCGCCTGTCGCGCAATGATGGCCTGCGCCCAGCGGGTGTGAACGGCCTTCTCGACCATGCCGCCATTGGATTTGAAGACGGCCGTGGTGGCGCCGAGCACCTCGCGCGCAGCGCGTAAGTCTTCCTCGCTAACCCGCAGCCCGTCCTCGATCACGGGGATCTGCATCGGATGGATCGCGGTCTTGCCGACCAGCCCCATCGCGGTATCGATGGCAAGTTCACGCCGCAATGTCTGCGGATCGTCGAAGAAATCGTAGACCGGCGCGGTGAGCTGGAAGCCGTACGGCCGGAATGCCAGAACCAGTTGCTGAATGACCAGGCCCACCGGGGTGTCGTAGATCGTGGTGCCGCGTACCCGCTTCATTGCCAGCATGCTCAGCAGGTCGTTGCCGCCGATACGCACAGCCAGCACCCGCGAACTCAACGGGCTGCCCTGCAGGCAGCCACGGATCTCGCGCTGCCCCAACGGGTCCATCGCCTGCGGCGTCTCCAGGGTCGGCATGATGCAAAAATCGTGATCGGCCAGCTGCCGCTCATAAGCGGCCAGCGTGTCGGTATCGATCTTGGGTAGCACGAACCCGTGTACGCGGTCGATGTCGTGCATCGCCAGCAATTGCCCAAGCACTTCGGCATTGCGCGGACGAATGAACCGCAGCGGGCCGTGCGACCGTGGTGGCAAGGTCGACAAGGTGCGTCGGATGTGACTCATCGCATGCGGCAAGTCGGTGGACGACACCGCATCCTCGGTGCAGGCGATCAGCGAACGCGCCTGCGGAAACTGACGTCCCGACAGCACTTCGGAAAGATTGTCGTTGGTCGCAGGCACGTACAGCGAGGCGCCCAACCGATAGGCTTCAGACATGTCGCAGATCCTTGATGACCGCAGCCGCCTTCAATGGCAGGCTGGAAAGAATGTTTACGTCAATCCCGCGGGTCTGCGCCAGCCAGCGCAGATGAGCGGTATCGGCATCGTCCGGGCGTTGCAGGCAAAGCGCGCGCGGGGCACGTCGCAGCATTGCCCGGGTGGTCTCGCCAATGCCCACTTTCAGGCAGTGGTCATCGCGCACCGCAAATGCCGCGCGCAACTGGTGCAGGCTATCGGTGCAGCGCAGTGCAGCCGCGCGACGTTGCGCCGGTTGCGCGGTGCCATCATGCACCGGCGCAGGCAGCGCTGCTGCCGCCTGGAGCAACTGCGCAACGAACCATTGCGACATGTCGCCCGCGCGCAGGTCCTGGTACAGCACGCAGCCGTGGAACTGGTCGGGGGCAATGCTGGCATTGAGCACGGTACGGCTGACCAGGCCCGACACGGTGGCATTGAGAATGGCCGACGGAATCAGATAATCCTCGGTTGAGCCGTGGCCGGCGCTACACCCGGCAAGATCCACCAGCACAAACAGATCTGACGACACCTGCGTGCCCTGCGCGGCATTGAAGCCCGCCACCGAGGCATGCAATTCGGCGGTGATCGCTCCCTTGCCGGTCCAACCGTCAACGAACACCAACGATGCCGGATCGTGCTGCGCGCACAGGTGGGCCAGCGCCACGCGGTCGATCCCACGGCCGCGCAGGATCGAGATCGAATAATGCGGCACGTCCATGCCCCAGCGGCTGGCAAACACATGCCGCAATGCCACCCCGATCGGCGTGCCGGCACGCGCCAGCGATACCAGCACCGGACGCGCATGCCGTTGCCGCACCGCGCTCGCCAGTTGCAGCAGGTCGCGCGCCATGGTGGGCAGATGACGCGCCACGGCACTGCGGAACAAGGCCAAGTATTCCGGAGCTGGCAACTGCTCCGGCGTCAGCATTTCCGAATAATGCGTGTGCCCCCCCTGGATCAAGCGTTCTTTTTCCTGCAGATCCGCCATCGGCGCGACGGCGATCTGGGTCAGCAGGAAGGTCACATCACCTGGCGCATAGCTGCCCGAAAACCCGACCGATGTCATGCGTGCGCCCCGTCAACCAGGCCACGCACCTGCGCCCAGGCCTGCGACCCGGTGGGCACGATCGCCAGATCGCACAGCGACAGGAACGGCAGATCGGTCACGCTATCGCCTGCTCCCACCACGAACAGCTCGCCATGCTGCTGGCGTAGCCCATCCAGCAGATACCGCACCGCCAGTCGCTTGTCCACGCACGGTGGCAGCACCGCCAGATTGCGTCCGTTGACGTGATGGGTGTATCCGGGATGCTGCGCCACCCATGGCGCGATGACCTGGTCGGAAATCCTGCGCACCGCCTGTTCGTCGCGCGAAGGCTCGCGCGCCACCAGATACGCCGGCTGCTGCGGCGCGCCGGCAATGCTGACCTCCAGCGCATCGCCGAAGCGGTCCGACAAGGCCTGTTGCAGCTGCTGCAGGACCGGCAGCTGTGCCTGCATCTGGGTCTGGATCGTTGCTGCCCACACCGGGTCGATCTGCCGCTGCGCATCCACAATGGTGGCGCCATGGGCCACGATCGCCGGGCCGTGGAAAGGCAGCAGCACGCGCGCGAACGTATCGAGCGTGCGCGCCGTGACCGGCACCACCAGATCGGCCTGCCGCAGCCACTGCGCGAACACGCGCTGGCGCGGCGAGGTGTAGCTCACCGCGGTGCCATCGACCAACAACGCCGCCGGCTCCAGCCCCTCTGCCTGCGGCTGCTTGCGCAACGACGAAAACAGGGTGTCGTCCAGATCGACCAAGGCCACCTGATACATCTAGGCCACCGCCTGCATCGGCGTGGTGACCCGCTGCTCGACCAGATCCACTTCGATGGCCTGCAGCTGCTGCACCAGTCGATCAACGCAGGCGCGCTCGCGGCTTTCGTGCACCACGATCCGCACCGCGCCCGGGGAACGCGTCAGGTTGTAGAGATAGTTGGGAATCCCCTCGCCATACACGTCCTCCACCATGGCGATATCGTCGATGGCGCCGGCCTGCATCAGCGGCGAGCGCGTGGTCGATTGCACCACCACCGCATGACCCAGCGCTTCCAGCGCCTGCGCCAGCCGTTGCGCCGGATACATGCATTCGCCGGTACCGATCACCAGGACCGGACGCTGGTCCAGCGCCGCATGGCAAGCCTGCACCAGCACGTCCGGCAGCGCGATGGCGGCGGCCAGGCCCAGGCGGGCGGTGTAGGCGCTGACATGCTGCCGACGGCAGGCCACCGCTGCGTAGGCCACCGGTGCCGGTGCCAGCACAGCCCCAGGATCACGTTCGAAACGGTGCGTGCCGGACCACAGCGAGATCGGCGCAACCTCGGCGATACCTGGCAGCGCGGACAGCAACGCCTGCACGCGGCCTTCGGAAAAATCGGTCAGCACCACCGGGTGTACCGTGCGCAGGCGCGGGCACACCGCTCGCAAGGCGGTTGCCAGGTTCAGGAAGGTCCGGCCCGAGGTCGCCTCGTCATCCACCAGCACCACCGTGCTCACCTGTTCGAGCGCCGCACGCAGCGCGGGCGACTCGGGCAGGTAGAGAAACTGCTGGGTGGCATGGCTATGTTCTTCCTCGAAGCGCAGCACCTGCGCGCCGTCGAGCGGGTAGCGGGTGGTCTGAAGAAACATCGCCCGGCTGCCGGCGCGTTGCAGGAACGCTTCGAACACCCCGTGACCCAGACCGGTTGCGGTTTCGGCCAGCGCCACAAACAAGACCATCTCATCGGCCGGCACCGGAATCTGCGCCGCAAGCTCGGCCTGCACTTGCGCCATCGTGGACGGCGAGGCGGGCCAATGCTTGCCCAGTACCTTGGAGACGAAGACGAAGCCACGCTTGGGATTGCGGCGCGCACCAACGCCACAGATATCGGTCAGCGCACGGCGATTGCCGGGCTGGCCGGCGCAGTGCAACGTGCCGGTGGGCAAGGTGACCTGCAGCGTGCTCATGCGTCGACCACAACCTTCGACATCACCGTGCCAGGCAAGGGATGCGCATCGGGCAGCTCCACCGCGAGCGAGATCTCGGTCACTCGAATGCCCAGGCGCGGCGCAGGAACATGCACCGGCAATTCGGGGAAGATGCAGGCGCGGTACGCAATATGCGGTAGATTGATGCCGGACATGCAGCTCATGCCGATCCCGCCGGCCGCACGCGGATTGATCTCCAGCAACATCGGCGCACCAGCGATGTCGTCCTTGAACTGCACGTTGATCAGCGCGTTGGCGCCAAAGCGCTTCACCATCGCGGTGGCAAAGCCCACCAGATCCGCGCGCATGGAAAGCTGCTGCACCTTGCTGTTGGGATCCTTCTGGCGCACCACACATGCCAGCACCTCGCCATCGCGCGCGGCGATGTCCACGCTGTACTCCACACCGGGCAGATAGCGCATCACCAGATGCGGCTCAAACTCGGGCAGGCGCTGCATGCGCCCGATCCACTCCTGCGGGCTGCAGGCATAGGTGCTCGGCTCGATCGCGTCCACCAGTCGATAGAAGCCCTTGCCGTATACCGACACGGTGGGCTTGACGCATACCGCCCCATTTGCGCTCAGCTGCTCGATCGCCTCAACTGCCTCCGGCAGCGTGGTTACATAGCGGTACTCCGGCAGCGGTACCAACCCGTCCACTGCCGCGTAGACCCACTGCTTGTGATGCAGGTTGGGAAGGATGTCCGCAGGCGCCGCATGCACGATCTGGCAGCCCAGCGCCGCAAACTCCGCGCGGTGGCGGGTGAGCAGGCTCTGCTCGTAGCCGGGCACCAGGTGGGTGATCTGCAGCTGTTGCACCACCTGGTAGCACCACTGCAGATAGTCAGCCGGGTTCAGGCCCGCAGGTTCGAGCAAGGCATGGTCGGCACGGGCAAAGCCGCGGAAGTTCTCCTGCCGATGGGAGACGCATGTCCAGATCGGCAGTGGCTCGGCCTCGCCACGAAGATGATCGATGATGCGCGCAATAGTCGCGTAGTGCCGGTTGAACCAGACGCGTGCGTGGGGAAGTGACATACGGATACTCGAAAGATCAAACGCGGCCCCGCGCATGGTGCCGACCGATAAGGACGGCGCCGCAGGCGCGGCAGCCGTCCTGGATGTTTACAACTAACCGTTTACAGCTGGCCGTTGATGACCGGCAGCATGTCGTGGAACGTGCGGCCGGAGCAGGACTCGCCGATGGCATGCAGCTTCCAGTCGTTTTCATGGCGATACAGCTTGGCCATCAGCTGGGCAGTGTGATTGCCCTGGCACGACAGGTTGTAGCGTGCGACTTCCTTGTTGCCGTTGGCATCCACCAGGCGGCAGAACGCGTTTTCGATTTCCGCAAAACTCTGGCCGGTGAAGCTGTTGACGATGAACACCAGGCTCTTGATTCCGGTCGGAATCTTGTCCAACTGCACGACGATCTGCTCGTCGTCGCCATCGCCATCACCGGTGCGGTTGTCGCCGGTATGTCGAACGCTGCCGTCACGCGAGTCCAATTGCTGGAACCAGATCTGGTCGACCAGCTGATTGGCATCGTTGAACATCAGGCACGAGGCGTCCAGATCGATCGACTGGTCACGCTGGCCAAACCCCAAGAACCCCTTGGTCTTCTTTGCATCCCAACCCAGCCCCATGACCACCTTGGTCAGCTGTGCGCCGCCTTCCTTGCTCAGCGAGATCCGCTGTCCCTTGCTCAAACTAACGCTCATTGCAGTCTCCTTGAGTCATCACCGAGCCGGGCCCGGTGTGAAGGTGGCCGCGCGAATCTGCATTCGCGCGGCCACTGATGATCCATCTTCGTGGCCGCTGCGCCAACGCAGCGACCCATGCGGAATCAACCGATGTTGACGCCGTACTGTGCAGCAAGCGGACCCAGGCCACCCTTGAAACCCTGGCCAACCGCACGGAACTTCCAGTCGGTGCCATTGCGGTACAGCTCGCCGAAAATCATCGCCGTTTCGGTGGAGCCGTCTTCGGTCAGGTCGTAGCGCGCCAGTTCCTTGTTGTCGGCCTTGTTGACGACGCGGATGTACGCGTTGCCCACCATGCCGAACGACTGGCGACGGCCTTCGGCCTCGTGGATGGTGACTGCAAAAGACACTTTGTCGACAGCGGCGGGGACGCCGTTGAGCGCGACAGTGATCTGCTCGTCATCGCCTTCGCCGGCGCCGGAGCGGTTGTCGCCCTGATGCACGACCGAACCGTCCGCGGAGGTCTTGTTGTTGTAGAAGATGAAGCTGCTGTCGTCGGGCACCTTGCCGTCCGGCTTGAGCAGGAATGCACTGGCATCCAGATCGAATTCGCTACCGTCGGTGGCGCGCGGATCCCAGCCCAGGCCCACAACCACTTCGCTCAGGCCAGGTGCCTCCTTGCTGAGATTGACGTTACCGCCCTTGGAAAGACTGACGCTCATACTGAACTCCTTAGATTTACGGGGTAAGAATCAGAACCTTGCGGTTCCTGGGAAACGCGGGTGATCGTCCACGGACACACGGCAGCGCCCGCCGGACGCGACAAACCGGCTACTTGCGAGCGGCTCTCCATTCAAAACCAAAGCCGAACCGTTGATCCATCGTGTCGTGCCCGGTGAAATATTCCACCTGTTTGGTTGCACGAAGGGTGCCGTTGCTATTTTCGAGCAGGGCAATGGCGCACATGCCGTCGCGATTGTTCGGGCTGTCCAGGCGCGCTTCCAGCTCAGGTTGGCCCGGGGTACGGATGGTCACCACGCCATTGGCGTTGGACCAATTGGGGGTGCCCTCGTAGATAAAGGCGAAGATCAACACGCGCTTGATGCGCGACCACTCATCGCCATTGAGGTGCAGGAATTCGCCTTGACCGGAGCTGCCGCTGCGATCGTCGCCCATGAGCTTGACGTACGGCATCTGCGCCAGGCTGCCGAAGTTGCCGCCCAGCGCCTGGATGACCGTCTTGTCTCCGTCCTGCATTTCCACCATCGCGCCAAGATCCAGATCGATGGCACGCGAAAACAGGCCACCACCGCGACTCCAGCGCAAGTTGACCGCAATCTCACCAAACTTGCCTGACGCTTTCTCCAGTGCGACCGGCTTGGATTTCTCCAGCACGATCTTGGACAGATTTACCGGCGGCGGCGGGGCGACCGGCACAGGCGGCGGCACAGCTGGAGGTACAGGTGCAGGTGCAGACGTGTTGGTGGTAGTGGTAGTGGTAGTGGTCGCGTCCGGATCGTCAGCCACATCCACGCCGAAATGCTTTGCCAGCGGGCCCAGCCCCCCGGTAAATCCCTGCCCCACCGCGCGCAGCTTCCACTGGCCGTTGCGCCGATAGAACTCGGCCAGGATCAACGCCGTCTCTGCCATGCCGACCAGCGGCGGGGCAAAGCTGCAGGCCTGGCCACCGCCCGTCACCTCCAGGGTCAGATGCTGCAGCTGCGCAAAGCGCTGCGCACGCCGTATCCCCTGATCGATGGTGATCGCAACGGCCACGCGCTCGACCGCTGCCGGTAATGCCGACAGCTGCACGCTCACCCGCCGCGCGGCGGCATCGAGCGTGACTGCGCCTGCCTGAAAGCTCGGCTGCCCATAGAAAACGAAAGCGCTGTCATCGATGACCTGGCCCTGGGCGTTCAGGACGAACGCGCTGACGTCCAGGTCCATGCCGGAAGGCGCGCCAGCGACCATGATCTGCGCGTCGAGGCGGTCGCCCTCAAGGGCGATGTTCTGTCCGATCTGTAGATTCGTCACTGCCCCTCCCTGGCCTGTCTACGCTGTACCGCTACACCGGCGCAGCCGGTGTGCAATCCGCAGGTCGAAAGAGTGACCTGCCCCGCAGGTCTAGTCAACCGCAGCGGCATTGGCTCCCGCGTCGGCCTGGACCAGTTGCACATGCAGCAGGCGCCCACCCTCCGCGCGCGACAGCAGCAGCTGCCGCCCCTGCGTCAGCTCCACCTTCTCGCCGATGGGGACCAGCATGCCGCCGGACGCATCGTAGAGCTCGGGCATCGCCTCATTGACCAGATACCAGCGCTGCTCGTGCAGCACGAAGTAGCCCACGCGTCGCCGTTGCTCGAGGGCCAGCTTTTCATTGGGCGCGACATGTCGATTGACATGCCAGGGAAACAGGGACTGACCTGTGTACACCACCAAACGATGATTTTCCGGCCGGAACTGACCGGGCGTGTGCGTGGAGAAATATAGATCCAGCACCGGCAACGCATTGGGATAGGGCGTGGAGCAGAACGGACAGCGCGGCCGCGACGTGTTGTCGAAGACATACCACCCCTGCTCGCACCGGGCATTGGTGCATGGCTGCAGCAGATCGACGGTGCGCACCAGCGCGTCTTCCCACTCCGAGGCCTGCGGCCGCTGCTGCGGATCACGCAGCCCGACAGTAAAGGCGCGCAGAAACAGCGGCGACAGGTAGGGGCCTGTCAGCGTATACGGGCGCGTGGCGGTATCGGCCCAAGGCAGTTCGCTGCTGCGCACATCGCTCAACCGCACCCGATTGGACGCATCCTGCGGATCCTCCACAAACAGCGCGCGTTCGCCCATCGCCAACTCTTCGTCGCGCGTGGCATCCGGGTCGTGCACCTTGCCGCCACGCAATGGATGGCGATACAGCAGGTACATGTAAATCAGGGTGGCCAGCGCATGCAGATCGGTCTGGATGCAGGGCAGGCTCCGCTGCGGGTCGTGCTTGGGCAGGCTGGCGGTAGCGACGACCTCCGGCGCAATGAAGTCCGGCGTCCCGACCACATCCGGCGGATATTTCCCTGGCACCACCAGCCCATCGATGTCGATGATGCAGGCGTTGCCGCCAACCGGATCGACCAGCACGTTCTTGTAGGACAGATCGGAATGCGCAAGCCCGGCCATATGCAGGCGGCGGACTGCGCGGGCAATCAGCAGGCAGATGCGCAGGTGGCTGGCCCAGCTCCCCAGTTCGCGCGGATCCAGATACTTGCTGCGATTATTGGCAGAGGCAAACCACTTGCCTTCTTTCTCGCGGCCGACGATCTGCAGCACATCGCCATTGCGCGAGCCATGTTCGAAGAAGAAATGCCGCGCGTACATCGGCGCAACCAGGCCGAAGCGGCCATTCCATTCCAGGGTACGTTGCGGCCAACAGAACATGCCGCTCCAGTACTCGCCACCAACCTGATTAAAAATACCGTCGCGGAAACGGCCAACGATATTGGCAATCCGCTCGCGCACGTTGGCATCGGGCGGCTGGCGAAAGAACAGCACCACATAGCTGCCGTCCACGCTGAAATAGCAATCCTTCAGCCCGCCACTGCCGCGCAGCTGGTCGTAGAACTCGACAGCGCTGCCATCGTGAGCGGTGGTCCGGATGATGGCAGCGCTCATTGCACCCGCTCCGTCTGAATCATCAACAAGGTCCGATCGTCATGCTCGCCCGGGCACCAAAAGCCGAGATAGTCCACCAGCGCGTCCAACCAGCGTGCACTGCCCTGCTCAGCGTGCAGCTGCGGCGCAATATCGGTCTGCCACCAGTGCTGCCACTGCGCAGGGTCCTGCAGGGCACGCTCGGTGCCGAACTTGGGATCGGACACCCCGTCACTCATCAGGATCACCTTCGCGCCTGCGGGCAGCCACACACAGCGCAAGCGCGCCTGCACGGCCGCCTGCGGATCGCCGGCTAACGCATCGGAAAGGAAAAACCGGGTTTGACCGGAGTACTCACCGGCGTCGGCATGCCCGAGCAACTGCACTTGGCCAGTGGCAGCGTCGTAGGCTGCCGCGGCGCCATCGCCGATCCAGTAGCTGAGGACCAGCAGCTGCGCGCCGCAGGGCCGCACGGCGGTCAGCATCAGCGTCGAGGCCAGTGCACTTTCATCGACACCAAGCAAGTTGGCGTGTTGGACCAGTGCCTGGTTGGCCGAGACCAGGCTGGCGCACACGGCCTGCAACAGACGTGGTTGCAGCCGGGGCAGGACCTCGGCGTGCTGCGGCCACTGCAGCGCCTGGTTGTGCGCCCAGCATTCGATGCCATCCAGGTGCGCCGCCAGCGTGGTGACGGCATGCCGGGTCAGCAGCTCCGAGCCGCGTCGCGACAGCGGCGCCGACCCGGCGCCGTCTGCCACCGCGCAGACCAGCCAGCGTGCATCTCGGTCGGTGGCAATGGCGAAATCGTCTTCGCGGAAGCTGGCCGTATTGGCGTGTGACCGCCCGCGCACACTGGCGGCGACCACCTGCGCGCCAGCAATCTGCGCGTACGCCGTTGCGGTATGCGGTTTACGCAGACCCAAGGCCGCATCCGGCTCGCGCTGCTTCCACAGCGCGCGCGGGTCTGGATTGACCAGCAGGCTGGCCACCCCGGCATGCACTGGGCCGCCCCATGCGGCGTCGACCGCCACGAACCGCGCCGCAAAATGCATTTCTTCACCGGTCGCCGTGGCGGTGCTCGGCACACCGGACAGGACGCCGTCCGCGGCGTCGAAGCGCAAGCCGCTTCCCTGAAGGCCCTCCACGGCCACCAGGCGGTATTGAAGTTGGGGCCGCTGCGGATCGCTGACCGGCGTGGCTTGAGCGCGATACGGCGTGCCCGCAGTGGCGTTGGCAAATCGCCACCGCAGCGCCGTTGTGGCTGCGGTGGTGGCGGGCGCCACGAAGAGCGCATCGACCGCCACGCCAGTAGCCGACGCCGGTACTGCAGGAGCATCCATCTCGCCCAGCGTGATCGACTCGATCGGGGTCTGCCCGGCTTGACTCGGTACTGTTGCAACCTGCGTCGCGGCAGTCGGGGAGGGAGCGGGCGGGGGCGTGGATGCCAACGCGCCTGCCAGCGGCGGCGCCATGCGCAAGACGGTGGCGTCGAGCCAATGCAGCAACTCCAGCACCGGCGCTTCCTGCAGCAGCTGCCGGAGCCGGGCCGGTTCCGGCGCAACGCCATGCTGACGGAGGTAGCTGCCAAGCACCTCGGCCAGGGCGGCCTGCGCCTGTGCGCGCGCCGGTGGCGCAGGTGGTGGCAATGGCGACATCAGCTAGCCCCGTGCACGCGAGATTTCGACCGATTCCCCATCGGCGAAACAGCCGAAATAGGCGCGTTGCTTGCACCATGGGCAGGTCTGCTCCCCTTCCCCGGCAACGCAGAACGTATTGCCGCAGGAACACATCGCAAATCCGATCCGGTTTCCGCAATGCGGGCAACTTGGCGTGCCGAAGATCTGGTCCGACTCCACCGTGGCGAAGTTGGGCGCCTCCGACGACATCTCGAAATAACTGTTCTTGACCGGGTAGCAGCCCACCAGCCGATACGTGGTGGCACTGAGTTGCGCGCTGCCGACATCGAAGGATTGATGCATGGGCTCGTAGCGCGAGATATACGGCAATTCGCTACGCTGGCACTTTGACACGAAGTAGGCGTTGGACTCGTCGACGCGCTCCATCGGCTTGTCCAGATTGAGCTTCTTCAGGATCGACACATCGGCGTCAGGCAGCTGCTCTTCCTTGGCCACATCGCCCACGCTGCGGCTACGTGCCTGTACCGATTGCGTGACCCAGGCGATGAAGCGCTGGAACGCACCGTCGCTGCTGTCATCGAGCGTCAGCACCTTGTCGGCATCGGTGAACTGGCTGAGCACTCCCAGGTCGGCATTGCGCCCGATCGAGACCGCCACCAAGGAGACGCGGCTGGCGTAGTGCTGCTGCCAGCGCGACAGTGCCGGCGCGATATCGTCGGTTGGCTTGCCATCGGTGATCAGGAAGGCGATCGGCTTCCAGTCGCCCTTGCGCTCAGGGCTGTTGCGGCGCACTGAGGCGTCTACCTCGTCCATCAGGTAGTTCATCGCCCGGCCCAGCGAGGTCCCACCGCCCGCCGGCAGGCTGGGCACGACCACGCTCGTCAGTTCGGTCAGTGGAAGCAACCGGCGCACCTGGCCGGCGAAGGCGATGATCGAAATCCACGCCGTTTCCAGCGCGTGCGGATCGGTCCGTAACGTCGCCACGATATGCGACAGGCCTTCTTCGAGCCGATACAGGTTTTCCCCGATCATTGACTCGGAGACGTCGAGCAGGAAATAGATCGGAAGGCGACGCATCTCAAACTCCGCAACGAAGACAGCGACTCAACAACACGGCAACTGCGCTTACAGCACCAGCTGGATTTCGCTCGGCGGCGGCGGCAGCGCCGTGCTCTCCGGGGTGCCCTGGCTCCGGCTGCCACCGCTGACCGCTGCCGACACCCACTTGAAGAAGCTGGTGAACGACGCGCTGTCCAGCGTATCCAGCGCAAACACATTGGCGGTGAACATGGACAGGTACGTCGACTTGGCCTTGGGCCCCGCCGCACAGGCGATGATGTTGGCGAAGTTGCGCTTGCGCAGTTCGGGAATCTGTTCTTCGAACACCTGCAGATCGGTGGGACTGCCATCGGTCATCACAAACAGCAGCGGCGCCCAATCGCCCTTGGCGTCTTCGCTGGAACGACGCACTTCCAGATCCACACGCTCGCAGACATGCTCCAGCGCCTTGCCGAGCATGGTGGGACCCGAATCGGGCGTGGTGATTTCCGGCAATTGCAACTGGTCCAGCGGCGTCAGCGGCAGGATGGTCTTCACGTCCGCGTCGAAGGTCATCAAGCAGATGTGCACGCTCTCCAGGGCCGATGGATCCTGCCGCAGCGAGGTCACCAGGGCACGCAGCCCGACATTGACCGCAGCGATCGGCTCGCCGCGCATGGATCCGGAGGTATCGAGCAATAGATAGACGGGCAAACGACGCATGACTTCACCTGATAAAGGAAATGCGGGGAAAAGGCGGCTTTATCGTGTCAGACACGCTGGCCAGACATGCGGCAGGCGCAGCGCGCTGCCGGCCAGGCCGGCGTCGCGCGACGCTGTGGACCTGGCCGTACCAGCGTCGTTCCCTGCCGAACGCAGCGAACGACAGTCGGCTACGCGCTGTCGCCAGCCAGATGCCGCTTGCGGTAGCGGATCGATGACCACACCGATGCTGCGATGAAAGCCACACCGATCAGGCCGGTCAGCACTTCCGGCACATGCTGCACCGTGCCGATGAGCATGATGATCGCCAGCACGCCGATAGCGTAGTGCGCGCCGTGCTCCAGGAATACGAACTCGTCCAACGTGCCCTTGTGCACCAGATAGACCGTCATCGAGCGCACGAACATCGCGCCGATCGCCAGGCCCAGCATGATGATGACCACGTCACGGGTAATCGCGAACGCGCCGATCACGCCATCGAAGGAGAAGGACGCATCCAGCACTTCCAGGTACAAGAACGCAGCCACGCCCGAGCGCTTGGCGACGCTGACCCCGTTTTCGTCCTCTTCGGATTCGAACAGCGCATCCACGCTATCGACCAGCAGGTACAGCAGGATGCCGCCCATGCCGGCAAACAGCACGCTCTGGAAGATGTCCTGCGGCAGGAACAGCTTGGTCCCCAGCAGCACGGCGACGGCGACGATGACGGCCATGGCGTCCGCCTTGCCCAGCTTGCCGACCAGCCGCTCAACCGGACCCAACCAGTGCAGCTCGCGGTCGCGATCGAACAGGAAGTTGAGGAATACCAGCAGCAGGAACATGCCACCGAACGCCGCAATGGACGGATAGTGGTCGGTCAGGACCTGGCTGTATTTGTCCGGCTCGTTGAGCGCCAGATCGATCACCGGCATCAAGCCCATGCCGGTCGCCACCGACACGATCACGATGGGAAACACCAGGCGCATGCCGAACACGGCAATCAGGATGCCGACGGTCAAAAACAGCTTCCGCCAGAATTCGCTCATGTGCTTGAGCACACCGGCGTTAACCACCGCATTGTCGAAGGACAGCGAGACTTCGAGCACGCTCAGCACGGCGCACAGCCACAACGCCTGCCACATCCCCATGCTCGAGTTATGGCCCCACCACGCCGCGACGCCCAGACAGAGCGCGGTGATGACAAACGACATTCTAAAATCACGAAACATTGAAACTCCCGATAGTGCTGAGACGAAAACGAGCGGTCACGACCTTGGTACGCAGGCAATACCTACGCGTTTCAGGACGGAGCGAGCAAAAAAGGGGGGGAAGGCCATCTGCCAACGCGTCGCGCCACACCACTGTCTGGCTCCGACCGTCGTGTGGCGGCAAATCGCGCTCCGATGACGCCGTGCGCGTGCACATCTGGCACTGCGGCAAGGGTGAAGCGCGTCGACCGATCATCGCCTTCCAACATGACATCGTCCATGAAATCGGAATCGGCTGCGGGTGGAATCCCGTGCAGCAGGAGTCTACGGCCATTCCCAGCCCAGTACCAGCAAGGCTCCGCCCGCTGCCCGCGCCTCAGCCGGCCACCGGCAGTGTCACCGCCATCAGGGTCGCATCGTCCGGATCCGGGCGTACGCCAAAGCCCAGGCTCTGGCACATCGCCAGCATGGTGCGGTTCTCGCGCAGCACCTGGCCTTCGATCTGCTTCAGGCCCAGCCAGCGTGCGTACTCGATCATGATGCGCATCAGCTGCCAGCCGATGCCGTGGCCCTTGAGGTCGGAGCGGATCAGGATGCCGTACTCGCCACGCTCGTAATCGGCGTCGGCATGCAGGCGCACCGCGCCAAGCATGTCGCCGGTCTTGGGGTCGATGGCCACCAGCGCGATCGAGCGCGCGTAATCGAGCTGGGTCAGGCGGGCGATGAATTCGTGGCTGAAATGCTTGACCGACTGGAAGAACCGCAACCGCAGGTCTTCGTCGGTGACCCGCGCAAAGAAGGCGCGGAACAGCGCATCGTCTTCCGGGCGTACCGGGCGCACCAGCGCGTGGGTGCCATCGCCAAGCGCGATCTGGCGCTCCCATTCCTTCGGGTACGGGAAGATCGCAAAACGCGGATGGCCGCGGCCCTTATGCAACTTGCGCGCCGGCGCCACCGCCACGCGGGCGTCCAGCGCGATCACGCCATCGCGGTCGGCCAGTAGCGGGTTGATATCCAGCTCGGTAATTTCCGGGATGTCGGCCGCCAGCTGCGCCAGCTTGACCAGCACCAGCGCCACGGCGCGCTCGTCGGCGGCCGGCACGTCGCGGTAGGCCTTGAGGATGCGCGAGACGCGGGTGCGGCCGATCAGCTCGTGGGCCAGGCGCAAATCCAGCGGTGGCAACGCGAGTTCGCGGTCGTTGATCACCTCCACTGCGGTACCGCCACGGCCGAACACGATCGCCGGGCCAAACACTGGGTCGTCGGCAATGCCGGCGATCAACTCGCGCGCCTTGGGCCGCAGCACGGTGGGCTGCACGATCACCCCTTCGATGACCGCGTTCGGTAGCGCGGCGCGGGCACGCGCCAGGATGCCGGCCGCCGCCTCGCGCACCGCCGCCACGCTGGACAGGTTCAGGCGCACGCCATCCACGTCGGACTTGTGCGCGATGTCGCCAGACAACACCTTCAAGGTGACCGTGCGCCCCATTGCCAGCAGCGGGTCGGCCAGCAAGGCGGCCTCGTTGGCGGTGGTGGCCACCTGCAACGGCACGATCGGGATGCCGTAGGCGGCCAGCAGCCGATTGGTGGCCACCGGGTCCAGCCAACGCCGGCCCGCAGCCAAGGCTTCATCGACCACCGCACGCGCGATGCCGGCATCCACCACGAAATCTTCCGGCAGGCTGGGCGGGGTTTCCATCAGCGCCGCCTGCGCCTCGCGGTAACGCACCAGGTGGGTGAAGCCGCGCACCGCATCCGATTCGGTGGCGTAGGTGGGCACGCGCGCGGCGTTGAGCGCGGCGATCGCCGCGTCGTCCTGGCCCAGCCACACCGCGAACACCGGCTTGTCGCGCTGATAGCGGTTGCGTTGCTCCAGCGCGCGGGTCAGCGCCTTGGCCGCGTCGGCCGAGGAAGTGAATGCGGTGGGCACGTTGACCACCAGCAGCGCGTCGTTTTCGGGGTCGTCCAGCAGCGCTTCGATCGCCGCGGCATAGCGCGCGCCATCGGCGTCGACAATGATGTCCACCGGGTTGCTGCGCGACCACCCTTCCGGCAGCGACTGGTCCAGCCGCTCCAGGGTCTTGGCCGACAACTCGGCCAACGTGCCGCCACGCAGCACCAACTGGTCCACCGCCAGCTGCCCCACCCCGCCGCCATTGCTCAGGATGGCCAGACGCCGGCCCGGGAAGCTGCCGAGCCGGCCCAGCGTTTCGGCCGCGGCGAACAACTCGTCCAATGCGCCGACGCGCAGCAACCCGGCACGCGCGAACGCGGCGCCATACACCGCATCCGAGCCGGCCAGCGCCTGCGCGTGGGTATCGGCATTGGGATTGATGCGGAACTGCCGGCCGGATTTGACCACCACCACCGGCTTGGCGCGTGCGGCCGCACGCGCGGCCGACATGAACTTGCGCGCATCGCCGATGCGTTCGACGTAGAGCAGGATCGCGCGGGTGCGGTAGTCGGTGGCGAAGTAATCGAGCAGATCGCCGAAGTCCACATCCAGCGTATCGCCCAGCGACACCACCGCCGAGAACCCGACCGAACGCGCCACGCCCCACTCCACCAAGGCAGCGGCAATGGCGCTGGATTCGGAGATCAGCGCCAGATCGCCGGCCTGTGGGCAGTGCGCGGCGATGCTGGCATTGAGCCGCGCATGCGGGGCGATCACGCCCAGGCAATGCGGGCCGAGGATGCGCATGCCCTTGGCGCGGGCGGCCGCTTCCATGCGTGCGGCCGGCGAGCCAGGACCACGGCCCAAACCGGCGGTGAGGATGATCGCTGCTGCCACCCCGCGCCGCGCCGCGATGGAGACGATGCGCGGCACGATGCGCGCCGGCGCGGTGATCACTACCAGGTCCGGCACCCACGGCAGATCGGTCAAGCGCGCCACCGTGCGCACGCCATCGATCTCGCTATAGCGCGGGCTCACCCAACCGATCTGCCCGGGGAAGCCGGCCGCGCGCAGATTGCGCACCACCGCCCGCCCGGCCGAGCGATCGCGCGGACTGCCACCCACCACCGCAACGGTGCTGGGGCGGAAGACCTGTTGCAGGTGATAGGTACTCATTGTGCGGGGGAGAACACTGCCATCGCGCTACGGTACACGCACTGATGGATCCAGGCATGGGCGTGCTGTGCAGCACGCGTGTGCCAAGCCTAGGGACCTACCGCAACCGGGGGTGCGCTACAGGCGTTGCCACATCCGGCGATCCGCCATGCTGCTGATCTGATGCGCCAGGGACGAAGTCATCGATATCCGTGCGCGCAGCGCGCAGACATCACCCTCTGGGTCCACCTAGACACGTCCCACATAGAGACAGGCCTGGCGACTGCTCGCCAGGCCTGTATCGCCCTGTCTTACAACAACGTGCCGCTCAAGATCGCCGCCGCAATGCTGAAATAAATCACCAGCCCGGTGACATCCACCAGCGTGGCCACGAACGGTGCCGAGGCGCTGGCCGGGTCGAAGCCGAAGCGTTGCAGCACGAATGGCAGCATCGAACCGGACAGCGAGCCGAAGGTGACGATGCCGATCAGCGCCGCACCGATGGTCAACGCCACCATCTGCCAGTGCGGGCCATAGTCGTACAGGCCGGCGGTTTGCCAGATGGCGATGCGCACGATCGCCAGCACGCCCAGAATCGCGCCCAGGGTCAGCCCGGTGGGCAGCTCGCGCAGCGCCACTTTCCACCAGTCGCCCAGGCGGATTTCGCGCAGCGCCAGCGAACGGATCAGCAGCGAAGTGGCCTGCGAACCGGAGTTGCCGCCCGAGCTCATGATCAACGGAATGAACAAGGTCAGCACCACCGCCTTGGACAACTCGTCCTCGAAGTGCTGCATGGCGCTGGCGGTGAGCATTTCGCCCAGAAACAGCACGCTCAACCAACCGGCGCGCTTCTTGATCATCTGGCCAAACCCAATGTGCATGTAGGGCTTGTCCAGCGCTTCCATGCCGCCGAACTTGTGTACGTCTTCGGTGGATTCGGCGATCAATGCGTCGAGCACATCGTCCACGGTGACGATGCCCAGCACATGCCCGCGCGCATCCACCACCGGGATCGCGAGCAGGTCGTGGCGGCGGATCAGGCGCGCCACTTCTTCCTGGTCCAGCGCCGGGTCCACGGTGACCGGCGGATTGACCTGCGCCACGTCCAGGATCGGTGCCTCCGGCGCGCCGGTGATCAGCCGGCGCATGGTGACCACCTGCTGCAGCACGCGGGTCTGCGGGTCGAGCAGATAGATGGCGTAGACGGTCTCGCGGCTGCGCTCCACTTCGCGGATGTGCTGCAAGGTGCGGCCCACTGTCCAGTCGGACGACACCGCCACGAATTCGGTGGTCATCAACGCACCGGCAGTGTTGGGCGGGTAGCGCATCAGCGCCTGGATCGACAGCCGCGCTTCGGCACTGAGCAACCACAGCAGCGGCTGGCGCTGCTCGGCATCCAGGCCATGGAAGATATCGGTGGCGCGGTCGTCAGCCATCTGCCCGAGCAGCGATGCGGCCTGCTCGGCTGGCAGCAGGGCGACCAGTGCGCTGGCATCGCGCAGCTCGGGTTGTTCGAGCAACTTCACCGCACGCGGCGGCGGCAACGCGGCCAGCACATGTGCCGCATCGTCGCGATCGAGCGTGTTGAGATATTCCACCGCATCGGCCGTGTTGAGCTCGGCCAGAGGTGCGATCAAGGCATCGACGCCTTGGGCAAGGCGCAGGGTTTCGTTGTACATGGTGGTTCGCCTGGTGACGACCGTCGTCGATGACAGCCGGCGAACCTGAGCCTCAGGCGCGCGCCAGCTGGGTCATCGACCCGGGTCTAGGGTGACTGTCGCTGGACATGAGTAAAGGCTCCGAAAGGTGCGCACCGACCGGTGATCCGGGCGGCGGCGCGGCGCAGTCTGCGCGCCTGCGCTCGCTTGGTCAATCCTTCGCAGCCGCCCCGCTTCACCGGGCGTCCAGCATGCCGAGCCTGCACTGCACGTCGCTGGCGCAGGCCATGCCGCTCACCCCGCCGACAACGCGCGACTGACGCTGCGCAAGAGGCGAGCACGCGGAGGTGGCATCGGCGTGGCACCTCCGCGCGGGGTGCAGGCATTCACCTGCACCCCTGTCGCCGCGATGCGCCCAGCCGCGCCAAGAGATCGTGCTGGTCGGAGCGAATCCACCGGCCGTCGCAAACCTGTGGTGTGCGGCACAGCAATCGGTACAGTCCGCTTCTTGGCACAGCCAACCCACCGCACATTTTCGTGGAAGGGCGCGCGCCATCGCGTCCCTCCGCTCCCGTCGCTGCTCAGGAATCACCAATGCCGTCTTCTATGTCGTTTTTGTTACGCCGTCTCCGCCCGGTGTGCCTGTGTGCCGCCGCGGGCTGGGTCACGGTCGGCATGGCGCAAACCACGCTGCCTGCAACGTCCCCCGTGGAGGCGCACGAGACCCCCCAACACGTCGGACATGAGTGGGGCTATACCGGTCCGGAGGGCGCCGAGCACTGGGCCGAACTGGCCAAGGAAAACGTGCTGTGCGGCAACGGCCAACAGAACAGCCCGATCGATCTGAAAGGCGCGCTCGACGCCAACCTCGGTAAGCTGGAGCTGGACTACAGCGCCGTGCCGCTGGCGGTGCGCAACACCGGTCATTCCATCCAGCTGGAGTTACATGACGGCGGCACCATGGTCATCGGCGGCAAGCAGTACACCGCGTTGCAGCTGCATTTCCATCACCCGAGCGAGCACCTGTTGAACGGACGGCGCTTCCCGATGGAGGCGCACATCGTGCACCAGGGCCCGGATGGAACCCTGGGCGTGCTGGCGATCTTCTTCGAAACCGGCAAGGCCAATCCTGCCTTCCAGCGGGTGCTGGATGCCATGCCCAAAGACAAGAACCAGACCCGGCAGGTCGCCAACGCCTCGGTGCGGGCCAGCGATTTCCTTCCGCCCAAGCAGCAACGCCGCTTCTATCGCTACGAAGGCTCGCTGACCACCCCGCCGTGCAGCGAAACGGTGGACTGGGTGGTGCTCGAGCAGCCGGTGCAGGTTTCCGAAGAGCAGATCAACGCCTTCGAGCGCGTCTACCCATTCAACGCTCGTCCGCTGCAGCCGCTGGATCGACGCTTCCTGCTCAAGAGCCACTGAACGCAGCCAACCGAGCGCAGCGCGCGGCCACAAGGCAGGGATGAACGGCGCAATGAGATGCGTCGTGCATGCCGCACAGCGCACCGGCCGCACGCCGTTGGCGGCTGCGCAGTGGCCCTGCGCAGGCTGCTCGGCGTCCTGCTATCGCAGGCGCACTAGCGGGTCTTACTCGCTTCGAGGATGCGATCTCAGAGCATCCAGCACACCAGCTCCGCCTGGCGGATGCTGGGCGCTGCGGTCGCCGCATGGCCGCGCGTGCCGGCGTGGCCGGTTGCATGGCGCTGCCGGACGTCACCGCACCGCACCGCGCGTGGCATGCGATGCGCATCGGCGGCGACTCCGGCACGTTGGTGCAAGCTGGCCGGCTGCTGCGGGCGGCATAATGCGCACCTCAACGGAGAACGTGCATGCATAGCGGTGGCCTGGAACTGGCTCTGGTCCTGATGCTGGCCGCCATCGTGGCGGTACCGGTGTTCAAGCGCTTTGGCCTTGGCGCGGTGCTGGCCTATCTGGTCGCCGGCGTGGTGCTAGGCCCGGATGGTGTGGGCGTAGTGCAGGATGCCGAGCGCATCAGCGGCGCGGCCGAGATCGGCGTGGTGATGCTGCTATTCGTGATCGGCCTGGAGCTCTCGCCGGCCCGCCTGAAAGTAATGCGCCATTCGGTGTTCGGCGCCGGCGCCACCCAGGTGGTGGTGACGGCCATGATCCTGGGCGGCCTGCTGATGCTGGGCAACCTGGGCTGGAAAACATCGCTCATCGTCGGCGTGGCGCTGGCGTTGTCGTCCACTGCGGTGGGCCTGCAGCTGCTGGCCGAACGCAAGGCGCTGGGCAGCGATTACGGGCGACTGGCCTTCGCCATCCTGCTGTTTCAGGATCTGATCGCGATCCCGTTGCTGGCCGCCATCCCGCTGCTCGGTGGCAGCAAGAACGCCACTCTCGCCTGGCCCGATGTGGCCAAGGCGATGGCCGCATTGGCGCTGGTGATCCTGTGCGGGCGCTTTGTGTTGCGCTATCTGTTCAACGTAGTGGCGCGCACCCGCATGCCGGAGGTATTCACCGCCAGCGCGTTGCTGGTGGTACTGGGTACCGCCTGGATCATGCAGGAAGCCGGGCTGAGCGCCAGCCTGGGGGCCTTCATCGCCGGCGTGCTGCTGGCCGATTCGGAATTCCGCCACGAACTCGAATCGCAGATCGAACCGTTCGAAGGCTTGCTGCTGGGCTTGTTCTTCATTTCGGTGGGCATGGGCATCGACCTCAATCGCGTGGTCGCCGAACCGGGGTTGATCGCCGCCGGCGTGGCGATCTTGTTGGTGGTGAAGTTCTCGCTGCTGGTCGGTATCGGCAGCGTCGCCAAGCTGCCGCTACGCAGCAGCCTGATGCTGGGCAGCGTGTTGTGGCTGGGCGGCGAATTCGCGTTTGTGGTGTTCAACGAGGCCGATCGCGTGGGCCTGCTGGATCCGGCCAATCACGATCGCCTGGTGGCCATCGTCGGTGTCTCCATGGCGCTGACGCCGCTGCTGCTGCTCGGGATGCAGCGCCTGCTCAATGGACCGTTGCGGGTGCAGGTGCCCAAGTCCGAGCGGCCCTTCGACACCATCGATGCGCAGTCGCCGCAGGTGCTGATCGCCGGCGTGGGCCGTTTTGGCCAGGTGGTGGCCCGCCTGCTTACCTCGCGCCATGTGCCGTTTGTGGCGCTGGAGCACAACCCCGACACGGTGGAGGATATCCGTCGCTTCGGCGGCGAACTGTATTACGGCGACCCGACCCGGCCGGACCTGCTACGCGCCGCCGGCGCCGATCGCATCAAGGTGTTCGTGATCGCGGTGGACGACCCGGAAACCAACATCAAGACGGTGCGGCTGATCCGCCGCCTCTACCCGCAGGCCACCGTGCTGGCACGCGCGCGTAACCGCCAACACGCCTGGAAACTGATGGACCTGGGCGCCGAACCATTCCGCGAGGTATTCGCCTCCAGCCTGGAACTGGGCGGACGCGTGCTGACCTCCCTCGGCGTGGGCGATGCGCTCGCGCGCGAACACATCGAGCGCTTCCGCAAGCACGACGAAGACCTGATGCGTGCGCAACACCTGGTCTACGACGACGAAGCCAAAGTGCTGCAGACCTCGCGCGATGCGCGCGAAGACCTGATGCGCCTGTTCGAAGCCGACGTCAAGGCGGATGTGGATGCTGAGCCGGAACCGACGACGCACGATCGCTGAGCTTGTGTAGGATCGTTGAGCTTGTGTGGGAGCGTGCCTGCGCGCGACGAGGCGTTACCGGCAATCCCGTAGCGCGCCTCGCGCGAGATCGTGTGGAGGTACTCCGCGCACGACTGCAGCAATTCTTATGTTGCATGTTGACGACGCATACAGCCGCTGCATGACTGCAGCGGCCGTCTGTCGATCGCGTTGCTCAGCCGCGCGGTTTGCGCGCTGCGGTTTTACCAGCCGACTTCTTCGCTGCAACCTGACTGACTGCTGCCTTGCTGACGGTTTTCGCGACCTTCGGCACCTGCTTGCTCACGCGCTTGGCTGGCGTCTTCTTTGCAGGCTTGGCAGACGCTGCTTCGCTCGCCCGCACAGGTTTTGTTGAAGATGCAGATGCGCGTTTGGCTGGCGCCTTGCTCGCCTTTTTCGCGGCCTTCTTGGCGGCTTTCTTCACCGGTGTCGCAGCACCCGCACGCACTTCCGGCGGGCGGCGCGGCGGCGGTTTGCGGCCTGGGGTGAGTGCGCGCCAGGCGTGTCCGCCGTTCATGGCCAGCAACGCGTCGGCGGCCGAGGGGCCGGCGCTGCCGGCGGCGTAGTTGGGGAAGTCGCTGGCCGGTTGTTTCCAGGCATCCAGGATCGGCTGCACGATGCGCCAGGCGCCTTCCACCATCGCCGCGTCCTGGAACAGACCGGCTTCGCCGTTCATGCAGTCCTGCAGCAGACGCTCGTAACCCACGGTGTATTCCTTGGGGAACCAGTCGCGGTAGCGAAAGTCCATACGCACCGGCGCCAGTGCCACCTGCGCGCCCGGGCGCTTGACGTCGAACTGCAGAGAAATGCCTTCATCAGGTTGAATATGCAGCACCAGCCAGTCGGGGCCGTAGCCGCCGACTTCGGTGCTGCGAAACGGTGCCAACGGCGCGGGTTTGAAGCGGATGGCGATCTCGGTGGTGCGCTCGCGCAGACGCTTGCCGGTGCGCAAATAAAACGGCACGCCGGCCCAGCGCCAGGTATCGACCTGCAGCTTCATCGCCACATAGGTTTCGGTTTCCGAGTCGTCCGGCACGGTGTCTTCTTCGCGATAGCCGGGCACGGCGCTGCGATTGACCGCGCCGGACGCGTATTGACCACGCACCACGTCTTCCGGCTTGATCGGGCGCACGGCTTCGATCACTTCGGCGCGGCGGCGATGCATCGCCTCGGTGGTGAATGCGGCTGGCGGTTCCATCGCAATCATCGCCAGCAACTGGAACAGATGATTGGGCACCATGTCGCGCAAGCAGCCGGTGGGATCGTAGAAGCGCCCGCGCCCTTCCACGCCGATGGTTTCGGCGGCGGTGATCTGCACGTGATCGATACGGTCGCGGTTCCACACCGGCTCGAACAAACCATTGGCAAAACGGAACGCAAGAATGTTCTGCACGGTTTCCTTGCCCAGGAAATGATCGATGCGGAACACCTGATCCTCATGCAGCACCTTGGCCACGGTGGCATTGAGATGCTTGGCGCTGGGCAGATCGTGGCCGAACGGTTTTTCCACGATGACGCGGCGCCAGCCCTGATTTTCGCGCTGTTTGACCAGGCCGGCTTCGCCGAGATTCAACAGCACCGGCTCGAAAAAGCGCGCGGCGGTGGCGAGATAGAACAGCACATTGCCTTGCGTGCCATACCGCTTGTGCAGTTTCTCCAGCACGCCGTCCAGCGCCTGATACGCGCCAAGGTCGGTAAAGTCGCCGCGCAGGTAATGCATGCGCTCGCGCAGCCAGTCCCAGGTGTCGGTGTCGAATTCGTCGGTCTGGAATTCGGCATCGCGGCTGCTCAGCAGCTGCGTCATCGACTGCCCCATGTTGCTGCGCCACGCGCGTTCGCTGATGTCGCCATGGTCCATGCCGACGATGGCGAATTCCTCGCCCAATGCACCGGCGCGGCGCAGGTTGTACAGCGCAGGCATCACCAACCGCTTGGTCAGATCGCCGCGGGCGCCGAAGACCACGATGATGCACGGCGGGGTTGTGGCTTGTTCGTTCATGGATGTGTTTCCTTTTCGCCCATGCGTCCGTGCAGGCGCAATGCCGCATTGACCAGGGCCACGTGGGAATAACCTTGCGGGAAGTTGCCAAGCATGCGTTTGCCGCGCGGGTCGTATTCTTCTGCGAGCAGGCCAACGTCGTTGCACAGCCCGAGCAAACGCTCGAGCAGTGCGCGCGCCTCATCGGTGCGACCGATCAACGCAAAGTTTTCCACCAGCCAGAAACTACAGGCCAGGAAGGTGCCCTCGCCTGCCGGCAGGCCATCGGCGCTGTCGTCGGCGCGATAGCGCTCGACCAAGCCATCGATGGTGAGCTCGCGCGCGATCGCATCGGCGGTGGCGGCGATGCGCGGATCGTCCGGCGGCAGAAAGCCGACAATGGGAATCAGCAACAGCGATGCATCCAGACGATCAGAGCCGTAGCTCTGCACGAAGTGGCCATCTGGATGCACGCCTTTTTCCAGTACTTCGGCGCGGATCTCTTCAGCGAGCCGGCCCCAGTGCGCGCGCTTGTCGGCATCGGCATTGGTGATGCCATCGCGACTGCCGCAATCGAATGCCAGCCACGCCATCACTTTGGAATGCACGAAATGCCGGCGCTCGTCGCGGATTTCCCAGATGCCTTCGTCCGGTTGGCGCCACAGGGTTTCCAGCGTGTCGAGAATCTTTTCCAGCAAGGACGCCGACGACCCATCGTCATCGGCAGGCGGCGCCACGCCTTTTTCGCGTGCGTAATGAAAGGCGCCGATCAGCTCGCCGTACACATCGAGCTGAAATTGATCCACCGCACCGTTACCGATGCGCACCGGAACGGAATTTTCGTAGCCGGGCAGCCAGTGCGCTTCCCATTCCTGCAATCGGCGCTCGCCGCCGATGCCATACAGCGCCTGTAATTGATCCGGCGACCCGGCGATGGTGCGCTGGACCCAGTCGCGAAACGCCGCAGCCTCATCGCGATAGCCGGCTTGCAGCAACGCGATCAGCGTAAACACCGAATCGCGCAACCAGCAGTAGCGGTAATCCCAGTTGCGCGTGCCACCCAGATGCTCCGGTAACGAGGCGGTGGGCGCGGCCACGATGCCGCCGGTGGGCAGATAGCTGAGCCCTTTCAACACCACCAGCGAGCGACGCACCTGCTTGGTCCACGGGCCGACATCGGTGCAGCGACGTGCCCAGCCATGCCAGAACGCGGTCGTGCGTTGCAGCGCCTGCTCCGGATCGATCGCCGGCGGCGTGGGCTGATGCGAGGCGCCGTGACTGAGCAGAAACCAGGTGCTTTCGCCTTCGCGCAACGTGAAGTCGGCTTCGGTGCCCAGGTCTTCGCCATGCAGTTCCTGCGGCGAGCGCAACGCGAGCTGGTCGGGGCCGGCGATCGCGCGAATGCCGCCGTCGATGCCGGTCACCCACGGCACGGTGCGGCCGTAGTTGAAACGGAACGTCAGGCGCATGTGCATGGGCATCACGCCCTGCACGCAGCGCACGATGCGCACCAGATGCTGGTGGCTGTCGCCTTTGTCGGTGGCGACCATGAAGTCGACCAGTTCCACCGTGCCGGTGTCGGTGCTCATGCGCGTGCACAACACCAGACTGTCGTCTTCGTAAGCGCGTTCGCTGCGGAATGCGGCGGCGGGCGACAACGCCCATTGCCCGTGTTGCTCGTCGCCCAGCAGCGATGCGAAAACCGCATCGGAATCGAAGCGTGGCAGACATAGCCAGTCGATGGTGCCGCGATGGTCGACCAGGGCCGCGCTGTGGCAGTTGCCCAGCATGGCGTGGTCCTCGATACGCACGCTCATCGTGTGGGCGTTTCCTTCCAGCGAAAGAATCCGCAGTCTTACATGCGCGGTGTCGGGATCGGGTTACGAATACGCGGGCAAACGCAGCAACGGTGGCACCGTGTGTTCCAGCCGACGGATCAGTGCCGGATCCATATAGGTGTAGTCGTCGGGAATCTGCAACGACACCACGCGGCAATGGAGTAGATGCGCGGCGAAGCGTTTGCGCAGCAACTGCAGGTGGCGGCGCTCCATCACCAGCACCAGGTCGGACTCCTGCAGCAACTCGGGCGTGACCTGCACCTGCGCATCTGCGGCCAGCCCGGCCGATTGGGTCTGCACGCCCGGCCAGTCGGCGAACACGCGCTCGGCGGTGGGACTGCGCAGCCGGTTGCGGCTGCATACGAACAGCACCCGCAGCGGTGTGCCGCCGCGCTGGCTCAGCGGCCTTCGCGCAGGAAGCGCGCCATCGAAGAGACGCCCGGCAACGCGGGTTCGAACTGGCCGGCCACATCGATGAAGCCGCGCATGATGGCGATCTCGCGCGGGGTGCGGTTGAGCGCATCGCGACGGTCGGCATCGGCACCAGCGCGCAGCAGGCGCTGCACCAGCAGCGGCAAGCCATGCAGTGCGGCCAGATGCAGCGGGCCGAAGCCGCGTTGGTCTGCCACATCCAGCGAGACGTCTTCGTCGAGCAGGCGTTCGACCCCGGCCAGCACCACCTTTTCGTCGCAGGCGGTGCCCGGTTCGGCGCGCGCGCCCAACAACAACAGCAACGGGCTGACCCGCCCACCGGCGAGCGCGTCCGGGTCGGCGCCGGCCAGCAACAAGGTGTCCAGCAGCGCCAGCAGGCGGGTGGTGTCGCGCGCGGTGAAACCGTACAGCGCCGCGCAATGCAGCGGCGCCAGCCCTTGATCGTCGGTGGCATGCACGTTGGCTGCGGCCGTGAGCAGACGCGCCACGATATCCGGCAAGCCGAGTGCGCACGCCAGCATCAGCACGGTCACGCCACCGGGCAGGCGATGTTCGATCTGCGCGCCGGCCTGCAGCAGGGCGGCGACGATATCGGTCTGGCGCATGCTCACCGCGGCCGACAACGGCGTGGCGCCGCTGTTGGCTGCGCGCTGCGGGTCGGCACCGCGGCCGAGCAGATGCGCAACCACGCCCAGGTGGCCGCCACCGGCCGCACGCAGCAGCGCGGTGCAGCCTTGGGCATCGACGGCATCCACCGGCAGGCCGAGGTCGATCAGGCGTCGCACCGCATCGGTATCGCCAGTCATCGCGGCCGCGGGCACGTCCGCTTCGCGCAGCGTACGGCGTGGCAGCGACCAGATCCGCCAGTCCAGCCAGTCGGCCAGATCGCGCCGGCCGATCGATAGCGCCACGCCCAGCGGGGTCTGCCCGTCGGCAGCGCGTGCTTCCGGCGAGGCGCCCTGCTTGACCAGCAATTTCAGCGAGGCATCGCGGCCCAGCGCGGTGGCCAGATGCAGCGCGGTCATGCCGTGGCTGTCGCGCGCTTCGCGGTCCACGCCGTGTTCCAGCAGCCACTGCTGCAGGCGCAGCCAGCCCAGCCGCACGGCCAGCGACAACGGCGGATCGCCAGCCGCCGACGGCGCAAACGGGTCGGCGCCGCGTTCGAGCAATTCCACTGCGAACTGTTCCAGCCCGCGCGATGCCGCATCGTGCTGCACGCAGGCGCTGAGCAGCCGGGTCAGGCCACCTGCACCGGCCGGCGACACGCCGTGACGCAGCAGCACCTGCAGCGCCGGCACCGCCTCCACGCCACGCGAGAGCAGCGCAAACATCGGCACGTCGCCGCAGGCATCGCGCACTTCGGCATCGGCGCCGTGACGCAGCAGCCAGTCCACCGCATCGGCGTTGAGCGCCAGATGCGCGTCGTGCAGCAGGCCGCCAAGTTCTTCCGGGCCGCACAGTCGCGCCAGCGCGTCCAGGCCATCGCGTTGGCCGAACTGCAAGCCTTCGCGCAGCAGCACCAGCGGCGGGCGATCGGGCAGCACCGCCACGCCGGGGGTGTCGCCATGCGCATCGCTGACGGCAGCCGGCAAGGGATAGTTGGGGTCGAGCAATTGCACGATCGCCCAACGCCCGGCTTCGGCGGCCACGTCCACGGCGCGACGGCCATGCACATCGACGCTGTCGGCCGGCACCTGCAGATCGAGCAGGCGGCGGATCAGCGCCGGCGACACGCTGTCGGCGGCGCAGGCCAGCATCACCGCGTTGCGGCCGTCGCCGTCGATGGCCAGCACATCGGCCTTGCGCGCGACCAGGCGTTCGAGCACCGCGCTGCGCGCCTGACGCGCGGCATCCAGCCACGGCGTGCGGCCGAGCAGATCGCGCGCTTCCAGATTGGCGCCGGCCGACAACAGCGCCTCGACGATGTCGCCATGACCGGCTAGCGCGGCTTCGTGCAAGGCACTGCGGCGCTGGCGGTCGCGCGCATCCACGCGCGCCTTGTGCTTGAGCAGCAACTGCACGCCGGCCGGGTCGTCTTCTTCGGTGCCGGCTGCGGCCAGCAACACCGGCGCGCCACCGTCCGGTTCGGAATGGGCGCCGCGTTCCAGCAGAAATTTCGCCAGCCGCCAATTGCCGACCTGGCACGCCATCGCCAGCGGCGAATGACCTTCGTTGTTGAGCGCGTCCAGGTCGGCGGCGGCATCGCGCAGCAATGCGGCCACGCCGGGGTCGGAACTGCGCACCGCGTGATGCAGCGGCGTATTGCCGTCGTTGTCGGTGGAGCGCGGGTCGGCACCGTTGGCCAGCAGCGTCATCACCGCATCCGGGCGGCCATGCCAGCTGTCGCGGGTGGCGGCCAGCAGCGGCGTCATGCCGCGATGCGGCTGGTTGACGTCCACGCGGCGCACGATCAGCTCGCGCAACAGGCGCAGATCCGGCAGCACCGCTGCCAGCGCGGGCAGGCTGCGTTGGTCGCGCCATTCCGGCAGCGGCATCGCCTGCGGGTCGGCGCCGGCCTCCAGCAATTGCAGCGCGCGATCCACCCGGCCGCTACGCGCGGCTTCGAACAATTCGGGCACCAGTTGATGCTGGGCGACCGGCTCCAGCGGGCGCGGTTCGGCGGCCGCTTCGGAGAAGAAATCGGCAGCCTGCCGGGCTACCGGCGCATCGCTGCGCGCCGGTGCGGCGGTGCGTTGCAACAGCAGATGGGCGGCGGGCAGCAGCGCGGCAGCGGCAATCGCCAGACCCCAGCGCAGACCGCCGGACAACCAACCCGGCCAGGCCAGCGCCACCACCAGGGTGCACACCGCCAACACCAATGCGGCGGCCAGCAGACCGCGCCAGGCATGCAGTTCCTGCGTGGCCAGGGCGTGCCAGCGTGGCGCCAGCGCGCCACCGTCGCGTTCCACTTCGCCCCACAACGGCCAGGTGCGCCACAGTCCCAGCAAGGCGGCGCTGACGGCCACGCTCAAGGCCAACGCGGCGGCCAGACTGCCGCTATCGCGCAGCGCGGTCAGCGGCCAGCTGATCAATGCCGCCAAGGCGAGCAGGCCCACACCCCAGATCGCCAGCAACGGCGGCAGCGCCTGTGCGATGGCGCGCGGCTGCGTCGCCAGCGTGCGGGTGCCACGCGCCCACGACACTGCCAATGCAAAGGCCGGCTGCGCCAGCCACAGGCTCACTGCGGCAACGGCGCCACCAAGGCCACCGAGCAGGGACAACACAACGCCGGCCGCACCCGCCAGCGCTGCGGCGCGCAATCGCGCGGCACGCTGCGGCTCAGTCATAGTCGCACTCGCCCGCCAGCACCACCGTCTTGGGCAGTTGCAGGTAGAAGCCGTGCTTGGCGAGCGCTTCGCGCACGGTCACCACGTCGGCCTGCGCCAGGCGGCGCTCAGGCGTCAACGCCACCTCCAGCACGAATGCGAATGGCGCCAACGGCGCGTGCACGGCAGCGGGAAGACCGGAGAAATCGTCACGCGTGGCGAGGTAGACGAAGGTGTCCTGCTTGCGTTGGCTTTTATAGACGTAGGCGTGCATGCGCGCGTGATCGCGCTCGTAGAGCGGTGGGTCGCAGGATTGTGTCCCAATTGCGGCGACGGCGAAAGCGCGGCCGCTGCGAAAAATCCCAGCCACGTCAGCGACATGACCGGCGCGTTCAGTTGCGCCATCGACGGGGCTGGCGTACGCCACCGATATACTGCGAGCACTTTTTGCCAGCCAGACCATCGTGAGCCAAGCGCAGCATTCGTCCCAGATGGCCCCGGTCGCCGTCACCGCCTACACCTCCACCACCGCGCTCGGCGCCGGGCTCGCGGCCCAGGCCGCCGCGCTGCAGTCGCGCCGCAGCGGCCTGCGTTACAACGATTTCGGGCCACACCCGCTGCCATGCTGGATCGGCCGCGTCGACGGCGTGGAAGAGGTGGTCCTGCCCGCTGCGCTGCAAGGCTGGGACTGCCGCAACAACCGGCTGGCCTGGCTGGCCCTGCAGCAGGACGGCATGGCCGACGCCGTGCAGGCCGCCGCGCAGCGCTACGGCGCCGAACGCGTGGCGGTGATCATCGGCACCTCCACCTCCAGCATCGGCGCCAGCGAAGAGGCCTATACACGGTTGGTGGAAGACGCCGATGGCGCGCGGTTTCCGGACGATCTGGACCGCCCGATCGTGCACACCCCGCATTCGTTGGGCGACTTCGTCCAGCACGCCACCGGCCTGCGCGGCCCCAGCGTGACCGTGGCCACCGCCTGTTCGTCCAGTGCCAAGGTGTTTGCCCAGGCGGCGCGGCTGATCGAGGCCGGGGTGATCGACGCGGCCCTGGTGGGCGGCGTGGACACCTTGTGCGGCAGCGTGCTGTTCGGCTTCAACTCGCTACAGGTGGTCGCCCCCGAGCCGTGCCAGCCGTTCGACGCGCGCCGGGTCGGTCTGAGCCTGGGCGAAGCCGGTGGCTTTGCGCTGGTCGAACGCACCGCCGCCGCCCCGGATGCGACGTTGTGGCTGTACGGCTATGGCGAATCCAGCGATGCGCACCACATGTCCGCCCCGCATCCGCAGGGCCTGGGCGCGCAGCTGGCGATGCGCGGCGCGCTCGAACGCGCCGGCCTGGACGCGGCAGCGGTGGGTTATCTGAACCTGCATGGCACCGCCACGCCGGCCAACGACAGCGTGGAAGCGGCAGCGGTGGCGGCGATCTTCCCCGACACCTTGCACGCCAGCTCGACCAAGGCCTGGACCGGCCACACCCTGGGCGCGGCCGGCATCGTCGAATCGGTGATCGCCCTGCTGGCGCTGCGCGACGGCGTGCTGCCGGGCACGCTCAACAGCACGGTGCCCGACCCCGCCTGCGGCCCGCAGATCCGCTTCGACAACGCTCATTCCCGGATCGATTACGCAATGAACAACTCCTTCGGCTTTGGCGGCAACAACTGTTCGCTGCTGTTCGGGCGGGCACGCTGATGCTGACTGCCACCATCGAAGGGATCGGCTTCTGGACCCAAGGCTTGCCCAACTGGGAGGCCGCGCATGCCTTCATGCAGGGCGGCCCGCTGCAGGAGACGCCCGCACGTCCGGCGCCGCAGCTGCTGGCCGCCAACGAGCGCCGCCGTGCGCCGGATACGGTGGCGGTGTCGCTGGAAGCCGCACTGGCGGCCTGCACCGCCGCCGGCCGCGACCCTGCCAGCTTGCCGTCGGTGTTCACCTCCACGCACGGCGATCTGGCCATCACCGATTACATGTGCACCACGCTGGCCAGCGACCCGCTGGCGATCTCGCCGACCAAGTTCCACAACTCGGTGCACAACGCCGCAGCGGGCTACTGGACCATCGGTGCCGGCGCGATGACCCCGGCCACGGCGATCAGCGCCCACGACGCCAGTTTCGCGCAAGGCCTGCTGGAAGCATTGGTGCAGCTCACCGCTGGCGTCGATGCGGTGCTGCTGGCCGGCTACGACGCGCGCTCGGTGGGACCGCTCGGCCGTATTTCGCCCAGCCAGGGCCTGCTCGGTGGCGCGCTGGTGCTGGGCAGCGCTGGCCAGACCGGCAAGCCGCAGCTGCAAGCGTGGCTGGACGATGGCGCGCCATCTCCCGCTGACGGCGCGTTGGCGCACCATGGCGCCGCCAATGCGATGGCGCCGATGCTGCCGCTATTCGTGCTGCTGGCCGGCCACGGCGACAGCGCCGCCCTTTATGCCGGCCCTGGCCGGGTGCTGCGTGTGGAGCTGCAGCGATGAGCCGGGTACCGCTGACCCGCGAAGACACCGCGATTCTGGTGCCGGCCTTGAACGAGGCATTGCGTATCCGCGAAGTGGTCACCGATGCGTTGACCTACTGCTCGCATGTGATCGTGATCGACGACGGTTCCGACGATGGCACCGCCGATTGCATCGCCGACCTGCCGGTGCGCCTGATCCGCCATCCGCAGCGCATGGGCAAGGGCGCCGCGTTGCGCAGCGGCTTTGCGCAGGCGCAGCAAATGGGCATGCGCGCAGTGATGACCATGGACGGCGATGGCCAGCACAAGGCTGCCGATTTTCCGCGCCTGCTGGCCGCAGCCAACCGCCACCCCGGCTGCGTGATCGTCGGCGCGCGCATGCGCAAGCGCGCCACCCAGCCCACCATCCGCCGGATCGGCAACGACTTCGGCGACTGGGGCATCGCCTGGGCCTGCGGTTTTCAACTGGTGGACAGCCAGAGCGGCCAACGGCTGTATCCGGCCTCGGTGTTCACCTTGCCCAACGTGTCCGGCGAAGGCTTCGTGTTCGAAGCGCAGCTGCTGATTTCCGCCGCACGCCAGGCCGGCGCACGGGTGGTCGCGGTGCCGATCGAAACCCGCTACGCGGGAAGCGCGCCGGGCACCTTCCGCAAGAGCCATTTCCGGCTGGTGCGCGACCTATGGAACATCACCTCGCACGTGGTCGTGCAGGCCTGGACCTACGGGCACATCTGGCGCGAATACCGCAACGTGCGCGCCAACCCGGTGATCATTGACGATGCCGACGGCGAATTTGCTACTGTGCCCGCGGCTACCAAGAGCAACCCGTCCCCATGAATGCACAGCGTCGCGATGTCGTCATCACCGGTGGTGGTCTGGCCGGCCTGAGCCTGGCCCTGCAATTGAAGCAACGCGATCCGGAGCTTGCGATCACCGTGCTGGAGCGCCGTGCGCACCCGGTGCGCGAGGCAGCGTTCAAGGTGGGCGAATCCACGGTGGAGATCGGCGCGCATTATTTTGCCGACGTGCTGGGCCTGCGCGAGCATCTGGAGACCGAGCAGATCCGCAAGTTCGGTTTCCGCTTTTTCTTCTCCGACAAACGCGAAGACATCGACCGCTGCACCGAGCTGGGCGTCAGCCAGATCCTGCCGACACCGTCGTGGCAGATCGACCGCGGCCGCTTCGAAAATTTCCTCGGTGAGCGCGCCCGCGCGCAGGGCATCGCGTTCCTGGACAACTGCAGCGTCAAGGGCGTGGATCTGTCCGAGGACGCCGCCGATCATGCGGTGCGCTACGAGCATGCCGGCGAGCAGGGCACGCTGAGCGCGCGCTGGGTGGTCGATGCCAGTGGCCGCGCCGGCCTGCTCAAGCGCAAGCTGGGCCTGGCACAGGACAACGCACACAACGCCAATGCGGTGTGGTGGCGCGTGGAAGGCCTGATCGACCCGAACGGCTGGTCGCAGGACAGCAGCTGGCTGCAGCGCTGCACGCCGCCGGATCGCTGGCGTTCCACCAATCACATGTGTGGGCCCGGTTACTGGTTCTGGTTGATCCCGCTGTCGTCCGGTGCGCATTCATTGGGTATCGTTTGCGATGCGCAGATGCACCCGCTGGAGACCATGAACACGCACGAAAAAGCCATGGACTGGCTGCGCCTGCATCAACCGCAGGTCGCCGCCTCATTGGACAAGGCCGACTACCGCTTGCAGGACTTTCTGTTCCTGCGCAATTTTTCGTATGGCTGTAAACAGGTGTTCTCGTCGCAGCGCTGGGCGCTCACCGGCGAGGCGGGGGTGTTCCTGGACCCGTTCTATTCGCCGGGCAGCGACTTCATCGCCATCTCCAATACCTATATCTGCGAACTGATCGGCCGCGATCGCGCCGGCAGGTCGCTCAGCCCGTATACCGAGCTGTATGAGCAACTGTATTTCTCGTTCTACGAAAACACCCTGACCCTGTATCAGGATCAGTACGCGCTGTTCGGCGACGAGCAGGTCATGCCGGTCAAGGTGATCTGGGATTACACCTACTACTGGTCGTTGCTGGCGCCGCTGTTCTGTTCCGGACGCATCGCCGACCTGAGCCTGTTGTCGCGCATGAAAGCCGACTTCTTTTATGCGCGCGACATGAACCTGGCCATGCAGCGCGTGCTGCACGACTGGGGCGTGCACAACACTGCTCAAGGCATCGCTACCAGCGATGGCCGTCTGCTGGACCAGTATCTGATCGGCTGGTTCAACGAGCTCAATGGCGCCTTGCACGACACCCTGGACGACGACGCGTTTGCCGCACGCATCCACACCAACGTGGCGCAGATGGCGGTGCTGGCACGCGAGATCCTGCAGCAGGCACGCCACCGGCACCCCGACCTGCCCGACCACGGGCTGGACGCGCTGACCGCCAACGCCAGCGGCGACCCGATCCTGACGGCGACGTGGTACGCGGACGCGGCGTAAAGCCGATCGAACGCGCCGGCAACGGCGCGTTTTTCTTGAGCGCGCGTCATGCTTATGCGATCCGACATGAAGATCGATGAGATCGGCTGTAAAGCCGATGACACTCGGACGCTATCGGCTGTAGCGCAATGTGCTTTCGATCAGCGCCGTCGTCGCAGCTAGCCACGCGCGCAACGGAGCAGCCTGGACGTCAGGCAATCAGCCCATGCCACCATTGATGCCGATGATCTGGCCATTGATGTAACCGGCAGACTCCGAGCACAGGAAGGCGACCAGCGCGGCGACCTCGTCGGGTTTGCCGACGCGCCCGGCAGGCACCAGTTGTTTGATCACCTCGGGCGCGAAATTTTCGCCGACCATGTCGCTTTCGATCACGCCCGGCGCCACCACATTCACGGCGATGCCGCGGCTGGCCATCTCGCGCGACAACGATTTGGTCGCGCCATGCAATGCCGCCTTGGCTGCGGCGTAATTGGTCTGCCCGCGATTGCCCAGCACTGCCGACACCGACGACACGCTGACAATGCGTCCCCAGCGCGTGCGCGCCATCGGCAACAACAACGGTTGGGTGACGTTGAAGAAGCCGTGCAGCGACACATCGATCACCCGATGCCACTGCTCGGCGTTCATGCCCGCCATCGGCGCGTCGTCGTGGATGCCGGCGTTGTTGACCACGATCTGGATCGGGCCGGACGCCAGTAGGTTCTCCAGCGCCGCGCCGCTGGCCTGCGCATCGGCCACATCGAAGGCCACCGCTTCGGCGCTACCGCCGTCGGCCACGATGGCGGCAACCACCTCTTGCGCACGCACCAGATTGCGATTGGCATGCACGATCACGTGCCGCCCCTGCGCCGCCAGATGGCGACAGATCGCACCGCCAAGATCGCCGCTGCCGCCTGTGACCAACGCACGACGCTGTGGAATGGGTGTGCTCATGGACGTCTCGTCAAAACCAGCTGCAGCAGGAAGCCACCATCCTAGCGATTCGCAGCCAGCGCAGGAACAACCTGCCGCGTCCATCGCTGCAGGCATCGCGCGCAATCCGCATCATCGGGCCGCCGCAGCGCACGCATGTGCGCCGCTACGAAAGGTAAGGCCGCCAAGTACGGCCACAACACGTAGCGAGCAATCGTCAGATGAAGAACGACGCGCTCGGAACCGGAACGCACGCGCGCCACGCCGCACCAAGCACCGGCCGCGCCCGCATGGCGATGCGCGCAATTGATGTGTTGTCTGTCGGCCGCGCTACGCCTGCGCGGCACCCAGCATCACCGTGGCACGGCCTTCGGCGAGCAGCTGCGCCTGATGGGTCAGACGGAAACTGTATTGCTGGCTGTCCTCGCCCTGCATCAGCACCTGCGCTTCGCACTCGATGGCATCGGGCAATGCCTCCAGATGCGTCACATGCAATTCCACCGCACGCAGCGCAACCAGCATGCCCGGGCGCACCGGCTTGCCTGACTCTCGCCCCAGCAGGCCGCCATGCACGGCCATGGCCTGCGCGCCGTATTCGCACAGATGCAGCGCGCGCAGACGTCCATCGGCACGCAGCGGATGCATGTCGCTGCAATGCGCGTGACTACGCACCACAATCCGCTGCGGGTCCCAGGTCACCACCTCATCCCATAGGCACATGCTGCCCTGATGCGGGATCAAGGCGGCGATTGCGTCACGTCCCTGCATGCGATTCTCCATTGCGTGTGCGCTCCAGTGCCGGTTCGCGCGACACCAGCAACGCGAGGATGAAATTGAACAACACACCCAGTGCCACCGTGCTGCCGATCGCGCGCAGCACCGGGATGCTGGAGGCGGCCAGTAGCGCGAACACCAGCAATGTCATCAGGCTGCAGACAATCAATGCATGCAGCGTGCGCAGCTGATCGGCGTGATCGTCGCCGGCGTGATCGAAAAACAAGGCGTAATCCAGGCCCAAGCCTGCGGCAAGAATCAGCGCGATCAAGTGGAACAGATTGAGCTCCACCCCGATGCCGCGCAGGATCGCCAGGATCAACACGGTGGTCAGCGCCATCGGCAACAGCACACGCACGATACGACGTGGGCTGCGCAACGCGATCGCCACCGTCACCGCAAGCAGCAACGCCGCCACACCCAGGGCGCCCAGCACGCGGCCGCGGTAGGCGGCCACCAGCGATTCGGACGCGTCTTTGAGATCCAGCAATTGCGCGCCACTGCCCTGCAGCGCCGCAGCCAACACCGCCGGATCATGCAAGCCGGTCAGCGACACCAGGGCGGTCGTGCGATCGCCGCGGCCCAGCAGCAAGCCGCCCACCGAGGTGGCCAGCGGCGAGCCGATCAGATCCTTCGGCAGCAGCGGCGGCGCGCGCTTGGCGGCATCCAGATCCTGCAGGAATGGCGCGAACGCATCGCTGCGGAATGGTGTGGCCGCCACCGCGCGCTCGGTCAGCGCGCGCGCCTGCGCTGCATCCGGCAACCCCGCCTGACGCGCCTGCTGGGTCTTGGCACTGGGCAGATAGCGCGCGGCCATGTCGTAGCCGGCCAGGGCGCCGTCGCGTACCAGCGCATCCAGCCGCGGCCGCAGGGATTCGCTGGCCTGCAGCGCCGCTTCATCGTTGGCGGCAGGCAGCGCGAGCACATAACGCACATCGGGCGCGCCCAGTTCCTGACGCAAGTGGGTGTCCTGCGCCAACGCCTTGGGCGGCACCGGGGTGAGTTTGGATAGATCGTTCTGCCAGAACTGGCCGGGCGCGAATGCGATCACCGCCATGCCGATCACCGCGATCACCGCCAGGCTGATGCGTGGCCGTGGCAGCCGCGCGATACAGCGCCACAGCGTTGCCAACAGACGCGAGTCGGCATAGTCGCGCGGGGCCGGGTCGATCAGCCACGGCAACAGCCAACGCGTGGTCACCGCCGCAGTGGCCAGACCGGCAATGGTGAACACCGCCAGCTGGCGCAGACCATCCACGCCAGAAAACAGGAAGGTCACATACGCGATGCAGGTGGACACCACGCCGGTCGCCAGCGTCGGCCACAAATGCCGCGCGTTGTCGCGCGGATCCAGGCCGGGGCGTTGATGACTGAACAAGTGGATCGGGTAATCCTGCACCACGCCGATCAAGGTGAAGCCGAATGCCACGGTGATGCCATGCACGCCGTCGAACACCAGCGCCACCGCGCCCAGGCCGGCCAGCCCCGCGCTCGCCAGCGGCAACACGCCCAGCACCGGGATCTTCCAGCTGCGGTAGGCGATCATCAGCAACAGCACCAGACCCACCGTATCCAGCGTGCCGATCCACTGCGATTCGCCCTGGGTGCGTGCGGTGATTTCCACCGCGAATGCGCCTGGGCCGGTCAAGGTCAGCTGCGTCGTGGTGCCCTTGCTGACTGTGGCGAACGCCGCCTGCACGGCGTCGTAGGCCAGCTGCTGGCCGGTGGGATCGAAGCCGGCTGCATGCGTCTGCACGATCAACAGCGCCGAAGTACCGGCGCGATCGAACCACACGCCATTACGCGTCTGCGGTGCGGCTGCCGGCTGCAGGGTCTCGGCCAGATGCAGTACTTCCAACGTCGGGTCGCGCGGCAACAGCGGCTCCACCATCGCCGCTGCCGGCGAACCCAGATCCTGCACGCGTGACTGCAGCGCCGCTTCAAGCGTCGCCGCGTCCAGCGGTGCGGTATCGAAGCTGTTGCTAAGCAGATAGCGATACGGCAGCAAGCGCTCCGGAATCGCCTCCAACCCCGCAGTGCCGCCGTTGCCGACCAGCTCGAACAGCGCCGGCTGCGCGGCCAATGCCTGGTGCAGTTGCTGCGATTGCTCGGCCAGGGTGGCCGGGTCGCTATTGGACAAGGCCATCAGCAACAGCCGCGAGCCCGGGCCTTCGCCGAGTTCTTCGATCAGCAGTTTTTGCGCAGGCGTACGCGGGGCGGGCATAAACTTTCGAAGATCGCCAGTGACCTTGAGCGTCTCGCTCAACCAGAATCCGGCTACTACCAGCAAGGCCAGCCACAGCAAGGCAAGCCCAATGCGGCGGTTTGCGTTCAATTCAAACGACATGCAACTGCCTCACTGCAATGGCTGGACGTCCACCGGCCGCGCGCGCGGCCTGGGGCAACTCCGGTGCTTTTTTTCTGCGGAGGGCGGACATGAACTTGCGCAAATCGCCAGTGACCTTGAGCGTCTCGCTCAACCAAAATCCGGCCACCACCAGCAATGCCAGCCACAACAAGGCAAGCCCAATGCGACGGTTTGCGTTCAATTCAAACGGCATGCAACTGCCTCACTGCAACGGGCGACGCTCAAGTCGCGTACGACATCGGCTAGCAGGGCGCCGGCAACTTGGTTGCAAGCGCGCGATCTGGCGTTTTTGACGACGGCTAGCAGCAAGACCTGCCCGCGCGTGGTCACGCGCCCGGGCCGTGGCAGAGCGTGGTCAGCGCAGCAGCGTCGTTGACGCTGGCAGCCGCACGTGCCGCGCCGGCCAGCAGCGTGCGTTGTGCATCGCCCTTGGCCGGAATGCTTTCGATGCAGCGCAGCTCATCGTTGCTGCCGTACAGACGCAGCTCGCGTACTTGCTTGGCTACTGCGGCGTCCTTGGGCTGCAAGGTCAGTTGCCATGCCTGCGCTGTGCCTTGCCCGCTGAGGCGATACTGCTGCTCCAGCAGCGCGCGATCGCCCGACAGCAGCGCGCCGAAGCCGGACTTCAACCCGGCCAATTCGGGCACGCGGCTCAAGGCGAACTTGCGTGGCGCTTTGCCCTCGCGTTCGAGCACGCCTTCGTCGCCGCGCAAGGTGGTGGTTTCGCGATACGGCGCACTCACCTCGCGCACCAACGTCTGCGCATCCGGGCGACGGTAATGGCCCTGCACGCGCAGCGGGGTTTTCAGCAGCGCAGAGCCGCGCAGTTCGACAAACTCGGTGCTGGCTGGCACCGGGCGCGCCAGGCGTTGCAGCACCTGGCCGACATCCAGGGCCTCAGGCGGTGCGGCGCATAGCGGTGCGGCGCTGAACAGCAGTATCAGCATCCACGGCAGGGTGCGGCGCATCGGCATGGTGGGTGTTCCAGAAATCGTAGAAGTTGAACCAGTTGTACGGCGCGTAGCGTGTGTAATGTTCCAGCCTGGCCGCGTAATCGCGCATGAGCACCGCCAGCACCGGCGCACGCTGCCTGCGCGGCACATCCAGTCCTTCGCTGAAGGTCTCGAATGCCAGCTCGTAGTGATTGCCACCGCGATACAGGCCGAACGCCAGCACCACCGGCACCTTGAGCGCGGCGGCGATCAACCACGGCGAGGTCGGAAACATCGCATTGCGGCCAAGGAACATCGCCGGCAACGCCGGGTCGCCTTCGCGCGGGCGATCGATCAGCAGCGCCACCAGTGCGCCGGCATCGGTGGCATCCTTGATCGCCATGACGATCGAGGTCGCATCCATGCCGGCATCGATGATGTTGGCGGCCAGTTGCGGATTCAGCGCGCCCAGCAGGTCGGTCATCGCGCGGTTGTGGGCCTTGTCCAGCACCACCTTGACCTGCACGTCCGGGCGCTCGGTCGCCAGTACGCGCAGCGCATCGAAACTGCCCAGGTGGGAGCCGAAGATCAGCACGCCGCGGCCGCGGTCCATCTGCGTGTGCAGTTGATCCAGCCCGGTGATGTCGACGCGGAAGCGCTGCATCTGCCCGCACAACATGTACACGCGGTCCAGGATGGTCGATGCAAACGTATGGATATGCCGCGCCACATCGCGCAGCTTGGCCGGACGCCCCAGCACGCGTGCCAGATAGGCGCGCGAGGCGGCGCGCTCGGGCGCACGCACCAGCAGGAAGTACAGCGTGATCGGGTACAGCAGCGCGCGCCCCACCGAGCGCCCGGCATGCCGTGCGATCCCGCGGATCAGCCACAACGCGAAGCGCCCGCCACCTTCTGGACGCTGTTTCCAATGCTTGTTCATGCCGCGGCCTCCGCCACCAGTTCGCCGCTGACCAGCACCTCGCCGGCACGCTGCACGCGGAAGCGCCAGCGCGGGCCGTCGCCTTCCAGCATGACCGACGCGGTCTGGCCGGGCAGCAACGGCTGCACGAACTTCACCTGCGGCAGCCGTGCCGCGGCACGTGGGCCATGCAGCGCTTCCACGGCCTGCAGGACATGGTCGAGCACGACCACGCCAGGCACCACGGGGCGACCAGGAAAGTGCCCGGGCAGGCAGGGATGATCATGCGGCACGACGAAATCCATAAGCGCGGAACTCAGATCCTGGGTTGAAGCATTGCAGCCACGGCCTTGTGTGCCTGCTCGGTCAATTGTTGGCGATCCGGTGCATCCGGCCCGGTGACCGCGATCGGCTCGCCGATGCGCACGCGGATGATGCCGGGACGCACCCTGAACACACCATCCACCGGCAGCACCTTGCCGCAACCGTCCAGCGCCACCGGGACAACCTGGACACCAGCATCGATAGCGGCCTGCAGTAGCCCGGCCTTGAATGGCAATAATTCGCCGCTGCGGCTACGGGTGCCTTCGGGAAACAGACACAACTGTTTGCCCTCGCGCAGCAGCGCGGCCGCCTGCCGACGGACCAGCGCCCCGGCGCGGCGGCTGTCGCGGTCCAGGAACAGCATGCCGGTGGCGCGCGCATACCAGTTCACGAACGGCACCTTGAGCATTTCTTCCTTGAGCAGGAACCGCAGCGGCACCGGCAGGGCGTAGAACAAGGCGCAGATATCGATGATGGACTGGTGGTTGCTGACGAACAGATAGTTCTTGGACCAGTCGACCCGCTCGCGCCCTTCCACGATCACCTTGGCGCCCGCGCCGCGGAACAGCACCGGCGACCACATCCAGCCGCCCATGCGCAGCAGGCGATCCACATCGCGGGTGATCGCCAGCAGCACCAACGCATACACGATCCCGCCGGCGGTAAACGTCAGCGTGAAGGCCAATTGCAGCAGATTGAATACACCCCACGCCAGGCGCGACGGCATCCTTGCCAACGGCATTTTTGTTTTGTCCCCGAAACTGTGCACGTACGTCGCTGCCCCTGGCCACGCACTCAGCGCAGCAGATCGCGCCAGAAGTCCGGCCCGAGCCGCGCCATCTGGCGCAAGAAGTCTGGCAGGTTACGATAGGGGCGCTGCGGAAACCAGCGCCCGCGCAATAGATATTCCCCGACAAAGAACCCGCCAACCACGCCGTACACCAGCAAATTGGCGAACAACGAGGCGCGTTCGTCGCTGATCGGCAGCGGCGAGGCATAACCCAATTGCGCCAGCACGCCACTGGGTTCGGCGCACAGGCCCAGTACCAGGTTGAGCAGGGTCAGCCCGCACAACAGCAGCGCCCAGGCCAGCGTCAGCCCACGCGTGTAGCGCAATTGCGCCGGCGTCACCGCCATGCCGGCCCGGCCGTACAGGCCTTCCACGATGCGGGTGATCAGCGGAGTGCGCCCGCGCCGCAGGCTGCGCCCGAAGAACCAGGCGACCCATCCGGTGAACACCACCGGCGGCGCCGCAAGCACCAGCATGGCGTGCGGCGAATGCCACAACGCGCCCAGGCCGGCCAGGCTCACCAGCGCCAGCGCCCAGGCCCACGCGCGCCGCGCGACCATCGGCTCGATCAACACCATCAGCACCAGCATGACGCCGGCGATCACGGCCAGGTCGGAGCGGTGGCTGGCGTTGGCCCAGTGGGCAAGCGGCGAGTACGCCACCGCCAGCAGCACGCCCAGCCCCAGCACCCACGGCGGGGCATCGCTGGGCGCGGCGGTCGGAACCTCAGACGGTCTTGTTGGCTTCGACATGCGCCGACAATGCGCGCAGCGACGCGAAGATGCGACGGTTCTCGTCGTTGTCCGAGCGCAGCTGGAAGCCATAGCGCTTGCTGATCGCCAGCGCCAGTTCCAGCGCATCGATCGAATCCAGCCCCAGCCCGGTGTTGAACAACGGCGCCTCCGGATCGATGTCGGCGGGTTGGACGTCTTCCAGGTTCAGACTTTCGACCAGGAGTTCGGCCAGTTCACGTTCGGCAGCGGTTTGCGAGGACATCCAGAAGTTCCAGGGTAAGGGTCGGTCAAAGTCGGAGCAGGCCACCGACAGCGTGCGGCCGGTGGCGGACGGCGCGTCGAGCCGGCAGTGTACGTGGCGTACCTGTCGATTCCGAGCACCGGGCCCGCGGCGCGGCCGGCGATCGCCCTGTCCTTGCGTTGGTCGGCATGCGTGGATCTCGGCCGCAGCACAGATGTCCGGGCCGCCGGTCAGGCTATCATGACTGCATGACGCTCGCCCGCTGCAGGTTCGTTTCAGGATGACTTCCACCGTTGTGCGCCCCACCCCGACCGCCAAGCCGGCAGCCGGGCCGGCTCCCGGACCGCAGTGTCCGGCTATTCTGATCAGGGGCGGCGGCCCGACTGGTTGTACAGCAGCGCTGACGCCTGCCTGCCTCGGTAGGGCGATGCTGCGGCACGTACAGGTGCTGCACCCTCGCCTGCCTATCGGCGAGTCTCTGCGCGCAGTCCACGCCATCCCAGCACTGACATTCCTATCGACGATGCCGTACGTGCGGCAGGTGTGGCGCCCACGTCGGCGCCTGTCCACGCACGGCTTCGACGGCACCACCTTGCAACGAGAGACTCAATGACTGTTTCCCCGGCCCAGACCGCGCAGCCGCTGCGCCATCCCCGCCTGCAGGTCGATTATGTCGACCGGACCGACCCCACGGCGCTGCTGACCGATCCGCAGGTGCTGGCCGTGTTCGGGTTCGGCGATGCCGCGCCGCGCCTGGACGACCCGCGCTATCTGCGCGTGCCGCTGCAGCCGTATCGGGCCGATGTGCTGGAGGTGTGGCGGACCGATGCGCTGGTGCGCAGTGGCCGCGACGGCAATATCGCCTGGTCCAGCGATGGGCATTTGCAGTTCGGCGTGATCGAAATCGACGAGCAGGATGTCGATATCGAAGACGCCGCCGCCAAGGCCTATGCAGAGCTGACCGCATTCGTCAGCGGCAGCGCCACACCGCGCCTGCTGCGCATCTGGAACTACCTGGATGCCATCACCCTGGGCAGTGGCGACCGTGAGCGCTATCGCCAGTTTTGCGTGGGCCGCGCGCGTGGCCTGGGCGCTTTCGACGTCGCGCAGTTGCCGGCTGCCACTGCGGTGGGCCGCTGCGATGCCGAACGCATCATCCAGATCTACTGGCTGGCCGCCGCCGATGCCGGCACGCCACTGGAAAATCCGCGCCAGGTCAGCGCCTACAATTACCCGCGGCAATACGGCCCGCAGCCGCCGAGTTTTGCGCGCGCCATGCTGCCGCCCGCCGGCAGCGACATGCCATTGCTGCTGTCAGGCACTGCCGCGGTGGTGGGCCATGCCTCGATGCATACCGGCCAGTTGCTGGCGCAGTTGGAAGAAACCTTCGCCAACTTCGATGCCCTGCTCGGCGCCGCACGCACGCACGCACCAGCGCTGCCCGCGCAGTTCGGTGCCGGCACCCGCCTGAAGGTGTATGTCCGCGAGCAGGACGATCTGGCCAAGGTCGCGCAGGCCCTGGACACCCGCTTTGGCGACGCGGTGCCGCGCCTGCTGCTGCACGCAGTGATCTGCCGCGATGAGCTGGCGGTGGAGATCGATGGTGTGCACGGCTGAGTGATGCTGTGCCTGCCGGCGTGCCGCAGATTGTGACCGCCGGTAGTTCCGTGAAAACCGGGTGCGGCATGTATCGCGCAGATACCGCATTGCTCGCGGCCAGGCTGCTACCCATCTCGCCACTGACCATGCATGGCGTAGGCGCTGGCAGACCGTCGACATCGGTGAGATCGTGCGCTCAGTCGAGCAGACGACGCTCTCGCGGAGACAGCATGCTTGTTCTCGCAATTCTCCTGGCGACCGCAAGCCCTGCCGGATCGCAGAAATACGCAGGACAAGCGGCGTTCGAAGCGCTGGCAGATCAGGCAGATCGGCGCTGCCCTGCCCGACGGATCAGATCGATCACGCCAGGTGATCTGGATTTTGCGCAGGACGAGTTTCAGGCGCAGCTGACGCAGCGTGATCGCATGCGCTTGAATGCGTTCAACACGGCGGATGCGCGTTGTGCGGATCAGAACGGATTGGCCTGCCAAGTGCATGCGACCTTGGAGGCGATGCAGAAAACTCAGCTGCTGACGCGTTTCTCGGCCTACCTCTGCGCTCATCCGATACCGGGTCAGTGAGCAATCCACTCACGCAGCCGTTGGCATCGGCCTGCAAAGGGCATTGCCCAAACTCGCTCAGCCGTTGAGCAACCCCAACACCACATCGCGCGGCAGTTTGCCGGTTTCGTTGCGTGGCAGAACGGCGAGCTTGCGCAGGCGGCGCGGCAGGAATACCGGGTCGACGCTGACGCGCAATGCGGCCAGGATCTGCGCGTCGTCCAGGGTCGGGGCGACTACCAATGCGGCGATGCGGCCCACCGACTGACCTGCGTCCGGCGCCAGCTGCACGATGATGCCGTCGATCACGCCGGGGATGGCGAGCAGACGGCGGGTGAGGTCGGCCAGCGACGCGCGTTTGCCGGCGATTTCCAGCAGATCAGCCTGGCGTCCGCGCACCTGGAAAGTGCCGTCGTCGGCCACGTCCATCATGTCGGCAAGCAACACCGGCGTGGCCAGATGCGGCGCATGCACCAAGGTGCCTGCGGCCTGGGTTTCAAGACGCACGCCGGGCAGCGGGGTCCATGCGGCTTCCAGTGCCGTGCGGCGCACGGCGAATACGCAGGTTTCGGTGGAGCCGAACATCTCGCGCACTTCACCGCCAAACCGCGCTTCGGCTGCGGCGGCAACTTCCTGTGCCAGCGGCGCAGTGGCCGAGACGATGCCGGCCAGCGGCGGCAATGCCACCCCGGATTCGACCAGGGCACGCAGATGCACGGGCGTGGTCACCAGCACGCGCGGGGCGGGAATATCGGCCAGCGCGCGTGCCACATCGTCCGGGAAGAACGGGCGGCCCGCGTGCACTGCCAGCTCGGTCACCATCGGCAGCAACACCGACAATTCCATGCCGTACATGTGCTGCGGCGGCACCGTGGCCACCACGTGCGGCACTACGTCGGTGTGCGCCCACAGGCTTTGCAGCGCGACCAGATCCTGCCGGGTGCTGGTCAGAAAACTGCCCCAGGTCTTGGGATTGGGTTGCGGGCGACCGGTACTGCCGGAGGTGAAGCCGATCGCCACCAGTGCATCGTCGGCCAGCTGCGGAATCGGGCCGTCCGCCTGCGGCAGCGCGTCCGGCAGTTGCCAGTAGCGCGGCGGCGCCAGCTCCAACGCCAGATCGCCCAGGCAGTAGGCATCGGCGTGACCGGCCTGCACTTCGCCCACCACCGCCGGCGCGCGCGACGACGGCAGCAGCGACACCTGACCGCGCAGCGCGCAGGCATAGAACGCCACCATGAAGCGGTAGCGGTCTTCGCACAGATTGACCGCATGGCGGCCCTCCGGCAGTTGCTGCGCCAGGCCATGCACATGCGCGACGAAGGTCGCCAGATCCACCGACTGCCCCGCGCGCCACGCCAACGGCCGGCCAGGCGCGCCGACGGCCATGGGATGGGACACAACGGGAGCAGGCAGGCTGGACATGTGCATCGACAATCGCAAAAGCGCGCTAGCTTGGCCGCCCCCCGGGCTGCTGGCAAGTCGGGAGGTTTCCGGTTGCTGTCCGGGGCCGCGACGCGTAGCTGGCGCAGATGGCAGACGGGCAACCGCGGGACCTGGATGGCTGCGCCGGTAAATCCTGCAATGGGTCCGCGCCGTCTGACGTGCGCGCGCTCACGTCGGAGATCGCAGGCTTCGATACTGATCACTAGAACCGCTACTGCATTGTTGTGTTAGCTCAGTCGCACGCCAAGCACCTTTCAACAATCGGGCGCTGAGGTGCGCAGAATCTCCGTCTGGTGTTGGCGACCATGCATATGTGGCCGAGCATTGCATGCGACGGTACAGCCACCTGCCGGCACCAGACTCACCGCGGGTCTTCGGCCTATGCGTATAGGGACGATGCGTTCGCTCACTGCGCTCCGGACATGCCTCCGTGACAACCGCGACTCCAATGGCGGGGCACACGCGCAGCTGGAGCGCCGTCATCGGCAACGTGCAACGTCCGCAGCCCACAACATCCACGCGCACTTATCCGCCAGTGGCCTTTCAGCCTCTCGCAATGCCTACTGCAGACAGAGGCGGTAGACAGAAAGAACGCGTCATGACGCAACGCAGCGTACGCAGTGACCGCCGACGATGGCGCTGAAGCATTTAACCCGCCACAAGCGCACGGTGATGCGTGCATGCGACGCCGTGCATACCGCAGCGTCATTCGGCGCAACGCCGCAGTGCCACGCACTGCGACTGCAATGACGTGCAGCAAACACATAACAGTCGCGTCCGTCTGGCACCACCGCCATGCAACCACCCCCGCGTTACGCCGCCCGCGCATGACCTGTGGCCCAAGCCTGCCGCAGATGCGAACTGCTAGGCTTGCGCGCTCTCATTTGCGTCCAGTTGTTTCCGATGCCCAGATTGCTGCCGTTGACCCTTCTGCTGCTGACTGCCACCGCGCATGCGCAGCCCACCGCACCGCTCACCATCGAACAGGTGATGGCCGATCCGGACTGGATCGGGCCGTCGGTCGATCAGGCATGGTGGCAATGGGATGGCAAGCAGGTGCAGTACCTGCTCAAGCGCGATGGCAGCCCGGTGCGCGATACCTATCGCCAGGGCATCGACGGCGCAGCGGCAGACCGCGTGGCCGACACGGCGCGCGCCGGCCTGGATGCGGCCGACCCCAGCTACGACGCCACCCGTCAGCGCATGCTGTTCGCACGCAATGGCGATATTTTCCTGCGGGATCTGCGCTCGGGCGCGCTGACTCAGCTGACCCGCAGCAACGAGGTCGAATCGCGTCCGCAATTCGCCAGCGATGGCGGTGCGATCTGGCGCGCAGGCAACAACTGGTATCACTGGCAGGCCGATGGCGGCACCGCGCAGGTGGCGGTGGTCAAGGCCGAGCGCGATCCCAAGGCCGCGCCCAAGGCCGATGTCTTGCGCGAGCAGCAACTGGCCACGCTGGCCACGCTGCGTCGCGATCGCGAACAGCGCGATGCGCTGCGCACGCAGGAAGATGCCTGGCGCCGCGCCGACACCACGCGCGCAGCAGCGCCGGTGTATCTGGGCGATGAGGTGGAGATCGTCGACAGCGCATTGTCGCCGGACGGCCGCCACCTGCTGGTGGTGACACAGGCCAAGAACGCCGACGAAGGCCAGGCCGGCAAGATGCCCAAGTACGTGACCGAATCCGGTTACGAAGAGTTCCAGGAAACCCGCTCCCGCGTCGGTCGCAATGCCCCGGTGGCGCATGCACTGTGGCTGGTCGATGTGGTCGCAGGCAGCGCGCGCCAGCTGTCCTTCGATGCGCTGCCCGGCATCGCTACCGACCCGCTGGCTGCACTGCGCAAGGCCGCCAAGCGCGACGCGCTCAAGGGCAATCGCGCGGTGCGCGTGGAAAGCGATGGCGACGGCAGCGGCCCGGCGGTGCATTGGAGCGACGATGGCCGCAATGTGGCGGTGGAAATCCGCGCGGTGGACAACAAGGACCGCTGGATCGCCAGCGTGGATCTGGATAGCGCCAAGCTGCAGCCGCGGCATCGGCTGAGCGACAGCGCGTGGATCAACTGGGACTTCAACGATTTCGGCTGGTTAGCCGATAACCGCACGCTGTGGCTGCTCTCCGAAGAATCCGGCCATTCGCAGCTGTACACGGTGGAAGGCAACGGCAAGCCGCGTCAGCGCACCCGTGGCAAGTGGGAAGTGTCGATGCCGGTGCCCAGCGCCGATGGCAGCGGCATGTATTTCCTGTGCAACCAGAAATGGCCGGGCGATTACGAGGTGTGCAAGCTGGATCTGCGCACCGACCAGCTCACCGAAGTGACGGCCTTGAACGGCGTGGAAGGCTTCAGCCTGTCGCCGAATGGGCAGCAGTTGCTGGTGCGCTACTCCGGCGCCTATCTGCCGCCGCAACTGGCGGTGGTGCCGGCGGCGGGCGGTCAGGCCACTGTGCTCACCGACACGCGCACGCCGGCCTTCAAGGCGCAGACGTGGATCGCACCGCAGTACGTGCAGGTGCCGTCCAAACACGGCGCCGGCACGGTCTGGGGCAAGTATTACGGGCCACAGACTCCCGAGCCGGGCAAGCAGTATCCGATCGTGATGTTCGTGCATGGCGCCGGCTACCTGCAGAACGTGTCGCAGCGCTACACGCCGTATTTCCGCGAGCAGATGTTCCATAACCTGCTGGTGCAGCAGGGCTACATCGTGCTGGATCTGGACTACCGCGCATCGGAAGGCTACGGCCGCGACTGGCGCACCGCGATCTACCGCAACATGGGGCATCCGGAGCTGGAGGATTATCTGGATGGCCTGGACTGGCTGGTCGCCACCAAACAGGGCGACCGCGCACGCGCCGGCATCTACGGCGGGTCGTACGGCGGCTTCATGACGTACATGGCGTTGTTCCGCAGCCCCGGCACCTTCAAGGCCGGCGCGGCGCTGCGGCCGGTGGGCGACTGGATGCAGTACAACCACGAGTACACCTCCAACATCCTCAACACGCCCGAGCTCGATCCACAGGCCTACAAGACCTCCTCGTCGATCAACTACGCCGACGGGCTGCAGGACCATCTGCTGATCGCGCACGGCATGATCGACGACAACGTGTTCTTCAAGGACTCGGTGGACATGACGCAGAAGTTGATCGAGTTGCACAAGGACAACTGGCAGGTGGCGCCGTATCCGCTGGAACGTCATGGATTTACCCGGGCCGATGCATGGCTGGACGAGTACAAGCGCATCCTCAAGCTGTTCAACGAGCAGGTGAAGCCACAGCGCTGACCGACGCACTGCGCCCGTTGCAAGGCGGGCGTTGCTGACACCGACAGATGGTTGCAGTGCCGGGTGCAGCGTTTCCAGGCGCTACATCGCTGGCGCCGTCACAGATGCGCATTTGAAGCTCGTGGTGGGCGAAAAATGCTCGCCGCCTTGTCAGGAAGCGATCGCCGCAGCCTGCAGACGCCTGCGGCAATCGGGCCGAGCGCAACGCGTCGCTCAGCCAGCACGCACGCCGGTTGCGTTGCACTCACCTCTCCCTACGCAAGTGGCTCTAAGCTTGGCGCAGGACCGGCAGAGGGTTCATGCGTTCGCCCTCTGCGCCGGTCTGCCGCAGAACCGGTGCGCCGCCGGCGTCGCGGCAACTTTCCACTCATTGCTGGCGCACACAAGGTAGACGCGATGGGCCTGTGGGACCGTTTGTTTGGACGCAAGACCGCCGTGGCGAAGCCGCCGCGGGCAGAACCCACCGCAGCGACGGCGCCTGGCGACGATGCCGGCGAGGCAGCTGCCGAGATCGACCCCGCATTGCAGACGGCGCTGAGCGCGTTTCAGCGCGGCGATCACGTGGGCGCCTATAACGCGGCGCAAGCGCAGTTGCAGGCTGGTGCGGATGCGCAGCGCCTGTGCGCGCTGGCATTGAGCGCACTGGACCGCTACCACGAGGCGTATCCGTATTGGCTGGCGCTGTACGAGCTGGAGCCGACCGCACACAACGCGCTGCAGCTGTCCACCACCTCGGTGATGTGCAACGAGGTCGAGCGCGGCGAGCAATGGCTGCTGACCTTCGACGATCTGAACGCCCAGGAGCGCTCCACCTCGCCAGCCACGGCGCGGACGGGCTTCCTGACCGCGCTGACCCGCGCCGGTCACGGTGCGCATGCCCTGCCGCATCTGGAGTGGCTGCGCGAAGCCTATGCCGGCATGTCGATCACCGACAGCCACTTCTTGTATGTCCGCGGCCTGCCGTTCTTCGAGGAATTTCTTGAGCGCAGCACCCCGTTGCTGCGCGCATGTCTGCCAGCCGATGCCCTGCCCGGCTGGTACGCACAGCTGCAACCCGCGCTGGACCCACCCGGGCAGGCGGCAGTCGCGGCGCATATCGCGTCGCTGCAATGAACGCAGCGCCGCGCACATCGCCCCAATCGAACGGCGGCTTTGTCTCGCCGCTGGCATGGGTCTCGTTGTTGCTGGGCGCGGTCAGCGCACTGGCCAACCTGTTTCAGATCGTGGTGCTGTTGGCGGTGCCCGACGCCACCACACTCGCTCTACCCCTGGGCATGACCTTGCCGCCGTCGTGGCAATGGGTGATCGACCACGGCATGGCGTTGTCGGTGATCGGGGTGGTGCTGTCGGTGGCGTTCGCATGGCTGAGCTGGGCGCTGCTGCAGCGACGCGAGTGGGCGCGCATCGGGTTTGTGGTGGTGTTGATCGTCACCGGGCTGCTCAATTTTGCCGGGCTGGCGTTGATCGGGCCGTTGTTCGACGGCGTGCAGGCCATGCTGCCGGCCGATGTACTGCACAGCCCGGAATGGCCACAGATGCAGGCACGCCTGCAGGCCACGCAACAGATGGCGCTGGTGCTCACCGGCGCGGGCGCTCTGGCCATCGGCTGCGTGCATGCAGCACTCGCCTGGCGACTGTGCAAGCCAGCTGTTCGCGCGGAGTTTGCCTAGGTCTAGTGACTTTGGCGCAGGCAAGGGCCATGCAGTCCGCGCGCAGATCGGCTGCCTTGCAACCAATGATCCGCGCTAGTCAATCACGTTGAGAAGACTGACAGCTTGCCTGTTGCGGTTGCCTGGCGATCTTCGAGCCTGATGAGTCGAGGGCGCGGTGAGGACACCGCACCAGACCGTTTGCTGGTGGTTTTGCTGAAGAACCAAACCGCCGCGTCGCGCGATGTCGGGGGTTGCTGGTTGCTGTGCCGAAACCCTGGGCGCCGATCAACGCGGCTGGTGCTTGCCCGCTCACCGTCGCGGGACCCTTGGCGGCATGGATGCCGCCACGGAGCTTACATGGACGTACTTGCAGCGTGTCCTGCGATGGTGCGCGGGCAAGGGCCCTGCAGCAAACGCGAAGACATCGAGTGCGCAACGCCCTCACCGCTCGCGGGACACGCCGTCAACCCGTCCATGGGGGCTCGATGGCGGCATCCATGCCGCAAGCGGCGAGGACACCGCACCAGACAGTGTGTCGGTGGTTTTGTTGAAGAACGGAAACCACCGTGTCGTGCGGTTTAGTGGTTGCTGTGCTGTGCTGAAACGTTACACACAGACCAACTCGACTGACCCTGACACGCTAACCGCTGCGGGACCTTCTCCACCTTGCACATCGCCCTGCGACAAACGGCCACGTTCGGGTGGGCGCACCGGCCGCGATGCACGGCTTAGAATTGGGCCATGAACGAATTCGACCGTGTACGCGATTATCTGACCGACCTGCAGGACCGTATCTGCGCCGCTGTGGAAGCCACAGATGGGCGAGCGCGGTTCTCCGAGGATCTGTGGCAGCGCGAGGAAGGCGGTGGCGGGCGTACCCGCATCCTGCGCGACGGCGCGGTGTTCGAGCAGGCCGGCATCGGCTTTTCGGATGTGTCCGGCACGCGCTTGCCGCCCTCGGCCAGTGCCCACCGGCCTGAGCTAGCGGGCGCGACCTGGCGGGCCTGCGGCGTGTCGCTGGTGTTTCATCCGAACAACCCGCACGTGCCGACCACGCATATGAACGTGCGTTACTTCCGCGCCGAGCGCGATGGCGAGGTGGTTGCCGCGTGGTTCGGCGGCGGCTTCGATCTGACGCCGTTCTACCCGGTGGATGAAGACGTGCAGCACTGGCACCGCACCGCGCAGACGCTGTGCGCGCCGTTCGGCGAGGAGCGCTATGCCGCGCACAAGCGTTGGTGCGACGAGTACTTCTTCCTGCGCCACCGCAACGAAACGCGCGGCGTCGGCGGGCTGTTCTTCGACGACCTGGGCCAGGACTTCGAGCGCGACTTTGCCTACCAGCAGGCGGTGGGCAATGGCTTCCTGGATGCCTACATGCCGCTCGTGCAGCGCCGCAAGGACACGCCGTTTGGCGAGCGCGAGCGCGAGTTCCAGCTGTACCGCCGCGGGCGCTACGTGGAGTTCAACCTGGTCTACGACCGCGGCACCCTGTTCGGGCTGCAGAGCGGCGGGCGCGCCGAGAGCATCCTGATGAGCCTGCCGCCGCGGGTGCGTTGGGAATACGGCTACACCGCCGAGCCCGGCAGCGCCGAGGCGCGGTTGCTGGACTACCTGGTGCCGCGCGACTGGCTGGGCTGACAGTGACGTTGCCGTGATCGGAGCGGGCCGGATTTAAGGGGCCGCCAGCGCTGCTGCCGTCCGAAGGCAGTGCGCCACGCCCGATGCATCCGAAGGCGCTGAACTCTTCCCCGTGCAGGGATTGGTTTCAGCGCCTTTATCCGTTGGGTCATCCACACAGATTCACGCATTCAGAGTCGCTCACAGTTAAACCTGAATTGCGCAAATGAAACGCTGTGTTGATTGAGCGAGTTAATCGCTCCCATTTAAATTTGTGATTGCTCACGCAGCTATTGCGCAATCTGCGGACGCTGTCCAGCAGCGCAGCGTCTTTCCGGCTACTCTGAACGCTGGAAATAAAAAAGCCCCGCAGACCAGGGGGAGGTCGGCGGGGCCAGGGAACGGAAACTTGGGGAGGAGTTTCCGCTCCGAGATCTGCTCCAGGGGATGGGAGAGATCTGCCGACAGGCGTTGCGCCCGTCGAGGGATATAACACCATTTTCCACATTGATGGATCGTGAAGATAACTGTTAAAAAAATGTAGAATTTAACGGTTATTCATTCCTCCAATCCTGCTGCGCGCGCATTATGTTTTGACCAACTTATGTCTGGTCTGCGCATTCAGCATATCAGCGTGATGTGCTGCGTCAGTGCGCCTCGTCCCAGTTATCGCCCACACCCGAATCCACCACCAGCGGCACGCGTAATTCAGCAGCGGACGACATCCGCGCGGTGACTTCGCTCAGCAACGTGTCGACGAAATCGGTATCGGCTTCGAACACCAGTTCGTCGTGCACCTGCAGGATCATCAGTGCGCGCTGCGCGTGGTCGGCGATCCAGCCATCCACGCTGACCATGGCGCGCTTGATGATGTCGGCGGCGGTGCCCTGCATGGGCGCGTTGATCGCGGCGCGCTCGGCACCGGCGCGCTGGCCCTGGGTGCCGGCATTGATGAAGTCCAGATACAGCCGGCGACCGAACACCGTCTCCACGTAGCCCTTGTCGCGGGCCTGCTGGCGGGTGGTTTCCATGAAGTCGCGCACGCCCGGGTAGCGGCTGAAGTACAGCGCGATGTAGTCCTGCGCCTCGCCACGGCCGATGCCGAGCTGGCGGGCCAGGCCGAACGCGCTCATGCCGTACATCAGGCCGAAGTTGATCGCCTTGGCGGCGCGGCGTTCGTCGTTGCTGACGGTGTCGATGGTGCGGCCGAATACCTCCGCCGCAGTGGCGCGGTGCACGTCGGCGCCGGAGTCGAACGCGCCCACCAGGCCGGGGTCGCCGGACAGGTGGGCCATGATGCGCAGTTCGATCTGCGAGTAGTCGCAGGCGATCAGCTTGCGCCCGGGCGGGGCGACGAAGGCGCGGCGGATGCGGCGGCCGTCTTCGGTGCGGATCGGGATGTTCTGCAGGTTGGGGTCGGACGAGGACAGCCGCCCGGTGGCGGCGCCGGCCTGGTGGTAGCTGGTGTGCACGCGCCCGGATTGCGGGTGGATCATCTCCGGCAGCTTGTCGGTGTAGGTGCTGCGCAGCTTGGCCAGGCCGCGGTACTCCAGGATCACCCGCGGCAGCTCGTGCTGGTCGGCGATGGCTTCCAGCGCTTCTTCGTTGGTCGAAGGCTGGCCCTTGGGCGTCTTGACCACGGCGGGCAGCTTGAGCTCGTCGAACAGCAGCGCCTGCAGCTGCTTGGGCGAATCCAGGTTGAAGGTGCGCCCGGCCAGCTCGGTGGCCTTTTGCTGGGCGGCGAGCATGCGCTTGGACAGGTCCGCGCTCTGGCGGCGCAGTTCGGCCGCGTCCACGCACACGCCGTTGGCCTCGATGCGGGCGAGCACTTCCACCAACGGCATCTCGATCTCGCGGTAGACGCGCTCCAGCCCTGGCTCGGCGGCCAGCTTGGGGCCGAGCACGTGGTGCAGGCGCAGGGTGATGTCGGCGTCTTCGGCGGCGTAGCGGGTGGCATCTTCCAGGCTGACCTGGGCGAACTTGATCTGCTTGGCGCCCTTGCCGCACACGTCTTCGTATTTGACGGTGTCGTAGCCCAGATAGCGCTTGGCCAGGCTATCCATGTCGTGGCGGGCGCTGCCGGAATTGAGCACGAAGCTCTCCAGCAAGGTGTCGTCGCTGTAGCCGGCCAGCTCCACGCCATGCCGGCGCATCACGTGCAGGTCGTACTTGCCGTGCTGGCCGAGCTTGCGCAGCGCAGGGTCGGTGAGCAGCGGCGCCAGCTGGGCCAGCGCCTGGGCGCGGTCGAGCTGGGCCGGCGCGCCGGGGAAGTCGTGGCCGAACGGCAGGTACGCCGCCTGGCCGGGCTCGGCGGCGACGCTGAGGCCGATCAGGTTGGCCTGCAGCGGGTCCAGGCTGTCGGTTTCGGTATCGAAGGCGAACTGGCCGGCCGCGCGCAGGCGGGCGATCCAGCTGTCCAGCTGTTGCTGGGTGAGAATCGTCTCGTACTGACCGGGCGCGGCCAGGGCCGGGTCCAGATCCACCGGCGCGCTCGCCGGGCCGGAGACGAAGCCGGTGCCGCGAGCGCGGCCTGGTTCGGTACGGGCCACGGCCATGGCTTCGGTCTGCGCGCCAGCGGCCGCTGCGCCGCCCAGCTCGCGCAGGGCCTGACTGAAGCCGTAGCGGGCGTACAGCACGGCCAGCGTTTCGGCATTGGGCTCGCGCAGCTCCAGCGCGCGCGGGCCGCAGGCCAGCGCCACGTCGGTCTTGATGGTGACCAACGCGCGGTTGAGCGGCAGCCGCGACAGTGCGGCGCGCAGGTTCTCGCCGATCTTGCCCTTGATCTTTTCGGCGTTGGCGATGACGCCGTCGAGCGAGTCGTATTCGGCCAGCCATTTGGCGGCGGTCTTGGGGCCGCACTTGTCCACGCCGGGCACGTTGTCGATGGCATCGCCCATCAGCGCGAGCAGGTCGACGATCTGGTCGGCCCGCACGCCGAACTTGGCGATCACCGCCTCGTCCGAATCCATGCGGCTGCCGCTCATGGTGTTGACCAGTTCGATGCCTGGACGCACCAGCTGCGCGAAATCCTTGTCGCCGGTAGAGATGGTGACGCTCAATCCGTCTGCGGCGGCCTGCAGCGCCAGCGTGCCGATCACATCGTCCGCTTCCACGCCGTCGATGCGCAGGATGTCGATGCCCAGCGCATGCACGATGTCGCACATCGGCTGCACCTGTGCGCGCAACTCGTCGGGCATCGAGGGGCGGTTGGCCTTGTAGTCGGCATACAAGTCATCACGAAATGTCTTGCCCGGCGCATCCACCACGAACGCGACGTAGGCGGGGCGTTCCTTCAAGGTGGCGCGCAACATGTTGACCACGCCGAACAACGCGCCGGTGGGCTCGCCCTGGGCATTGGTCAGCGGCGGAAGCGCGTGGAACGCGCGATACAGGTAACTGGACCCGTCGATCAGGACTAATTTGCTCATCGGACAATTCTAACGCTGCACGCCCGCGCCACACCGCGCCAGCGCATACTGACCGACGACCTAAAACGGATGACGACGATGAAGAGAGCATGTCTTTTGCTGCTGCCGTTGCTGCTGCTTGGCGGCTGTGCCACGAGCGGCGGTGGCCGCGCGGGTGGCGATGTTCCGGCCGGCGCAGATGTCACCAGCAAGACCATGGGGAATGGCGACAAGGTCGACGAATACCGCGTCAATGGTCAGCTGGAAATGGTGCGCGTGACGCCGGCCCGCGGTGCGCCCTACTTTCTGTACGACCGCGACCACGACGGGCATACCGATGCCGAGAAGGACAAGGTCAACAAGGTGTATTGGCAGTTGTATCGTTGGTGATTGGGGAGTTGGGAGTCGGGATTCGCAACAGCGCGGTATGACTGCGTTTTGTTCGGAGGTGGGCGGTGGGCTGGTTGGGCTGCCGCCGTAGGGCAGTCGGTGGGATTGCGGGCGCGTCTTGTACGGCTGCCTGTTGGGCTGAGCGGGTGGATGGCGCCGCTCACAGAATGCTGGCGCTCGTCGCCGAGCGGGTGCGGCCGGCGTTCGGTACGGCATGTCCCACGCGCGCACTCCGGCTCGGAGCGCGTTATCTACGTTCACCTGATCACTGCTCGCCAGGTGGCGTTCGCCGCGATCAGCCGTTTTCCAGCGGGCCGGTGACGCGTTGCAGGTCGTCGATGCCGGCCGGGGCCAGTTCCTTCATCAGGGCCAGGAAGTCGCAGCCCACCAGGCGCTGCGCACGCCGCAGCAGCATCGGCACCGGGCTGGAAGGTTCGCAGCGCGCGTAATAGGCGCAGATTTCATCCAGGCGACGCAGCACATCGTCCGGGCCGGCAATGGCGCCGGCCGGGCGGGCGCTGGTGGTCGCGCCGTCGTTGCCCTCGCCAGCCGGCGCAGTGTCAGCGTCCGGCGCGGCGGGGTTGGCGCTGCTGTCGCGCGCCTGCCAGTGCGGCAGCACGAAACGTTCCAGCTCGCGCAGGTCGGTCAGCAGCGGGCGCAGGTCCGGCGCGGCGGTGCCTACGTGTTCGGTGAGCAGGGCATCGATGGCGCGCGCATGCGCCGACGCAGCGCCGATGGCCTGGGCGGAGGCGGCCAGCGTTTCCGGCGTGCAGTCCTGGCAGCAGGCTTCGATCTCGGCCAGGCTGGGGCCGGTCTGGCCCTCGGGCAGTTTGAGGGTGCCGTTGGCCACGCGCAGGTCGCGCAGGCTGAAGCGGCCCAGCCGCGGCGATTGCACGAACGGTGCGGTGCGCAGCGCGCCAAGCAGGCCCATCGGGTCGCTCAAGCCGACCAGGGCGTTGATGCGCGAGGTCGGGTCGTTGTCGTCGTCGGCATCCAGCTGTGGGTGCACGCTGTCCCAATGCTGTTCCAGCAGGCCGTGGATCAGCGCCAGGGTGTCGGCCCAGCCCGGCAGGCCGCGCAGGCGCAGCCAGGCCGCGCCCAACTTGCTGGCGATGCGCAGGTCGCGGCTGCGGCGGCTGAGTTCCAGCGCCAGCGCCTGCACCTTGTCCCAGTCGGGTTCTTCGGCGGCGATGACGCTCTCGCCCAGGGTGCGCTCGGCGCGGACGGCCGAGTCACGCTCCAGGCGCAGGAAGTCCGGGTCGTATTCCAGGTCCGGGCCGGCCGGGGCATCGTCGCTGATCGGCGCCAGCAAGGTCTGCAGGGAAGTGTCGTCGTGCATGGCAGGCTCCATCGGGAGAGCCGCCGCGGTGGGCGGCGGCGAGGCGATTATTGCGGGGTGCAGACCGCGTCCGGGTCGCCGGCGTCGCATGCCGGTTGCTGGTCGTCGGGCAGACGCAGGCCGGGACGGACCAGGCCGAAGGCGCGATACGGCGTCCCGCTGGCGGACAGATCGACGAAGGCGATGGTGCGGCTGGCCGAGCTCTGCGCGCGGCCGGCAAACGCCGAGGCCGGCACGTTGAAGCTGGAACCGCCGCTCAACTCGAGCAGCCCGCCCTCGGCGGTGGTCGCGTTGAAGTACGCCGGTGGCGCGCCCACCGCGCCGATCACCTGGGCGCCGGTGCCGATCAGGTAGATCGGGTCCTGCTGGGTGCCGATGCGGCCGGTCGCGGAGAAATTGCCGGTGCCATCACGCAGGGTGGCGCGGCCTTCCTGCAGCAGATCGCCGCGCACCGACAGCAACAATGCGCTGTTGCCGGCATCCACGCTGTAGCTGCTGCCGTTGGCCAGCACCAGCGTGAGGTCGCCGGCATTGGTGAGGCTGAAGCCATTGCTGGCGGTGAAATCGCCCAGCCGCACCACGCGGTTGTCGATGAAGGTGGTGGCATCGCCTAGCACCACCGGGCCACCGGCGCTGCCACTGAGCAGGTTGGTGCTGATGGCGCTGCCGGCGCGCTGGCGAATGCCGGCAACCGCCTGCAGCCAGGTGGTCGCAGCGCTGAGCTGACCATCCAGCAGCAACGCATCACCGCTGCGCAGCCGCAACAGGTTGCCGCCATCCACGCGCCCGCTCACCTGCAATGCGCCGGCACTGAACAGGTCCAGGCCTTGCGCACGGAAGTCGCCGAGCGTGCCGATGGCATTGCCGGCGCCGGTCAGTGTGGCCGCACCCGCGGCGCTGCCGCTGAGATGCGCTGCGCGCAGGCTGCCGCCGCTTTGAGTGATGGCACCGCCGCTGCGCACGCTGAGGTTGCCGGCGCTGTTGATGTCGTGCCCCAGCTGCATGCCGCCACCGCTGCTCAACGCCACCGCGTTGCCGGCAATCGCACCGCTGGTAGAGAGCTGGCCGCCGGCCTGCAGCGCGACCGCACCGCTCGCCTGCGCCGCCACGGCCAGGTCGTTGCGATCGACCAGCGCGATGCTGCCGCCAGTGGCCTGCACGCTGCCCTGGAAATCGTTGCCGGCATCGGTGAGCGCGATGGCGCCGCTGCCCGCATCGAGCACGCTGTTACCGACGACGATCAACGCGCCTTGCTGGGTGATGCCGGCAGCGGTTGCCGCCGGCGTGGGCAGCGCCTGCGCGCGAATGCGTGCAGCCGGTGCAGCGCCACTGCGCGCGACCAGCGTGCCGCCGATGCGGCCCTGACCCAGATTCAATGCCTCGCCACTGCTTGCCTCCAGCGCGGCGACATCCACGTTGCCGAGCGTCAGCGCATTGCGGTCGCGTACGCGGGTGTCGCCACCGCGGAGGTTCACTGCCGACTGGAAATCGTTGCCGGCATCGGCAAGCGCGATGGAAGCGCCGGCACTGTCGATGCGGGTGACGCCGGTGACGGTCAGCGCAGCGCTCTGCGACACCGCACCGCCGTTGCTGGCAGCGTCCAGATCGCCATTGACCAAGCCGAAGCCCAGATTGAGCGCCCCGTTGCTGGCGACATCGAGCGCGCCGGTATTCAGCGCACCCAGCGTCAACGCAGTGGCAGCGCGCACACGCGTGGCACCGCCGCTGAGCGCGAGCAGGCCCTGGAAGTCGTTGCCGGCCGCATCCAGCACGATCGTGCCGCTGCCGGCATCGACCACGCTATTGCCTGCCACCTGCAGCGTGCCCGCGCGTTGGGTGATCGCCGCGTTGGTGCTGCGCACTGCCAGATCACCCGACGCAGCGATGGTATTGCCAAGCACGATGCCGTTGGCGCCGGTCAGCTGCACATCGCCGCCACGCAGCGCACCGACCGTGGTGAGGGTCCCGCCGCGCGCGATCAAACTGAGCGCACCGGTACCGGTGTCGATCGTGGTAGCCGGCAGCAGCAGCGCACCGCCGGCATCCAGCGTTACCGCGCCAGTGCCGGTGCTTTGCACGCTGGCGAGCTGCAGGTCGTTGCGGTCGACCAAGCCAATGCCATCGCCGGTGGCGGCGACTGCACCGACGAAATCGTTGTTGGCATTGGTCAACGCAATCGATCCGTTGCCGGCATCGAGCGTGCTGGCGCCGGTAATGCTGAGTGCGTTGGTTTGCGTGATGACACCGCCGTTGCTGATGGCGGTCAGTGCGCCATTGACGCTGCCCTGGCCGAGATTCAACACACCGGTGTTGGTGACGGTGAGCGCGCCGGTGTTGAGCGCGCCCAGGGTCAGTGCGTCGCTGTCGTTGAGCTGTACAGCGCCACCAGTGAGGTTCACTGCACTTTGGAAATCATTGGCGCCATTCAAGGCAATGGCGGCAGTGCCGGCGTTGACGGTGCTGAGGCCGCCGACCAGCAATTGGCCGCCGGCCTGATTGATTGCGGCATTGGTGGTGCGCAGCGTCAGCGCGTTGCCGGCGCTGATGGTGTGCGCCAGGGTCAAGCCATCGCGTGCAGTGAGCACGACGTTGCCGCCGCTCAGCGCGCCGCCGGTGCTGAACGCGCTGCCGGTGGAGGTGAGCGTCAAGTTACCGCTGCCAGCGAAGATCGCCGATGCAGGCAGGTTGAGCGTCTGCGCAGTAAGCGCGATGTCGCCGTTGCTATTGCCATTGATCGAGGAGACGGCCAGCACACTGCGATCGGTCACGGCGATGCCGTTACCGGTCAAGCCGACGGCGCCCTGGAAATCGTTGTTGCTATCGGTCAGTGCGATCGTGCCGCTGCCGGCGTTGATGGTGCTTGCGCCGGTGACGGTGAGCGCACCGGTCTGGGTGATGGCGCCGTTGTTGCTGGTGGCGGTCAAGCTGCCGGTGGTGCCGGTACTCAGGTTCAACGCACCGTTGCTGGTGGCGGTGAGTGCGCCGGTGTTGAGGCTGCCCAGGGTGAGTGTGTTGGCATCGACGATCTGCGCCGCGCCGCCGGTGAGGGCGACGGCGCCAATGAAGTCGTTGGCATTGGCCAGTGCGATGGCGCCGGAGCCGGCGTTGACGGTGGTGAGGCCACCAACCAGCAATTGGCCGCCGCTCTGATTGATTGCGGCATTGGTGGTGCGCAGCGTCAGCGCGTTGCCGGCGCTGATGGTGTGCGCCAGGGTCAGGCCATCGCGTGCAGTGAGCACGACGTTGCCGCCGCTCAGCGCGCCACCGGTGCTGAACGCGCTGCCGGTGGAGGTGAGCGTCAAGCTGCCGGTGCCGGCGGAGATCGCCGATGCAGGCAGGTTGAGCGTCTGCGCAGTGAGCGCGATGTCGCCGTTGCTATTGCCATTGATCGAGGAGACGTTCAGCACGCTGCGATCGGTCACGGCGATGCCGTTGCCGGTCAAGCCGACGGCGCCCTGGAAATCGTTGTTGGCATCGGTCAGCGCGATCGCGCCGCTGCCGGCGTTGACGGTGCTTGCGCCGGTGACGGTGAGCGCACCGGCCTGGGTGATGGCGCCGTTGTTGCTGGTGGCGGTCAGCGCGCCATTGACGCTGCCCTGACCAAGATTCAACGCACCGTTGCTGCTAACGGTGAGCGCGCCGGTATTGAGGCTGCCCAGCGTGAGCGCGTTGGCATCGACGATCTGCGCCGCGCCGCCGGTGAGATTCACCGTGTTGCTGAAATCATTGCCAATGTCGGTCAGTGCAATCGTGCCGCTGCCGGCGTTGATGCTGCCAACCCCATTAACGGTGAGCGCACCGGTCTGGCTGATGGCGCCGTTGTTGCTGGTGGCGGTCAAGGCGCCGGTGCTGCCGGTGCCAAGATTCAGCGCACCGGTGCTGGTGACGGTGAGTGCGCCGGTGTTGAGCGTGCCCAGGGTAAGCGTGTTGGTATCGACCACCTGCACGGCGCCGCCGGCCAGATTCACCGCGCCGGTGAAATTATTGGCGCTGTCGGCCAATGTGATGCTGCCGATGCCGGCATCGAAGCGGCTGCTGCCGCTGACGGTCAGCGCGCCTTGCTGGTCGATGGCGGTGTTGTTGCTGTCGACCAGCAGGCTGCCGACGCTGCTGTTGCCCAGGGTGAGCCGATCGCGATCGACCACCTGCACGGCGTTGCCGCTCAGGCCCACGACACCGCGAAAGTCGTTGTCGCTCGCAGTCAGGGTGATGTTGTCGGTGCCGGCCGTGAATTGCGCCGCGCCACCCACCTCAAGCCCGCCGGTCTGGGTGATGCCGCCGCTGGCGCTGGTGGCGGTCAGCGAGGTGGCCACGCTGCCCTGCCCCAGATCCAATGCGCTACCGCTGCTGACCGTGAGCGCGTTGGCGCTGAAGCTGCCCAGGGTCAACGCGCTGAGCGCGTTGATCTGCACCGCGCCACCGGTCACCGACAGCGCGCCGGTGAAGGCGTTGGACGCGCCGTTCAACGCCACAGCGCCGCTGCCGGTATTGACCGTGGTGGTGCCATCGATGGCGAGCCTGCCGGCGAGCTGGGTGAGCGCAGCGTTGGTGGTGCGCAGCTGCAGGTTGCCGCTGCTGGTGATGTCATGCGACAGCGTGATGCCCGTGCGCGCGTTGAGGCTGACATTGCCGCCGCGCAATGCGCCATTGGTAGACAAGCTGCCGTTGTCCGAACGCAGTTGCAGCGTGGCGCTGCCGGTGTCGATCGATTGCGCCGGCAGGCTCAGCATGCCGCCTGCGGTGAGCGCGACCGCGCTGTTGGCGGCGCTGACCAGCGAGACGATGGACAGGTCGTTGCGATCGTAGATGCCGATGGCGCCGCCGGTCACGTCGAGTCCGGCGGTGAAATCGTTGCCCTGACCGAGCAGGGAGACCGCACCGGTTCCGGCGTTGACGGTGCCCAGTGCGCCAGCGCTGATCGCCCCACCGCCCTGGGTGATGGCGGCGTTGGTGGTGGTCAACGCCAGCGTGCTGGTGGCATCGATGTCGTGGTCCAGGGTCAGCCCGTCGCGAGCAGACAGGTTGATCTGATTGGCACTGAGCGCGCCCTTGGTCGCCAGCGTGCCGCCCTGCGCGCTTAGCCGCAGATTGCCCGCGCCGAGGTCGATGGCCTGCGCTGGCAGCAACAGGTCGGCGCCAGCGGTGAGGGTGACATCCCCGCCGCTACCGGCGGTGAGCGAGGTCACGCTGAGCGTGTCGAGATCGCTGACCGCGATGCCGGTGCCGACCAGAGTCAGCGCGCCCTGAAAGTCGTTGCCGCCGTTGCCCAGCGAAATCGCGCCGCTGCCTGCATTGAGCGTTGCCGGGCCGGTCAGGGTCAGTGCGCCGTTCTGGGTGATCGCGCCACCGTTGCTGCTGGCAGTGACGATGCCGCCGATGCTGCCCTGGCCCAGGTTCAAGCTGCCGTGGCTGGTGGCGGTGAGCGTGTTGGTGGCGATGGTGCCCAGGGTGAGTGCGTTGCTGTCGTTGACCACCGCCGTGCTGCCGGTGAGCGAGACCGCGCCGCCGAAATCGTTGCCGGCACCACCCAGGCTGATGGCGCCGGTGCCCGCTGCCGCCGTGGCGTTGGTGGTGCCGGTGACAGCGAGCAGGCCGGCGGTCTGGGTGATGGCCCCGGCGTCGCTGGTCAGTAGCAGGTTGCCGCCGGCCTGGACGCTGTGGCCAAGGTTCAACGCATCGCGCGCGCGCAGGCTCACCTGGTTGCCGGACAGTGCGCCCCCGGTGCTGAGCCCTCCACCGAGCGCGCTCAGCGACAGCGCGCCGGTGCCGGTGGCAATGGCCTGCGCGGGCAAGTTGAGCGCGCCGCCTGCGGTGAGCGTAATGGCGCCGTTGCTGCCGTTGGTGAGCCCGACGATGGTGAGATCGTTGGCATCGCGTACGGCGATACCGATACCAGTCAGCGTGAGCGCGCCAACGAAGTCGTTGCCGCTATCGCTCAGCGCAATGCCCCCGTTGCCGGAATCGAGCGTGCTGGTGCCGTTCACCGTCAACGCGCCTGTCTGGCTGATCTGCCCACCATTGCTGGTGGCGCTGAGCGCCCCGGTCACCGCACCACTGCCGAGATTCAACGCACCGCTGCTGGTGGCGGTGAGGTTGCCGGTGGCCAGCGTGCCCAGGGTCAGTGCGCCGCTGTCGCTGATCTGGGTGGTGCCCCCGCGCAGGCTGACCGCCTGCTGGAAATCGTTACCTGCAGTGGTCAGCGAGATGGCTCCCGTGCCGGCCTGCAGATCGCTGGTGCCGGTGACGGTGAGGCCTGCGTTGCCAGCCTGCTGGATCGCGCCATTGTTGCTGGTGGCACTGAGCGCGCCGGTCACCGTGCCGCTGCCAAGATTCAGCGTGCCGGTGCTGGTGGCGGTGAGGTTGCCGGTGGTCAGCGTGCTCAGCGTCAATGCACCGCTGTCGGTGATCTGGGTGGCGCCACTGGTGAGGCCGACACTGCCGCCAAAATGATTGCCGCCATCGCTCAGCGTCAGCGCCTGGTTGCCCAGCGAAAAGGTGCTGGTGCCGCCGACCGTCAGCGCGCCCTGTTGCGCCAGGCCGATGGTGTTGGTCAGGCCCAGGTTGCCGGCCACCTGCAGGAAGCCGAGGTTGGCGATCTTGTTGGCGCCGCTGAAGCTGGCATTGCCGCCGATGCTGCCGGACACGTTGCCGGCGGTGAGCACGCCGCCCTGCTGTACGGCGACGTCAGAGACATAGCTGATGGCACCGCTGCCGACATCGATACTGCCATTGCCGACGATGCCGTTGCTGCCGGCGCCGTTGGCCACCAGCGAGACACTGCCGTCGCTGCCGCCGGCAAGTCCTGCAGCGCGGACGACGCCACTGTTGTTGACCAGCGCGTCGAACACGCCCTGTGCTGCGCGTGCGCTCAGGGAGATGGTGCCGCCGGGTGCGATCAGGCTGCCGGAGTTATTCACCGCGAACGTGCCCTGCGCGAACTCCAGCGATTTGTCGATGACCACGCCAAACCCACCGCTCTCGAAACTGAGGGTGACCTTGTCGGCGCCGGCCAGGGTGATGTTGCCGGCGTTGGCGGTGATGGTGCCGCTGTTGAGCACTTCGGCGCCGATCAGATTGACCGCGCCGGCGGCGGCGGTAATGGTGCCGGCATTGGACACCCGGGCGATCCCACCGTTTGCATCAAAGAAGTCGTTGCCGTTGATGAAGTTGATGTCCTGGGCCCCCAGGGTGGTGGCGACCAGGCCGCCGACATTTACCTGCGCGGTATTGCCGAAGAGGATGCCGTTGGAATTGAGCAGGAACACCTGACCATTGGCGGTGATGTTGCCGAAGATCTGCGTGGGATTGCCGCCGATGACGCGATTGAGGATCACCGAGCTCGCAGATGGCTGGTTGAAGCGCACCGTGGCGGCCGAACCGATATCGAAGCTCGTCCAGTTCAGCGCCATGCGCGAGCCGGTCTGGTCGATCACCTGCGTTGTGCCGTTGGGCGCATTGATCGTGCCGGTGCCGCCCACGATGCTGCCGCCGGTGGGCAGCTGGGTGCTGGCAACCTGCGCCATCGCCGGTGCGCTGAGCATGAGTGCGGCGGCCAGCGCCAGCGCAAGCGGCGATCGACGCAGCAGGCGTTCGGAGGGGCGGGCTGCAACGGTGGAAGCGGTGTGGTTGGCGTGCATGCGCAGATCCCTCAGAAAGTGAAGCCGAAACGCGTGTAGATGCGGGCGTCGTCGCGTCCATCGGACGCATTGCGGCGTCCGGTCGGCAGGGCGGCCGTGAGGCGCCATTCGAAATTGGCGTAGTGCGGCAAGCGGAAGGTGAAGCCGACACCGGCGGCGTCGAAGCTGGTCGGTGCAGCGACGCCATTGGCCGCAAACACGCGGGCGTGATCGGCGAACACGTCCAGCTCCAGCAGCTCGCGCCACGGCCGGCCATTGAACGGCGAGGCGGCATCGGCAAAACCGGGCGCATCGACGTGATATTCCAGCGCGGTGTAATAGCCGAGATCGCCCAGTGCATCGGACACCGGATAGGCGCGCACGCTGTCCGGCCCGCCCACCGCAAATTGCTCCAGCGGCGCCAGCGTGTCGCTGCTGTATTGGCCGCTGAACTTGAAGTACAGGCGTTGGGTGCGGGTGAGGTATTGCAGGCGCGTGTACGACAGCCGCGTCAGGGTGAAGTGGCTGTCGCGGTCGGGGCTGACCAGATCCGGGTCGGCCGAGCCATCGCGCAGGGCCTGGCGCACGCTGAGCTGCAGCAGGTCCACCCCGCGCCAGCGCAGATCGGTGCGGCGCAGCGAGACGCCGAGTTCGGCCACGTCGAAGGATTGGTCCGACAGCGTGATGCCGGCGGCATCCAGCCGCGATTTTTCGCGTAGATACCGCGCCGAACCTTGCAGCTGCAGCAGATCGTGATTGATGAATTTCCAGTCTGCGCCGGCATACACCACCGAGGTGGGGCCCTTGAGGCCGAGCCGGGCGAACACGCCGTTGCGTACCTCCAGCTCGCTGCGGCTGGCGCCGACCACCGCGCTCAGGCCGGACACCTGCCCCACCGGCAACGCATACGACAACGCGCCGATCTGGCTCTGCCGCGGCGACAGCGAGTAGGCGTAGTTGGCGGCGAACACGTCGCCCAAGCCCAACGGGCTGTTCCAGGTGATGCCGGCCTGGGCGCGATAGCGGCCGGTGAGTTCGGTGCCGTAATTGTTGCCGCCCAGGCTGATCACATACGGGCGCGCAGCTTCGCTGGCGACCAGCACCACATCGGTTTCGCCGGCGTTCTGGCCCGGTTGCAGCACCGACGACAGCGACACGCCCGGCAGATCACGCGCGTACAGCAGCGCGGTGTCCACGTCCTGCTTGCGCAGCGGGCGGCCCTGCAACTGGCGCAGCGGCGCCGACAAGGTAGTACCGCGATAACGCGCGGCGCCTTGCACGGTGACCTGGCCGATGCGGCCTTCGAGCACGCGGATCTCGATCAGTTGGTCCGGGCCGGGCGTCTGCGCCGGCAGGTAGGCGGTGCTGACGATGAAGCCGGCTTCGCGATAGGCGCGGGTGACGGTGTCGGCCACCGCCTGCAGCTGGTCGAAGCGCAGCGCCACCACCGGCTGGCCTTGCGCCAACGCGGCGAACGCGGCATCGGCCACCGCCTGCACGCGCGCCGGGTCGATGCCGGCCTCCGGATAGGTGCCCACATCGCGCACGCGGAATCCGCGTACCGGCAAGGTGACAACGGCATCGCCGCGGTCCTTCATCGCCGGCAGCGCGGCGCCGCCTGCGGGCGCGCCATCGGAGGCGCTGTGGTCCTGCGCCCACGCAGGTGCGGCCAGCAACAGGCACGCAGACACCGCCGCGGCCAGACACGTCATACGCATACGTCACTTACCCCTGAAAACATCCGTTGTTGCGCATGCCCGACGTACCGTGCTGCGCATGCGGACGTGTGCACACTCGCATGGCGATCGGCATGGTTGCGCTCGCCCCTGACTGAACGCCGGTCGAACCCGGACGTACATTTATGGAATGTTAGCAACATTAATGCGACGACGGTCACCGTTACGACAATTGCCGTGGCACGCCTGCGCAATCGGCTGGCGCGATCATGCTGAAAGGGCGGGCTGGAGCGGTCGTCGAGCGACCGCGGCTGCGGGTTGCGCAAGGTCGCGCCCTGCGCTTGGCGGGCGGCGTCCAGCACGCTGCGCCGACGGGCGCGGTACTGAGCGCGATCGATCTGGCCAAGCTGGTGCGCCTGGGCCAGCGCATGCAGCTGGGCGTTGGCCGGGTGCTGCGTGCTGCCGCTCATGGCAGCTCCCGCAGCACGCGAAAGCCCACGTCCGGCTGCGCCGAGCCATTGTCGGCGCGGCTGGCCTGCACGGTGCAATCGGACCAGTAACTGGCAAAGCTGCCGCCGCGCGCCTGCACGCCGGCGCCGCTGGAGACCCATTCCCACACATTGCCGGTGAGGTTGATCAGCCCCCACGGGTTGGCATCGCGGCCGCGCGCCGACACCGGTGCGCGCACCGCATCGGTGGCGCTGGCGGTGGGCGGTACGCAGTTGCTGTCTTCGGCTTGCCGCCAATTGCTGGCAGCCTGCGCGGCATGCAGCCATTCGGCATCGCTGGGCAGGCGGTAGCGCCAACCGCCGCTGCCGATGGTCAGCCAGCGCAGATAGGCGCGGGCCTGGGTCAGGCTGATGTTGCGCACCGGCGCGCGCGCCAGCTCGGGCGTGCTGGCGGCCTGCGCGGTGCAGCGGCCGGTGGCCTGGCAGAACAGGTTGAAATCGGCCACCGCCACTTCACCGCGCGACAACGCATACGGCGTGCCGCCGTCGATGCCGGGCACCACCACCAGCATCGGGCCGCGGGTGTCGCCCAGCGTGTCGAAACAGGCCGCGCCACGGCCGGGCAGGCCGGCACCGCCGCATGGGTCCGGGCCGGTCGGCACCGGCGGTAGGGCGGCGTCGTCCACGCTGGTGGGCAGTGCGGCAGCGGCCATGGTGCTGCGGGCCGCACCGGTGGTGGCCGTGGTGGGCTTGGCGGTGGATCTGCCGCGCGTCGATTTTGGTGGCGACGCGGCAGCCGGTGCGTCGGTAGCGCTGCCGGCGGGCACGCTGTCGGATGCGGGCGCATCGACGCCAGGCGCACGTTGCAGCCGCGCGGACAACGCGCCTTCGGGCAGTTGCCCGGCGGCTTTCATCTGCGCTTCCAGTTGCGCCATCGCGGTGGCATCGCTGCGATACAGCGCCTGCAGGCGCTGACCCAGTTGCTGGCGCTCGGCGGCCGGCAAGGTGCCAGCAGCCATTACCGCGGCGGCGACGGCATAACGCGCCTGCGCACTGCGTAGCTCGACGCGTTGGCCCAGCGTCTGCACCCCCTGGGCAAGCAGGTCGGCGGCCTGCGCATAGCGTCCTTGCGCAAAGGCATCGCTGGCGTTGTTGCGATACACCTGCGACAGCAGTTGCGGGCCCTCGCTGCGCAGCAACGGATGGTTGGGCTGCAGCACGCGGATACGCGCCAACGCATCGCCGGTCTTGCCCAGATCGTTGGCGGCGGCGGCACGCCGCAGCGACTCCACCCGACCGGCCAGTTCGGCCTCGGCACTTTCGCGGGCGAGCGCCTGCTGCAGCTGTTGCTCCAAGGTGTGCAGGCGCGTGCGTTGCGCCAGCAGCGCGCCGGACTGCGGTGCCAGCTGCAGACCGAAGCTGACCAGTGCCTGCGCGCCCGCCAGTTGCGCCGGGTCGGACTGGGCGGCGACCAGGCCCGCGATGGCTTCGGCTACTGCGCCCTGTTGCGTGCTGCGCTCGGCCGCCGGCAGGGCGGCCAATGCCGCAGTCACGCGGTCGCGCCACGCCGCATCGGTGCCGGGCTGGGCCAGCGCGGCGGCCAGCGTTTGACGTGCGCCAGCGGCATCGCGCGGCGCCGCAGCCACCGGCGTGCGTCGGGCTTGCTGTTCGGCCACTGCAACCTCGGCGCTGCGCAACTGCAGGCGCAGCGAGTCGGGAAAGGCCGCACGTGCCTGATCGCTCTCGGTCCGCGCGGTGCTGAGCTGGCCTGCCGCAACCGCCTGTGCAATGGCCGCATCCAGCCGCACTTCCAGCGCGGCGTGATGCAACAGACTGCTGGCCGGGTCGATGCGGCGCACCTGGTCGAGCGTGGCCAGCGCGTTGTCGGCCTGATTGCGGAACAGCAGACCGGCGTCGAGTTGGCGATTGAGCGTGGTGTCGAGCGCGTTGAGGCGCTCGTTCTTTTCGCGCTCGATGGTCTGCCGGCGCGCATCCAGTGACGGCGAATACAGCCGCAGCCGGTCGCGCAGCGCAAACACCTGCAACGCGCCGCGATAATCGTTGCGGCCGTTGGCCGGATTCCACACTGCATCCAGACGACGCAGCAGGAAATCTTCGATCAGATCGCTGCGGTCGGTGAGCAGGCGGCGGCGGTCGTCCGGCTCCAGGCTGGACAGCGCCTGCATGGCCTGGGTTTCGTCGCGATAGCGCTGCGGGTCCTGCGCACCGAAGCGGGCGACCACCTCGGCCAGATGCTGCTGATGCAGGTAGCGCTGCACGCCCCACCCGCCTGCGCCCAGCACCGCCAGCGCGGCGGCGCCGTAACCGAGCATGGGCAGTGCGCGTTCGCGCAGCGGCACCTGGCGCAGGCCATCGAGCAACTGATCCACGCGCTTGAGACGCTGGCTGGCGGGGAACGCGACGGCGGCGCACAGCGTGGCGTATTGGCGTCGGGTCAGGCCAGGCACCGGCGGCGGACGGCGGCCATCGCGCAGCGCCACCTCGGCGCTGAGTTTGTCGAACGGGTGCTTGCCGGTGAGCAGTTCGAAACACACGCAACCCAGCGCATACAGATCGTCAGCCGGGGTGGGCGCCTGCCCGCGGATCATTTCCAGGCTGGCATAGGCCGGCGTCAACGCACCGAGCGTGGCGGCATCGAACACGGTCTGTTCGCCGGACACATCGGCGGCGTGTTTGCCGGCGCGTGCGATGCCGAAGTCGAACACCTTGGCCATGCCCTCGCGGGTGACCATGACGTTGCCGGGTTTGAAGTCCGAATGCACTACGCCGGCGGCATGCGCGCGGATCAGCGCGCGGCCCATGCCATCGATCAGCGGCCACGCCTGCTTGAGCGGCATGCCGTTATAGGCCTGCTCGCGGATCAACGTTTTCAGGTCGCTGCCGTCGATGTACTCCATGGTCATGAAGACCAGGGTGCGGTCCTTGTCGAAGTCGTACACCCGCACGATGTTGTCGTGTGCGAGCTTCTGCGAGCGCCGCGCTTCGCGCTGCAACGCGACCAGCGAATCGGGATGACGGCGGAATTCGTCGCTGAGTACCTTGATGGCCAGCCATGGGTCGCGGTCGCGCGCTTCCACCTTGCGCTCGTCGCGTGCCAGATACACCACGCCCATGCCGCCGCGCCCGAGTTCGCGTTCCAGCAAGAATCGTCCCTTGAGCAAACTGCCGACGCTGGCGTGGTCGCCGCCGGCGGCCTCGGCCAGGTGTTGCCAACTGGACAGGCTGGCGGTGCCTGCGGTGCCGGTGCCGGTTTGCGTGCCCACGCCCATCTGGGTGCCCAGGCCCAGGCTGGTGAGGCTGGGCACATCGCCGGGCAGCGGCTGCGCCGGTTGAACGCGGGTGATGTCGTCTTCGACCGGCGCCGCAGCGCGGCGCGGCATCACCACGGTGGCGTCGTCGTCCGCTGGCGACGCTGGCGATGCGACAGCGTGCAAGGCATCCAACCGATGCATCAAGGTGGTGACAGTGACATCGTCCAGCAGTTGCTGGCGCTGCAGTTGCGACAGCGTTTCCACACCGTCGCGGTATTCGGCATCCGGCACGGCCGCGCGCTTGCCCAGCGCGGCCAGCACGGCCTCCAGATTCAATGCGCCGGTGCGCATGGCGGTGACCAGTTCGGTCACGGTGGCAGTGTCTTGGTGCATGCGCTCACTCCTGCAGGCGGACGACGACGGCGGTGACGTTGTCGCGCGCCACCCTGCCCATCGCCAGTTCGAACAACCGCGCCAGCAACGCGCGGGGATCGCCGAAGCGATGGCATTCGGCATCCAGCTCCGGGTCGGGGATTTCCTTGTTGATGCCGTCGCTGCACAGCAAAAATTGCGTGCCCGGCAGACTCGGCAGCAGCACCCAATCGACAAACAACGGCTCCTGCGCGCCCACTGCACGCGTGAGCACGCCGGCCGCGGCGGCGGCGGCCTGGGCACTGCCGAACTGGGTGACGTCCTCGCGCACGCCGTGCACGTGATCGCGGGTGAGCTGGCGTAGCGGGCCGCCGTGTTGCGCATAGATACGGCTGTCGCCGACCCAGCCGCACAGCATGAAATCCGGGTCGTGCACCAGCACCACCACGGTGGTGGCGATCATGTCCACGCGGCGTTGCCGCGCAACCTGCAGCAGCTCGGCGTTGATCTGCGCCAGGGTGTCGTCGATGGCGTCGAGAAAGTCGCACAGGTCCGGTGGGCGCACCAATGCGCCCAGCCGCTGCACCAGCAACTGGCTGGCGTAATCGCCGGCGCTGTGGCCGCCCAGGCCGTCGGCCACCACCCACAACCCGGCGTCGTCGCGCAGCAGCAGCGCGTCTTCGTTGAGCCGGCGCACCTTGCCGGTTTCGGTGTGCCCGGCCGATTGATAGAACGCGCTCATCGGGTCACCTCGGTGATGTCCGCATCGGCCAGCAGCCAGTCCAGATAGCGTTCGGCTGCGGGCAGGCCGTCCAGCGCCTGCACAGCGCCACCCAGTGGCCACCACAGCGACTGGCCGTGCGCCGGTGCATGCGTGGTGGATGACGTGGCCGGCACCGCGAGCGCGCGCACGGCGGCGTCGAAACTCACCGCATCGGCGCGTGCGCGCAGTGCACGGCCCAGGCACGCCGCCAACGCGCCAAACCAGGCGTGTGTGGGCAGGCAGGCATGCGGCAACGGCATCGCCACGACCAGCGGGAAGCAACGCCCCACGCGGTCTTCGCCTGGGCCAAGCACGCCGGCCCAGGCCTGCGGGCCGCAGACGCCCGGCCCCAGGGCGAACGCGCGCAAGCCGCTGCTGCGATACGCACCGGGCCAGCGCTCGCCGAGCTGCTGGCGCACCGTGTCCAGGCAGCTGGCAAAGTGTACGTCCCACGGCTGCACGAAGCTGGCCGGCAAGCGCCTCTGCACGAAGTCGCCCACGCCGGGCAACTTGCCGTGGAAGCCGATCTGATCGGTCGCCGGCATGTTCATCCGCCGCACGCAAACTGCTGGACGTCGCTGTCCAGAAATGGATGGCGCAGGTTGCCCGCGCGCAGCGGCACCTGTACGTCGTGGCCACCGAGCGCGAAGCTGGCGACGAAGCGTAGATCGGACGGATTTTCCAGATGCCCGGCCTGCAGCGCGCGAAACAGCGCCCAGTCGCCTTGATAGTCGAGCGTGCCCAGCGCCACGCCATCGGCGCCGAAGGCGGCAATCGAGACATGCCCCGGCACCGGTCCGGGCCAGATCATCGGCATGCTCTGCGCCGCACCGGGTTGGTAGTCGTAGCGCTGGCCTTCGATGTCCAACGTCAGCCGGGTGACGCCCTCGCCCAGCGTGGGCGCCAGCACGGTGAAGCCGATCTGCGGGGTGGGCCCGCCGCGAAAATATTTTTGCCGGATGCGCTGTGCCAGTTGCAGCTGTACGGGCAGGCCAGGCGCGCCGACCACCGCATCCGGGCCTTGTTTCCAGCGCCATTGCGGCGTCTGTGTGTCCAGCAGCGGTTGCACGGTGCCGGTGTACAGCGCATCCAGGCGCCCGCCGGTACCGAACAGTTCGCCAAAATTCTGCAGCGGGATATCGACCTGCGCCGTTGGATCGAAGGGGTAGCGGCCGCGCACGAAATCGCTGCACACCTCGCCCACCGATTGGCGCACCTGCGCATCCAGCGCGGCGCGTGCGCCCTGCGTCATCAAGGTGGCGCTACTGCCGGCCAGGGTTTGCAACCAGTCGGTCACCGGTGGCGGCAGCTGCGCCATTTCCTGCCGGGCCACTGCCAGCTGCGCGTTGGCAGCCGCCGCATCGCCGCCGCCTTGCGATACCACCAGCAACTGCTTGCCCAGTTGATCGAGCACGCTCAGCAGATGATCCAGCGGCGTGGCGCCCGGTGCGCCGGCAGTCAGCGCGTTGAGCGCCAGAAAGTGCTCGCTGATCGCCGCGCCCGGCACCGGTGCGTTGGCGGCGGCAGGGTCGGCCGGGGTGGCCAACGCCGCGCTCATCGCCGCGCCGCCCGGCAGCTTTGCCGCTGCCGCGTTGGCCTTGGCAGCCGCCTTGCCCGCCGCTGCAGCCATGGCGCGCTGCGCAGGGTCTGCCGGCGGTGCGCGGTCCATCGCCTGGGTGTGTTCGCCGACCACACCGAGCAACAGCCGCAGCGGCGAGCTGGGGCCGGCCAGTTTGGCGGCAGTTGCGCTGGCAGCGGCCAGATCGGCGGCCGGGCGCAATTGCAGATCGGCCAGCAGCGCATCCCAGTAGCGGATGTAGTCGGCCGCGTAGCGCTGGCCCACCTCACGCACCAACGCGGCCTTGGCGGCTGCATCCAACGGCGCGCCGCCGAACACCCAATCGTCGTGCCCGAAGCGCTCCACCGCCTGGCCGATGCCATCGCGCTGCAGACCGGCAAACACCGGCTGGGTGTACAGCGCCGGCACCGCGGTGGACAGCGCGGTGCCGCTGCGCCGCACGAAGGTATCGGCAAGCAAGCCCAACGCCTTGTCCAACCGCAGCGGGGTGCCGGCCGGCGGCGTGAGCAGCAGGTTGCCGTAGATCAACGTCGACAGATCGGCCGCACGCAGACTGGCGCGCGCCTGTGCGATGCGCTCGCCGTCCAGCGACAGCGCACGCACGCGCTCGGGCGCATCGAGCAAGGCCTGCAACTGGGTGCTCAGCGCTTGTTGCTGCGCCACGTCGTGCGGAAACAGTTTGCCGGCCTCGATGGCCGCCAGCGCGCTGAGTTGTGCCGCATCCAGATGCTGCGGCTGGCCGAGCATGAGGTAGCCCTTGAGCGTGTAGTACAACGCCTGCGGCGCCTGCGCGTTGTCGACCAGACCATTGCGAAAGCGCACCGCCAGCGCCGGCAACAAGGTGGCATTGAGCTGGCGCAGATAGCCGGCCTGCACTTCATCGCCAAGCGCGGCGCCCTGGAACAATCCCATCCGCAGCGACCACGGCGTGTGCGCGTGGTACTGCCGTGCCACCCGCACCACCGCCTGCGTGGCCGCGGCCTGCTGCAGCGTGCGCGTCACGTACTCGGGCATGGCGGTGGCGGCATTGGGATCTGGCACTGCCGGGCGTGCATCCAGCGCCTGACCTACCTGTTCGAGATAGGCGCGATTGCCCAGATAACTGACGCTCAACCCGGCCAGCAGCGCACCACTCAACACCGCAACGCCCACATAGGCGGCCGCCTGCAACCACGCCATGCGGCGTTGCTGCGTGGGCGGGGTATTGGCCAGCCCGGATTCGCGCAGCACCACCTCGCGCAGCAATCGCTCGACAAAGAACGTGCGGCGTTGCGCGCCCGGGGCATGCACCCGCGCATCGTCCACACCGAAGGTGCGTGCCACCGCGCCCATCATGCGATCGATCGGCGTGCCTTCCTGCGTGCCGGAGGTGAAGTACACCCCGCGCAGCAGCGGTGCCGGCCCGTAGGCGTTGCCGGCAAAGGTGCCTTCGACAAACTGCCGTGCACGCTCGCCGAGCGCGGCGACCTGCTGCGGAAACGACAGGATCGCCGCACGCCGCAAACGGTCGCGCTCCAGATTCAGGCGCTCGAACAGGCGTGCGCTCAGCTGCTGCTGCAGCAGGTTGAATTCGTCGGCAAAACCACGCGCGGCGCGGCCATCGAGCGTGTGCGCCAGCGGAAACGACATGCCCCAGACCTGGCTGCGCTGCGCAGGCGTGAGATCGTCGAAGAACTCGCCAAAGCCACCGACCAGATCGCATTTGGTAAAGATCAGGTACACCGGCACGCTGGCCTGCAGCTGCTCGGCCAGCTCGTCCAGGCGGCGCCGGATCGCCTGCATGTGCGTGTCGCGTTCGCCATCGTCCAGCAGCAACAGGTCGGACATGCTCATGGTCACCAGCACGCCATTGAGCGGCCGGCGTGGGCGATGGCGCCGCAGCAGGCGCAGGAAGTCGCGCCAGGCGCCGGCATCGACGGCTTGATCGGAATCCTGCGTGGTGTAGCGCCCGGCGGTGTCCAGAAACACCGCTTCGTCGGTGAACCACCATTCGCAATCGCGAGTGCCGCCCACTCCGCGCAGCGCGGCATCGCCCATGCGCGCGGCCAGCGGAAACTGCAGGCCGGAATGCTGCAGCAAGGTGCTCTTGCCCGAGCCGGGCGGGCCGATCAGCGCATACCACGGCAGCGTGTACAGATCGCTGCCGCCGCGTCGCTTGCGCAACAGTTGAATGGCTTGCTGAAAGCGCGCCTGCAGCTGCGCGCGCTCCTGCCCGCTGCGTAGTTCGCGGTCGTCATCGCGCCCCGGGGCGGCCAATGCGCTGGACAAACTGCCGGCGCGCCGCTGCGCGCGCCAACGCCGCCATGCCAACACCCCCAGCCACACACCGATCAACGTCACGATTGCCAACAGCCGCGCCGCCACACCGGTCAGCGGGCTCCAGCCATCGATGGCGACATACGGCCCGCCCACCCACAACAGCAACGACAGCAGGCACAGCGCCAGCACGCTTACCACCAACGTGGCACTCAGCTTGGACAACAGCGTTTTCATCGTCATTCCCCAGGCTGAAACAGAATCTCGACGCGGCGATTGCGCGCGCGATTGGCCGGCAATTGCAGTGGCTGCGCCACCGGTTGCGAGTCGCCGGCGCCCAGCGCTTCCACCCGCCCCGGCGTGCGCAGATGCGTGCGCAACAGCTGCGCCACCGCGTCGGCACGCGCGCCCGACAAGGCGTAGTTGTCGGCAAAGCGCAGCGAGCGCACCGGCACATCGTCGGTGTGCCCGACCACGATCACCCGGCCCGGCAATTGATCGATTGCCGCAGCGATCTGTGCGATCAGACCACGTTGATCCGGCTCCACCTCGACGCCGCCGGAGGCGAACATCGCCGCGCTGCTCAAGCGCACGCGCGTCTGCCCATCGGCCTGCTCATCCACGCTCAGCAGACCGGCGCGCTCCTGGGTCGACAGCAATTGTTTGAGGCGCACCTGCGGCGGCGGCAACGGGGTTGCATCCGGCGGCGTGGCTGGCGCCAGCCCCCATTGCGCGACCTGCGCACTGATCGGCGCCGACAAGGCGTTCAAGCGCGTCTGCATCCACACGAAGGCCACCACCAGCACGCTCAGCCCCAACAGCGCAGCGGCCCACAGCGGCAAGAAGCGACCCAGCCGGCGACGGTCTTCCACCCCGCGCCAATGCGGCGCCAGACTCTCCGGCGCCGCACCGCGCGCGGCGCGGATACGGCGGAACAGGTCGTCCTGAATGTCGCCGAGCTTGGCCAGCCCGCCGGCTTCGATCTGATAGCGGCCAACGAAGCCCAGCGCCAGGCACAGATACATCAGCTCGATCAGGTCCAGATGCCGCGGCACATCAGCGCAGAGCCGCTCCAGGATCTGGAAGAACTTGGCGCCGCCGTACGATTCGCTATGAAAGACCACCAGCAAGGTCTTCTGCGACCAGCCGCTGCGCTCGCCCCACGGTGCATTGAGCACCGCCTCGTCGAGCAAGGCGCACAACACATAACGCGCGGCGGTGACCGCTTCAACCGGCGCGCCGCCATCGCGGGCGCGTTGCTCGAAGCGGCGGATCTGCGCCATCACCTGCTCGCGCAGACGGGCCACATCGGGCAGTTGTGCGCTGTGGCGCAATTGCACGGCCAGCAGCAACAGCGGCGTGGCCGCCTGCACCAACGGGTTGACGCTGCGGCCCAGCAGCTCGCTGATGTCGGCGTCTTCGACAGCGACCGGTTCGGCAGCGACCGGGTTGGCCGGTGGCGGCGCGACCAACGCGGCATCGAAGTCGGTAACGGGACGGCTCATGCGTTCAACTCCGGATCGCCCACAGTTGCAGGTCCAGCCCGGCAAATTCGCTGCCGAAGTGGAATGCGATGCCGCCAGAGGTCTTCAGCGTTCGCCACAACGCGGCGCTCTTGTCGAACTCGAAATACAGATAGCCGGCGTGGTACGGAATCTGCCGCGGGGCCACCGCCATCGGCGTTGCGACGATGCCGGGCAACTGCAGATTGACCAGATCGCGGATCTGCTCCACCGGCCCGATCTTGGCGTGCGCAGGCAGCTGCCGGCGCAACTCTTCGCTGGGCATGTCGGCTTTTGCGGCAAGCACGAACGCGGCGCTGTCCAGCAAGGTCGGGTCGGGCACCATCGCCACCCACACCCCGAATTTGCGTGCCTGCATCGGCAACGGGGTAGCGGTCTGTTCGAGTACCCCGCTCAGACTGGAGCGCAGTGCGCCGATCACCGGCTCGAAGCTGTCCTGCTGCGCCTCGTGCCGATAGGCCGGCCATGCCGGCGGGCGCTTGCCCGGCGCGGTAAATGTGCTGAGTTCGCCGGCCAGCGCCACCAGCGCACGGAACAGTTCTTCCGGATGCGCCAGCGGTGCGGCAGCCCAATGCGCAATCTGCGGCTGCCAGCGGTTGACCACTTGCAGTAGCAGGAAATCGGCGATGTCGGCAGCGCCGCCGCGATCGGTGAGCGTGACCCGCGCCGCCAACGCCTCGCCGCGCTGATGCAACAAGCCAAGCAGTTCGGTCAGAAACGTGGTCAGCCTTGAGGCGGCCTGGCACACCATCGCGCTGGGAATGAAGTGCGGGTCGAGAATCACCTGACGGTCCGAGCGCGACTCGATGATGCGTGCCACTGCGATGCGGTCCAACCCGTCCAGTGGCTGCGATTGCGGCAATAGACGCGTACTCAGCCCGCCGACTTCCATCAGCACCGCCTCGCTGGTGCTGCCCGACGCGTCGCCGCTTTCGGTTTCACGTACGCGGTAGCGGAACAACTGATCGGCCGGCGATTCCGGGCGCCCCAGTTCCGGCTGCGCAGGCACCCGCAACGGCAGCGTGAGATACACGATCTGATCGCGGCAGTTGGGGTCTACCTCCAACGCCATCGGCAGCGGGTCGTCGCCGGGCATCGCAAACGGCGTGCCGTCGGCAAACACCCCGCGCGCACGCCGCAAGCCCAGCTTGCCCACCGCCAACAGATCGGTTTCCCATTCCAGCTCACTCAATCCCCAGGCATACGGCCGCAAGCGTGCCGCACGCAGATCGACGTAGCGCTCCAGGTACCGCTCCTGCTGCTGCAGATGCTGAGGGCGCAGAAACAGCCCCTCGCTCCACACGACCTTGTTGTTCTGCATGATCCACTCGCTAGGGAAACGCCGCGCGCCACCGCACGGCGTGCCATGCGCGATCGTCATGTTGTTGGTCGGTTGCATGCCGCTGGCGATCGCGATGGCTGCAGTCGCCAGGCCCCGATGGATCGCGTCGATGGAGCGATTCTGCGGCGCACCTGCCTGGCGCACCCGTCAAAATGTCTCAGGCAATCGACTGCCATCGGAGATATCGGTACGCTCTGGCGCACCCGCACAGCAGACACCACCAGAGGTGCCATGCGCTGCGAATTCGTCGCTGGGGAGAGCGCCTTGATCGTGGTGTTTGTTGTCGAAAAACGTCCAGTCGCGCAAGGCTGCGGCTTTATCGCGGACTTTTGCTTGATCTGCCGCACCGCCCGGGCATTCGAGGTCCAGCGCGTCGGCCTGGCATGGTCGATGTTTGGTCTGCGTCTTGGCGCGGCGACCTACACGCATGAACATCAGGTGTGCCAACACTGCCGGCAAGCGCTCCCGCACGATCCAGCGTGGTTCACCCAACGCGCGTCATCGCCAGAGACCGTCGACAGATTGATCGACATCACGCAGCCGGCGTTCGCCGCTCGCCATGCGCGCCGGCTGAAGATCGAGGAGCAGATGCGCGACTCGGCCGCATCGCTGGATCCGGCGATACGCGCCGACCTGTTGCACGCCCCTTTCGTACTGCTGTCCCCGCAGCTTCATCAGCGCTTTGCGACCACCCAACTCGATTGGCGGCAACTGGCGGCACTGGTGTTTGGCCTGCCGTGCGCGATCCTGCTCCTGCTGCCCATCGAGTTCCTGCTCGAACGCGTCGGCGTCCCCATTGCACAGACTGGCCCGTGGATCGCGTTTGCCGCGTTCACTGCCTATGTGGGGCTGGTGTTGTGGGTATTTCGACGGGCACGTAGACAGTTTTTTGAACGCGAGATTCTTCCGGCGTTCGCACTTGCCGTTGCCGGGCTTTCCCCAAGCCGCGAAGAACTGACGCTGGCGCTGGCACACCATCGCAGCGGCCCGCTGCGTCATTGGCGTCGCCTCACGCCTGCCTGGCTGGATACGGTTGCCCGGCTGCCTGCACCCGCCAGGTGGCCTGCGCAACTTCAGGCGTCGTCGGCCGACGCCGATGCGCGCTGGCGGCGGCCGGCGTGATGGCGCGCTGTTGCCCGACCTGATTGCGACAGCTGCGGGTGGAGCAACAGCGCGGCTGGCGATTCGATGCGTGTCGCGGTGAGCTTGCCCCTGCGTTCGAATGGCGCTGCGACTGAGAGCGGCAAACACTACGTCGCGAGCAGTCGTCAGCTGGGTGTGGACGGCGCGGAGGAAGCGGAGTGGACGCGTGGACCATGCCGCACCGAGCACCACCCGCGCCCGCCTGGCGGTGAGCACAGTCCTTTTGCCAACCGCTCTTGGCAAGACCACCGTTGGCCCGCAACGCACTGACACCGTCGTGATCGTCAGCGCGGCAGGCGTTTGCCACGCGCGCTACCAAGACGCGCATGGCACCTCATCTTGCAGTCTCTGAACCCGCTACTGGAGGCGGCGCATCCGATTTTTTTAAGGGGAGCTGCTGGCCTCGGCATCGTTCGCAATACCGTCGAGCATTGCCACCTGCTCTGCGGACAGGCTCAGCTCGGAAGCCGCGAAGTTCTCCCACAGATGAGGCACGGAGGAGGTGCCGGCGATCACCAGGATGTTCGGCGAGCGTTGCAGCAGCCAGGCAAGCGCCACCTGCTTGGGGCTTGCGCCGACCTGCTTGGCCACGGCCGACAGTCGGTCGGACTGCAGCGGTGAAAAACCGCCCAGCGGAAAGAATGGAACGTAGGCGATGCCGTGTTGCGCAAGCGAATCGATCAAGGCGTCATCGTCGCGTTTGACCAGGTTGTAGTGGTTCTGCACACACACGATCTTGGCCAGCGACTGCGCCTGTGCGATTTGCCCTGCAGTGACGTTGCTCAGACCGATATGCCGAACCAGGCCCTCGCGTTGCAGCTCGGCCAGGCACGCAACCGGCTCGGCGATGGAGCCCTCGTCGGTCTGCGTCGGTGCGCCCAGCCGCAAATTGACCACATCCAGTGCCTCCAGACCGAGACTGGCGAGGTTGTCGTGCACCTGCCGCTTCAGGCTTTCGGGCGAGAGGTCGATGTTCCAGGAGGCATCGCTTCCCCGGCTGATGCCGATCTTGGTGACGATCACCAATTCGTCGCTGTAAGGATGCAGCGCCTCGCGGATCAGTGCGTTGGCGATATGCGGCCCGTAGAACGCGGCCGTATCGATGTGATTGGCACCTGACGCTATGGCCTGGCGTAAAACCGACAGCGCCGCAGCCTTGTCGCGCGGCGGCCCCCAGACGTGCGGGCCAGGCAACTGCATGGTTCCGTACCCCACCCGCTTCAGGCTGAGGGGTGTGCCGGGCAGGGTGAAGCTGCCACCAAGACGCGTTGTGCTGTGCATGGGATGTCCTTGACTTGCGTGAGCGGAATGGCTGTGCCGGATCTCCCCGGGAGCGGGGCTGCAACGCGCTGCGAAACCGAGCCACTGCGGCGCGTTGACTGCGGCGATGAAAGACCTCGCCTGCGAGGTACATGGCCAATCTACGGGCGCCGCGCCTGTGCGACAATCGGGTACAAACTGGACAGCCTGTACGGAAATTCGAACAATGAGCAGCCGCCTGGCAGAGATGGACGCCTTTGTGCGCGTTGCGCGAGCGGGCGGTTTTCGCCAGGCCGCCAAGAGCGCAGGCGGCAGCGCCTCCAACCTCAGCGATGCGATCAAGCGCCTGGAATCCTGGCTCGGCGTGCGGCTGTTCAACCGCACCACGCGCAGCGTCGTGCTGACCGACGCGGGCAAGGCATTGCTGGCGCGGGTCGAGCCTGCCTTGATCGAACTGGATGGCGCCAAGGACGTGATGAGCGCGTTCCGCAACACGCCAACGGGAACGCTTCGGCTCAACGTGCCGATCAGTGCCGCCAACCTGGTGATGCCGCGGATCATTCCACCGTTCATGGCGGCGCATCCGGATATCAGCGTGGAGATCCTGACCGAAGAAAGTTTTGTCGACGTCGTTGCCGCCGGATGCGATGCGGGTATTCGCTACGGCGAGCGGCTGCAGCAGGACATGGTTGCCATCCCGATCGGCCCACGTGTGCAGCGCAGCGCCACCGCCGCAGCGCCCGGCTATCTGACGCGACGCGGCCGGCCGACGCATCCCCGCGCGCTGGTCGACCACGACTGCATCCGTGCCCGCTTCCCAAGCGGTGCGATCGCCGATTGGGAGTTCGAGCGCAACGGTGAAGTGATCACCATTGTGCCGCGCGGGCAATTGCTGGTGGAAATCGGCGGAGGGATCGAGCTTGCCATTCAATCGGCGATCGCAGGCAGCGGGATCATCTATCTGTTCGAGCAATGGCTACAGCCGCATCTGGATTCGGGCGCGCTCGAACCGGTACTCCGCCCGTGGTGGCAGCCGTTTCAAGGACCGTACCTGTATTACCCCAATCGCACTCTCACCCCGCCGCCGCTCAAGGCGTTCATCGAGTTCGTCAAGCAGCTGCCGGACTGAGCGTGCGCGAGGCGCGGGCGAACTAGTCGCCAAACAGGCGGCGTTTCGTAGGAGCGTGCCTGAGCGCGACGGGGCGTTACCGGGATGGCTCGGTCGCGCTCAGGCACGCTCCTACCGCTGCTGGATCGGGTTACCGCTCGCGCGCCGGCTGCCGCCGCGCCGATTTCAACCGCGCCAACTGCGCTTCGTACGCACGTGCGAATTCGTCGCCGAACAGACGGCGGAAGCAGTCGTCCGGGTCGCCGCGCAGTTGCTCGAAGTTGTCGCGATAGCGCTCCCAATAGCGACCCTTGCCGCCGAAGCTCAGGCGCTTGCCGCCGGCGTCGACTTCCTGTTCCAGTCGGTCGGGGCTGAAGTGGAACAGCATCGCGTCGAAGGCAGCGCGCATGCCGGCCAGCATCGCCATCTGGTGACAGCGGATGTCGTCGAAAGCGTCCTCGAATGCAGGCACACCGGACAGGAACGAAGCGCTTGGCGGAGCCAGCAATTTCTGCAGCGCGTCTTCGGCGGTGGCGGCGAACTTGAGCGGGTTGTTCTCCGAGCGCTGGATCACCGTCACCGGCAAGCGGAAGGTGTTCTTGATCTCGGCGCGTGCGCGCAGCACATCCATGACGCCATCGACGACGATGGTGAAGACGCGGTCCAGCTCCGGTGGCACTGCCAGCGTGGAGACGGGCGCACTGGCTGATGCCTGCGGCGTGGGTGCTGCAACGGATGACGCAGGCGTGGGCGCGGGCACCGCCGACGATGGCGGTGCAAAGTCGCCCATCGTCATGTCCCAGTTTTCCGGCAACGTGGCGCGCGTGTCGCCATTGCTCGGCGGGCGGAAGTGATCGTGGCTGGCGTTGCTGTGATTCCATGCGCTGGGCGCCACGCTTGGCGGTGGGGCCGGCAACGGATCGAGCAGACGTAATGGATCGAGCTCGCGTGGCGTGCTGCCAAGCAGCAGGCCGTCCAGCAGGTCGTCGGTGACAGCATGCGCCGCAAGCGGGGCACCGAAGTCCAGCAGGTCGAATGCGTGCGCGTTGGCAGGCGTGGCGGTGCGTATGGGCGATGGCGGCGGCGCGACCTGCGTACGGTCGTCCATGGCGTCCAGCAACGGATCGAACGCAGGTGCCAGATCGGGCGCGGCGGTCAATGAGTGCACCTGCACCTGGATCTCGAAGCTGTCCAGTTGCAAGCGGTCGCCATCGCTCAACGCGCACGGGTCGGCACGCGTCAACCCCACGCCATTGAGCGACATGCCATTGGTGCTGCGGTCTTCGATGAAATACATGCCATTGAGGAAGCGCACTACCGCATGCGTGCGCGAGATGCCGGGCGCCGCCAGCACCCAATCGCTTTCATCGGAGCGGCCAATGCTGCCGCCGGTGCCGGCAAAACGCTTCTGCGCGCTGGCCCCGAATTGCGCGGCCTGCGCGCCGCTCACGGTGAGGATCAACTGCGAACTGGACACGACACAGGCTCCTGCAAATGGTGATCGATATCAGGGAAAAAACGTGATGCGGTTGATTGAACGTCGCGAGCGGCCGCGCAGTGATTGTTTAGCCATCCTCAGCGTCACCCAGGTGGTCCTGAGCGGGGTTGGTCGAGGGCGCGGTGCCCTCACCGCTCGCCGGACACGCCGTGAATCCATCCATGCAGGCTCGTTGGCGGCATGCATGCCGCCACACGGTCCCGCAAGCGGTGAGGACACCGCGCCAGGGAGTAAGTCGGCCGCGTTGAGAAGATCTACGCACACCGACCGTCTCGACTGGTCATTGCCCGCCCACCGTCGCGGGACCTTACGCGACACGGATACCGCGTAAGAGCTTACGAGGACATCCGTGCGGCATGTCCTGCGATGGTGGGCGGGCAAGGGCTCTGCCGCGGCGTCGCAGATCATCCGCTCTGCCACCGGCGCAGTCATCGCCTTACACACAATCGACATCTCAAGATGTTCAAGTGGCTAGAAAACGTTGCGCACAATGAATAGGTAGAGGTGGCCGGCGTATTCAAGGACGGCAGGTCTGCCTGGCACACGCCGCAATGACCAACCGGCGATGTCATGGCGCGCGCGCACTGGTCAGCAACTCCAACGCATGTGCGGCATACCCGTTGCGGCGCGCCTGTAGCTGCGCCGGCTCACGTGCCGCAAGCAAGGTGATTGCGGCGGCCACCGCGCGCGCGGTCAGGTGCTCGGGCGGTGGCACCGGCGTGGCCTGCTGCGGTGGCGCCAGACTGCCGCCGGACCAGGCCACGGCCGCCGCCAGCCAGGCACCCAACGAGACGTAGCCGCCTGCATGCGCAAACGCCTGCGCGGCGCGGCGATGCGCTTCGCTGGGGTCGCGTACCCATTTCTCGGCCAGCGCGGCGCCGACACGGTCTTCCTCGTCCAGCGTTTCGCCGCGCGCGCATTGGCATAGCCAGGCCACCGCGTAGCGCTTGGGCAACAGGCGCGCGAGCAGCTTGATCGCATCCTCGCCATACCCCTGCGCCAGCAACGCACGCACCGCGGCCTGCGGCGCCATCGGCGCACCCAGCTGCGCACGTGCAGCTGCGGACAGCTGCATGTCCGCACACGCCTGCGCCAGCGAGAGATCGGGCGCGCTCATCCGATCATGATCAGGCCGCCGGCAACCTGCACCAGCGCGTCGGCCTTGATGTTGACCAGCGGGCCTTTGACGGTGGCCGACGCGCCGGCTTCGGCGCTGAGCATGCCGCCGGACGACAGTTTGAGCGTGCCATCGCCCACTACCTCGGTGGCCGGCGAGGTGGCCTGCAGCTGCGCATCGGCAATCAACTTGATCGCCATCGAGGTGGTCTTGGCTTCGGACGTCGCGTCGATCAGGATCTTGATGCCGCTGAGCACGATGTCGCCGTTGCGCTTCATCACCAGGCGCGAACTGCCGGTGACCAGTTCGATCTCTTCGCCGGCCTTGAGCAACAGTTTCTTGCCCACGTCCACGCTGTCGTTGTTGTCGATGCGTGCGCTGCGATCGTGGTTGACCGTGAGCACCTGGTCGTTGGTCACCGTGGCGGTATGGTCGTTCCGCACTTCTTCGCGCAGATCGCGTTGCGCGCGCAGATAGACTTCTTCTTTGCCGGCCTTGTCGTCGAAACGCAGCTCGTTGAAATCCGCGCTGCCGCCAAGCAGGCTGCGGCTACGCATGCCGCTCTGGGTCTTGTTTTCCGGCAAGGCGAACGGCACGGCATGATCGGCGTTGTAGACGCTGCCCACGATCAGCGGGCGGTCCGGGTCGCCTTCCAGAAAGCTCACCACCACTTCCTGCCCGACCCGCGGCAGGCTCATCGCGCCCCAGCCCTTGCCCGCCCACATCGAGGCCACGCGCACCCAGCAGGATGGCGCCGCGTGCGGGCGTGCAGCGTTGGCCCAGTGGAAGGTCACCTGCACACGGCCATGTGCATCCACCACGATGTCTTCGTCGGTCTCGCCGGTCACCACGGCCGTCTGCAGACCGGCGATGCTGGGCGTAGGCGTGCGTCGCAGGCTACGGAAGGGCAGCCGGCTTTCCATCACCTGCACGGTGCTGGAAAACGGCGCCTCATCGCCGTGCTCCGGTGCGGCCAGCGTGGTGTGTGCCGACAGCACCAGATATTCCTGGTTGAGCGGAGCGCACGGATGCTCGCGCAAGGTGAACAGCGCACCGACCATCAGCCCGCAGGCATTGGTGGTGGCGTGGTGGCTGGCGCGTTGCACGTTGACCGCCTCGTTACGCACTTGTGCGTAGCGGCTGGCATCGGCTTGCAATGCGTGCGGGCCTGGATAATCGAAGACGTCCAACCCGTCGGCCCCGTGTAAATCGTCGCCACTGGCGGCGACCTGTGCCGCCAGGGAGGCGCGTGGTTGCTGCGGATCGTAGTCGGCGAGTGCGTGGCGTGTGGAATGCAGCGCACGGGCGCTGCGCCACTGGCTCACCACCGAGCGCAGGATGCGCCGGTGCTGCATGTCCGGTGGTACGTACGGCAAGGTGTCCACCCCGTTGCGCACCGCATGCGCGCCAAGCGCATCGCATAGCACCAGCGTGTGCGCGTTGCGCGCATGCGTGAAGTAGTAATAGATGCCTTCCTGCTCCAGCAGCCGGCTGATAAAGCTGAAGTCGTCTTCGCGGTACTGCACGCAATACACCCGCTTGGGGTATTGAGCGCTGAGCCGCTGCTGGATGTCGCTGTAGCCGCTCTCGCCCAGCACGCTGGTGACGATCTCCGGCACGCTCATGTCCTGATAGATGCGGCAATCGCGGCGTTGGGTGAGCAACCACGGCCGCGGAACTACGTGCAGCTCGAGCACGGTGTAAGGGAGCGCATCGATCACGGTGGAGCCGGCCTGCGTGCACGTGGCCACCATGCCGTGGTACCAGCGTTGCTCGCCGTTGTCGTCGGCCAGCTGGACGGCGACCGGTGTGGCCAGCAGCGCGCGCAGGTTGGGCTGCGCGTCCGTGCACAAGGCTTCGATGCGGAACTCGAACAGCTGCCCCAACGCTTCGCTGGCCTGCATGCGGTGCAGCAGCAGGCGCTCGCCAAGATCGGAGTGCAGCGTGATGGTGCGCGGCATCGAAGCATCCACAGGTGAGTGAGCAACGCACAACGCGCTGACCGGCAGCCCCGACGTACCGGCCTGCAAAGACCACCGCGGACCGGCAACAGACCACTGCTGCCAGGGTCATGCTCACACGCGTGCAGCCGGCAAAGCCGACATTTCGTCTCAGGTCTGTGCAGCTGTGCGTGCGGTCACGACCCAGCCATGCACCGGCTGGCCACGCTCGCTGCGCAGCACATCCAACGCGATGTCAATCGGCTGCAGACCTGCGCTATGCAGCGCAGCCAGCACATGCGCATGGCTATGCCGATAGCGGCCGCTGGCATCGAGTTCCACCGCATCGGCGTCGCTCTCCAGGGCCTCGACGGTAAAGCCCAGCACCCCGCCCGGCCGCAGCGCAGCGGCTGCAGCGCCGAGCACCGGTTGCAGCGCACCGAAATACACCAGCGTGTCTGCCGATGCGATGACATCCCAGTGCGCATGCCGGCCCTGCAGGTAGGCGGTGAGTTCGGCAACCTCCAGCACGTGGTAACCGCCGCGCTGCCTCGCCTTGGCAACCATGCCCGGCGACAGATCCACCCCGACCAGTTGCTGCGCATAGGGACGTAGCAGCGGTGCGCACAGCCCGGTGCCGCAGCCGGCATCCAACATGGTGAGCGCAGCCTGCGGCGCAGGCAGACAGGCGGCCAGCGCCTCGGTCAGCCGCTGCGGCGCGCGATAGTCCAGATTGTGCAGCAGTTGCTCGTCGAAGCTGTCGGCAAAGCCGTCGAACAACTCGCGTACATAGGTGTCGCCCGCACGTGGCGGTGGTGCGGCGCCACCGCAGGCCGCCAACATGTGCGCGGCAACGGCATTGCCCGGGTCGCGCGCCAGCCATGCACGGTAAACCGCCTGCGCCTGGGTATGTTCGCCGAGCAGGTAAAGCCCGGTGCCCAGCGCTTCGCGTGCGTGCAAATGCTCCGGTGCCAGGCTGCAAGCCTGTTGCAGGCACTCCACCGATTGCTGCAGGTGCTCGGCGGCTTGTGCGTTGTTGCGTAGAAACAAGCCGAGCAGGTAGTGCGCATGCGCCGATTCGGGATAGATATGCAGCAACGCGGCGTAGGTCAGGAAGGCCTCCTCAAGGCGGCGCTGCGCTTCAAGCACGGCGGCCAGATTGGCCAGCGCATCGGCATGCGCAGGTTCCAGTGCAAGCGCATGCCGATAGCACTGCTCGGCCTCGCTCAGCCGGCCGCATTCGCGATGCACATTGCCCAGGTTGTTGCAGGCATCCGGTTGCGCAGGCGCCAGCTGCAGTGCCTGACTGATGGCCTCCACCGCCGCTGCGCTATTGCCCTGCTGATGCAGCAGCACGCCCTGGTAATGCAGCGCCTGCGCATGGCCGGGCTGCACGTCCAGCAGCTGGGCATACGCCTGCGCGGCCTGGTCGAGCTTGCCGGCGCGATGGGCCTGCATCGCGCTGTGCAGCGCGGCGTCCAGGTCGGTGTGCATCTGGGCGGTGGCATGGCGGGCAGGCTGCATGTGACGTCTCCTAGGAGGATTGGACGCGGGGGCTGCGTCGAATGACGGCGGAACGGGACGGTGGCGCGCAATCTCTGGCGATGCATCTGCACATCGGTATCTGCAATCTCTGCGCTTGGCTGCTTCTAGCGGCGTTTTGAACCACTCTCACGCTGTGCATTGGCCGCTGCATTGCAGCCACTCAGCTGCATGCGCACGCAACCGGGCAGTGCAATGACAGTGCTGAGTGCGCATCTAAGATCGCTAATGTGTCGCATGCAATGACGTCGCGTGACGCCCATGCAAGCCCATCGCAGCGCGCATCCCCCAGCCACGTCATCAGCCGATCAACACCGTAAAACAGCCCAAGGCGATCACCCCGCCATGCGCAGTGCTATCGCCCAGGCGGGCTGCGGGTTGGCCGCTGATGATCACGGTGGGCGCGCCCATCACGATGCTGTCCGGCGGGCCGACGCACACCGCCGAATCGCCGATGCGCGCGGCCGGCAGGCCACCGATCAACACCGTCGGTGCGCCAGGTCCGATGATCGGCCCACCCACATGCGGCACCACACCGGTGACCATCGGGCAGACATGCAGATCGGTCAGGCGTGCGGCAGGTTGCACGGGTGCGCTCCGGCGCTGGCAGTGCGGGCACTATCGCGCCGCGTGGCGCGGCTTACCCGACGATTCGTCTCAGCGCCGCGCCACCGACGTTGTCGTCTCCACGCTGGAAGCGGCCGGCTCCGCCAATGCCAGGGTCTGCCGCGCCGCACGTAGCGGCTCTTCGGCATCGCCAAAGATGCCGGTGAGTACCTGGACTGCCTGCTGGGCATGCGCGCGCGCGGCAGCGGCCTGGCCGAGCACGCGCTCGGCTTCGGACATACCGCGCAGGATCTCGGCCGTTTGCGGATGCGCGCGGCCCAGCACCCGCAGGCTGGTAGCGAGCGCGGCCCGCTGCTCGGCCAGCGAGGCTGCCGCCTGCCCGGCGTCGAGCAGCCAGAACGCGTGATTGCTGCGCATGCTGATGGTGGCGGGCGCATCGTCTCCAAACACGGCGCGCGTGCGCTCCAGCGCCCCCCGATAATGCGGGCCGGCTTCGGCCACCTTGCCCTGCTGGCGCAGCGCGCCGGCCAGATTGCCTTCCACCATCAAGGTATCCATGGCGTTATTCCCGTAGAGCCTGCGATTGATCTGCAGCAGCGGCGCAAGTTCGGCCTCGGCGCCGGCAAAATCGCGTTGCATCAACAGATACACCGACAGGCTGTTGCGCATCGCCAGCACCAGCGGATGCTCGGCCCCATGCAGTGCGCTGCGCTCGCGCAGCAGGCTGCGTTGCAAGGCGATCGCCGGGAGCAGTTGCCCGCTATCGGCCAGCAGCGCGGCATAGACATTGCCGGCATCGATGCGTTGATCTGCGCTGCTCGCCGGATTGGCCAGCGCCGCCACATAAGCGCGCCGGCTCTCGGTCATGGCCTCGGCCATGCGGCCCTGATCGCGCAGCGTCCAGCCCAGCCAGGCGCGCATTTCATTGCCAATGGCTTGCTGTTGCAGATCGCCACGCTCGGCCTGCGCAATGCCCTGACGCAGCACCTGCACCGCTTCGTCGCGCTTGCCTGCACCGCGCAGTGCCTGGCCCAGCATGGAGGCCGTCTTCAACGCCGGCCTGCTGCCCGCGCCCATACTCTGTTGCGCCAGTGCGTGGGCGGTGCGCAGATGCAGCACCGCCTGTGGAAAATCGGCCAGCGCGATCAAGGTACCGCCCAGCGTCTTTTCCACATCGGTGCGCGCATCGGGCTGGCTGGCCAGTTCGCGCGCGGCGCGCTGCGAGGCTTGCTCCAGCACACGCAGCATCAGCGTCTTGTCCAGATCCTTGGCAATCGCCGGGTCCACGCTGGACAGCACCGAGGCCATGAAATCGCCGGTGACGCGCGCACGTTGCGCGTCGCGCGCGGCCTGCTGCAGCGACCACAGCGTGGCGCCCAGGCCGGTCACCACCGCCATCGCCACTAATCCACCGGCCAGCACGCCACTGCGATGGCGCTGGGTGAACTTGCGCAACCGCAATAACCGGCCAGCGCGTAGCGCGCGCGGCGGGTAGCCATCGAGCCAGCGATGCAGATCGTCCAGCAGCGCCGACACCGAGGCGTAGCGCTCCACCGGCTCCGGCGACAACGCGCGCAGCACGATCGCATCCAGGCCATCGCGCAGTTGCTGCTGCAAACGCGTATGGGTGGTCGCACGCGCCGCGCAGATGCGCGCACGCGCATCGGGCGGCACCGCTGCCACGCGCTGCGATGGCCGCTGCGGCAACCCGTCACGCCCGGCCACTGGCACCAGCCCGCAGCTGAGTTCGTAGAACATCGCCCCCAATGCGTAGATGTCGCTGCGCGCGTCCACCTCCTGCGCGCCGCGCGCCTGCTCCGGGCTCATGTAGCCGGGAGTGCCGCGCCCATGCGCCGAGGTCACGCCCGGGTTGGCGGCATCGATGGCGATGCCGAAGTCGATCACGCCCGGCATCGGCCGCCCATCGATCTCGCTGACCAGCACGTTGCTGGGCTTGAGGTCGCGATGGATCACGCCTTTCTGATGCGCGTGTTGCACCGCCTCGCTCACCCGCAACATCAGCAACACGCGCGCATGCAACGACAACCGATGCGCATCGCACCACCAGGTGATCGGCTCGCCGCGCAGGTACTCCATCACCAGGTAGGGACGGTCGTGCGCATCGGTGCCCACATCGTGAATCTGCGCGATCGCCGGGTGCACCATCTGCGCGAGCAGCCGGCATTCGAACTCGAACAATGCACGGCCCTGCACATCCAGCGCGTCGGCGGCCACCAGCTTGATCGCGACCTCGCGCTCGTAGGCACCGTCGGCGCGATGGCCCAGATACACCTGCCCCATGCCGCCGGCACCGATCAGGCGGTCGATCGCCCACGCACCAAAGCGCGTGCCGGCCGGCAGCTCCGGCAACGGCGCGCGCAATGCGGCGGCGGCCTGTTTCAGTGGCCCACGCACGCGCAGCGTGGCCTGCGATTCCACTGCAAGCATCGCCAGCAATTCATCGCGCAACACCGCATCGTCGCTTGCCTGGGCATGCGCAAAGGCCTCGCGCTCGCGCACCGGCAACTGACAGGCCTGATGGAACAGCGCCTCCAGCCGCTGCCAGGCAGTGGCCGCCACGCTCACAGCTGCGCCGCCAACCACACCCGCGCAAACCGCAGATCGCGCTCCAACGTGGGCACCGACACCTCCAGCTGCTCGGCCGCTTCGGCCACGCTCAAGCCCACCAGCTCGGTCAACGCAAACGCCTTGGCCTTGCGCTCATCCACCCGCGCCAGCTTGTCGAAGGCATCGGCGACCACCATCAACGCTTCCGGCCGCGCTGCGCCGTCGGACAAGCTGATCGTCAGCGTCACCGCCTGCCCAAGCCGTTTGGCGCTGGCCTGCTGCCGCGCCAGATCCACCAACAGATGGCGCATCTGCAGCGCCGCCACCGCATAGAAATGCGCGCGCGAACGAAACCCTTGCTGGCCCTGCTCCAACCGCATCCACGCCTCGTGCACCAGCTCGGTTGCCTGCAGCCCGCCGCGCGCATCGCGGCGCAACTCGCGCATCGCGGTGCTGCGCAACACCTCGTAGACCTGCCGCGCCAAGGCGTCGCCCGCCCCGGGCGCGTCGTGCTGCCAGGCCTGCAACAACTCGGTGATCGGCAGCTCGGACATCGGGGCCCATCTCGCCTGCGTGGGAGCGCAGTATCCCGCATTGGCGGCTGGGTGGGCGGCTGAATACGTAACGGTTTAGACGGCTCACAACGCCGTGCGGACAGGCATCAGGTGAGCGTGGACGGCGCGCAGGAACCGTAGTGTCCGAGTTGAGCCGGCCGATGTCGAACATCGGCTGCGCCTGCCGGGCGGCTCCCCAGTCGTTTCGTCAGCCGCGCTTGGATGCCCGGCCCAGGTTGCAACGGGCTGGCTGTATCGAGCTGGCTGGCTTCCCCGACCGTGCGTCTGCGCGGCGATCAGTTGGCAGGCTGCCAGGTTGGGCCCTGGCAGATGAAGGCCACACATCCCTCCACCTTCAACGAGCCATCGGCATCGCGTTTGACCTTGGCGTTATAGCGCTTGCCGGACTCGGGGTTGTAGATCTTGCCTTTCCACAGATCCCCCGCATCCACCAGCTCGCTCAGAATCACTGTTCCCTCCATCGGGTTGTGGCGCTTGGACGGATCCGGATTGAACACATCGGTCTTTGCGCTACCCGGCTTGACACGCAGCACCTTGATGATGGTGCCGCACAGCGATGTACCGCACGACTGGATGTCCACCAGTGCCTGTTGGTTATCGGTGAACCACTTCCCGGTGATTGGTTCGGCGGCGAATGCGGTTGCGCTCAATGCAACCAATGCGAGGACGAGACAGCGTGCGGCAGCGATCGGCGGGTGCATGATTCGTTCAACCTTCAACAAGACGGGAAAACCAAAGCGGCTTGCCGCAGTGGCCGATGACCGGCGATTGATTCATGAAAGAATCAGAGCCGGCTAATCCGATCTTATTGGCGCAATCTTGGGACATGGTTAGCCACGACTTGGTCGACGAGGCACCATCTTCATCCTCAGCGTCTTCTGCGCTACATAATCTCCAGTCCCTCCCCACTGACGGGAGAAGGACTGGAGAACTACTGATCATGGCCAATCTTGGGCCACATCAGCGCAACGCACTCTGCTCAGCAACCGGCTAACTCAAGTTCAATGTCGAGCCTTCTGCACAGGCACGAAACTGCTGCGCGCCGCCGCCGCCGACAGCCGTGTAAACGATGGCAAAGTTCTTTTTGACATTGGGATCGGGATCCCCGCCGAACGTTGCGTTGCTCACCGTGATCGCTGTACCACCGTTGTTGATCAGCCATTGGCATGTGGCAGTGACGTCGTACCCGTTGTTACCGGTGCCGTACAGTGCACGCACGACTGTAAAACTGGGTTTACCCGGCACTGGAACGGGCGTCGTGGCGGTAGGCGGATTGGGAACCAGATCGATCTGGCCATTTTCCGCGCAACCGAGCGCGATGGGATTGCCGTTGTTCAACGCGGGATTCTTGTACAGAAGCGCAAAGCTCTTGACCGTACCCGGGTCGGGGTCCGTTCCGAAGAAGGCATTGCTTGCGGTGATATCGTCGTTGCCTGTGTCGACGATGTTCTGGCACACCTGGGTGACATCGACTCCTGCCTTGCTGGTGCCGTACACAGCGGAAAGGATCGTGATAGCCATGATAATTACCCTCTTGGGGGCTGGGAAGGCCGCCCCGAGTCGCCTCTCGCCATGGATGACCGATCAACCGGCACCCTGGCACAACATTGGACGCAGCGTGCGTGACACCTGGTTATTCAGCGCAACATTTCCTGATGTATCTGATTTCCAATATCCTTCCGAAGCAGTTGGCCAGCGCCATGCCGAAGCTCTGATACCGGAAACTCAACACCACCGTCTTATCCATACCTACAGCGTCAGGGACATTGATTGATGCTTCCAGAGTCACGATAAAACGTGACCAGAGAGCATCGACAGGAACTTGATGCAGCGACAGGGCTCATGTCGTCCTCAAGCACCGGTAGGGCTCAAGCCAACCTTAGCGAGCGGTAGAACACACACCCGACACAACGTCTCAATCATCTGCCGGGATGCAGACGTGTGACATGCGACGCTTTGTTGGATGAAAATTCGATTAGGCGCGCTGGTTAACGTCGAGAATGGACCGCCCTTCTAACAGGGTCCGCTTCATCTGACTTGTTTCTAGCGACGGCGACAGCACGGGCTCTGACATTCCTGGCATCGCACGCGTATCGCGCTAGTTGACGACAGCTCCATGCCTCGCTTCTGTGAAGCCTGCGATGCGTACCGCTGTGTGGTGACCTATGGCGCTGCGCGTCGCCAAGGCCGCTGACTCCAGAGTTATCCGTTCACAGCAGTTACATGCACACGCTAGTGAAAATCCGCAGCCAAGGTGCGGTGTCGCACGTAGGCAACCGCTCCAACTCTTCACCACTTCGCAAGTGTCTTCAAGTCGAAGCAACGCCATCTGCCGCGTGGCGATGTCTGCGTCATCACTTCGGCAACAACCCGCTTGCCTGGTAACTGTCGATCAACGCATCGAAGAGCTTGATGTCCGCTCGACCACGTGCCATCAACTGCGCACCGCCGATTGCGGCAAAGATGGCGCGAGCACGCTTCTTGGAGTCCTTGGCGTTGGCCGCGTCGGCCGCGTCGGCCGCCACCAGCATCTTGGAAAGCCATCCACTGTTCATATCGTTGAAAGCGTGAACCTCGCTCTTCACCACGTCCGGCAGATTATCGTATCGATCAAGGCAACCCTCGACCGCTTCCCCATGACCGGCATCTGGACGCGCGCGCCGCACCGCTTCTGGCATGTCGGGCAGATGGCCCGCTCGATCCGCTACATCGCGCTCGCCTTCGCACAGCTGGCCGACCCGATGGCCAGGATGCCTTGTCGAACAGCACCGTACCGTTCGACGCCAGCATCGGCCGCCAGTCCTACTGCAGGCTGCGGATTGGCTGGATGGTTGGCCCCGGCTACGGGCCGGTCGATCCCAATATTCAAGCGACGGTGCCCGCGGTGACCATGGCATTGAAGCACATCGGCCTCTTTGTCGAACAAGTCCGCATCACGGCGATAGAGCGTGATTTCATACTCGATGTATTCAACAAGCTGCGCGTCATGGAGATGAAGCCTGCGTCCGCGCGAGCGACGGTTGGCCATGAAGACCTTGTGTTCAAGATGTCCAAGACAATGCCGGCGATCGCCGACACCTCGCTGCAGGACTAGATCGAGACAGAGCAGGCCGTCGAACGCATCCGTGATAGCTATGCCGACTACTTCAGCCGCTACGATGCACCGATCACCCATGTGTTGCCGATTGCCGCGCACGGGCACGGCGTCGCCGAATTCACCATCAACGGTCAGACCGTGGACGCCGCCTACCTTCAGGGCATAACAATGCCGCTCAGTGTCGCCAGCCTGCCTGGTGTTGCGATGCGGTTCGGCACAAGCAAGGAAGGCTTGCTGATCAACGTACAAATCGTCGGCAATTGGCAGGAAAAATCCACCATTCTTCATGTCGCTGCACTAGTGGAAAGCGTCAGCGCCGTACCCAACCTGCATCCGGCACTGAGTCAGTAATGCCGCTTGAGAGCTAAAAAATTTTCAGCGCTATCATTTCGATCCTGGTCCTCAGGTATCGGTTTTAAGTATAGATACTCGGTCAATAGGTTCAAAGCCAACTTCGCTCAACACCGAAAAAATGCTTTTCATTCAACAGCACGCTAAAAAATTGGATGAGATGTCCGAAAACTGCGCCTGATTCTCTTCCATACCAAGCGCGGTCATCACACCCTGTCTTTTCGATCCGAACGCTACGTCCCGGCCTGCTACCGATACCTCAAACTCAACCTATGTGGGTAGCAGTGGTCGCGACCCTCGCACTTACGGGAGCAAGCCATTGATACAATCCCCATGGCATTGATGGAACATTGATCACCCAGCACAAAACGCATCCGGCGTCAGATGCACCTTTGTCAAGACGGCAGGCGATTTACGACGCTATTCGCAAAGACCCTGGACCACCAGAGCCTTACCAAATTAGCAGCTACCCTAATCAATAACTGACACTGGGACACCGCACTTCTGAGCGTAGAGAGCGAAGCAAGGCTGAGTCGCTGCGAGACAACTCAACCGCCCAGTAGGTCTATAAGTGCATCCAAATAATTTTGGCAACCACTCTGGTCGCTTTGTTAAAATATTTATTTCAAATTTCCTGCGGATCGTAAGACTTATCTGGCTCTTGAGTAGTAGTAATCCGCAATCAAGTTATTTATTTCACCTGCTTGGGTTCCGGTAAGGCGCCCCAAAGATGCATGCCCGTTGACAACCTGAATAACTTGCATAGCAACCTCAGCACTCAAATTGCCATTGACGTAATGCGCATTTAGCTGATCAATAACGGCGAGTCGTAGCGCGCCGGGGAAATCATTCTGAGCCAAGGTTCCTAAATGACTAGACCATCCGCTTGCGGTCCCGCTACTTCCAGTAGAAGAGACTCCTCCTCCAGCTCCACTCTGGCCGCCTCGATGGACGTCATACGGTATACTTAAAGTAGGCTCGGTTTGATAGCTATAATTTATACCCGATAATTTGAGCGCTGCATGTGGGAAAAGATGCTCACTCTCGAACTGACCTCTCTTTGAAGACTTCTTTGTTTCTTTATGCTGACCTGCGGCCTTCGGTGAGAAAGCGTCGCCATTGCAGGAAAAAATTCCACGATGGCAAATTGATCCCATATTACAAAGGGCATCTAGACAGTGAGGGCACATACTTCCTCCTTTGAACTCATTCCACCAATTGATATTTTTTTAGATTAATATTCCAAGTAAGCCAAAGAGGTAACGAGCTTATCTATGTCAATCCATAGACTCGCGTCCAAACGACTCCAGTCACCTGGACTATGTGTGCGCACGGTAGGTGAATTTGGTAGCTTCTCAACCTCCCATGTTTCGTTATCATCGCAGGAAAAAAAATACTGATTTAGGTACGGACCGCTTTCTATCTTCAAATGCCCCTCCTTGAAAGTTCCCTCCCGAGTGTCATCGGGTGGAAATGATAAGTGGGCTCGCAGCCATTGACCTTTTACTTTCACCTCGATCCCTTGAAGCAATACCATTCCAGCACCGGACCTTGAGTTAGCTACACTAAGCTTTCCGCTGCATCGCAACGAGGTAAATCTCCAGCTGTTGAACTCAAACGTAGGCCAGTGCTTCTCAAGATAAGTGAGGGTTTGATTTGACATGAAATTACACCTCTTATAAGCAGAAATTAATAATTTAACTAGACATCGATAGACTAAGGATCCGCTCGCCACATCAAATTTCTTTGATGCGACGCTGCGAAGAAATTAATTACGCGATATCGAAATTATAAATAAAATTATTGCCGTTCGAATCGACACTAATAGATCTATTCCCACTACTTTCCAGCGTTCGATTTAAGAAATCCCGCGAAATCTCCGGCAACATAGAATTAGTCAGAATCGCATCAATCATCCGCCCGCCTGACTCGCTCTCCGTACAACGCGAGACCACCAGCTCCACCACCGAATCGTCGTACTCAAACGGAATCTTGTAGCGCGCCTCGATCCGCCTCTTGATGCGGTTCAACTGCAACCGCACGATCTGGCCGAGCATGGCGTTGCTCAGCGGGTAATACGGAATTGCCACCAGCCGCCCGAGCAATGCCGGCGGAAACACCTTCAACAACGGTTCGCGGATGGCCTTTGCCATGCCTTCCGGATCCGGCATCAGTTCCGGGTCCTTGCACAGGCTGGCGATAAGGTCGGTGCCGGCGTTGCTGGTGAGGATGATCAAGGTGTTGCGGAAGTCGATGCGGCGGCCTTCGCCGTCTTCCATCCAGCCCTTGTCGAAGACCTGGAAGAACAGTTCGTGTACGTCGGGGTGCGCTTTTTCCACTTCGTCCAGCAACACCACCGAGTAGGGTTTGCGGCGCACTGCTTCGGTGAGCACGCCGCCTTCGCCATAGCCCACATAGCCCGGCGGTGCGCCCTTGAGCGAGGAGACGGTGTGCGCTTCTTGGTATTCGCTCATGTTGATGATGATCAGGTTTTGTTCGCCGCCGTACAGCGTCTCTGCCAGGGCGAGTGCGGTTTCGGTCTTGCCGACGCCGGAGGTGCCGGCCAGCAGGAATACGCCGATCGGTTTATCCGGGTTGTCCAGGCCGGCGCGGCTGGTCTGGATGCGCTTGGCGATCATCTCCATGGCGTGGTCCTGGCCGATGACACGCTTGGCCAGCAGTTCGGGCAAGCGCAGCACAGTGTCGATCTCGTTGCGCGCCATGCGCCCGACCGGGATGCCCGTCCAGTCGGCGACGACGGCAGCGACGGCTTGATAATCGACAGTGGGCAGGATCAGTGGCGATTCGCCTTGTAACGCGGCCAGTTCGGCCTGCACCAGTTGCAGGCGCGCCAGTAGCGTGTCGCGATCCACTTGCACCGGTGCGTCGAGCACGGCGGTATCGCCGGAGGCGTCCTGTTCTGCCTCGGCTTCCAACGCACTGCCGGTCCCCTCCACCGGCGCATTGCCGCTGCGTAGTTGCGCGCGCAACGACAGCAATTCTTCGACCAATGTTTTCTCGGACACCCAGCGCTGTTCCAGGTCATGCAAACGGCGACGCTCGCCATCGAGCAAACCCGTGCACGCAGCCGCGCGCTCATCCACCACGATGCCGATGGCGCGCTCGCGCTCGATGATGGCGTGTTCGATGTCCAGCGATTCGATGCGGCGGCGGCTGTCGTCCACTTCCGCCGGCGTGGCGTGCAGGCTCACTGCAACGCGGGCGCACGCGGTATCTAGCAGGCTCACCGATTTATCCGGCAACTGGCGCGCGGGGATGTAGCGGTGGCTGAGTTTGACCGCCGCCTCCAGCGCCTCGTCCAGGATCTGCACGCTGTGGTGCTGCTCCATCATCGAAGCGACGCCGCGCATCATGCGCACCGCCTTGGCTTCGTCCGGCTCGTCCACCTGCACGGCCTGGAAACGGCGGCTCAGCGCCGGGTCTTTTTCGATGTACTTCTTGTACTCGGCAAAGGTCGTCGCGCCCACGGTGCGCAGCGTGCCGCGCGCCAGTGCCGGCTTGAGCAGATTGGCGGCATCGCCGGTGCCGGCCGCGCCACCGGCGCCGACCAAGGTGTGGGTTTCATCCACGAACAGAATGATCGGCTTGGGGCTGGCCTGTACTTCGTCGATGACCGCGCGCAGGCGCTGCTCGAACTCGCCCTTCATGCTTGCGCCGGCCTGCAACAGGCCGACGTCCAGCGTGCGCAGTTGCACATCCTTCAATGCGGGCGGCACGTCGCCGCGTGCGATGCGCTGCGCGAAGCCTTCCACCACCGCGGTCTTGCCCACGCCAGCCTCGCCGACCAGGATGGGGTTGTTCTGGCGGCGACGCATCAGGATGTCCACCACCTGGCGAATCTCGTCGTCGCGGCCGATAATCGGGTCCAGCTTGCCATCGCGCGCTTGCGCGGTGAGATCGATGGTGAATTTCTTCAGTGCTTCCTGCTTGCCCATCGCGGCCGGGGCGATGGCACCGCTGGCTTCGCCCGGCGCCGCACTTTGACCGAGCGAAAACCCATCGCTGGGCAGCAGGCCATCTTCCGGCGAGCCGGTCACGATCTGTGCAAAGTGCTCGTTGAGCACAGCGGGCTTGAGCTTGTCGAATTCCTTGGAGATCGCCAGCAGTGCGTTGCGTAGACCGCGCACGCTCAAGATGCCGACGACCAGGTAACCGGTGCGCACCTGCGCCTCGCCGAAGCTCAGCGAGGCATACACCCAACCGCGCTCCACCGCTTCTTCGACATTTGCCGATAGATCGGTGACGGCGGTGGAGCCGCGCGGCAGGCCATCCAGCGCGGCGGTGACATCGCGCGCCAGCGTTGAGGGATTGAACTGGAAGTGCTTGATGATGCGGTGCAGGTCCGAGTCCTGCAGCTGCAGCAACTGATGCAGCCAGTGCACCAGTTCCACATACGGGTTACCGCGCAGCTTGCAAAACACCGTGGCACTTTCGATGCCGCGATAGGCGAGTGGATTGAGCTTGCCGAACAGGGCACTGCGGGAGATCTCGGCCATGATGCGTCCTTCGAAGTCGGTACGTTGCGTGTGAGCGTGTGTGTGAGCGGCAGTGGTAGCGGTGCGGTCAGCCGGAGGGGCGCAGCAGCACCTCGTCGGCGTCGGCAACGCTCCAGGCGCGCCGGCCGAGCCAGGTGTCCAGGCCCAAGCGGCTATTGCGTGCCAAGTGCGGGGTGGGGACGTCGTCGGCCTTGAGCAGCAACTGCAGCTCCCAGCCGAATTCGTCGCCCAGATAGCTGCGTACCGCCGCGGTAAGTTGGCGTAGCGCGTGGCCACCGGGCAGGAAGCGTTGAAACGCGATGCGCGGCAGCGGCCCCAGCCGAATCCGCACACGCTGTTGCGCACCACGCACCTGTGCACCAACCACGCTGTCCACACCGAGCCGTGCATTGCGCGGACCAAGGCCCAATTGCAACTGCGCATCGGCGGGGAGCCGCATCCATTCGGCAATGAACTCCTGCACCTGCACCGGCCAGTCGAACAGCTGCTGCAGCACGGCGCGCAATCCTTCCGGTGTGCGCGTGGCCGCACCAAATCGTCCGGCGTGATAGCGGCGCGCATCGTCGGGCAATGCATCGCGCTCGCGCAGATGCGGGCTGGCGATACCGACCAGCGCGTCCAGCCACGCACGAAACTGATCGCTGGCCGGTCGCTCGGCCTGCACGGTGGGCTGCGCCTGCGCCCAGGCGCGATAGAACAGGCTGAGCATGCGGTGATGGAACACATCGGCAAACGCGGCGAAGGTGCCATCCTTGGCTTGCAGCGCACGCTCGATGGCGTATTCGGTCAGGTGCAGCGGCAGCGGCGCGTTGGGGCCAAACAGGCCAAGAAACAGCCCGTACAGCGCCGCGGGTTGCGCGTCGTGCGCCGGTGTGTAGCGGTCCAGGGCGTGCGGCGCGAATGCCAGCGACGGGGTGTGTCGCAGGCGCACCACGTCGTCCGCCGCACGGGCGGATTCGCCCAGGCGCGGCTGCAACGGGTGGCAACGCTCGATCGCGCGCAGCGCCGCAAACGGGGTGAAGTCCTGGGGCCGGGTGTGCAGCGCCTGTTCCAGCGCGGCAGCACCGGCGCTTACAGGCGCGGTCGGGAGCCGGGCTGGGCGGGCCATCGGGCCACCTCGTTGCGTTCGGTGGTGCGCAGCACGGTTTCGGTAAAGGAATTCACCGAGACATAGCGCGCAAAGAAGTGCCGCAGCACCGAGGTCAGCAGAAACGCGCCGGTGCCTTCAAAGGCGGCGTCTTCGCAAGTGAGCGTGATCTCCAAACCACGGCCGAACGTGATCGGGCCCGGCACCGGAATGCGTCGCACGATCGGCGTGCCGGTGACCTGCTTGACCCCTTCGATCTGCCGCTGTGCCGAGGCATCGAACGGGTCGCAATACAGGGTGAGGATCTCGCGCAGCGCCGCCGCACCGTTGGTTCCATCTTCGAACAGCGACAGATAATTGAGCTGCAATTGACTGAGCAGGCGCCACGCGGTTTGCCCGTCGGACACGGCCGGGCGCGGCTTGGTCGGCCCGGCCACGCAGCGCACGCTCTGTACCGGCACACCACTGTCCATGCTGAAGTCGGTGGTGCCCTTGCCCACCGGCATGTGCAGTGGCAGGTCGCGGTTGCTGCACCATAGCTGCAGCCCGAGCTGACGCAAGTTGCTGGCGTGCGCCTGATCGTTGGCATCGACCAGGCTGACGAACACCTCGCTGCCCACATAACTGGAGCGCGCGCCATCGCGGCGTTGCCGCGCCGACAGTAGGCGTGGCTCGCGGCGCATGGTGTAGAACGCGCCATGCCGCGCATGCCAGGTGCGTGCGTCGCCACCATAGAACGCGGTGAAGCGTTGTTCCGGTTCCTGGCGGTCGCCGAAGCCTTCCACCTCGCCCAGATGATGGATCTCGAAATCCATCGGCCGGGTGCGATCGGCCAGCACGTGATACTCGTGCTGGCCGGTCTGCAGATGGATGCGGTCGGCGCGGCGTTCGAACAGATTGATTGCCGGCGTACAGAACAGCTTGAAGTGTTCGGCACTCACTGCAGCCGCCAGGCTGGGCACGCTGCGTTCCAGCAAGATCACCACCTCAAAGCTGGTGCCGTGCAGGCGACGCAATGCAGTGCGCAGACCGGTGAGTTCTGCGAACAGAAAGCGCTCCGGGCAGGCGAAATATTCCTGTAGCAACCGGTAGCCACTGAACGAGCGACCGTCATACGGGATCAAGCTGTCTTCGTCGGCGTACCCGCGCATCTGCAACGCATCGGCGCCTTGCAGCGTCTGCACGGTCGCGCCCTGCGCATCGCTGCCACGTAGCAGGACGGCGCTGGTGTCGGCATGCAGTTGTTCGTACAGCCGCTTGGGCAGGCCATCGGCGCCGGCAAGAAACAGCGGCAGCCGATCCAATGCCAGACCTTGGGTCTGTGCGCCGCCCACCAGCTCGAAGCGCAATCGGATGCCGGCGCGCACGCTGCGCCCGGCGGGCAATGCGATACCCGCCGCCGCCAGCGCAGCCGGCGATTCCAGATACTTGGCCTCGGCCAACTGCAGCGGCCACAGCGTCACCGCATGCGCGGTGCGAAATTCGCAGGCGGTGCGCTCACCGGCGCCGATCAGGCTGCGCAGCGCGCTATGCCGCGGCACGTCGACACCGGCGCTCAGGCCGCTGTCTTTCAGATCCGGCTGCAACTGCACCACTGCCATCGATGGTAGTGGCGCCAGATAATGCGGGTAGACCATTTCCAGCAAGTGCTGGGTGAAGACCGGGTACTGCGCATCCAGCTTGAGCTGCACGCGCGCGGCCAGAAACGCGAACCCTTCGAGCAGCCGCTCCACATACGGGTCGGCGCATTCGAACGCATCCAGCCCCAGCCGCCCGGCAATCTTGGGGTACTCGCGCGCAAACTCGGCGCCCATGTCGCGCACGTGCTGCAATTCGCGGGTGTAGTACGGGAGCAGGCGCGGGTCCATGGGATTAGCCGTGGCCCTCCATCACTTCGAGCCTGCCGGTTTCCAGGTCCAGCGCGGTCTTCAGATACAGGTTCAACGGCAGCGGCTGCGCCCACATCTCCGATTGGATGGTGAACAGCAGCGAGCGCTTGTCCATGCGCGCAGCGTCGGCGTGCACGCTGACGCGCAAGGTATCGGCGATCAGGCGTGGTTCGAAGGCCAGGATGGCGTCGCGAATGCGCTGCTGCAGCGCAGCCGCATCGATGCCGGCCACGGCTGCGCCGGCCAGATCGGGGATGCCGAAGTTGAGCACCGAGCGACGGATCTGCGGATGCGCGTCCAGCGGCCGGCTGGTTTCCAGATTCACTGCATTCAACAGCCACGACAGATCGCGGATTACGCATTCGCGCAGGCGCGTTGCCGAAATCACGCGTTGGTCGCGGCTCTCTTCGCGTTGGCTGGGCGCGGCATCGGTGAGCCGGTCCAGCAGCGAGGGCTGCAAGCGTTCGGTGGTGGTGAGCTCGGCCATGACGATCAGGACGCGTCGAACTGCAGCTCGCGCACCTCAAGCAGCGCAACCTCGCGCGACTCGGTGCTGAGCATGCGTTGGCCCAGGCCGATTTCGCCCTGTGCACCTTCGGTCCATTCGGTGCGACGCGCCAGTTGCAGCTCGCCCGCATCCAGGTGTTCGCTGCCGGGATAGCGCACCGGCATGTACGCAAACGCCTGTCCACCATTGCGCCACAGCACGCTCACCGGCGCCCATACGGTGTCGCGTAGATCGCTGGGCGCTTCGAAGCGTAACTGCTGCACCTGATGCAGCGGTGCCCACGCATAGCCGGTGTCCAGGATCAGTTCGATGCATGGGCCGAAGCGTGCATCCGCATCGGCCAGCCACTCGAACCGCACGCCATCCAGCGTGCCGCCGATGGCCGGTGCCTGCGCAAACGCCTGCTCGCGCAATGCGGCCGCCTGCGCTGCATTGCCGCGTAGCGATAACTGCAAGGCCTGCAGGTGCAGCGCCATCCAGGCATCGGGTGCGCCGATCACGGTAGGCAGGCAGTCGCCGGCAAATACCGCAGCGCGCGTCTGTTCTGCCTGCAACACGCGCTGGTAGGTGTGCACCATCGGCGCACTGCCGCCATCCAGCTCCAGGCAGGCGCGCAGCTGGTCGGCCGCACGCGACCACTGGCCCAGGACAGCCAGCAGCTGAAACAAAAACACGCGCTGCGCGGCATCGGCCGGTTGCCGACGCACCTGCTGCACCAATTGCTGCAACGCCTGCGCCGGCTCGCCACGGGCGAGCAGGGTCTGTGCGGTAGCATCCATCGCGCGTGTCCTTATCGAAGAAGGTGGCGGTGCCGGTTATGGCACCGCCGTTGGTGTTGCCGGCATTACGCCTTGGCGACAGCCTGGATGTCGTAGGTGAATTCCTTCGCGCCGCCCTGCGCCGTGCCCTTGTCGTCCTGCGGCTGGAAGCCGTACTTGAACTTGCCGAAATGCAGCGTCACGTTCTCAGTCAGACGGTCTTCGCCGCCGGAACCGCCGGTGGACAGCGAGGTGATCAGCACGCCTTCGCTCAACTCGACCGTCAGAAAGTCGCTCTGCTCGCCGGTGGCGTTGGTCACGTACAACCAGGCGTTTTCCACGCGTGCGCCGGTGCACACCGCATCGAGCAATGCGTTGGAGCACCCGTCGACGTACTTGGTGATGGAAATGTCCTGGATATGCGCCTTGCCGCCACTGGCCGAACCGCCACCGGTATGCAGGTCGCCGGAATTGCTCGCGCCCCACGACCACGCCAGGATCGGAATCTCGCCCTTGTGCTTCTTGTGATTGGACGCGCCTTCGATCTTGACCTTGCCGCTGCCGAACTTGATATGCATGTCGAACGCCATGGAACTGCTCCTTCGCTAAGTGGGAAACACAGGTGGCGCAACGTGCAGAGCGCACGTCGTCGCCGTGACGCAAAGACGCTGGATCAGGCCTTGGCGGCCGAGGGCAAGCGCGAGACCAGCCGCAACGAGACGGTCAGGCCTTCCAGCTGGTAATGCGGCTTGAGGAAGAACTTGGAGCTGTAATAGCCCGGTGCGCCCTCCACTTCTTCCACCACCACTTCGGCGGCGGCCAAGGGCTTGCGCGCCTTGGTTTCTTCGCTGGAATTGGACGGGTCGCCATCGATGTACTGGGTCACCCAGCGCGTCAGCCAGCTCTGCATCTGCTCGCGATCGGAGAACGACCCGATCTTGTCGCGCACGATGCACTTGAGGTAATGCGCAAAGCGGCAGCAGGCAAACATGTACGGCAGGCGCGCGCCCAATGCGGCGTTGGCGGTGGCATCCGGGTCGTCGTATTCGTCGGGCTTGTTCAAGGACTGCGCGCTGATGAAGGCGGCCATGTCCGAGTTTTTGCGATGCACCAGCGGCATCAGGCCCATCTTGTCCAGCTCGGCCGAACGGCGGTCGGTGATCGCCACTTCGGTGGGGCACTTCATGTCCACGCCGCCGTCGTCGGTGGGGAAGGTGTGCGTCGGCAGCCCTTCCACCGCGCCGCCGGATTCGATGCCACGAATCCGCGAGCACCAGCCGTACTGCTTGAACGAGCGGTTGATGTTGACCGCCATCGCATACGCCGCGTTTTGCCAGGTGTATTTATTGGAATCGGCGCCGGCAGTCTCTTCTTCGAAATCGAATTCGTCCACCGGGCTGGTGGCCGCGCCATACGGTAGACGCGACAGCGTGCGCGGCATCGCCAGACCGATGTACTTGGAGTCTTCCGACTCGCGCAGCGAGCGCCATGCGGCGTAATCGGGCGTGGAAAAGATCTTGGCCAGATCGCGCGGATTGGACAGCTCGTTCCAGTTGTCCATGCCCATCAACTTGGGCGCAGCCGCGGCAATGAACGGCGCGTGCGCAGCCGCAGCAACCTGTGCAATACCGTTGAGCAGCTCCACATCCGGCGGGCTCTGGTCGAAGTAGTAATCGCCGACCAGGCAGCCATACGGCTCGCCGCCGAGCTGGCCGTATTCCTGCTCGTAGACCTTCTTGAAAATGGGGCTCTGATCCCACGCGGTGCCCTTGTAGCGCTTGAGCACCTTGCCCAGTTCCTTCTTGCTGATGTTCAGCACGCGGATCTTGAGCTGCTGATCGGTCTCGGTGTTGTTGACCAGGTAATGCAGGCCGCGCCAGGCACCTTCGAGCTGCTGCAGATCGGCGTGATGCAGGATCTTGTTGAGCTGTTCGGTGAGCGTGCGGTCGATCTCGGCGATATAGGCCTTGATGGTTTGCGAGACGTCTTCGCTGACCACATCGCTGCGGTTGAGCACCTGCTCGGCGAGCGTGCGTACCGCCGCTTCCACTTCTTCCTTGGCGCGTTCGCTCTTGGGGCGGAACTCGCGATTGAGCAGCGCGGCAAAATCGCCTTGCTCGCTGGTTTCGGTACTGCTGCTGGCCAGTGCGGCTTCGGTGGCGGACATGGCGTCAGGCTCCTTCCGGCTCGGAGGCAGGCTTGGCCGCCGACACCAGCGACTGCAGCAACGCCGGGTCGCGGATGGCATTGGCAATCAGCTGCTCGGCGCCGGCCTTGCCGTCCATATAGGTGTCCAGGTTGGCCAACTGCGTGCGTGCTTCGAGCAACTTGGCCAGCGGCGCGACCTTGCGCGCGATGGCGGCCGGGGAAAAGTCGTCCATGCTTTCGAAGGTGATATCCACCGCCAGCTCGCCTTCGCCGGTGAGCGTGTTGGGCACCTTGAACTGCGCACGCGGGCGCATCGACTGCAGGCGGCTGTCGAAGTTGTCGACGTCGATCTCCAATGCCTTGCGCTCGTCTAGCGAAGGCAGTTCGCCGGCGTTGGCACCGGACAGGTCCGACATCACGCCCATCACGAACGGAATCTGCACTTTCTTCTGCGCGCCGTAGACCTCTACGTCGTATTCGATCTGCACGCGTGGCGCCCGATTGCGGGCGATGAACTTCTGACTGCTGGCCATGCCTGATCTCCGATTGAGCTTGCCCGTTGCGCCAACGTGCGGGGCACGTGCGCTGCCTTGTGGCCTGGATATCGCCGGCCCGGCCGATCGCCTGGAGCCTGCGTGCGACGCCGGTGCTGCGAGCTTCCCCGCAACTGCCGCACCACGCGGACCAAAGCGACAGGCCGTGCGATGACGCTCTTCAGCGTTGCGGCGAGTCTAGGAATGGCCCTGCGCGCTCACCCGACAAATCGTCTCAATCGTGCCGATGCGTGATGCGCGGCCGACTTCGTGAAAGAGGCGTGATGGGTTGGCGATGCTTTTTTCGGTTGATCAAAGGACAGGCCCCGGGGAGTGGGCCGCAGGCAGTACCGCATGAGCATCAGCTACTACAGCGCCATCGCGCCGCAAGCGTCCTCGACCATGGAGGCGCATGCGCCGCTGATGATCGATCTGCTGGCCTATATCGAGCAGCACATCAGTGAGGCCGAGCTCGGCACCGAGTCGTTGCAACAGGCGTTCGCGCTGTCGCGGGCGTCGTTGTATCGGCTGTTCCAGTCGCGTGGCGGCGTCGCCAGTTATATCCGCGAGCAGCGCCTGTGCACTGCGCACCGCTATCTGCAGGCGTATCCGGAGTGCAGCCTGACCTGGTTGCTGTACGAAATGGGGTTTGCCTCGGAGCGGCAGTTCCAGCGCGCCTTCCAGCAGCGCTTCGGCATGCCACCGATGCAGTGGCGCCGCCAATGCCGCGCCACGCCGCACGCACCGGCACCGCGCCGTGGCCACTACATGCCGATGTGGCGCTTCATGCGCGAGCTAGGCCAGGACGCGCAGCAGCACACGCCCGCCACGCCACGCACGGCTGCGCCGCTTACCCATAACGCACCGCTGATGCACGCCGAAGCACTGCGCCGGCTCGCCCGACCGTCGCCACGCTTTGTGGCGCAACTGGAGCCGATGAAGGGCTAAGCACGGTGGGTTGCGTAGGAGCGCACCTGGGCGCGATGGCATTACCGGGAACGCCCCATCGCGCCCAGGTGCGCTCCTACAACAGCGTGCATGCATCAGACTGCACGTCCATTCATCGTGTTCTTGTCTGCCTCGTGCACACCGGAAACTATAAACACTACGTAGGAGCGCACCTGGGCGCGACTGGCTTTACCTGGACGCCCCATCGCGCCCGGGGGCGCTCCTACGACAGCGTGCATGCATCAGACTGCACGTCCATTCATCGTGTTCTTGTCTGCCTCGCGCGCACCGGAAACTATAAACACTGCGTAGGAGCGCACCTGGGCGCGACTGGCATTACCGGGAACGCCAGTCGCGCCCAGGTGCGCTCCTACGTGTAACAACCCGATGGGCCTTCTGCATGCCTGCTCATCAACAACTCGATATCGGCATCGGCCTCAACGAATCACCAGCACCGGAATCGTACTGTGCGTCAGCACTTCCACGGTCTGGCTGCCGAGCAGCATGCGGCGCACGCCACGTCGCCCGTGCGAGGTCATGATGATGAGATCGCTTCTGCATTCTTCTGCGATCTGCACGATGCCCTCGGCAGCGAAGCGGTCCAGCACATGCCGCGAGGTCGCCTTGATGTTTGCAGCTATCGCCAGCTCCAGTGCAGGACGCAGAATCTTTTCGGCAGCGGCTTCGCGCTCTTTACGATACTCCGGGCTCGCCTCGTAGCCCACGCTCCAGCCCATCGCATCGTACATGCCCATCGCCCACGGCTCGGACACGGTGACGATATCAACCTTGGCACCGGTTGCCTTGGCCAATTCCAGTCCCTGAAACAAGCCGCGATGCGACAGCTCGGATGCATCGATGGCGATGAGAATACGTTTGTACATGGTGACCTCCTGCAAGGGTGGCAGTGCTGCCAAAGGGTAGTGCCGGACTCACGGTGACAGGCGCTGGTGGTGGCTGCCTTGATGTGGATCAATGCTGCAATTGCTGGTGTGGCGACTCATGATGTTTTTGCTACTACGTGCAACGCATACAAGATCGCTCACATCGCACGCAACGCGTCTTTCACTGCGCTCAATCCGTCGCTACGGCATCCGGATCAGGCCGCATCTCGCGCACGCGCGCCGGATTGCCCACTGCCGTCGCACCCGCGGGGACATCGCGGGTAACCACCGCGCCTGCGCCGATCAACGCATCGTCGCCAATGCTCACGCCCGGCAGGATGATCGCCCCGCCGCCAATCCACACGTTGCGCCCAATGCGAATCGGGCGTCCAAATTCCAGACCGCTGGCACGGCCGGCCGCATCGCGCGGATGATCGGCAGCGTAAAGCTGGACGCCAGGCCCAATCTGCGTGCCATCGCCAATGCTGACGTCGCAAATATCGAGAATCACACAGTTAAAATTGAGAAAGACCCCCGCACCCAGACGGATGTTGTATCCGTAGTCGCAATGAAACGGCGCACGGATCACCGCGCCCGCGCCCACCTCAGCTAACCGCTCGCGCAAGAGCGCGTGCCGCTGCTCAGCCGTCTGCAGGGCAGCTGCGTTGTAACGCACCATCCACTCGGCAGCGGCCGCCTGATCGGCCTGCAGCACTTCATCGGCAGCGTTGTACAGCTCGCCTGCGAGCATTTTCTGTTTTTCGGTGCGCATCGGGCCGTGTGTCTTCATGCAGTCGGTTCGACCGCAGCGTGTCACGAATGCTGTGGCGAATGCATCGGGCAGCGCACAACGGCGCGATACGGTGCTGGAACGGCCTGGACACGAAGATGACGCTCCGTCACCGCGCTCCACCCTCATCCAGAACTGCGCGCCACACCTGCCTGCAGGAAGAGGAGAAAGCGCGCCATCGCCTAGCTACATCACCGTCAGATTCGCGTACGCCATCACCAGCCATTTGGCGCCTACTTCGTCGAACTGCACCTGCACGCGCGCATGCGCACCGCTGCCTTCGTAATCGACGACCACGCCGCCGCCGAAGGTGGGGTGCTCGACGTTGGCGCCGAGTTTGATCGGCGCGGCCTCCACGATTCCGTGCACCGGGCCGCCACGCGCTGCGCCCAACGAGGCGGTGCGCGAAACCTGCACTTTGGGGCGCACTTCGTTCAATAACTCGCGCGGAATCTCGCGCAAAAATCGCGACGGGACGTTGTAGTTGTCCTGACCATGGATGCGGCGCGACTCGGCGTAGCACAGCACCAGCTTCTGCCGTGCGCGAGTGATGCCCACATACGCCAGACGCCGTTCTTCCTCCAACCGGCCGCTTTCTTCCAGCGACCGCGCACTCGGAAACAAGCCATCTTCCAGGCCGACCAGAAACACGATCGGAAACTCCAGGCCCTTGGCCGAATGCAGCGTCATCAACTGCACGCCTTCTTCGCCGGCCTGCGCCTGGCCTTCGCCGGCTTCCAGCGAGGCGTATGCCAGAAACGCAACCAGCTCGGTCATGCCCTGGCTGTCTTCGTCGTCCGGCCGGGTGAAGCGCGAGGCCACCGACACCAGTTCGTCCAGGTTTTCGGTGCGCGATTCCGAATCCAGCCCGCTGCGGCTTTCCTTGGCCCAATGCTCGCGCAGGCCCGAGCGCATCAGCACGTGGTCGATGCGTTCGGCCAGTTCCATCTCGCCGGTTTCGGCGTGCAACTGGCCGACCAGGCTCAGGAAGGTCGCCAAGGCATTGCGCGCACGCGCGGCCAGGCTGTTTTCCTGCGTGGCCAGCATTGCCGCTTCCCACAACGACAACGCATTGGCGCGTGCCAGCCGGCGCACTTCGTCCAGCGTGCGGTCGCCGATGCCGCGCGTGGGCGTATTGACGGCGCGTTCGAAGGCGGCATCGTCGCTGCGGTTGGTGAGCAGGCGCAGGTAAGCCAGCGCATCCTTGATTTCGGCGCGCTCGAAAAAGCGCATGCCGCCATACACGCGGTACGGCAATTGCTCGGAAATCAGTGCTTCTTCCAGCGCGCGCGATTGCGCGTTACTGCGATACAGCACCGCCACTTCGCCGTAGCTGCCGCCATCGCGCACCCACTGGCGCGCGCGCTCCACCGCATAGCGCGCCTCGTCTACTTCGTTATAGGCCGCGTACAGATCGATCGGGTCGCCATCGCCGGAATCGGTCCACAGCTGCTTGCCGATACGGTCCGGGTTATTGGCGATCACCGCATTGGCCGCGCCCAGGATATTGGCGCTGGAACGGTAGTTTTGCTCTAGCCGCACCGTCTGCGCGCCGGGGAAATCCTTGAGGAACTTCTGCACGTTCTCGACCTTGGCACCGCGCCAGCCATAGATGGCCTGGTCGTCGTCGCCGACCACGAACACATGCCCGGTCTCGCCGGCCAGCACGCGCACGAAGGCGTACTGGATGGCGTTGGTGTCCTGGAACTCGTCCACCAGAATTTCGCGAAAGCGTGCGCGGTAATGCGCCAGCAATGCCGGGGTGTCGCGCAGCAGTTCGTGCGCGCGCAGCAGCAGCTCGGCGAAATCCAGCAGCCCGGAGCGGTCGCAACGTTCCTGATAGGCCGCATACACCTGCCGGCGCACCTCGGTCCAATCGTCGTTGGGCTCGGGCTGGATATGCTGCGGACGACGGCCTTCGTCCTTCTGCTCGTTGATCCACCAGCTCATCTGCTTGGGCGGATACTTGCTCTCGTCCAGCTCCAGCGACTGCACCACGCGCTTGACCAGCCGCAGCTGGTCGTCGCTGTCCATGACCTGGAAGCCTTCGGGCAGCCGCGCGTCCTGCCAATGCAGGCGCAACAGCCGATGCGCCAGCCCATGGAAGGTGCCGATCCACATCCCGCGGCTGCCGTTACGCAGCTGCAGGTCGGTGCGGTGACGCATCTCGCCGGCGGCCTTGTTGGTGAAGGTCACCGCAAAGATGCCGTGGTTGGGCACGCCCTGGACTTCGTTGAGCCAGGCAATGCGATGGATCAGCACGCGCGTCTTGCCGGAGCCGGCGCCGGCCAGCACGAGGTAATGCCCCGGCGGCGCGGAAACGGCCTCGCGCTGGGCGGGGTTTAAATGATCGAGCAAATGAGAGACATCCACCGGCGCATTTTACCGGTTGTGGCGTCGCTGCGGCTGAGATTGCGATGAAGCGGTTTGGGATTGCTGCCCCCATCCGCCCTTCGGGCACCTTCCCCCGCAGGCGGGAGAAGGCAGGATGCTGGCTTCTCTGCCGCCTGCCAGAGGAGCTTAGGACGTTGATTGCTCTGCGGCCTGCTTGAGAAGGCAGGATGTTGGTTGCTCTGCGGCCTGCTTGAGAAGGCAGGATATTGGCTTCTCTGACGCCTGCCTGAGAAGCCAGGACGTTGATTGCTCTGACGCCTGCCTGAGAAACTAGGACGTTGATTGCTCTGCGGCCTGCCTGGGAAGCTAGGACGTCGATTGCTCTGACGCCTGCCTGAGAAGGCAGGACGTTGATTGCTCTGACACCGGCAAGATGAAGGCAGGAGGTTGATTGTTTTCCCGCCTGCTAGAGATCAGGCAGTGCTCGCCATGGCAGAGCCCCTCTCCCGGCTGCGGGGCTCCAAGGCACGGCTTGCGCGCCGCGCGCGTGCGTGCCTTGGAGCGCCCGCGCCGCAAGCGTAGGCCGGGGCGCGGAGCCGGGGTTGGGGGAGGGCACGAGACGCAGCCAAGCGAGTCACCCGAGGCTTCGCTCGCACGCTCATCCGGCGCTATGCGTCGCCTTCGCCCCTCGAAGAAGCCAATGTCGCGGTCGGAGAAGGCGGCCAAGCTCCTTCTCTGTTGCCGACACGCCTATCGGCGCTCCAGCTGCACCAACACATCCCGCGCAATCGCCGCTGCCTGTTCGCGCAACTCCGGCACTGCCAGGCTCTCCCACAACGAACCGATCCGCAGGCTGCCGATCACCCGCAGCCGCAGGTTGGCGCGCCCGTCGGCATCGAGCAGGCTGCCGTCGGCAGCGGTATCCACGCCGATCCCATGCGGGCCGGCCGTCGCAATACCCTGCCCCAGCAACTGCTGCAGCAACGGATTTCGCATCGCCTGTACGCGCATTTCAACGCCCGTGGCATTGACCAGCGTCTGCACATCCAGCTGCAACGCATGCCCGGCACTGGCGGCGCCGGCACTCACACGCACGCATGCACCTACCTCGAAGGCCACATCCAGCCGCGCACGATGCAACTGCAGTTGCCCACGCGTCTGCATCGCCTGCAACTGCGCATGCACCGGCGCGGCAATGCGATGCCGATGCACATCCCAGTAGCGCACCACATGCCGCAGGAAACGGCGTTGATCGGCCACCGACAAGGTTTGCCACAAGGCCTGACTCAATGGTCGGATGCGTTCCATCACGCTCTGCCACGGCAGCCCCTGTGCCAGCGCCGCGCGCGCGTGCTGGCGCAACGCGCGCATGCGTGCGCGCAACGACAAGGCAAGCAATGGTTGTGGATCGAAGTCGGCGGCAGCGCCATGCGCATGCGGCAAGGGCAGCAGACCATGCCGCGACACCACATGCACCGCGCCGCGATGGGCCTGCGCAGCCAGCGTCACCACGGTGTCGGCCATGCTCAGCCCCGAGCCGACGATGCACACGGCGGCGTCTTGCGGTAGCGCGGCCACTGCTTCGGTGTCCCAGGCTTCCACCCGTTGCGCCGCCGACAAACCGGTGGCACCACGCAACGGCAACGGGCGCAGCGCGTTACCGACCGCCAGCACCACGGCGGCGGCCTGCACGGTGTGTCCGTCATCCAGCTGCAACAGCGCGCCGTCTGCGTTGGGCTGCAGGGTCTGCACGCGTGCGGTGTGCACGCGCAAGGTCGCAGGACTGGTTGCACGCGCGGCCTGCAGGCGCTCGCGCAGGTACGGGGCGTAATGCTTGCGCCCAACATACTGTTGCGGCAGCTGCGCGTCGTCCAGCTCCGGGCAGCATGCGTGCATGCGCAGATAGTCGACAAAATCCTGCGGCGTATCGGCCAGCGCGCTCATGCGCGCGGCAGGCACGTTCAATAGATGCTCGGGCCGCGCGGTGGAATAGGCCACGCCCTCGCCCAGCACCGGGTGCGGCTCGATCAGCACGATCTGCAGCGGCGTGGTCGCCTGATGCAGCAGCTGCAATGCCACCAGCACGCCGGAAGCGCCGCCTCCGACGATGGCGATCGCTGCAACGCCGGGATCACGCAATGTGTTCATTGCGGCATTGTAGGCGATGGCTGCACCAGACCCCTCGGTCACCGCATCACTCGCTGCGAAGGTGCGTCGTCGCCGCCGCAAGGGTGGGAGCGGTTGGCATGCGTCCTGGCATCAGAAGCACGTACGATCAGCCGCGCACGCTCGGTAAATGCCGCGGGAGGCCCACAGGATGTCCATCGCATTGGTCAGGCTCATCATCTATGTCCGCGACGTCGCTGCGGCCAAGGTGTTCTACCAGACCCACTTCGCGCTTCCCGTCATCGAGGAGATCGCCGATCAGTGGGTCGTCCTGGTGGCGGGCCAGATTGAACTGGCGCTGCACCTGATGGGCGACAGGTACCGACAGCAGCCGTCATCGCCCGCATCCGACGCGGCACCGGCGGTCGGCTCGACCACCAAGTTGGTGTTCGCCATCACCTCCGATCTGGCCGCCCATCGCGAGCAACTGCGCAGCGCAGGCGTACGTGTGGATGAACTCAAACGCTATGCGGGCTTCGCTTACCAGATGTACGACGGCCGCGACCCGGAGGGAAACGTGTTCCAGGTGATGCGACTGGACTGAGCGCAGGCCACTACATCAACGCATCCGCCAACCGCGCGATGCCTTCGCGACTGCGTCGCCAGGCCGGGCGCCGCCGCCACTGTTGCAGATCCAGCTGACGTGCGTTGGCCAGATAGTCCTGTTCGATCGCGCGCAACCGCTGCACCACGCCGGTGTCGTAGCACACCATGCCGATCTCGGCGTTGAGCGCGAACGAGCGGATATCCAGATTGATCGAGCCCACCAGCGCGATGTTTTCATCCATGCTCAGGTGCTTGGCATGCAGGAAGTGCGGGCGGTACAGCGCAATCTTCACCCCACAGCGCAGCAGCTCGTCGAAATACGCTTCCTGTGCCCACGCCGCCAGACGCTGGTTGTTGCGCTCGGACAAGATCAGCTGCACATCCACGCCCGAGACCGCGGCGATGCGCAAGGCGCTCAGCAAGGCCTCGTCCGGCACGAAGTACGGCGTCACCAGTACCACTTTTCGTCGCGCCAGATGGATCACCGCATTGATCGCATCGCGCGCGTTCTCGAAGGGATACGCCGGCCCGCTGGGCAGCAACTGGGTGGCGATATTGGCCTCGCAGACCGGCGCATCCGGCCAGACATCCAGGCGTTGCCCGGTTTCGGTGAACCAGTCGCTGGCGAACACCGCTTCCAGATGATTGACCACCGGCCCGCGCACGCGCGCCACCAGCTCGCGATTGGGCACGCCGTCGATGAAGCCGGCGTCGGCCAGATTCTGCGAGCCGACAAAGCCCACCTGGTTGTCGATCACCGCAATCTTGCGGTGATTGCGCAGATCCATGCGCCCACTGCGGCGCCAGCGCAGCCCACCGGGCAGCACCGCCAGCACCTCGATGCCGTCGGCCTGCAGCCGCTTGCGATAGCGCCGCAGGCCGCGCTTGGCGCCCACCGCATCGAGCAGCACGCGGCAGCGCACGCCGCGCGCACTTGCACGTTGCAGCGCTGCCACCACCGCATCGCCCACCGCATCGTCGAACATCAGGTAATACAGCAGATGCACGCGCTTTTCGGCCGTATCGATCGCGACGATCAACGCCTGCAGCGACTGCGCGTAGTCGTCGAGCAATTCCACCGCATTGCCTAAGGTGGGCATGAAGTCGCCCTGCCGTTCGATCAGCGGCACCACCTCGGCGCTGCTGGTATCGGGCGGCGGCGTCCAGCGCAGCGCATGCAACGGCAGCTGCTGTTCGCGAATCACCTGCGAGGCGGTGGCCTGCCGCTCCACGCGCAGCCGCGACAACCACGGGTGGCCGAGCAACAGATACAGCGGCAGGCCGACCACCGGCACAAAGCCGATCAGCAGCAACCAGCTGCGCGCCGCGCCAGGCGTGGTGCGGGTGGGAATCCATAGCAGCGCGGCCAGGCGGATCACCCAGTCCAGCGCCAACAGCCAGGTCCCTTGCAACCAGTCGGGCAGCATCAGCGCTCCGTTCTCATGAGGAAGCCGATTCTGACCCGGCCGCGTGTAAACGCAACGACGCGGTCCCCACCGGTTGGATGCAATGGCGAAACGGGCCGGCATCTGCCGCTGCCGGATGCACGCGCTCGGCGCACACCTGCCGCAGCGTCTGCACGAAGGCGGTCTGCGCGCGCGTCGGGTGCCAGTCGCTGCGCGTGGTCATGCCGATCTGCCGACGCAAACGCGGCCCGGCGCTGCCGATCTCGCGCAGCAGGCCGGCGCGGCGCTCGAACAGGAACTGGTCGCGCGACATCAGGGTCAGCCAATCGTCTTCCAGCAACAGGCCGCGTACGGTCAGCTCGGCGCCGCATTCGATACGCAGCGGCGGCGGCTCCAGCTGCCGATCGCGGAACATACGTTCCCAGCGCTCGCGCACCGGCGTGCCCGCCGCGGCCATCACCCACGGGTAGTCGAGCAGCTGCGCGAACGCATACGCCGTTCCGGCCAACGGGTGCCCGCTACGCGCCACGATCACCGGCTCGTCGTCGAACAGCGGCTCCTGCAGCACGTCGCGCACCGGCAGCGGGTCGCGTAACGCACCGATCAGCAGGTCCAGCCCGCCCTCGCGCAGATGCGCCAGCAACTCCGCATACGGGCCTTCCACCACGCTGATGCTGGCAGCCGGGTGTGCACGCGCAAACCGCGCCAACGCCTGCGGCAACAGGATCGCCCGCGCTAGCGGCATCACCCCCACCACCACCCGCCCGGCATGCTGCGAGCGCAGGGCGGCCACTTCGTCGAGCGCGGCGCGTACCTCCGCCAGCGCCAGCCGCACCTGCCGCAGCAACCGCTCCGCCACCGGCGTGGGCTGCATCGCCTTGCCGCGGCGCATAGTCAGCGGCACCTCGATCACATCGGCCAGCGCCTGCACCGCGCGGTAGACCGCCGGCTGCGACACGCCCAGCTGCACCCCCGCCAGCGAATAGCTGCCCGCCACATCCACCGCCACCAGCGCCTGCAGCTGGCCCAGCGACACCCGTCGCTCCAGACCGGGGCGCGCCGGCAGCCGCAGCGCACGCCGCGCCACCAGGATGCCCCGGCCCAGATGCGCCAAGGCGCGCTCGATCCGCGGTACCACCAACTGGGTGGCCTCGGTGGCGGCCATGCCGCCAGGCTGACGCTCGAACAACCGCACGCCCAGTTGTTGTTCCAGGCGCGCCACCGCCTGGGTCAAGGCCGGCTGCGACAGATTCACCTGCGGCGCGGCCGCGCTGATGCTGCCCAGCCGGTGCACCACGACCAGGGCATACAGATGACGCAGGTTCGGCTCGGGCATCGGCGGCATGCTCTAACTATAAGCAAAATCAATACGCATACCTCAAATGAATCTTGAGCTGATTGACTCTCGCCGCTCAGACTCGGCGCAGTACTAACGAGGATGGATGGATGAGCCAGGTCGTCACCCAGGTTGCGCGCACCCCGATCGCCCTCGTTGACGGGCTGGCACAGGCCGGCGTGGCCACCGTGCACGAGGCGCAGGGACGCAGCGGTCTGTTGCACCACCGGCTGCGCCCGATCTACGCCGGCTGCCGCATCGCCGGCACCGCAGTCACGGTGTCGTTACCGCCCGGCGACAACTGGATGATGCATGTGGCCATCGAACAGTTACAGCCCGGCGACGTGCTGGTGGTGGCGCCCACCAGCGACTGCTGCGACGGCTACTTTGGCGATTTGCTGGCCACCTCAGCGCAGGCGCGCGGTTGCCGCGGGCTGATCATCGATGCCGGCGTGCGCGACGTGCGCGACCTCACCGCCATGCAGTTTCCCGCCTGGAGCCGCGCCATCTGCGCGCAGGGCACCATCAAGGAGACGCTGGGCTCGGTCAACGTACCGCTGGTCTGCGCCGGGCAACTGATCCAGCCCGGCGATGTGGTGGTGGCCGACGACGATGGCGTGTGCGTGGTGTCGCGCGCCACCGCGGCCGACGTGCTGGCCGAAGCGCAGGCCCGCGAAGCGCGCGAACTGATCAAGCGCGAACGTCTGGCGCGCGGCGAACTGGGCCTGGATATCTACGCCATGCGCGAGCGCCTGGCGGCCAAGGGTCTGCGCTATGTCTGAGCAGGTGCGCGCGATGTGGATGCGCGGCGGCACCTCCAAGGGCGGCTTTTTTCTGGCCGACGACTTGCCCGCCGACACTGCCGCACGCGATGCCTTGCTGCTGCGCGCCTACGGCTCGCCGGACCTGCGCCAGATCGACGGCATGGGCGGCGCCGACCCGCTCACCTCCAAGGTCGCGGTGGTGTCGCGCTCCACACGCGCCGATGCCGATGTGGACTATTTGTTTTTGCAGGTGGCAGTCGAACAGGCGCAGGTCAGCGATGCGCAGAACTGCGGCAACATGCTGGCCGGCGTGGCGCCCTTCGCGCTGGAGCGCGGCCTGCTGCCCACGCACGATGGGCAGACCGACGTACGCATCTTCATGCGCAACACCGGCACCCTGGCAACGGCCACCGTGCACACGCCCGGCGGCCGAGTCACGTATGCGGGCGACGCGCGCATCGACGGCGTGCCGGGCACTGCCGCACCCATTGCGTTGGCATTCGCCGAGATCGCAGGTTCTTCCTGCGGCGCGCTGTTGCCGACCGGGCGCGCCGTGGACATGCTGGATGGCGTGGCGGTGACGCTGATCGACAACGGCATGCCGTGCGTGGTGCTGCGCGCCGCCGATGTCGGGATCAGCGGGTATGAAGACCGCGCCACGCTGGATGCGGATGACGCACTCAAAGTACGGCTGGAATCCATTCGCCTGCAGGCCGGCCCCTTGATGCAGTTGGGCGATGTCAGTGCAGCGACAGTGCCGAAGATGATGCTGGTGGCCGCACCGCGCAACGGTGGCGCAATCAGCGTGCGCTCGTTTATCCCGCACCGCTGCCATGCGTCGATCGGTGTGCTCGGCGCTGTCACCGTCGCCACCGCGTGCCTGCTGCCGGAGTCACCCGCGCACGCGCTGGCGCAGCTGCACGGCGGCAGCATCCAGCAGGTGGACGTGGAGCACCCCAGCGGCATGACCGGCTGCGTCATCGAACGCGATGCACATGGCGCGGTGGTGCACGCCGCGGTGGTCAGGACGGCACGCAAATTGTTCGATGGGGTGTTGTTTGGGTAAGCACTGCCAGTCTCGCGCTGTGTTGCCAGCGTCAGGCTGGTTCGAGCAGGGAGATTGCGGCGTGCGCACTGCACTCGTCCGATCATCGATGCGCTGCGCGGTGTCGTCTGCGTTGTCATGCGAAAGCGTGTGCTTGTGCCATTGCGGATCGCACATCGGCGCAACGTCCCGTTGCATCTCGGCAACGCCTTGCCGGCCGGGAATATGCCAGGCAGGTGCGTGGCAGACGGGGAGCAGCAGCACCTGCAGCGGATCGAATGCCGGTCGCGCCCGGGTGCGCTCCTACGTGGTGGGCGCATCGGGCGGCCTGGGGTGCAGCTTGAAGCGGGAAACGATGCACCTGCAGCGGCATGCACGTACTGATGCAGTGCAGTCGGTTCGCCGCGCACCGCGAGAAACGCATTCCGGAGATGCCGTGGTGGATGGCCATAGCGATGGCACACCCGCTCAGAGACTGCGTGCGACTGGCGGCTGGGCAGACGCACACGCAGCAGTGGCCGCTGTCACACACTGCATGCCTCCACCCGAACGCGTCCGACGGATCCGACCCGCACTTCAACGAGCATCGCCATGATCATCGACTGCCACGGCCATTACACCACCGCACCCGCTGCACACGATGTGTTTCGCAAGGCGCAGATTGCGCATTACACCGACGCAAACCTGCCGGCACCGGTGTATCCGCACATTTCCGATGACCAACTGCGCGACAGCATCGAGCAGCATCAATTGCGCCTGCTGCGCGAGCGCGGTGCGGACATGACGATCTTCTCGCCACGTGCCAGCACCATGGCGCACCACATCGGCGACGAAGCCGTGAGCCAGGTCTGGACGCGGCATTGCAATGACCTCATCGGCCGCGTGGTGCAGCTGTATCCACACACCTTTATCGGCGTGTGCCAGCTGCCGCAGTCGCCGGGTGTGTCGATCGCGCACTCGATCCAGGAGCTGGAACGTTGTGTCACCGAGCTCGGGTTTGTCGGCTGCAATCTCAATCCAGACCCATCCGGTGGCCACTGGACCGGCCTGCCGTTGACCGATCGCGCCTGGTACCCGTTCTTCGAAAAAATGGTCGAGCTGGATGTCCCAGCGATGGTGCACGTGTCGGGCAGTTGCAACGCAAATTTCCACGCCACCGGCGCGCATTACCTCAACGCCGATACCACCGCCTTCATGCAGTTTCTGGAAGGCGACTTGTTCGCCGATTTCCCGGAGCTGCGCTTCATCATCCCGCACGGCGGGGGCGCCGTCCCCTATCACTGGGGTCGCTTCCGCGGCCTGGCGGACATGTTGGGCAAACCGCCGTTATCCACGCACGTGATGCGCAACGTGTTCTTCGACACCTGCGTGTATCACCAACCCGGGATCGACCTGCTGTTCGAGGTGATCGACATCGACAACATTCTGTTCGGCTCGGAAATGGTCGGCGCGGTGCGTGGCATCGACCCGCAGACAGGGCACTATTTCGACGACACCAAACGCTATATCGATGCACTGGCAATCTCCGATGCAGACAAGCGCAAGGTCTTCGAAGGCAATGCACGGCGCGTGTATCCACGCCTGGACGCGCAATTGCGCGCGCGTGGGCTATAGCTCTTCCTTCTCCCAGCGGGAGAAGATGCCCCGAAGGAGCGGATGAGGGGGCGCCTCAGAGAGTGGTCACCACCTGCGATATCAAACGCGTCGCCACGCGCCTACAGAAATGAAACCCCACCGCTTCGCCCTTCGCCCTCTGCCGCAGGGGGAAACGAATGCAGCCAACCAAACTGCATCCCAACGTTTGCAGGGCGCAACACAACCCGTGCATCAACGTTGGCCGATCAAACGCGTTACGGCAGTCGAGCACGGCGCGATCGATTCCCCAAACGCAAACACCCGCCTTTCGGCGGGTGTTTGCTTGGATGCAGATCGCGTAATCGGTGGATTACTTGATCTTGCCTTCCTTGTACATCACGTGCTTACGCACGACGGGGTCGTACTTCATCATTTCCATCTTCCCCGGAGTGTTTTTCTTGTTCTTATCCGTGGTGTAGAAGTGGCCGGTAGCGGCCGAGGAAATCATACGAATCTTGTCACGCTTGCCTTTTGCCATGACTGCTTACTCCTCAGACCTTTTCGCCGCGCGCACGCAGCTCTTTCAGAACGGCATCAATCCCGTTCTTGTCGATGGTGCGCAATGCATGCGCGGAGACACGGAGCTTCACCCAGCGGTTTTCGCTGGCGACCCAGAAACGGCGCTCGTGCAGGTTAGGCAGGAAGCGACGACGGGTTCTGTTGTTTGCGTGGGAGACGTTGTTACCCGTCTGCACACGCTTGCCGGACACTTGGCATACGCGGGACATTACGCACCTCGATAAATGAATTGCCACCCATAGCCTGGGGAGCGGCGGCCCCGACAGCATCAAGCTGCCACGCAACGTTGGGAATCAAGAACTTACGCTGGGAACGAGCCGGCAACCCCATCGCGCTGGGTGCCGCCATCCGGAGCGATCCGGGCACAGCGAGCCGCGCATTATGCACGGCAATTCCTTGTATCGCAAGCACTTACGGCGAGCCCGTTGACGTGGGCAACGCCGTTGCCCGGCGCGTGCGCAGGCGACGATCAGCCGCCCCCGGCCTGCGCCATCGCAGTGACCTGGCGCAACTCCACCAGGGCTGCACGCGCCACCTGCCAGGCCGAGCGCAGGAACAGCAGCAGCAACGCCACCGCGATCACCAGGTCGGGCCAACCGCTGCCGAACGCCCACACCGCCGCACTGGCAGCCAGCACCGCAATGCCCTCGTAGACATCGTTGCGCGAGCAGGCCCAGGCCGACGCCAGATTGATGTCGCCGTTGCGGTACGGCCACAGCAGGCGCAGGCATGCCAGATTGGCGGCAAAGTTCAGCGCCGCCACCACGCCCATGCTCTGGAACAACGGCAACTGCGGGTGAGCCAGTTTCCAGCCGATCTCCGCCGCCACCGCCAGTGCCGCCAGCAGAATCAACCCAGCCTTGAGCAAGGCCACCCGCGCCTTGGCCGCCAGGCTGGCGCCCACCACCGCCAGGCTCAGTGCGTACGTCAGCGCATCGCCCAGATTATCCAGGCTGCCGGACAGCAGCGAGGCGGCGCCACTGTGCAGCGCACCTGCCAGCATCAGCGCAAAGGCGCCGACATTGATCGCCAACACCCACCAAAGCACGCGCCGCTGACGGGCCTGCATCGCTGCCACATCCAGTGTCTTGCCACAGCCGCAACAGGACTTACTCATGCGCCGTCTCCGCGTGGCGTTGCCGCGACAACAGCTCTGGATCGCCCCGATCGCTGCCGATGCAGCCACCGATACAGCACCGGCAACACCAGCAAAGTGAGCAAGGTGGACGAGACGATGCCGCCGATCACCACTGTCGCCAGCGGACGCTGCACCTCTGCACCGGCGCCGACGTTGAAGGCCATCGGCACGAAGCCGAGCGCGGCAACCAATGCAGTCATCAACACCGGCCGCAGGCGCGACAATGCACCTTCGCGCAGGGCCTGCTCCAACGGCATGCCGTCGGCGCGCAAGCCACGGATGAAGGCGATCATCACCAGGCCGTTGAGCACCGCCACGCCCGACAACGCGATGAAGCCGACACCGGCCGAGATCGACAACGCCAACCCACGCATGGCCAAGGCCACCACGCCACCGGTCAGCGCCAACGGCACGCCGCTGAACACCACCACCGCATCGCGCAACGAACCGAACGACCAGTACAACAGCGCGAAGATCAGCAACAAGGTGCCCGGCACCACCCAGGCCAGGCGCTGACCTGCAGAGATCAGTTGCTCGAAGGTGCCGCCGTAGCCGATCCAGTAACCGGTGGGCAAGGCGACCTCCGCCTGCACACGTTGCTGCACCTCCGCCACGAAACCGCCCAGATCGCGGTCGCGCACGTTGGCGGTAATGACGATGCGGCGCTTGCCGTCTTCGCGATTGATCTGGTTCGGGCCAAGTACGGTCTCGATCTTGGCGACCTCACGTAGCGGCACAGTGGTCGGCTCGCCGCTGCGCCAGCCGGCCGCGCGGCTGGATTCGTCGGCATCGCCACGCTCGCCATCGCCGCGCAGCGGGATCGGCAGATCCGCCAAGGCGGCCGGGTCCTGACGCAGCTGCTCCGGCAGCCGTACCACGATGTCGAAACGGCGGTCGCCTTCGAACAATTGCCCGGCCTCCTGCCCGCCCACCGCAGCGGCCACGGTGTCCTGCACCACACCGGGATTGAGCCCGTAGCCGGCCAGTGCAGCGCGGTCGGGCACCACCGCCAGCATCGGCAGGCCGGTGGCCTGTTCCAGGCTGACATCGGCTGCGCCGGGCACGCTACTGGCGATCTCCTGCACGCGCTGCCCCACTTCCACCAGCGTGGCCAGATCGTCGCCGTAGACCTTGATCGCCACATCCGCACGCACGCCGGAAATCAGCTCGTTCATGCGCATCTGGATCGGCTGGGTGAACTCGTAATTGTTGCCCGGCAGTTGTTTCACCGCCGCTTCGATCTCGGCCACCAACTGCGCCTTGGGCTTACGCGGGTCCGGCCATTGCGCACGCGGATGCATGATCAAGAACGTGTCGGCCACCGATGGCGGCATCGGGTCGGTGGCCACTTCGGCGGTGCCGAGCTTGCCGAACACATGCGCCACTTCCGGAAATTGCTTGATGCGTTTTTCCAGGGTGGATTGCATGGTGATGGCTTGTTCCAGGCTGGTACCGGGAATGCGCAAGGCATGCAGGGCGACATCGCCTTCATCCAGATTGGGAATGAATTCGCTGCCCAGCCGTGTGGATAGCACCGCACAAAGCGCCACCGTGACCAGCGCCGCAATGCCGACCCAGCGCCCGTGCCGCAGCGCGCGATCCAGCAAGGGCGCATACACACCGCGCGCCCAGCGCATTGCGCGGTTTTCATGCTCGGCCACCTTGCCGCCGAGCAGCAAGGCGATCGCCGCCGGCACGAAGGTCAGCGACAACAGCATCGCTCCGCTCAGCGCCAGCACCACGGTGATGGCCATCGGGTGGAACATCTTGCCTTCGATGCCGGTGAGCGCGAACACCGGCAGATACACCGCGGTGATGATGCCCAGGCCGAACAGGCTGGGACGGATCACCTCGGCGGTGGCCTCGGCGGTGAGTGCGAAGCGTTCGTCGCGATCGAGCACACGTCCAAGTCGCAGTTGCGCTTCGCCGAAGCGGCGCAGGCAGTTCTCCACGATGATCACCGCACCATCGACGATCAAGCCGAAATCCAGCGCGCCCAGGCTCATCAGATTGCCGGACACGCCACCGCGCACCATGCCGGTGAGGGTGAACAACATCGCCAACGGAATCACCGCCGCGGTGATCAACGCCGCGCGCACATTGCCCATCAGCAGGAACAACACCACGACCACCAGCAAGGCGCCTTCGACCAGGTTCTTGGCGACGGTGACGATGGTGCGGTCGACCAACGCGGTGCGGTCGTACACCGGCACTGCCTGCACACCGGCCGGCAAGCTGGCGTTGGCCACTTTCAGGCGCTCGGCAGCGGCTTGCGACACGGTGCGGCTATTGGCACCGACCAGCATGAACACCGTGCCGAGCACCACTTCGGTGCCGTCCTGCGTAGCGGCCCCGGTGCGTAACTCGCGGCCTTCGCCGACCTGCGCCACATCGCGCACCCGGATCGGCACGCCTTCGCGGCGATCCAGCACGATTGCGCCGATCTGCGCGATGTCATCCACCTGCCCCGGCACGCGCACCAGAAACTGTTGCCCGTTGCGTTCGATGTAGCCGGCACCGATATTGCGATTATTCGCTTCTACCGCCTGCGCCACGTCATCCAGCGTAAAGCCCAACGCGACCAGACGCGCCGGATCCGGGGTGATATGGATCTGCCGCGCGTAGCCGCCGATGGTGTTGACCTCGGTGACGCCGGGCACATTGCGCAACTGCGGCCGCACCACCCAATCCTGTAGGGTGCGCAGATCGGTCGCCGTCCACGCGGTGCCATCGGGTTTGCGTGCATTGGGCTTGGCCTCCACGGTGTACATGAAGATCTCGCCCAGGCCGGTGGCGATCGGCCCCAGTTGCGGCTCAAGCTCGGCCGGTAACTGCGATTTGACCTGCTGCAAACGCTCGGCCACCTGCTGCCGCGCAAAGTACAGATCGGTGCCATCGGCAAACACGGCTGTCACCTGCGACAAGCCATAGCGCGACAACGAGCGCGTCGACTCCAGCCCCGGCAATCCTGCCAGCACCGTCTCCAACGGAAACGTCACCCGCTGCTCCGACTCCAACGGCGAATACCCCGGTGCTGCGGTATTGACCTGCACCTGCACATTGGTGATGTCCGGCGTGGCATCGATCGGCAACCGCGAAAAACTCCACGCACCGATCGCAATCAATACCCCGGTCAGCGCCAGCATCAACCACCGCTGCGCGATCGCAAACCGAATGATGTTGGTCAGCATGACACGCCCCTCCGTGCATTCCTGGCACCGCACTGCGCCGCGCGCCACCCTCGTGGTGCCACCGACCGACAGCGCGGCCTCCCTATCGCGGTGCGACGCAGCACGCCAAACAAACACCCATCCGCACACCAGCACCAAGGCTGTTGCTGTTGCTGTTGCTGTTGCTGTTGCTGTTGCTGTTGCTGTTGCTGTTGCTGTTGCTGTTGCTGTTGCTGTTGCTGGTGCTGGTGCTGGTGCTGGTGCTGGTGCTGGTGCTGGTGCTGGTGCTGGTGCTGTTGCTGGTGCTGGTGCTGGTGCTGGTGCTGTTGCCGGTGCTGGTGCTGGTGCTGTTGCCGGTGCTGTTTGCGTTTGGGGCCCCATACCGCAGCGGCAAGGCCGGCAGATACAACCCGCAGGGCGGCGCGCATGGATGCGCGACGTTTTTGTAAGGGACATGGATGTCCCTTACAAAAATTTCTGCCGGACTTGCGGACCCGCAGCGCGGAGGGCGCGAGGACGGGGTGTGCTTTGTTTTGGTTACTTTGGTCAGCCTGCGGCTGCCGTAAAGCGCTTCTTGCACAAGCAACGAAAAGTGACTCGCGCCCGACAGGGCGTGAAAGCCTTCGCTCTAACCTGAAAGGGCGCGAAAACCTTGAATCTGGCATGCATCCGCGTCTCCGACACACGCTCCCACTCGACGACGCAATGCCGCCCACCGCAACGCGATCAATGATCATGCGATGCCCCCGACTTCTCGATGTCGGCCTTCACCAGATAACTCTGCTCCACCACCACCGTGTCGCCCGGCGACACGCCCGAGACCAGCTCCACCTGCTGCGCGTCGCGCGCGCCCAACGTCACCGGCCGCGCCTCGTACACATCGCCCACGCGCACGAACACCACATTCCAGTCGCGAAACTGCTGCAACGCCCCCACCGGCACCACCATCGCGGCCGGCTGCTGCGCCACCGTCACCCTCGCCTTCACTGCCGAGCCTGGTCGCCATGAGCCATCGGTATTTCGCAACACCGCGCGCGCCACCGTGCTCTGGCTGGCCGTGGCCGTGCCCGGCAACACGCGCTCCAGGACGGTTTGTGCAACCACGCCATCGCTGATGCGCGTCACCGTCACCGGCGCACCGGCGGCGATATGCCCGGCGTCGGCGCCGAAGATGTGCAGATCCACCCACAGGCTCGACAGATCCGCGATCTCGAACAGCGATTGGCCCTCGCCCGCGTTGCTGCCCAGGCTGGCGTTACGCGCCAGCACGGTGCCGCTGATCGGCGCGGTGACCGAGTAGGTGGTCAGGCTGAGATTGCTCTCCACCGTGGCCAGCACCTGGCCCGCACGCACCTGATCGCCGACGTTGACGCGCAGGCTGCGTACCGGCCCGGGAAAGCGCGCAGTCGCCTGCGCCTGCGCGCCTTCTGCCGGCGTCAGCAGGCCTTGCACTTCGTGCTGATCGGCGATGCTGCCGGCACCCACCGGCGCCATGCGGATACCGGCGTCCTGCGCAATCTTGGCGGCGATCGTGGTGCGGCCTTCATAGCTGGAATAGGTCCAGCGATGGGTCTTGCCCTGCACGCTGGCGCGCACTTCCACATCGAACGAATGCGGCTCGCCTACTTCGCTGGCGGCCAGCAGGCTTCCGTCGGCCTGCGCACGCAGCGGATAGGTGTCGACCTTGCCCCCCAGCCGCGTGGTCTTGACCTCCACGCTGCCGGCGCTGGCCGGCACTGGTTTGCCATCGCGATACAGCCAGGCCTGGAACGTCGGCGGGCGGCCATCTTCGGCAATCGCAAGCTCCACGCTGTCGCCGTCCTGGCTGAGCAGCCGGCCGCCGTGTTTGCCTTTGGCCTCGTCGGCGTGCTCGGCACTGCCGCCCTCTTCGGCATGACCAGCCTCGCTGTCTGCATGGCCGTGTGCGTCTTCGTCGGCGCGGCCGCAACCGCCGAGCAGCAGCGCCAGCAGTAGCGGCGTAAAAATGTATGGCGTCATCGAACGAGATCCTTTGGAATGCCGGCGCACTGCGCCGAGCGATGCAGCGAGTGAGGTGCGGCGCGGCATGCGCTGCGGCTGCGTGTACGTAGCACTGCCCGCGTGAAGTGCGCCGAGCGATGCAGCGAGTGAGATGCGGCGCGGCGTGTGCTGCGGCTGCGTGTACGTAGCACTGCCCGCGTGAAGTGCGCCGAGCGATGCAGCGAGTGAGGCTCGGCGCGGCGTGCGCGGCGGCTCCGTGTACTTAACAGTGCCCACGTGAGTGGCGTCTGCGGCGTCTGCGGTGCAGGTTGCGGCTAGCGGTGTGGGCGAGATGGTGTGCAACCGCGCGTACATCTGGATGGTCGTCGTCATGGAGTCGTCTCCGCCGTGACCACAAACGGTTGCCCGGTCAGCCGCTGGATTTCGATCAATGCGCTCTGCGCTTCCACTGCGGCAGCGAGTTGCTGCTGCCGTGCATCGCTGCGCTGCGCCTGCAGCTGCGCCCAATCCAGATAACTGGTGGCTCCGGCGCGGTAAGCGCGCTCTGCAGCGGTATCGGCGCGTGCCAGCGCGGGCAGCACCTCCTCGCGCATGCGCGCCACTTCCAGCTGGCCGGCGCGGTAACGCCCATGCGCATCGGCCAAGGTGGCGTACAGCTGCAAGGCCTGCGATTGGCGTTCGATATCCAGCAGCGACAGCTCGGCCTGCGCGGCGCGGATGTCCGGCTGCGCGCGACCGGCGCTGCCCAGTGCGAGCGACACACTGCCGACCAGCGCGGTGGCGTTGTTGCCTTCGAGCCGGCGCACACCCACTTGCCAGTCCAGGTCCGGGCTGGCCTGGCTGCGGGCCAGCTGCAGCCGCGCATCGCGCAGGCGCTGCTCGTTGTTCAGGCGTGCCAGCTCCGGCGTGCTGTCGAGTAACTGCGCCAGCACCTCGAACTCGGGAATGGCCGGCAGTTGCAAGGCATCGCCGCTGATCTGGTCGGCCTCGATGCTGCGCGCGCCCCATAGCAGCGCCAGTTGCCGACGTGCCGCGGCCAGTTCCAGCTGCGCGCGGTCGCGGTCTAGTTCCGCACGCGCCTGCAGGGCCTGTGCGGTGAGTAGGACCGATTCGGGCGATGCGCCGGCCTGCAGCCGCTGGCGGGCGGCGGACACGGTGCGTTGGCGCTGCGCCAGGGTTTCCAGCGCGATGGTGTGGCGCTGGCGGGCGGCGGTGATGGCCAGATAGCGCCGCGCCACGTCGGCCAGCACGTCCAACCGCGCGATGGCACGTTGCGGAGCCAGCGCATCGATGCGCGCCTGCGCCAGGGTGCGGCGCGCATCCAGCTTGCCGCCGCGCTCCAGCACGCTGGCCAGGGTGACGGTGAGTTCGGCCTGGTCCAGCGCGCGGGTCGGCCCGCTGCCGAATACGTTTTCGATCTCCGCGCCAACGCGCAGCGGCGGGCGCAACGCATCGCGCTGCGCCTCGGCGGTGAGCACGGCCCGCTGGCCGTCGGCCAGACGTAGATCGGGGTGCTTGGCGGCGACGCGCGCGATGGCGTCGTCCAGGGTCAGCACAGTTTGGGGCGGTACGTCCTGCGCCATGGCGCACGGCACGACCGCGAGGGCGGCAAGTGCCGCCAGTCGCAACCACATGAGGGTATCTCCGCGAATCGGGATCGATGGACAGGCCGGCAGCCGCCGGCAAGGCATCAGGCCGCGATCGGGGGCCGCAACAAGGTATCGATCAGATGCGAACGGTAGTCGGAGGTCAGCGCGGCCGGCTGCGCGTGTGCGCGCATCGGCAGTGGACCCCAGGAGATGGCAGGCAGCATCGCCGGGCTATGCCCATGGCAATAACCGCTGTGCATCAACGCATGCAGCAGGCCAGCACCATCGCGCTCGCCGGCATCGTCTTCATCGGCGCCGTCGTGACCGTGCGGCGCGCTGTCGTCCAGATGCGCCTGGTCGTGCGCCAGCGCATGCACATCGCCCAGCGCACAGGCCACCGGCGCGACCAGCACGCCCATGACCAGCACTGCCAGCGCCATCAGGCGCAACAGAGGGTGCAATAAGCGGGCGCGTCGAAATAACATGGCACGCAGCGTATCGGGGCCAGGGCAGTTACACAATCGCATCCGGGAGCGCAGTGGCCGGTCCGGATCGCAAGGCGCTCACCGGCAACCGTCGTAGGAGCTGACCTGGCCGCGACGCAGTCCCGAACGATTCACGGTAACCGGAAGGAGGCGGATGGACCGTCGAGACGGTGTGTCTGGTGTGCCAAATGGCCGATCACGCGTTGCGGAAGTCGGGACGGCATCGCGGCCGGGGCCGCTCCTACGACAGCTTGGCTTCGGCAAAATCGGCTGGTCCTGCTGACTTGTAGGAGCGGACCTGGCCGCGACGCAGTCCCGACCAATTCACAGCCACCGGAAGGAGGCGGATGGACCGTCGAGGCGGTGTATCTGGTGTGCCAAATGGCCGATAAAGCGTTGC
>NZ_JBEGDW010000004.1:329456-382333 GCF_040202875.1 Xanthomonas sp. WHRI 10204
GGCGTTGAGGGTGTCGGGACGGCATCGCGGCCGGGGCCGCTCCTACGACAGCTTGGCTTTGGCACAATCAGCCGGCTCCGTCGCCTTGTAGGAGCGGACCTGGCCGCGACGCGGTCCCGACCAATTCACAGCCACCGGAAGGAGGCGGATGGACCGCCGATGCGGGCATCTGCTGTGCCAAATGGCCGATCACGCGTTGCGGCGTTGAGGGTGTCGGGACGGCATCGCGGCCGGGGCCGCTCCTACGACAGCTTGGCTTTGGCACAATCAGCCGGCTTCGTCGCCTTGTAGGAGCGGACCTGGCCGCGATGCGGTCACAACCCGGTCGACGCGGTCGACGTAGGCGCGGCCTTGGCCGCATCGCCGGCATCGCTCAGGGCGCGGCGGCAGCGGTTGACTTGGGCTTGGCCGGGCGCGCCTTGCTCTCGGCGATAAACGCACGCACCTGCTGCTCCAGCACCGGCAGGGTGACCGAGCCCTGCTTCAGCACCACGTCGTGAAAGGCCTTGATGTCGAAGCGCTCGCCCAGCTCCTTTTCGGCTTCGACGCGCAGCTTGACGATGGTGATCTCGCCCAGCTTGTAGCTCAGCGCCTGGCCGGGCCAGGAGATGTAGCGGTCCACTTCGGTGGTGACTTCATGCTCGCTGAGCGCGGTGCGGTCGCGCAGATAGGCCAGCGCCTGTTCGCGGGTCCAGCCGTCGTGGTGCACGCCGGTGTCGATCACCAGCCGGCAGGCGCGCCACATTTCGTAGGTGAGCCGGCCGAATTCCTCGTACGGGGTCTCGTAGATGCCCATCTCCTGGCCGAGCTTTTCGGTGTACAGCGCCCAGCCTTCGCCATAGGCAGAAATGTAGTTTTCGCGCCGGAACGCCGGCTGCTCGCCCTGCTCCAATGCGAGCGAGCCCTGCAACGAATGCCCGGGCGAAGACTCGTGCAAGGTCAGCGCCGGCAGGTTGTACAGCGGCCGCGACGGCAGGTTGTAGGTGTTGACCCAATAGGTCGTGGCGCCACCGCGCCCGGCAGTCCAGAACGGGGCGATATCGGCCGGCACCGGCTTGATGGTGAAGCGCCCGCGCGGCAGCGTGCCGATGAACTTGCCCACCTGCCCGTCCACGCGCTTGGAGATCCATGCGGCGCGATCGAGCAGCTCCTGCGGGGTCTTGGCGTAGAACTGCGGGTCGGTGCGCAGGAAGCTGAGGAACTGCGCGAAGCTGCCCTTGAACCCAACCTGCTGGATGATGGCGTTCATCTGGGTCTGGATGCGCGCCACCTCGTCCAGGCCGATCTGGTGGATCTGCTCAGGCGTCAATTCCAGCGTGGTGTATTCGCGGATCTGCTGCCGGTAGAACGCCTTGCCATCGGGCAGCGCTTCGGCGGCCAGGGTGGTGCGCGCCTTGGGCATGTAGTCGGTGCGGAAAAAGGTCAGCAACTTGGCGTAGGCCGGAAGCACCGCGCCGCTGACCGCGGCCCTGGCCTGCGCACGCAACTGCGCCTGCTCGGCGGCCGGGATCTGCGCCGGCAGTTGCTTGAACGGCGCGTAGAAGGTGGAGTCGGTGGGGTCCTTGACCTCGGCGACGGTGGCGATGGAGACATCGCGCCCGTCCAGCACCGCGCGCGGCACGCTGAAGCCGCGCGCCAGGCCGGTGCGCATGTTGACGATCTGCTGGTCGAAATAGCGCCGCACATCGTTCAAGCGCGCGATGTAGGCGCGGTACTCGGCGGCGGTCTTCATCGGCCGCTGCGCCATGAAGCCCAGGTTGGACCAGAACGAGCTGTCGGAATTGAACGGCATCTCGTACAGGCGCAGGCGCACTTCGGCTGCGAGGTTTTCCACCTGCGGGCGATAGATCGCAAGGTTGATCTGGTTGGCCGGCGAGAGCTGCTTGGGGTCGATGCCGTCGAGCTGCTTGAGCACACCCTCCCAGATCGTCAGACGCGCCTGCTGCGCGGCCGCGCCGACGTCCGGCAGCTTGGTGTTGTCGCCGGTGGTGTCGGTGTCTTCATCGGCCTGGCCGGTTTCGGCCTGGCGCCATGCCCACTCTTTTTCGTAGATCGCGCGGAAGCGCGCGTCGGCAGGTGCGTCGGCAGTCAGCGTGGCCGGCGCGGCGACGGGCGGGGCGGCGACAGCGCCGAAGGACAGGCCCAGCAGGGCAAACGAGAGTGCGGCGGCGAGAGGAGAGGTCACGTGCGGAGAGCCTGATCTGGAGCGAACGCCCGATCATGGCAGCCCCCGGGAGCGCTGCCATGGGCCGGAAGTCCCAACGCGGGCCGGCGCACGGGTGTGGCTGGAGTGTCGGCGGCTGGATTGATATGGCGGGGCGAGTCAGGGACTGCCCCCATCCGCCCTGCGGGCACCTTCCCCCGCAGGCGGGGGAAGGGACGTGGTGGGCTTGTCAGAAGCCGGTCGTCACCTCTTCGCCGGAGGTAAAGGACGTGACGTGCTTGGCGAGGGCAGTTAGGACGTGACGTGCTTGGCGAGAGCAGTATCACCCCCTCTCCCGCTTGCGGGAGAGGGTCGGGGTGAGGGCCGCTCGAGGCCGATAAACGTGGCTTCGGCTCAGGCCTTACGCACTACCACCAGATGCCGTTCGCCATCCAGGCCAGGCACCTGCAGCGGGTGTACCTCGGCTAGCGTCCAGCCGGCCGGGAGCGCGGCGATTTCTTCGTGCGGATAGATCCCCTTCATCGCCAGCAGGCTGCCGCCCGGGCGCAGCAGGTGACCACCGACGTCGATGATGCCGGCCAACGTATCCAGCGCGCGGGCGGTGAGGTGGTCGTAGGCAGCCGGCTCGTCCAGCGCTTCAGCGCGCGACTCGGCCACGCGCGCATTGCCCAGCGCCAGGTGACGCAAGGCCTCGCGCATGAAGCGCGCCTTCTTGCCGTTGCTTTCCACCAGGGTCACCTGCAGCTGCGGGCGGGTGATCGCCAGCGGGATACCGGGCAGGCCGGGGCCGGTACCCAGATCGGCCAGGGTGCCGCTGGCGATGTAGGGCTGCATGGCCAGCGAATCGAGCAGATGGCGAGTGACCATCTCGCGCGGGTCACGCACGGCGGTGAGGTTGTAGGTCTTGTTCCAGCGCACCAGTAGCGTGAGATAGCGCAGCAACGGCGCGGCGAAATCCGCATCCAGGGATTGGGCCTGCAGGCCATGCGCCAGTGCGGCGGAGACATCGGGGGGAAGTGCGGCATCGTTCATGGCGCGATTATCGCAGGTGGGCGTGGCGTGGCGTGGCGGGATTGGGGATTGGGGATTGGGAATCGGGAATCGGGAATCGTCGATGCTCGCAGGAATGATCTGAAGCAGGATTCAAACGGAGCGTGCGTCGACGCAGTCGGCCGGCACTTCACGGCATTGGTTGGCGGCCGCGATACGGCAACGCACTGCGGGCGTGCGGTCCGGCGTGTCCGGCGATGCGGGCGCATCGCTTGCCGGCATCGGCGTGATCCCGGTCACGCGGCCTGGAGCCGTGCCGGTGCCGGACACGCAGCGGTAAGACAGCGGCGCTACATCTGCAGGCTCCCCCGTTGCGCGAAGGACACCCCATGACCGCCTCAGATCCCGCGCGCCGCCGCGTGTTGCAAGGTTTGGGCGCCGGGCTGTTGCTGCCGGCGGCCGGCGGTTGGTCTGCGCGCAGTCTGGCCGCGCCCTCCGGGCGGCCGATCATCACCGATGGCGTGCAGAGCGGCGATGTGCGCGACGGTCGCGCACTGCTGTGGAGCCGTGCGGACCGTCCGGCGCGGATGCGGGTGGAATGGGATACGCGACCAAGCCTGCGCCAGGCGCGTCGCGTGGAGGGAGGCATGGCGGTACCCGCCCACGATTTCACCGCGCGCTTGGATCTGGGCGGGCTGCCGTGCGACCAGGACATTTTCTATCGGGTGCGCTTCGAAGATGCCGACAGCGGTGTGCTGAGTGCGCCGGTGCATGGCCATCTGCGCAGCGCACCGCAAACGCGCCGCGATGTGCGTTTTGTCTGGAGCGGCGACACCGTGGGCCAGGGCTTCGGCATCAATCCCGACATCGGCGGCATGCGCATCTACAGCGCGATGCGCGCACGCAACCCGGATTTCTTTCTGCATAGCGGCGATACCATCTACGCCGACAGCCCGATCCCGGCCGAACTCACCGTGGAAGACGGCAAACGCTGGCGCAATCTCACTACCGCGGCCAAGAGCAAGGTGGCCGAAACGCTGGACGAATTTCGCGGCAACTACCGCTACAACCTGCTCGATGAGCATGTGCGCCGCTTCAATGCCGAGGTGCCGCAACTGTGGCAATGGGACGACCACGAAACCACCAACAATTGGTCGCCCGGCAAGCAATTGGATGCGCGCTACCAGGTGCGCGACATCGGCGTGCTAGCCAGGCGTGCGCGCAAGGCGTTTCTGGAATATGCACCGATGCGCGGCGTGCGTGCCGATGGCAATGGGCGCATCTATCGCAAGATCGGCTATGGCCCGCTGCTGGATGTATTCGTGCTGGACATGCGCAGTTATCGCGGTGCCAATAGCGACAATCTGCAACCCACGCCGAGCGCGGACACCGCATTTCTCGGCGCCGAGCAGCTGGCCTGGCTGCAGCGCGAGCTGGCCGGCTCACGCGCGCAGTGGAAGGTGATTGCCGCCGACATGCCGATCGGTTTGCAGGTCCCCGATGGCGAAGATGGCAATGGGCGCCCGCGTTGGGAAGCGATCGCCAATGGCGATGACGGCGCGCCGCGCGGACGCGAGCAGGAGATCGCCGCGTTGCTGCGCTTTATCAGCCGCGCGCGCATCCGCAACACGGTGTGGCTGACGGCCGATGTGCATTACTGCGCCGCGCACTACTACCATCCGGACCGCGCCGCGTTTCAGCAGTTCGAGCCGTTCTGGGAATTCGTCGGCGGCCCGCTCAATGCCGGCAGCTTCGGGCCGAATGCATTGGATGCCACCTTCGGCCCGACGGTGGTGTTCCAGAAGGCACCGCCCGCGCCGAACACCTCACCGTTGGCCGGGTATCAGTTCTTCGGAGAGGTGGAGATCGACGGCGCCAGCGGCGTGTTGACGGTGACCTTGCGCGATCTCGATGGCGTGGCGCAGTTCCGTCAGCCGATCTTGCCGTATGGCGCGGCGCCTCAAGCGGCGGGCTGAGGATAAAACGCCAACGCGGCGCGGCAGTCCGGCGCGGCCCACCATTCGTGCAGCTGCCACTGTGCGGCATCACCTAGTTCGGGGTCGCACCACTGCAGGTGCAATGCGCCATCCGAGTCAACGGCGTACGCAAGCCGATGCAGGCCGAACGACAGGCCATGCCCGTAGGCCTTGAGCAAGGCTTCCTTGGCGCACCACAGACGGAAAAACAGCGCCTGCTGTGCGTCAGTCTCAAGCGCCGCCAGCAACGCCAGTTCGTCCGGATGAAAGAAACGCTGCGCGATGTCCAGCAGGCGTGGGCGTGCGCGGATGCGTTCCAGATCCACCCCCAGCCGCACGCCGCGGCCCAACCCGACCAGCAGATAGTCGCCACTGTGGCTCCAGCCGGCATCCCAGTCGGGCAGCGCCGGTTGCAGGGAGGGGCGGCCGCGCGCATCGCGCAGCAGCGGCACCTCGGCCGGGTCGATCGCCAGGGCCGGGCCAAGCAGCTGCCGCGCCTGCGGCTCGCCACGCTCACCGGGCCGATGCGGACGCAGCCATAGCTGCACCGGGCCATGCTGCCACCCAGCGTGCGCTGTCACGCCGTGCACACCAACCCCAACGCTGGACTAGTGCGCGCATCGCGCTCGACAGCTGCTTCACGGCGCGCTGCGTCCAATGGCGCCCATGCACCGCTCCCGGTGCAAGCGAACGAGGAGATTGGCACCATGGGCATCATTATCTGGTTGATCATCGGCGGCATCGTGGGTTGGCTGGCCAGCATCATCATGCGTCGCGATGCACAGCAGGGCATCATTCTCAATGTGGTGGTCGGCATCGTCGGTGCAATGATCGCTGGCTGGTTTTTAGGCGGCGGCATCAATCAGGCGATCACCGTGATGACCTTTGTCTGGTCGCTGGTGGGTGCGGTGATTCTGCTGGCCATCGTCAATCTGTTTACCCGTGGCCGCGTGCGTTAACAGCGTCCGACAAACCAGTGGGTGCGGCCGTCAGGTGCATGCGGACAACACGGCGTCATCGTAGCGTACGCGCGGCATCCGCCTCCGGGCATGGGCCGCATCCATCCGGTAATTGCCTGGCTGTTTTACTGGTCGCTTTAAAAACGGCTAAAGAGCAGTCGCCGGTGGAGATGGACGGCACGGGAAAACCGCAGCGTACGAGCGGATTCCGGGCACTGGCCGCGCCTCTGACGACTGCGCGGTCGATTGGTTAGCCGATCTGAGAGTGGCTAACAGAACGTAGCGAGCAGTCTTCAGTTGGGTGTGGACGGCACGCTCATAACCGGCGTGTACGCGTGGTACATGCCGCACTGAGCAGCGGCCGCGCCCGCCTGGCGGCTGCATAGTCGTTTGTTAGCCGATCTAAATCGCGCCACATCGGTGACTGCACTGTCCGGGCTTGCCCGGGCAGTGTCGTTTCAGCTGCCGGCAGCGGCGCGATCTGCCGGATGGTTGACGCCGTCTTCCACCTGCACCGCGATATTCAGCGCATACGGATTGACGCCTTCCAGGCAGCCGACGTTGTAGCCGTATTCGTTGGGATTGGAGCGGCGCCGGTGATGGGTGTAGATGCCACATACGCCGCAGAAATAATGCGCGGCGGCGTGCGTGTTGAACTGATACAGGCGCAGCACGTCCTGGCCCTGCCGCACGTGCAGGCCATCGAGCGCGACCGAGGCGACGATGGCGCCACGGCGGCGGCACATCGAACAATCGCAACGGCGTGGATCGAGCAGGCCGTGCGGCAAGTCCAGGTCGATCTGCACGGCGCCGCAATGGCAGCTCAAGCGGTGGACCGGCCCCAGCGTCACGTCGCCGATCTTGTGCGTGCTGCGACGCAGGTGACGCTCGCTCATGCGCCGGCCTCTGCCAGTTGCACCCAGGCTGGGGCGTGGTCGCTGGGGCGTTCCCAGGTGCGCGGTTCGCGGTCGATGCCCGACGCCACCGCGCGTGCGCGCAGCGCATCCGACACCAGGGTCAGGTCGATGCGCAGCCCCAGGTTGCGGCGGTACGCGGCCTGGCGGTAGTCCCACCAACTGAACTGCTCGGCGTCGTCATGATGCAACCGGAACGCATCGTGCAGGCCCAGCTCCAACAGTTTTTCCAGCGCGGCGCGCTCGGCGGTGGAGGTGAGGATGTGGGTCTCGTTCCACACCACCGGGTCGTGCACGTCGCGCGCGTCCGGGGCGATATTGAAGTCGCCCAGCACCACCAACTGCGGATGGCGCTGCAGCTCCTGCGCGATCCAGGCGTGCACCGCGTCCAGCCAGCGCAGTTTGTATTCGTATTTGTCGGTGCCCACGTCCTGCCCGTTGACCACGTACAGATTGATGATGCGCACGCCATCGACGGTGGCGGCGATGACGCGCTGTTGCACGTCATCGAACCCGGGGATGCCCATCTGCACGTCCAACGCCGGCGCGCGCGACAGGATCGCCACGCCGTTGTAGGTCTTCTGCCCGCAAAACACGCTGCGATACCCAAGCGCGGCCAGCGCCGCGTCCGGGAACTTGTGGTCTTCCAGCTTGGTTTCCTGGATACCCACCACATCCGGCGCGACGTCGGTGAGCCACTGTTGCAGATGCGGCAGGCGCACGTTGAGCGAGTTGACGTTCCAGGAGGCGATCTTCATGGCGGGGGCCGTGGTTCAAACCACCAATGGTACCGCGCCATCTCCCGACGCCTCAGGGCTGCCCCACGATCCGCACACCCAACTGATTGGCGACCGGGCGCTCGCGCCCCGGAATGCCGGTGTGGATGGGGCGGTTGAGCGTGCGCACGCGGCCGTCCACGCGGGCGGCCAGGGTGCTGGAGCCGCCGCCGTCCAGGTTGATGGCGGCGTTGGCACCGAGGTGCTGCAGCACGGCGGTCAGCGCGTCCAGCGACATGCCGGCGCTGTAGCCGGGCTGGCGGCCGTCGGCCACCACCATCCACAGCGTCTTGCCGGCACGGTCCAGGCCCAGCGCGCTGCGCGGTTCGGGGCCGTCGTAGTAGTCGGCGCGGCTGGCTTCGCGCGGTTGGCGCTTGCCATCGAGCAACAGCAGCGGGCCGGCGCCCACACCGACGCGTGTGCCGGACGGGCAACTGCCGCGCACGATGCGCACGGCGTTGCGCGCGCTCACGCAAAAAGCGGCATCGACGCGCGCATCACTGGTTGCGGCGGCCGAATCGAGATGGCCATCGTCGATGGCCAGGCCTTCGGCAGTGACGCCCTGCCCGGCTGCCGGGACGAACGCCTTGTCGAACAGATGACCACCATCGAACGGCAGGAAATAGTCGGCATTGATCGCCAACGCAAACCCGTTATCGCGCACGAATGCAGTGGTGGGGTTGGCGAGAAATTCGCCACCGCCGCTGCGGTCGCCATGCGTGCCGACCAGTTGCAGGCCCGGCGTGGTCAGGTCGATCTGGGCGATGTGCAGCGTCACCGGCTGCGGCCCATCCACGCGCTGGCGCCAATAGCGCACGCCCGGCGCCAGGGTGACCGGCGCGGCAGGTGCGGGCACCGGTTGCACCAGCGGCTCGATAGTCACGCGCGCACGCGCCTGTGCGTGATCCAGCGCGGCCAGGACCGCATCGATGCGTGCCGGAGGTGTGCGCAATAGCAGCGCTTGCGCCGGTGCCGACTGCAGCAGCTGTGCCAGGCCGATGCAGCGCGCGCCATTGCAGGGTGCAATGTCGCTGCCCACGCGTGCCGGGCCGTCGGCATCGTCGAGCACCTGCAAGGCGATGCGATTGTGCTCGGCCGGTTTGCAGCGGGTTACCGCCGCCAGCACGTCGTCGGGCCATTGGCCCCAGCAATCGCCGCTGACGATGGTCTCCATCGCCACGAACGGCGGCGTTGCTGCGGGCGTGGCCGCTTGGTCGGCACACGCATTGCCGATGCATGCGGCCATCAGACAAATACCCAGCGCCGCTGCGCTGCGTCGATCAGAACGCATAGTCCACTCCCAGGTAATACGCGCGGCCGTTATCCAGTTGCTCGCGCATCAATTGCTGATCGGCGCCGATGACGCGGGTCAGCCGCGCGTTGCTGAGGTTGCGGCCCTGCACGGTCATGCGCAGCTTGCTGGTGAAGCGCCATGCCAGCTGTGCGTCGTAGCTGGTGATGGCATCGTAGTAGCGATCATTGACGCGGTTGTCGGTGGCTGCGGACAGCAATTGCAGACCGGTGTAATTGGCGCTGACGCGTGCACTGAAGCGGCCAATGTCGTACAGCAGCGAGGCGTTGGCGCTGCGCTTGGGCGATTCCATCAGGCCGGGCAGCGCGCGCAGGCTGCCATCGCTCATCTGCACGTCGGCGGTGCGCGGGTCGAGCACGGTCAGATTGGCCATCGCGCCCAGATGCGACCACACACCTGGCAGAAAATCGAACCGCGTATCGATGGCGGTGAACTCGACGCCGCGCACGCTGGCCGCGCCGGTATTGATCGCCTGGGTGGTGGTGACCTGATAGGTGCCGACCAGCCCACCCGGATCACGCTGCAGATCGGTGTTGGTGACGCGCACGATCTCGTCGTCGATGCGCTTGTGGAACACCGCCATCGACAGTTGCGAATCCTGATCCGGGTACCACTCCAGCGACAGATCCAGATTGTCGGCGCGGCGCGGACGCAATTGCGGGTTGGCGATGCTGCGGTTGATGGTCAAGCCTGTGGTATCGACCACCGGACTGCTGTTCTGGCCGATGTCGCCATAGGTGGGCAGGCCGATGGTGCGGCTACCGGCCATGCGCAGTTTCAGCGCCGGGGTGATGTCCCAGGCAAGGTTGGCCGATGGCAGCAGAAAGCGCCGGTCGCTGGCGTCGGATTGCTGCAGATAATTGGTGGTGCTGCTCAGCGGCTGCGGCACCGCACTGAGCACCTCGCGCTGCAGGTACTCGTTGCGCAGGCCGAAGGTGGCCTGCGTGCGTTCACCATTCCAGGTGCCCATCAGGTAGGCCGCGCCATTGCGTTCGTCGATACGGAAATCGCCGATCGCGCTATTGCGTGCATTGGTGTTGGCCAGCACGTAGGCGCCTGGCGATGCGGCCGCAAACGCGGCCACCCGCGCCGGGTCGACCAGCAGCAGGCAGCTGAAATCGGCATACGGACAGACGCGCGCATCGTCGGTCCCGACCGTCGCCAGGCTGACCCGCCCGACCGGATTGCGACGCACTTCGTCCAGGTTGTAGCGCTGCTGCAGATCGCGGTACTGCAGGCCGGTACGCAGCCCCCATCCCTGTGCATCGGCATCGGCGTTTTGGCTGTAGTCGACCTTGAAGGTGGTGGTGTCGGTGCTGCTCTTTTCCACCCGGGTCAGAAAGTACGACTGTAGGTAATTGGCCGGATTGCTGTAGTAGCCGGGGTCGACCAGGGCGATGGTCGGGCGCGTGTCGTTGCCCAGCGCGTAGCCGAATCCCAGCCGTGCGGAGGCGGCCGCAGTGAACACATCTTCGCGCGTGTCTTGTCGATACTTGCCGGTGGCACGGTTGAACAACACATCGATGTGGCCCTGCGGATTGAGGCGGAAGCTGCCGTTGACTTGCGCATAGCGCAGCGTGCGGGTCTGGTCAAAGCGGTTGGCATCGGTCTGTGCGCTGCCCTGCGCATAGCGGCCGTCGTCGGCATCGGTCACCAGTGCGTTGCCAACGCGGTTGATCCACTGCGAGCGGCGTTGTTCGTCGTTGCCGTGTTCGAAGGAGCCGGCGCTCAACGCCAGTTTCAGCGCATCGCCATCGTCGTATTCCAGCTTGCCGAACACGCTGCGGCGCTGACGCACGTTGTCGTAGCTGAGCGGGCGGAAACGGTCCGGGGCGATCGCCATGCCGTTGGTGTCCAGCGTGGGGACGAGGGTCTGCCGCGCGCCGTTGGCGTAGTAGCTGTAGCTGTCGATGGCGGTGTTCAACGACGACGAATCGCGACGGAAATAATCGGCCGACAGCACCACACCGAAGCGATGGTCCGGCCCGAAGGTGTTGCTGAAACTGCCCTGCACCTGGCCGGACGGGCCGCTGCTTTGCAGCTGCCGGCGGTTTTCCCAATCGGCCAGATTCGCGCGCACGGTGGCGAACGGGCCGTCGTGATCGAACGCGCTGCGCGTGCGCAGCGACGCGATGCCGCCGATGGCATTGCTGTCCATGTCGGCGTTGAAGGTCTTGTAGATATCCACCTGCTGCGCCAGCGATGCAGGAATCACATCCAGCGACTGCACGCGCCGGCTGGTTTCGGTGGACGGCAGCGCCACCCCGTCGATCAGCACCGTGTTGTAGTCGGGATTGAAGCCGCGCAGGCTCATGAACTGCGCCTCGCCGCGGCCGTTGTTGACCACCATCGACACGCCCGGCACGCGCTGCAACGCCTCGCCGAGGCCGAAGTCGGGGATCGAGCCGATATCGTCGGCGGCCACGCCATCGGACACCACTGCGGCCTCGCGCTTGGCACCGATGGCCTGGCGGATCGACAGATGCTGGCCAGAGACCTGCACCGCATCCAGCTGCACCGGTGCGTCGCTGGCGGGAGCCGCCGCGGACGGCGCCGGCTCGGCGGCATGGGCGCTCAGGCTGGCGCTGACGCACAAAGCCAGCAGACACAGGCGGGGGCACGGGCGGGTAGTGAAGCGGGACATGGGGCGGCCGGTCGAGGATGAGACCGCTAATTTAATAACTTCCTGTGAATTAATTATTTCAGTCCGGTGCGGGTAAGCTTGCGGTTCCCCCGTGACACCGCGCGCCATGTCCTCAACTGCCGCCTTTGCGCTGCCTCCACACACGCCCACCTTGCCCGGCTTGAGCCTCAACGAGCGCGACATGCTCGACCGCTTGCGGCTGGCCGGGGTGCTGACCCGCGCCGACCTGAGCCGCGGCACCGGGCTGACCGTGCAGACCGCGGTGCGCCTGATCGAAGGCTTGCAGGCGCGCGGCATGGTGCACATGGGCAGCAGCATCGCGCGCGCCGGGCGTGGCAAGCCGGGCGTGGCGGTGTCGTTGAACCCGGGGCACGGCCACACCTTGGGCATCTCCATCGCCACCGATGCGCTGAGCCTGGCGCTGATGGATTTTTCCGGTGCGGTGCTGGCTGGCAACGAGGTCGCGCTGACCGATACCACCTTGTACGGCGTGCTGACCCAGCTGCAGGCCGCCGATGCCGCGCTGCTGGCGAGCGTCGACGATGCCGGCCCGCGCCTGGGCATCGGGGTGGCGATGAGCGGCTTTTTTACCGGTGTGGACACCTTCATCAATCCGCCCGAGCCGCTGCGTGCCCTGGGCCAGATCGCGCTGTGTCCGTGGCTGGCCGACGCCTTTACCCAGCCGGTGTGGATGGACAACGACGGCAGCGTGGCAGCGGCAGGCGAAGCGATGCTGGGCGTGGGACGGCGGCATCGCGATTTCGCCTATCTCTACCTCAGTTACGGCTTCGGCGGCGGGCTGGTGGTCGATGGCCAGGTGCTGCGCGGCGCCCGCGGCAACGCCGGTGAGTTCGCCGGCATGCTGCCCGCGCAACAGCTCGAACGCGCCACCCTGGAGTTGCTACGCGAACTTGTGGCCGAAGACGGCATCGCGCTGCCGGACGTGCGTGCGTTGCTGGCCGCCTACGACCCGGCATGGCCGGCGATCGAACGCTGGATCGCACGCAGCGCGCCGGGCGTGTCGCTGATCGTCTCGGCGATCACCGCGGTGTGCGACCCGGAAGCCATCGTCTTCGGCGGTCGCCTGCCGGCGGATCTGGCGCAACGGCTGATCGCCGCCGTGCAGATCGACAACCAACCGCGCCGTGGCCAGGGCCGCCCGATGCCGCTGCTGCTGCCGGCCGAAGCACCGGCCGATGCATGTGCGATCGGCGCGGCCACGCTGCCGTTGAAGGCGCGTTACTTCCGTTGAGTGGTGGCAGCGATACAGCGGCGCTGGCGCTGGCAGGCACGCGCCTGGCTGTCGACCACGCACCCGCTCGACGGTCGCGCTGGAGAGGGCGCATTACCGTGCTGCCGCAACCCGCGTGCGGCAGCAATAGCCGAATAATTCCACCGCCAGCGCACGTGCCTGTTGCTGCTGTTGTTGCGGCATAGACTCCAGCAACTCGTCTTCTGCCTGCAACGGTGCGGCTGCATCCAACGCACGGCCCGGCGGTTGCCGCGCGGCCAGTCGCCAGGCCGCCGCATACACCGGGTCGGGTGCGTGCAACAGCGGCGATTCCACCACCTGCGCCAGGGTCTCGATGGCATCGCGATGGCCTGCCAGCGCCAGCGTTTCCAGCTCGGCCACCGTCGCGGCCACCTCCTGTTCGTCGCTCGCCGACAGTTGCGCGGGCATGCCGGCGGGTGCGGCGGCCACCGCACGTTGCAGCAACTCGCTCACGCGCTGGGCAAGCAGATAGCGTTGCGCGTTGGCATCGCCGTGCGCTGCGGCCGTGCGCAGCAGCGCCTCGATCTGCAACGGTGTACCGGCGACGCAACGACGCGCGTCCAACGACGGCCTGGGCGCTCTGCCGTGCGCGATCTGCGCCGCGCGTTGCTCATCCTGCTCGCGACAGGCCAGCTGTTGCATGGCGCTGTCGAACAAGTTCTGCGCGGCGCGTGCAGGCGGCTGCGCGGACGCAACGCCGGCAGGCAGCAACTGGGGCGCAGCGACGCTGCGCTGCAGAGGCGATGCAGCCGGCGTGCGCACGCTCCACATCCCTGCTGCCAACGCCGCTGCAATCACACACACCGCCCCCGCCACCGGCCAGAGCAGCCGGGGCCGATGGCATGGCTGCGTGCCGGCGTTCAGCGCAGGCGCCGGCATCAACGCAGTGCCGCTTCCAGCGCGCCACGATCGAACTGCAATGGATGGGCCTGGCGCAGACGTTCCAGCGCAGCGGTGGCGGCCTGGTCGCGCAATTGCACTTCGATCTGCCCGCGCGCTGTCTCCAGCGTGGCGGGACTACGCGCATCCATACGGATCAGGTGATACCCCTCCGGCCCGCGCACCGGGGCCGACACCTCCCCCACGCCCATTCCCTCCACCGGCGCAACAAAGGCATCGGCCACGTTACGCAGGAAAATCGATGACAACTGGCCGCCCTCAGCCGCGGTGCTGCCATCGTCGGATTCGCGCATCGCCAGTTCTTCGAAGGGCGTCCCGGCATCCAGCTGCTGCTTGAGCTGCTGTGCGCGTGCAAGCGCCTGCGCATCGGTCAACGGTGTGCCACGCCGCGCATCGCCTTGTGGCTGCAACGCGACGAACAGATGGCTCAGGCGCACCTCGTCGTAATCGTGCGGATGCGCATCGAACTGCGCTTGCACTTGGGTCGCGTCGATCGCTGCGGCATCGCGTGCGCGCCGCTGCATCGCCTCGGCAAGAATCGCATCGGTGGCCTGACGGATGTGCGCGGCCACCACCGGGTCGTCTTGCAGATGCGTCTGACGCGCCTGGTCCACCAGCAGCAGCCGGTCGGCGAATTCGCGAACGAAACTCGGGTCGGCCGCAACGGCCGGATTGGCGTTCTGCGGCAAATCGGCCAGGGCCAGCGCGCGATATTCCGGCGCACTGAACGCCTGCTGCCCGATCTGCAGCACCTTTCCGGAAGCCGGGCCAGCCTGCAGGTGTGCATCGGCCGTAGCAGCCTGCGCCAGCGGCGTGCAGCAGGCAAGGCTCAGCGAAAGCACTTTGAAAAAATGCGATGTGGAAAACATGGGCAATCTCCGTGATGGCATGAACCCGGCGGCGGCAGGTGCCGCCGCCAGGACAGCCGGCCCGCACGGGCCGGTAACAGCTGCTTGGAGCGGCTAACACAACGTAGTGAGCGGTCGTCAGGTGGGCGTGGACGGCGCGCTCAGAACCGGCGTGTATGAGTGGTACATGCCGATTCATAGCACCGTCCGCGCCCGCCTGGCGGCCGCGCAGTGGTGTTGTGAGTCGCTCTTAGTCGTGCTTGCCGCGCGCACGCAGGTAGGCGATGGCCGCTTTCGGGTTGTCGCTGGTGATCAGGCCGAAGGCCTCGTCGCGCACGATGAAATCCAGATTGCCGCGATTGTCGGCCGTGTCGCGGCCACCGGCGTAAGAGAAATACAGATCCGACAGCGCATAGCAGCAAGCGCCGCTGTTCTGATAGAACTTGCCGGCAGACGGGCCATCCGGAATTGCCTGGAACACGCCCACGCGATAACCACGCTCGCGAATGAAATCGGCATCGCTCTGCAGCAAGCCGCCGAGTTGCTTGACGTTGATCTCCATCGTCTGGTGACCCGAGTTCATCCATGCCGAGATCGTCTGGCGCACATTGATCTTGCCCAGCATGTTGGTGGTGAACACCGGAATGCCGACCATGCCGCTGCCATCGGCACGGTAAGCATCGCGACTGGTGTACAGCGTTGCATTGACCTTGGCGGCGACGTAGCTGCCGGAAGCGATGCCAAACACCTTATTGGCTGCACTGCTGACCGCACGCACGGTTTTGGCGTCCTTGATATCGAACACCATCGGTGTGCGCAGCTGGCGCTGTTTGTAATAGGCGAACAGCTCATCCACACGCGGCACGTGATAGCCGGTGGTGGTACGACGATTCGGCGCCAGCAGGAACAACTGGCTGACTTCCGACCACGGGGTGACCAACACGGATGGGTTGACGCCCTGATTGGTGATCGGGTCGTACTTCACCCCCGGATGGTGCTGCCACACCGTGGTGGTGCGCCCCAGGTTGTAGTCGTGCAGCAACACCGGCACGCCATCGCTGGTGAGCTTGACGTCCAGCTCCACGCCATCCATGCATTGGTCGTTGGCAGTCTGCAGCGAACCACGCGAGTTTTCCGGCATGTCGGCGATGCCGGCGTAGTTGCCCCATAAGCCACGGTGCGCCAGCACGACGGTATTGGAGGAGTTGAACAAGATGCGTTGCATCTTGACGTCGGAGCTGTCGCTGCAGGCAGCCAGTGCCAGCTGCGGCAGTGCCGCGAGCAGGGCCAGTGCGCCGAGCAGGCGGCAGGCGCGGGCCAGCGGATGTGGAGCGAGGAGGGTAAGCATGGTCTCTGTGTCCCGGTTCGTAGGTGCAGGAAGGGCAAGGGATGGACGAGAGCCGATGGGTCGACGCAACCGGCGAACTCGCTTGCAGCGCACTCGCCAGCCGGTCGATACCGGGGGAGAGGCCAAGCCGTGCGTGATCAGCGTTCGGCTTGCGGGCCAATTTAGTCACTCTCTATGACTTAATTTCTTCGCTGGTGTTGCGGTTGTTCGCGATCGCGCAGGCGTTGCGTGAAAAACGAAGTAGACGACCGCAATCGCGCCGTGCCACGCAACGACGCCGCGAAGGCGGCATGCGCGGGCAGCACGGTGGGTCCTGCGTATCGACATCTGAAGCCGCTCGCATCTTGGTCAGTACCGCGTTGGATCGCTGCCTGCCTCTGCGCTCTGCCAACCGTCGATCGCTGCGAATCGGCCTTGGCGCTGGCGGATGCGCCTCGCTGCGCGGTCTCACCCTCCGCCAAAACGCAGAACGCCGGCACAAGGCCGGCGTTCTGCGTTGACAGCGATGGGTTACGCGATCGGTCAGTGACCCGACGCACCGCTGGCACCCAGGCCGGTTTCGGCACGGATCTGCTGCGCCTTGAACGCTGCGCGTTCGTTGGCCGCCTGCGGGCTGCGATCCAGGACCGAGAACAGCCAGATGCCGACAAAGCCAATGGTCATCGAGAACAGTGCCGGCGAGGTGTACGGGAACGGCGCCGACCCGGCCGCGTTACCCAGCGTGTCCACCCACACCGACGGCGACAGCACCGTGAGCACCAGCGAGGAGATCAGGCCCAGGAAGCCGCCGGTCACCGCGCCGCGCGTGGTGCAGTTCTTCCACAGCAAGGACAGGATCAGCACCGGGAAGTTGGCCGAAGCAGCGATGGCGAAGGCCAGCGACACCATGAAGGCCACGTTCTGCTTCTCGAACACGATGCCCAGCAGCACTGCGATCACGCCCAGCACCAGGGTGGTGGCACGCGAGACCTTCAGCTCCGAACCCGGCGCCGGGTTGCCCTTCTTGATCACCGTGGCGTACAGGTCGTGCGACACCGCCGAGGCACCGGACAGGGTCAACCCTGCAACCACCGCCAGGATGGTGGCGAAGGCCACCGCCGAGATGAAGCCCATGAACACGTTGCCGCCGACTGCATTGCCGACCAGCACCGCCGCCATGTTGGCCGCACCCTTGCCGCCGTGGATGGTGCCGGTGGCGACGTCCGCAAACTGCGGGTTGGTCAGCACCAGGGCGATCGCACCGAAGCCGATGATGAAGATCAGGATGTAGAAGTAGCCGATCCAGGTGGTGGCCCACAGCACCGACTTACGCGCCTGCTTGGCATCGGGAACGGTGAAGAAGCGCATCAGGATGTGCGGCAAGCCGGCGGTACCGAACATCAGCGCCATGCCGAAGGAGATCGCCGAGATCGGGTCCTTCACAAAACCGCCCGGCCCCATGATCGACAGGCCAGCCTTGGCTGCGTCGTCTGGCGATGCACCGCCGTTGGCCGCAATTGCGGTCTTCACCCGCACGCCCTCGGCGAACAGCGCCTCGAAGCTGAAGTTGAAGTGCCACATGATCGCCACGGCCATGAAGGTCACGCCGGTCAGCAGCAACACTGCCTTGATGATCTGCACCCAGGTGGTGGCGGTCATGCCGCCGAACAGCACGTAGACCATCATCAGCACGCCGACCAGGGTCACTGCCACCCAGTAATCCAGCCCGAACAGCAGCTTGATCAATGCACCGGCACCGACCATCTGCGCGATCAGATAGAACAGCACCACCACCAGCGTGCCGGAAGCGGCAAAGCTGCGGATGGCGGTGGGCGCGAAGCGGTAGCCGGCCACGTCGGCGAAGGTGTACTTGCCAAGGTTGCGCAGCCGTTCGGCCATCAGGAAGGTCAGGATCGGCCAACCGACCAGAAAGCCGATGGCATAGATCAAGCCGTCGTAGCCGTTGGCCATCACCGCCGCGGTAATGCCCAGGAACGACGCCGCCGACATGAAGTCGCCGGCGATCGCCAGGCCGTTCTGGAAGCCGGTGATGCCGCCGCCGGCGGTGTAGAAGTCAGCGGCCGACTTGGTCTTGGCCGCTGCCCATTTGGTGATCCACAAGGTGCCCAGCACGAAGAAGCCGAACATGCCGATCGCCACCCAGTTGGTGGGCTGCTTGTCGACCTGGCCCATGTCGCCACCGGCGGCCAGCGCGAGGCCTGCCGGCAGCAAGCCGGCCAAAATCAGAAGAAGGCGCGAAGTCTTGCTCATTTGCGGGCTTCCTCCAGGATCTGCGCGGTCAGCTGGTCGTAGGTGCCGTTGGCACGACGCACGTAGATGGCGGTGATGACGATGGTGAACACCATCACCCCGATCGCGATCGGAATGCCGATCGAAGTCACTCCATCGCCGATGGGTTTGGCCAAAAATGCCTTGTCGAAAGCGATCAGGCCGATATAGCCGAAATAGGCCAACAACATCAGCACGGTGAGCGTCCAGCCGAGCGTGTTGCGCTGGCGCTTGAGCGCGTGGTACTTCGGATTGGCATCGATCTTGGCGATCAATGCGTCATTCGAGACGGTCATGGTCTGTCTCCTGGAGTGCGGGCAGCACGGCCCGCCCACATGCGTGGCGGGCGGCCGATGGGTGAACCTTTAGAAGCTGTACTTGGTGGTGAACTGCAGGCGCGAGATGTCGCCGGAATCGCCGTTTTCGGCTTCGCGGCGGCCGTACATCAGCTCTGCGCCCACATCCACCTTGGGTAGCGGCGAATAGAAGACGTTGGCGCGGATGCTCTGCTGCGACTTGCTCGCCAGCCCGCCGGTGTTGGCCAGCGAATGGTCGTAATCCACGCGCGAATACATGATGGTGCTGCGCAACTTGGCGTTGTAGTCGTGCCGCCAAGCCACCCAGCCGGCCACCGTGCTGACGGTCTGGATGTTGCCGTCGATGTCGATTTCCACGTCCGAGCCGTTGCCCAGGCCCAGATAGCGGCCAAGGCCTTCGCCGTAGGCCAGCTGGTAGCGCAGGTCGTTGCTGGAGTTGATGATCCAGCGGCCGCCGCCGGCGATGGCGCCGCCGAAGTCGGTGTCGTTGGTCAGCGCGCTGCGGGTGCGGTACTGGCGTGCGATCGCCGACAGACCGAACGTGCCCCAGGTGCCCTTCCAGTTGTACCGCGCGGTCAGATCCGGCATCGCGCCATGGTCCGAGGCCAGGATGGTGTTGCCGCCCCGGTATGGCGTGGTCAGCGTTTCGGTGTTTTCTGCCGACACGCTGAAAGCGCCGCGGGTGTAGCGGATCTGGGTCTGACGGCTGAACAGCGCACCGTCGGTCGGCCCGACGATGTCGGCCGCTTCCGGCAGGATCGTGGCGTCGACGAAGTTGGACCAGGTCTGGCCGGCCAGCCAGTTGTTCCAGCTCATGTAGGCGTGCCGCAAGGTGCCGCCGTACAGATTGTTGACCTGGTTGGCCAGCGCGTTACCGAAGAAGTCCAGTTCGATGAACCCAGTCAGCTTGTCGCCGTTTTCGGTCACCGTGTCCACGCCCAGGTTGAAGCGCGAGAACTTGGCATGGAAGTCGGTGTCGGTGCTCGACGCCTGTCCCCCGACAGGCGTCTGCGTCGGGATGTACAGGTAACGTCCCACCGCACCTTCAGGCAAGGCGCCGTCGCTGGTGCGGGTGGTCATGAAGTCGGCCTTGATGAAACCACCGTAACGAAACGTTGTCCCCGGCAACGCGTTCGGCGTGATGCTGGTCAGCTGGATCGGCTTTTTGCCGGCCGGGAGCGCGGGCGCGGGCGGAGTCTGCGCCTGCAAGGTGCGCACCTCGGTGACCTGCGTCTGCGTCTGGGCAATCTGGCCCTGTTGTTGTTGCTGCGCGGTCACCAGTAGTTGGACCTGACGCTCGAGCTCGGCAATACGTGTTTCCAGCGCCTTTTCCTTTGCCGTCTGCGCGAACGCAACGCCCGGCAGAATGCTGGCCACGAACAATGCGGCCGCCAACGGATGGCGCACCAACGGTGCAGTACGGTGTTTCATGGAACCCTCTCCCCAATGAAGGCCTCGCGCTTGATGGCGATGCTGTGCGGAGCGTGAGGCAGTCCGCGGTTTGCAGCCTATTCGCCTTTGGTCGTAGCTGCAACGCAGCATTCCACAAGGTGACCGATGGTCGCACCAGGACCCGCAATGGATGTGCGCCAGCGCACGCCTTAGGTTACGACCATGGTCTAACGCGCCGTTGACCGCCGGGACAGAATGGATGCGGCACACTGATCGCCTACCGAGGGCAGCTGCCGTGCCCTCTCCCAACAAGTTCATCGCAAGTGAGGGTGCCATGGCTGATGTTTATCCCGTCGATCCCGCGTTCGCCAAGGGCGCACGCGTCAATGGCGAGCAGTACGCAACGCTGTACCGCGAATCGATCGAGCATCCCGAGCAGTTCTGGGGCAAGGCCGCGCAGCGGCTGGACTGGTTCAAGCAACCCACCCAGGTCAAGGACGTCAGCTTTGCGCTGGACGACTTCCATATCCGCTGGTTCGGCGACGGCGAGCTCAACGCCAGCGTCAACTGCCTGGACCGCCAGCTCGCCACGCGCGGCGACAAGACCGCGCTGCTGTTCGAGCCCGACAGCCCGGATGCGGCGTCCTACCCGGTCACCTACCGCGAGTTGTACGAGCGCGTCTGCAAGCTCGGCAACGCGCTGCGCAACCTCGGCGTCAAGAAGGGCGACCGGGTCACCATCTACCTGCCGATGATCGTCGATGCGGCCGTGGCCATGCTCGCCTGCGCGCGCATCGGTGCGGTGCACTCGGTGGTGTTCGGCGGTTTTGCCGCCAACTCGATCGCCGACCGCGTGATCGACTGCCAGAGCAAGCTGATCATCACCGCCGACGAAGGCCTGCGCGGCGGCAAGAAGATTCCGCTCAAGGCCAACGTGGATGCGGCGCTGAAGATTCCCGGCACCAACACGGTCGAAACCGTGCTGGTGGTGCGCCATACCGGTGGCGCGGTGGACATGCAGGCGCCGCGCGATCGCTGGTTCCATGACGTGGTCGATGGCCAGCCGGCCGAGTGCGAACCCGAGCGCATGAACGCGGAAGATCCGTTGTTCATCCTCTACACCTCCGGTTCCACCGGCAAGCCGAAGGGCGTGCTGCACACCACCGGCGGCTATCTGCTGTTTGCCAGCTACACGCACGAAGTGGTGTTCGACCTGCGCGAAGACGACATCTACTGGTGCACCGCCGACGTGGGCTGGGTCACCGGCCACAGCTACATCGTCTACGGCCCGCTCGCCAATGGCGCCACTGCGGTGATGTTCGAAGGCGTGCCCAACTACCCCAACGTCTCGCGCTTCTGGGACGTGATCGACAAGCACCAGGTCACCTTGTTCTACACCGCGCCCACCGCGATCCGCGCGCTGATGCGCGATGGCGAAGCGCCGGTCAAGCGGACCTCGCGCAAGAGCCTGCGCCTGCTCGGCAGCGTCGGCGAGCCAATCAATCCGGAAGCCTGGCGTTGGTATTACGAAGTGGTCGGCGACAGCCGTTGCCCGATCGTGGATACCTGGTGGCAGACCGAAACCGGCGGCATTTTGATTTCGCCGCTGGCCGGCGCGGTCGACCTCAAGCCGGGGTCGGCCACGCTGCCGTTCTTCGGCGTGCAGCCGGCGCTGGTCGATGCCGAAGGCAAGATCCTGGACGGCGCCACCGAAGGCAACCTGGTGCTGCTGGATTCGTGGCCGGGCCAGATGCGCAGCGTCTACGGCGACCACCAGCGGTTCATCGACACCTATTTCCGCACCTATCCGGGCAGCTACTTCACCGGTGACGGCTGCCGCCGCGATGCCGATGGCTACTACTGGATCACCGGCCGCGTGGACGACGTGATCAACGTCTCCGGCCATCGCATCGGCACTGCCGAAGTGGAAAGCGCGCTGGTCTCGCACCCCAAGGTCGCCGAAGCGGCGGTGGTGGGCTTCCCGCACGACGTCAAGGGCCAGGGCATCTATGCCTACGTCACCTTGATCGCCGGCGAGAACCCCAGCGAAGAGCTGCACAAGGAGCTGGTGAGTTGGGTGCGTAAGGAAATCGGCCCGATCGCCTCGCCCGATCACCTGCAGTGGGCCCCCGGCCTGCCGAAGACGCGCTCGGGCAAGATCATGCGCCGCATCCTGCGCAAGATCGCCGAAAACGCACCCGATCAACTCGGCGACACCTCCACCCTGGCCGACCCGTCGGTGGTGGATTCGCTGGTCAATGAGCGGCTAACGCGCTGACGCGCGTTGGGAATGAGGAATCGGGATTGGGGAATCGTGAGAGCGGTTCCCTGAGGAGTGGGAAGTAAATCGTCGGATTGGGAATTCGTAAAAGCGGGTTCCCGACCCCTACATTTGTTCATAGCTGCCAATTCTCATCTTCAACGTCACCGCATCGTTGCTGTTGCTGTTGCTGTTGCTGTTTGCCGCGCTGCTCTTCGCTGTTGCCTTTGCGATTCCCGATTCCCGATTCCCCACTCCCGGCCCCTCAATGACCACCCTGCTGATTGCCGATGACCATCCCCTGTTTCGCGAGGCCTTGCGCGGGGCGGTGCAGCGGGTCATGCCGGGCGTGCAACTGTTCGAAGCCGACAACGTGGATGCGTTGTACACGCTGGCCGATGCGCAACCGGACGCGGACCTGCTGTTGATGGATCTCAACATGCCGGGCGCGCAGGGCTTCAGTGCCCTGGTGCATATGCGCTCGCTGCATCCGCAGTTGCCGGTGGTGGTGGTGTCCGCACGCGAAGAACCCACGGTGATGCGGCGTGCCATCGACCATGGCGCGTTCGGTTTCATTCCCAAATCCGCCGACTCGGACACCATCGGCCGCGCGCTGGCCACGGTGCTGGATGGCGAACGCTGGATTCCCGCCGAAGCGCAGAACCTGCCGCCCACCGATAGCGAAGAGCGCGAGGTTGGCCAGCGGTTGCGCGATCTCACCCCGCAACAATTCCGCGTGCTGCAGATGCTCGGCGCGGGCCGGCTCAACAAGCAGATCGCCTACGATCTGGGCGTGTCCGAAGCCACCATCAAGGCGCACGTCACCGCAATCCTGCGCAAGCTCGGCGTCACCAACCGTACCCAGGCCGTGCTGATGGCCGGCAAGCTCGCCATCGACTCCGACGGCATCGTGTTGCCGCCGCCGGAAGACGACTGACGCGCGCAGCGACGTGTCTGCGGGCGTTGGGGGTGGTTGGGAAAGCCCTGTCGCGCCCAGGTGCGCTCCTACGTGTGATCCCACTACTTCTGCCGTCCTCGTTGGTGGGCACGATAGATTTGCTATGCCGTGCAACGCGACACGACACGACACGACACGACACCAGCGTAGGAGCGCACCTGGGCGCGATGGGCGTTACCGGTGAAGCTTGTTTTGCAAAAGAAACCTTACGCGCGTTGGCACGTACGACTGTGCTGGGCGTTACCGGTAAAGCTCCATCGCGCCCGGGTGCGCTCCTACGTGTGGGGCTTGTGGCGTTTACTCCGGCGCGCGCACGAACAAGACGTTCAGATCGCGCATCGGGATGAAGTTGGCCTGCTTGAACTGGAAGGTCAACGGGTCGATCTTTTTCAGCTCGCCGTCGAAGCACAGACTCAGGATGTCGCTGGCGGCCTGCTTGCGGATGGTCAGCTGGAAGTCCTTGATCGCGCCGTTCCAGTTCTTGCCGGTGGTGAGCACGTAGCGCAAGTTGGCCCAGGCCAGACCGGACTGGCCTTCCCGGCGCTGCATGCTGGTCTTGGTGGCCGGTTCGATGCAGGTGTCCTTTGCATAGGACTCCAGCAGATACGTGCTGGGCTGCGGTACGCCGGTGGACAGGCTGGGCGCATAGGCATGCCGGATCTGCACGCTGCGGCGCGCCGGAAATAGCTGTTGCCAGACGAAGTACTCGTTGAGAGTGAAACGCGGTTGCGCGTCGGCATCGACCCAGCGTGCGGGCAGCGGTTTGCGGGCCTTGGGCGGGGTGCCGGATTCGGTGAAGGCCTCCACATCGTCCTGGGTCCACCCGGTGGCGGCAAACGCCTTGGAGATGTCGCTGCCGTCGTCCAGCAACACCACAAGCTTGCGCGTGGTGGCGATCGGCTTGCCGTCCACCCACAGTTTGAAGTCGGTGAGTTCGCTGTGGTCGGCCATGCCGAAATACATTGGCGGCATCGGGAAGGCCACCGGCACGCTGAGGTCGCGCTCGCTGTTGTTGGTGAACACGTAGTCCACCTGCACGCGTTCTTCGCTGAGCAGCAGCGCTTCCTTGTCCATGCTGATGTCGGGCTGGTGCAGCAGCCGGATGGTGCCGTTGTCGTCGCCAAAACTACTGTCGTTGGCGTGCGCTGTCGCACAGACGAACATCGCCAGCAGCAGCCGACGCGCCATTGAATTCTTGTGCATCGCTCCCCCAAAACCGGCACGTACCGACGCGCCGCACTGCACAGCATGCCATGCACCGCGCACTGGCAAATGGCAGCGCGCGACAGCTACGCCGCGCACTTGTCGCAAGACCTGCCTGCAGCCGTGTTTGCGCAAACCACCCGCATGTCATCGCCCGACGGTGGCAAGCCCAAGCGCACCGGCCTGATCGCATCGGCAGGTGGCATGGCGCGACTGCTGCGTGCGTTACTGTCGCAAGGCCTGCCTGCATCACTATTTGCGCAAACCGCCCGCATGTCATCGCCCCACGGTGGCAAGCCCAAGCGCACCAACCTGATCGCATCGGTAGACAGCATGGCGCGACTGCTGCGTGCGTTAACGGTCGCAAGGCAATGCCTGCAGCCGCGTTCGCGCAAACCGCCCGCGTGTCGTTGCCCAACGATGGCAAGCCCAAGCGCAACAGCCTGATCGCTTCGGTAGATGGCATGGCGCGACTGCTGCGTGCGTTACCGGTCGCAAGGCCTGCCTGCAGCACTATTTGCGCAAATCGTCCGCATGTCATCGCCCGACGGTGGCAAGCCCAAGCGCACCGGCGTGATCGCATCCACACCTGCGCACCGCGCGACATCGCAGTTGTCGATATCACCATTGACCATGAGCTGATGCCTGGGCAAGGCTCGGGCATCAAGGACGCTTTGGAGCTGGCATGGCGCGACGTTTTCCCTGGCTATGGATCGGCCTGCTGATGGCCTGTGCATTGATTGCGGCGCTGGCGTGGCAAAACCGACAACTGCGCGTGCAGCAGCAATGGCTGCAGACGCGCATCAGCACGCCGTACGAGGGCATGTACGTGCCGCGCATCGAGGCGATGGACGCCGACGGTCAGCGCCATCTGCTGGGTGCGCCGCAGGGGCCGGCGCAGGTGCTGTTCTTTTTCACGACCACGTGCCCGTACTGCCAGCGCTCGGCACCAACCGTGCTGCGCGCGGCGCGGCAGTTGCAGGCCAACCTGCCGGGCCGACCGCAATTACTGGGTGTGTGCCATTGCGATGCGGTGCAGGCCGCGCGCTATGCGCATGTGCATGGCTTCGATTTTCCGGTGGTCACGTTGACCGATCGTCGCGCGCTGATGCTGTTCCGTGCGCGCAACGTGCCGCTGTTGATGGCCATCGATGGGGACGGGCGCGTGCGCCATTCCCATGTTGGCGTGTTCGATACCACGGAGCGGGTGCAGGACCTGGTCGCCGCCTTGGGCCGCACGGATGCGCCAGCGGCTTTTGCAACGTTGAGGGAGTAATGCATGAAAAAGCGTTGGGTAAGCTTGCGCAGTGCGTTGATGGCAGCGACGTTTCTGGCCAGCACCGGCTTCGGTGCGTTCCAGGTGATGGCCGTGGACGGCGCACAGCCGAAGGCCGAGTCGTGTAGTGCATGGGCCTGCAAGGCCGAGTGTCCGGAGTTCGGCGGCGATTTGGGACAAGGCAACGTCTGCTACTGCTGCGGTTGAGTCCAGCGGCGGGGCCATCAAGGCCCCGCCCTCTGCGGTGACACGTACGCGCCCAGCTTGGCGTAAAACCGCTGAAACTACTGCTGGAAGACCAGCGCGATCTGCTCGTTGATGCACTCGAATCCGCGTGCAGTGCGCGTGCAGTGCGGCGTCGCGGATCAGTTGACGAGGTCTCTCACTGATTCTCTTCGGGATCTTGCACGGCATATGCAGCGGCGCTGTCAGCGTGCTGACTACGCTTGCAAACTACGATGCGTCAATCGACCGTTTCCGTGCCCCGTTGCGGCATAGCGGAAACCCACCCCACATCGTCGCGGCATTGAAAGCCGCAGGCATGCAAGGCAACACAAGAGCCCGCGCGGCAGACATACTCGATGTCTCCACGATTTTTTTTGGCAGGTGCAAGGATTGCCTTGAGAGGTCGACGAAGGCGTCTGCTTTCAAACATCGGATCGGGCTGACGGTATCTCCGACAGCCATCCTGAAACCGAAACGCTGACAACATGCAGGATCACTGCGCAGCATCAGCCGTCAGTGCTCAGCCACGCTCAGCCCAGCGCGCGATACCTAAAGTCACGCAACACCACCTCGCCCTGCTGCGCGGCATACACGCCCAACTGCAGACTCAAAAAGCCGCCGAACACGTTGTGGTGGAATCCGGACACCTCCATGCGCGTGGGATGGCGCGTCCACTGCCGGCCGTCGTCGAACGAATACGCAAAGCTCACGATGTGGCGATCGTTGGTCAGCCGCACGCGGATGCGGCGATGCGTGTTGGGTGCGCGTGCCCACACCAGTTCTTCGGAATATTCGTAGGTCTTCATGGTGTCGGCGGTGAAGCCGATGCCGACGAAGGCCTTGTGGTTGTAGAACAGCAGCAGGCCGCCTTCGGCATTGCCGACCAGCTCCAGCGTCACCTCGGCCACATAGGCGCGATCAGGTACGCCGCAGGTCAACGGTGCGCTGTCGATGGGCGATGTGCCGGCGCAGGTCAGCGTCAGCGCTTTGTTGGCCCGCCGCACGCGCGCCTGCTCGCCGGGCTTGGGCGCGTGCAGGCTCCACTGTGTGCCGAATCGGTCGGTGGAAAAGTCATCGGACAACGCGAAGCCGCTCGCCACATTCGCACTGCCGGTGGCAGCGCGTGCCGGCGTGCGCAACGGCTTGGACAGGTCGCCGCCGGTGGCGCGAAACCAGCCGTCGGCGGTCCACTCGATCGGCTCCAGCAGGGTCTGGCGCCCCAGGGTGCGGAAGCCGTTTTCGTAGCCGTGATAGACCAGCCACCAGTCGCCGCGTGGGCCTTGCACCAGCGTGGCATGGCCGCGCGACCACCACGGCTCCTGTTCGGACAGCGTGCGCACCAGCGGGTTGCGCGGGCAGTGTTCCCACGGCCCGTGCACCGAGCGCGACCGCGCGGCGATGACCATATGCCCGGTCACCGGCCCGGCGGTGCCACCGACGGCGGTGACCAGATACAGCCAGCCGTTGTGCCAGGTGAGCTTGGGGCCTTCGGGCGCGAAGTTCTCCACCACCCAGTCGTCGGGATACCGCCACGGCGCGTAGGCCGGTTCGAGTTGCCCATCGGTGGCCAGGCCGTCGTCGCGCAGGCCGATCTTGCGGATGCCGTTGACGAACAGATAGCGCTTGCCGTCCTCGCCGACGACATGGCCGGGGTCGATGCAGCCGGCGATGTTCAGATCGATCGGCGCGCTCCATGGCCCGCGGATGTCATCGGCCCAGATCACGAAGATCGACCAGCCCTTGTCGTCCGGATTGGCCGGGATATAGATGAAGTAACGGCCGTCGTGCTTGCACAGATCCAGCGCCCAGATCGTGCCCAGTTCCTGGCGCAGCGCCGGGCCGATCGGGGTCCAGTTGACCAGGTCGGTGGAGTGCCACAGCACGATGCCCGGGTACGAAAAGAACGACGAAAACGTCATGTAGTAGTCGTCGCCATCCTTGAGGATGGTGGGATCCGGGTGATCACCGGCCACGATAGGGTTGAGATAGGTGCCGTTGCCCAGGTCGGCCTTGCGCTGGCCCTCGATGCCGCGCGCCCACGGCGGCGGATGCGCGGCGCATGGCACGGCTGACGCCTGCGCGGCAGCCGGCAACGGCGCGACCAATGCGCCTGCGGCCAGCACCTTGAACAACTCCCGCCGTGTCGTGTCTGGCATGCATCAGCTTCATCGGATCAAGGCTGGTATCTAGCCCTAGCCGCCGATGCGAGGCAACCGCGCAGGCCGCGTTATAGGAACTGGTGATGCGGGGCCCGGATTTTGAAATAGCCGGGATGGAGTGCGTTGCAATGCGAGGGGGCACGCCGCTGCGCTGTAGTGCGGGTGTCCAGACGGCGAAAACAGGCGCGCCAGCGCGATCAGCGCGGCGCTACCCTTGGCCTGGAGAGCCGCAGGGCGATCTCTCCAGCGCGCGCGGACAACCGAGTTCGCAATGGGGGCGAGGGTCGAAGACCATGCGTGTCTGGGTCACGGGTTCCACACGCTTGCCGGCCCGCCGGCGGCACCGGCGCTGCCGCACGAGAAATCCGATTGGTCAGCGGAGTGCGGAGTGCGGTGTTGCCGTTAGCCGTTAGCCAATGGCCAATGGCCATTGGACCAGACGACCACAAGCGATGCGCGCACGAACAGAGAGATAGCGCGAGAAAAGCGACGCGCACGGCACCGATCACCCAATCCGTCAGCCGCCGTGGCTCGCCATGCTGCACTGCAGCGTGATCTGTTCATTGATGATTGCGATATTCATATGCGAACAGCCGGGCACCTGCCGGCTGGTGGACGTTGCGATGCACAGCTGCCCTCCAGATTCCATTCGCGCCTGCGCCACCCTTGCGGAGCGTGGCGCATGAGCGCCGTGGCACGGCAGCGTCTGGGCCGCACCGACGTGCAGTTGTCGGCGCTGGGCTTCGGCGCTGCGCCGATCGGCAACCTGTACACCGAGGTCGCAGAGGCAGACGCACTGGCGGCGGTGGCAGGCGCGTTCGAGGCCGGCATCCGCCACTTCGACACCGCGCCTTACTACGGCTACGGACTCAGCGAGACACGCCTGGGCCGCGGCCTGGCCGGCGTGCCGCGCGCTGCCTACACGCTGTCGACCAAGGTTGGCCGCTGCGTCTACGACGACGCACAGGCTGTTGCCGGGCGCGACGGTTTTGCCGTGGCCGGCCGCCGCGCCGCATTCGACTACAGCGCTGACGGCGTGCGGCGCGCGTTCGCCTCCAGCCTGGAGCGCCTGGGCACCGACTACATCGACGTGCTGCTGTTGCACGACATCGGTGCGCTGACCCACGGCGACAACCACGCCCATGTGCTGCAGCAGGCCTTTGAGGAGGCCTTGCCGGCCATGGCGGAGTTGAAAGCGTCCGGTGCGTGCGGGGCGATCGGGCTGGGCGTCAACGAGCAGGACGTGGCACTGGAGGTGCTGGCACGCTTCCCGATCGACTGCGTGATGCTGGCTGGGCGCTACACCCTGCTGGAGCAGCACGGCGCGCGTGCGCTGCTCGACCAGGCGCAGCAACACGGCGTGTCGATCCTGTCGGCCGGCCCGTACAGTTCCGGCCTGCTCAGCGATGCGCGCGGCCCCGGCGCCACCTATAACTACGCCCCGGTGGACACCGCCACCTTGCAGCATGCGCAGCGCCTGTATGCGGCGTGCGCGGCGTTCGAGGTGGATATCGGCGCGGCCGCCCTACAGTTCCCGCTGGCGCATCCGGCGGTGACCACCGTGGTGGCCGGCATGCGCACCCTGGCCGAGGTGCAATCGGCCGCCACGCGCTTGCAGGCATCGATCCCGCCTGCGCTGTGGCAGCGCCTGCGCGATGGCGGGCTGCTCGATACGGACCTGCCCACGCCATGAGCCGCGTCGATGCGCATCTGCATTTCTGGCACCTGGCCCGTGGCGATTACGCCTGGCTGACGCCGGAGCTTGCGCCGCTGTACCGCGACTTCGCGCCGCATGACGTGGACGACGCGCTGGATGCGGCCGGTGTCGACAGCGTGGTGGTGGTGCAAGCCGCCGCAACCGAAGCCGAAACCTGTTACCTGCTCGAGCTCGCCCACGACGCGCCACGCATTGCCGGCGTGGTCGGCTGGACGGATTTTGCTGCGCCCGATGCCGCCGCACGCATCGGCGCACTGGTCCGCGCAGGCGGCGGTGTACTCAAGGGGCTGCGCCCGATGGTGCAGGACATCGCCGATGTGCAGTGGCTGGCAAACCCCGCATTGGACGCCGCCTTCGACGCGATGCTGGCCCACGATCTGGCCTTCGATGCCTTGATCCGCGCTGTGCATGTGCCGGCATTGCAGGCGCGCTTGAAGCGTCACCCGCAGTTGCGCGTGGTCGTCGATCACGGCGGCAAGCCGCAGATTGCGGCCGGCGAATTCGTCGCCTGGGCCGCCGGCATGGCCGCGTTGGCACAGCATCCCAACGTGCACTGCAAACTGTCCGGATTGCTCACCGAAGCCGCGCGCGGTGCCGGCATCGATGCACTGGAGCCGTATGTTGCGCATCTGTTTGCGCGCTTCGGTGCGCAGCGGCTGCTCTGGGGCAGCGACTGGCCGGTGCTGACCCTGCGCGCCGATTACGCGCAATGGTTCGATCTTGCGCAACAGCTCGTCACCCGTCATGCCGCCGAACACGCTGATGCAGTGTTCGGCGACAACGCACGCACGTTCTATCGTCTGCCACGGCCGGCGGCCCCCACCCACGGAACCTTATCGGTATGACAGTCTCCATTCCCACCACGCCCAACACCCGTCTGCAGGGCAAGCGTTGCCTGATCACCGCCGCTGGCGCCGGCATCGGCCGCGAAAGCGCGCTGGCCTGCGCACGTGCCGGCGCGCAGGTGATCGCCACCGACATCGACGCCGCTGCGTTGCAGGCGCTGGCGTCCGAGTCGGATGCGATCACCACCCAGCTGCTCGATGTCACCGATGCCGCCGCGATTGCGGCGCTGGTCGCCGAACACGGCCCGTTCGATGTGTTGTTCAACTGCGCCGGCTACGTGCATCAGGGCAGCATTCTCGACTGCGACGAGCCGGCATGGCGCCGCTCGTTCTCGATCAACGTCGATGCGATGTATTACACCTGCAAGGCGGTGCTGCCGGGCATGCTCGAACGCGGCCGCGGCAGCATCATCAACATGTCCTCGGTCGCGTCCAGCATCAAGGGCGTGCCGAACCGCTTTGTGTACGGCGTGACCAAGGCCGCGGTGATCGGCCTGAGCAAGGCCATTGCTGCCGATTACGTGGCCCAAGGCGTGCGCTGCAACGCGATCTGCCCGGGCACCATCAAGACGCCGTCGCTGGGTCAGCGCGTGCAGGCCCTGGGCGGCGACGAACAGGCGGTGTGGAAGAGCTTCACCGATCGCCAGCCGATGGGCCGCCTGGGCGACCCGCGCGAAATCGCGCAGCTGGTGGTGTATCTGGCCTCGGACGAATCGTCGTTCACCACCGGCCAGACCCACATCATCGACGGGGGCTGGTCCAACTAAGAGCAGCTAACAAAACTACTGTGCTCACCGCCAGGCGGGCGCGGCCGGTGCTCGGAATGCTCATGTACCACCCGTACACTCCGGTTCCTGCGCGCCGTCCACACCCACCTGACGACTGCTCGCTACGTTTTGTTAGCCGCTCAAAACCCAGCCGACCACACTGCTGTGCAGCGGCCAGATCCATGGCCGCTCGCGATGGTGTCCCAGCTGCGCTTAATACCGCTGCCAGCACGCCGCATCGCACGCCTGACGTGACCTGTTGCCAGCACGCATCACCGCCATTCCTGTTCCGAGCGCGTCGTCCACCTGCTGCTGAAACATCTTGCAACATGTGGCGACTCGCTCCGATTCCTCCCCTGCAAAGGAAGACTGCATGAAACTCGTACGTATTGGCGCCGAAGGCCACGAACGTCCCGGCGTGATCGACAACGAAGGCCGCATCCGCGACCTGAGCGGTGTCATCGACGATGTCGCCGGTGAGCACCTCACCAATGCCGGCATGGAAAAACTGCGTGCAGTGGATCTGTCCACGTTGCCGCTGATCGAAGGCGAGCAGCGCTATGGCGCCGCAGTGGGCCGCATCGGCAAGTTCATCTGCGTGGGCTTGAACTACGCCGACCACGCCGCCGAATCGGGCATGGAAGTGCCAAAAATGCCGATTCTTTTCATGAAGGCCACCACCGCGGTGTGCGGCCCGAACGATACCGTCATCATCCCGCGCGGCTCGGTCAAGAGCGACTGGGAAGTGGAACTGGGCGTGGTGATCGGCGATATCGCACGCGATGTGTCGATGGACGACGCACTGAATCATGTGGCCGGCTATGCGCTGATCAACGACCTGTCCGAACGCGAGTTCCAGCTCGAACACGGCGGCCAGTGGGTCAAGGGCAAGAGTGCCGACACCTTCGGCCCGATCGGCCCGTGGCTGGTCACCCGCGATGAAGTGCCCGACCCGCAGAACCTGTCGATGTGGCTGGAGGTCAACGGCCACCGTTACCAGAACGGCAGCACCCGCACGATGGTGTTCGGCGTGGCCGAACTGGTCAGCCACATCAGCCGCTACATGACGCTGATGCCAGGCGATGTGATCAGCACCGGCACCCCACCGGGCGTGGGCCTGGGCCAGAAGCCGCCGGTGTATTTGAAGCCGGGCGATCTGATGGAACTGGAGATCGAAGGATTGGGGCGTCAGCGTCAACCGGTAGTGGCGCATCCGCGCGATGCGGCCTAAAGCTTCTTTTCCCTTCCAGGATTTTGGTCGCATTGCGTGCCAAGTTGCGCTCAACGCACGTGGTAACGCCTCCGCACGACGCAGCTTAAAGCCCCTCTCCCCTCGGGAGAGGGGTTGGGGTGAGGGTACGTAGCGACGTATCCAGGCAGGTCGTCGCAATGTGCCCTGTTGTCAGGCATGACATGTCGGCACCTGTGTCGATGCGTCATGCGCAAAATTTTCAAGCTGCGTGCGAGGGTGTTGAACTTCCAAGTGCTTTCGCGCGTCGGTATCCACACGCAGTTGGTCGTGCAGTGATTCGTTGATCTGCGTTGCAAGCGCATGAGTAATTGCAGCGCTTCAACACAGTCGGCGCTGCGCGTCCGTACCCTCACCACCTCTCCCGGTGGGAGAGGGGCTCAAGCGTCCCTCTTCCCCACGCTCTTTTTCGCCCGTTTTCTATTTCCCGTTTCCATCGCCCAGGACCTTCATGAGCACCATCGTCGCCCTCGATACCCACGACGTCCGCTTCCCCACCTCGCGCGAGCTCGATGGGTCGGACGCGATGAATCCCGATCCCGATTACTCGGCCGCCTACGTCGTGCTGCGCACCGATGCGCCGGATGCACTGGCCGGTTACGGCCTGGTGTTCACCATCGGCCGCGGCAACGACGTGCAGACCGCCGCCGTGGCCGCGCTCGCCGAACACGTGGTCGGCATGCGCGTGGAAGACGTCATCGCCGACCTGGGCGGCTTCGCGCGCCGGCTCACCAACGACTCGCAACTGCGTTGGCTGGGCCCGGAAAAAGGCGTGATGCACATGGCCATCGGCGCGGTGATCAACGCCGCCTGGGATCTGGCTGCGCGTGCCGCCAACAAGCCGCTGTGGCGCTATATCGCCGAACTCACCCCCGAGCAGCTGGTCGACACCATCGACTTCCGCTACCTCACCGATGCGCTCACCCGCGATGAAGCGCTGGCCATGTTGCGCGCCGCGCAGCCGCAGCGCGCGCAGCGTACTGCGCAGTTGATCGAGCAAGGCTACCCGGCCTACACCACCTCGCCCGGCTGGCTTGGGTACTCCGACGAAAAACTGGTGCGCCTAGCCAAGGAAGCGGTGGCCGATGGCTTCCGCACCATCAAGCTCAAGGTCGGCGCCAACGTGCAGGACGACATCCGCCGCTGCCGCCTCGCGCGCGAAGCGATCGGCCCGGACATCGCGATGGCGGTGGATGCCAACCAGCGCTGGGACGTGGGCCCGGCGATCGACTGGATGCGCCAACTGGCCGAATTCGACATCGCCTGGATCGAAGAACCCACCAGCCCGGACGATGTCCTTGGCCATGCGGCGATCCGCCAGGGCATCACCCCGGTGCCGGTGTCCACCGGCGAGCACACCCAGAACCGAGTGATGTTCAAGCAGTTGTTGCAAGCCGGCGCGGTGGATTTGATCCAGATCGATGCCGCGCGCGTCGGTGGCGTCAACGAAAACCTCGCCATCTTGCTGCTGGCCGCCAAGTTCAACGTGCGCGTGTTCCCGCATGCCGGCGGCGTGGGCCTGTGCGAGTTGGTGCAGCATTTGGCGATGGCCGACTTCGTCGCGATCACCGGCCAGATGGAAGACCGCGCGATCGAATTCGTCGACCATCTGCATCAGCACTTCCTGGACCCGGTACGCATCCAGCACGGCCGCTATCTTGCCCCACAGGTACCCGGCTTCTCGGCAGAAATGCACGCGTCTTCGATTGCCGCATTCAGCTACCCGGATGGACGTTTCTGGGTGGAAGACCTGGCAGCCAATCGACAGGGCTAACCAGCGCCCTCATCCGCCCTTCGGGCACCTTCTCCCGCGTGCGGGAGAAGGGAAGCGGGAGCGGGCAACGACGCAGCAGAGATCACTGCAAGCAGCAAGATCCAGCCGCCGCGACGCGCCGCGCCATCGGCCGGGCCGAGCCAAGAGAAAGAGCAGTCATGACTGCGAGGGCGAGGGCGATAGCCTAGCCATGGCTGCGACCGGAAAGTGCGAGAACCCTAGCCTAGTCATGGCTGCGAGCGGAACATGCACGCTGCAGCCACTTCACCACCACCCTTCTCCCGCCTGCGGGAGAAGGTGCCCGTAGGGCGGATGAGGGATGCGACTCACACTTGCGCCGCTACCGCCTCACTCAACGCAAAAATCCGCCAGGCCTCCCGCCACTTGTCCCCAGGCGCACTGCCCGGCAGCGGTTTCTGGAATCGCCACATCAGCGCTTCCCACGCCTGGATGCGCGGATCGGCCGCATCGCGCGCGGCCTTGGCGGCTGGATCGTAATCGTCGCCCACCTCCATCAGCATCACCAACCGATCGCCGCTGCGAAAGATCTCCAGTTCCAGGATGCCGGCCTGCTGTAACGAGGCCACCACTTCCGGCCACACCTCGGTGGGCTGATGCCAGCGCTCGTAGTCGGCGATCAGTGCGGCATCGTCGTGCAGATCCAGTACATAGCAAAGACGCGGCATGCTCAGGCTCCGGCGATCACAGGCGTAACCCGACGTGCGCGCAACGCGAACAGCAAGATCACCGCAAAGCACGCGCCCGGCACCGCCATCGCCCAGTGAATGCCGGCCATGTCCGACACCGCGCCCATCACCGCCGTAAGCAGCGCGCCACCGATGATCGACATCACCAGCAAGGAGGAGCCCAGCTTGCGTGCGTCGTCGTGCATACCATCCAGGCCAAGCGCAAAGATGGTGGGGAACATCACCGACATGAACACGCTTGCCGCCACCAGTGCGTACAACCCGGTCCAGCCGGGCAGCGCGATGGCAACCGCGCACAACACCACATTGATCGTGGCAAAACTCGCCAGCAATTTCGCCGGTGCCAGATAGCGCAGCAACGCGGTGCCGACAAAGCGGCCGGCCATGAACAGCACCAGCGAGATGGTCAGATACGTGGCCGCGGTCTTTTCCGGCGTGCCCGGCACCGCGTCCTGCAGGTAGCGGATCAGATAACTCCAGATGCCGACCTGCGCGCCCACGTAGAAGAACTGCGCCACCACCGAAAACATGAAGCGCCGGTTGCGCAGCAATTCGCCGAAGCGTGCGCGTTTGGGCGCCACGCCGCTGTCGCTCTCCGGCGCGCCGGTGGGAAAACGCACCAGCGCGATCAGGATCGCCCACAGCACCACCACTGCGCCGATGATCAGGTACGGCATCTGCACGGCCGAGGATTCGGCAGCGAAGAACGCCTCGCGCGCGGCCGGCGCCATCGCCGCCAGCTCGGCGGGCGTGTGCTCCACACCGGAGAAGATGAAATGCTGGCCGACCAACACGCCGGTGATCGACCCCAAGGGGTTGAACGCCTGCGCAAGATTCAGCCGCCGCGCCGCGCCCTCGGCCGGGCCGAGCACCGTGACCAGCGGATTGGCGGTGGTTTCCAGAAACGCCAGGCCACTGGCGATGACGAACAGCGCCAGCAAGAACAGCCAGTAGGTGTGCACCTGCGCGGCCGGGTAAAACAGAAACGCCCCGCACGCATACAGCAGCAACCCGAGCACCACCGCGGCCTTGTAGCTGTAGCGACGCATGAACATCGCCGCCGGCATCGCGAAGACGAAATAGCCCATGTAGAAGGCGCTCTGCACCAACCCGGCCTGCAGGTCGCTCAGCTCGAACGCCTTTTTGAACTGCTTGATCAGGATGTCGTTGAGGTTGTTGGCCATGCCCCACAAAAAGAACAGGCTGACGATCAACAACAGGGGAACCATGGCGGTACGCGCCAGGTTGCCGCGCGGTGACGCGGCAATGTCACTGTGATGCATGCGACCGATCCCCTCCCAAGGCTGTGGCGCTTGCGTTGCAATGGCGCGAGCGTACTGCGCACGCCAACGCCATGCAAATATAAAATCTTTGTTTATATTTGCACGCAAGCACCCACCCTGACCCCTGCCGGCGATGCCTGTACCCTGGCGCGCCGCACCTTGCCTGGAATCGCAAACGGATGAGCCCCGAACCCGCCAAGTACCGCGCGCCGGCCCTGGACAAGGGGCTGGATATCCTCGAGCTTCTTGCCCGCCAGGCGCAGCCGATGAGCATGGGCGCGATCTCGCAAGGCATCGGTCGCTCGCGCGGCGAGATCTTCCGCATGCTGCAGGTGCTGGAGGAGCGCGGATATCTCACCCGCGATGGCGAAGGCGACTATGTGCTGACCAACCGCCTATTCATGCTCGGCATGCAGCAGCCGCCGGTACAGAGCATCAGCGAGGCCGCGTTGCCGGTGATGCGGCGGCTGGCCGATGCGATCTGCCAGCCCTGCCACCTGGTGGCGCCATCGGGCGACCAGATCGTGGTGATCGCGCAGATGGATGTGCCCAGCGATCTGGGCCTGGTGGTGCGCCCGGGCCATCGCCGCCCGCTGACCCACTCCAGCTCCGGGCTGGTGCTGTTCGCCTTTCAGCAACCGGAGGTGCAGGCGCGCTGGCTGGACATGCTGGACGCCAGCGAGGTGCCGTTCGAGCGTGCGCAGTTCCTGGCCGCCGCCGCGCAGGCACGCAACGATGGCTACGCCATGCAACCCAGCGAGGCGGTGGTGGGCGTGGTCGATCTGACTGCGCCGATCCTGCAACGCGGCAGTGCGACCTACACGCTCACCGTGCCGTTCATCGCACGCCGCCCGGAACTGGTGGGCCCGCACGCGGCCTTGCAGGCGCTGTGTGCGGCCACGCAAGAGATTTCAAACGCGCTGCACTGACCTCAGGCAATCCACGCCGCCTGGCGCAGATGCCCAGGCGTGTTGCACCAGGCATCGCCCTATACTCGGCGCGGTCGACCACGCGGGATCGCATGTCCAGCCTCACGTTCGGGATGTGGAGCACCATCCTGCTGCTGGGCAGCGCGCATGGCGTGCTCGGCGCAGGCCTGTTGCTGCTGGCCCCAGCCAACCGGATCGCCAACCGTTGCCTTGCCGCACTGCTACTGGTGGTGGTGGCGCTGATAACGCCGTACACACTCGGCTATGCCGGCGCCTACGATGCCTACCCTGACCTGACCTACGCGCCGCTGTTCTGGGAACTGGCGATCGGGCCACTGGTGTGGCTCTACGTGCGCCAACTGGCGCGCCGGCAGCTGCCGCGGCGCTGGGCGCTGCATCTGTTGCCGGCGCTGCTGCAAGGCGGCTATTACACCTGGCTGTTCACCTGGCCACTGCAACGCAAGTGGGACTGGAACGCCGCCGTCCACGTGCCCTGGGTCGCCCCGCTGCAAGACGCCTTGGTGCTGGCATCGCTGACGACTTATCTGGTGCTGGCCTGGCGCGAATACCTGGCCTATCAACGCTGGCTGGAACATCACAGCGGTGCACGCGAGGAGCTGCGCTTGCCGTGGCTACGCGGTTTTCTGCTGGCCGCATTCTTTCTGCTGGTGTTGCGGCTTGGCTTCACCGCCAGCGACCGGCTGTGGAAGCCGCTGTCCTATTTCGACGAGTTTCCGCGCTACCTGGCCACCGCAGCGCTGGTCTATTACCTGGGGCTGGAAGGCTGGCGCCATGCCCGGCTGCACTACCCGCCGCGCGATACGCCGCTGATGCTGGAGCCGCCACCAGATCCGCCCGACCCGGCAACGCTTGCTGCCCCCCAGCCTGCGGCGGAAAAGGACTGGCAGGCACTGGGGCAACGCGTGGCTGCCGAAGTCGCTGCGCACGGCTGGTGGCGCGAGCCCGACCTCAGCCTGCCCGAGCTGGCGCGCCGCATGGGCACCAACAGCAACTATCTGTCGCGTGCGCTCAACGAAGGCCTGGGGCAGACCTTCAGCGCCTTCATCAACGCGCTGCGCATCGCCGACGCCCAGCGCCTGCTGGCCGGCGATCAGGACATCCTCTCCATCGCGCTGGCGGTGGGGTTCGGTTCCAAGGCCAGCTTCAACCGGGTGTTTCGTGCCCACTTCGGCTGCACGCCCAGCGACTACCGGCGCGCGCAACGTCGCACATCCTGAAAATTTTTTGGCAATTGGGCATTTGAGTCGCCCGCCACCGCGCGTCTGCCGATGCTGGCGACTCTTGCCCAGGAGCTGCCATGTCCCATCGCATCCGACTTCTTTCAGTGTTGTTAGTGCTGCTCTGTCCGATCTGCGTCGCGTGGGCGGCCCCGCCCGCACCCGCGTTGACACGCGACAGTCCACTGCCCGGTCCGGCGCTGCTGGCCGATATCGATGTGCTGCAACAGGCCTATGGCGCACTGCATCCGGGCCTGTATCGCTACGCCACCGAGGCGCAGGTTGCGCAACGCTTTGCCGAGCTGCGCGCCGAACTGGCAGACGGCGCCACGCTTGGCCAGGCCTACCTCGCCATCTCCCGCCTGACCGCCAGCGTGCGCTGCGGCCACAGCTTCCCCAATTTCGTCAATCAACCCGAGCCGATCCAGCAGGCCCTGTTCGGCGACGGCCGGCGCCTGCCGTTCCACTTTCGTTGGCTACAGGGCGGCATGATCGTCAGCCGGAATGGCTCGGATCAGCCCGGCTTGCTGCCCGGCACCGAAGTGCTGTCCATCGATGGCATTGCCACCTCGCAGATTCTGGCGGCGTTGATGACAGTGGCGCGCGCCGATGGCAGCAACGACGCCAAGCGCATCGCCCAGATGCAAGTGCAGGGATTTGCGCAGATCGAGGCATTCGATGCGTATCTGCCGTTGCTGTTTCCGCAGATTTCCGCCAACCCGGTGCTGCAGTTCCGCGCGCCCGGCGCCACCGCTCCACGCGCGCTGCAGGTGCACGGCATCGACGCGGCGCAGCGCGATGCAATGGCGCCCAAACGTGCGCGCGACAGCGCAGCGCCGGCATGGACGCTGACGATGGACTCGGCCGATCTGGCGATTCTGCGCATGCCGGATTGGGCGCTCTATGAAAGCGCCTGGGATTGGCAGGCATTTCTGGCGCGCAGCTTCACGCGCCTGGCCGAGCGCAAGGTGCCTGCGTTGGTGATCGATCTGCGTGGCAACGAGGGCGGGCTGGACGTGGGCAGCGTGCTGCTGGGGTATCTGGCAGCAGGCGAGATCGCGGCGGCGCCGATGCGCAACCTGGTGCGCTATCGACGCGTGCCCGATGCGTTGGCGGCCTACGTCACCACCTGGGATCGCGGCTTCCGCGACTGGGGCACGCGCGCGGTTGCCTACGACACGCGGTTCTACACGCTCAATGCGCAAACCGGCAGCGCTGCACAGCGCTACCTGCCATTGCGTACACCGCATTTCACTGGTCGGGTGTTTGTGTTGATCGACGCCGAAAACAGCTCGGCCACATTCGCGTTCGCGCAGCAACTACAGCGCAACGGCTTGGGCACGCTGGTCGGCCAGCCCACCGGCGGCAATCTGCGCGGCATCAACGGCAGCGCGTTCTTCTTTTTGCACTTGCCCAACTCGCACATCGAGGTGGATCTGCCGCTGGTCGGGCAGTTCGCAACCAGCGCGCAACCCGATCGCGGCGTGCTGCCCGACGTGCCGGTGCAGAGCACCGTGCAGGATCTGCAGGCCGGCCGGGATGTGGAAATGGACACCGTGCGTGCCCTGCTGGGTGGCCAGCAAGCGCGGCCGACACACTGACAGCACAGCCATCGGGCCGTGGGCTCGCCCATGGTTTCCCGGCTGTTCTACTGCGCCTGCAACCCCACCGATGGCCGCTGCATAGCCACGGCTATAAAGATCAGACCGACCTTCGCGTGCAGGCAAAACGCCCGAAAGCGGGTTTTGCGTTGTTACACTGCGCGCCCCTTGGGGAGTAGCCTGCTTTCGTTTATCGAAAGCGCCTGCATCAACATACTCGGCCGTTGCGCCGTGGTGCAGGCAACCAATCGTGGTTTGGCGAGACCAGCGGCATGCGCGTACGACGACGGTTGGCGCGGGCGCATGCCGTTGTGACCGTGCCCAGCCCGAGAGTGCCGATGTCTCCTTTTTCCATTGTGTTGATCGGTTTTGCGATGTCCACCGATGCGTTTGCCGCTGCGATCGGCAAGGGCGCGGCGATGCGCAAACCGCAGTGGCGCGATGCGCTACGCGCCGGATTGATCTTTGGGTGCATCGAAGCGATCACACCGGTGATCGGCTGGTTGCTGGGCCGTGCGGCGTCCAGCTATGTGTCCGCCTATGACCACTGGATCGCCTTCGTACTGCTTGGCGCCCTGGGCACGCACATGATCGTGGCCGGGCTGCGTGCCGATCCTGACGATGCAGATGAGGCAGCCGATGCGCCGAAGAAAAACGGCCTGCTTGCACTGGCCGCCACCGGCTTCGCCACCAGCATCGATGCGATGGCGGTGGGCGTCAGCCTGGCATTTTTGGATGTGCACATCGGCGTGGTGGCCGTAGTGGTCGGCCTGTGCACCTTCAGCATGGTCACCGCCGGCATCATGCTGGGCCGCGCACTGGGCGCGCTGATCGGCAAACGTGCCGAGATCCTGGGCGGCGCGATCCTGGTGATCGTCGGCAGCGTGATCCTGTACGAACACCTCAGCGGCGCGGCGTAAGCCCCTGCGCACAGGGAATCTTTCGACTGCCTGTTTTCTATAGAAGCGTGCCTGAGTTCATCGCGGCCATCGTGTGCGTACGCTCACTGGCAGTTTTTTTTCGTAGGAGCGCGCCTGAGCGCGATGAGGCCTTATCGGCAATCCCCCGTCGCGCGCAGGCACGCTCCTACGCTGCATGCGGATCGATAACAGTGAGCGTTTTTTGAATCGTGGAGAGCGCTTAGGAATGCACGCAGCGAGGCGAGCTTTACCGGTTTGGTGAGCAAGCGGTAGCCGCGTTAGCGCTCAAGTTGCTTGCGTTCATCGCAGCCAGCGCAAGCGCCATCTTCATCGCCAGTTCTTCGTAGGAGCGTGCCTGCGCGCGACGAAGCGTTATCGGCAATGCCCTGTCGCGCGCAGGCACGCTCCTACGCTGCATTCGGGTGGCTACTCCTCAGCGCTTTTTCGCATCGTGGAGTGCGCTCAAGAATGCACGCAGCGAGGCGGGTTTTACCGGTTTGGTGAGCAAGCGATAGCCGCGCGCACGTGCAAGTTGTTTGAGTTCGTCGCGACCGTCGGCAGTCAGTAGCGCGCCAGCGATCGGCGCAGTCGCGGCGGCCTGCACCGCATCCAGCGTGTCCAGTCCATCCAGACGGTCGTGCAGGTGATAGTCCACCAACATCACATCCGGTTGCTCGCGCGCACAGTCCAGCGCCTGATCCACGGTGCTGGCAGTGATCACCTCCACCTGCCAGCGGCCGAGCAACGCGCGCATGCCATCGAGAATCTCGCGGTCGTTATCCACGCACAGCACGCGCAATCCGGCCAGCGAATCGCCGCTGGGCAAGGTGCGCGTGGCCGGTACCGGCACCAGCGGCGCCACCGGCACCGGCGCCACGCGCGGCAACAGGATCGAGAACATGCTGCCGCGGCCGACCTGGCTGCGCGCACTCAGATCATGATCGAGCAGACGCGAGATACGTTGGCAGATCGACAACCCCAATCCCAAGCCCTGCTCGCCCCAATCGAAGGGCTGCTGATAGCGGCGAAACTCTTCAAAGATCTGCCGCATGTGGTGCTCGGGAATGCCAGGACCGGTGTCCCACACCTGCAGTTCCACCTGTTCGCCACGCCCGCGCATGCCCAGCACGATACGTCCCTGGCGCGTGTAGCGCAGCGCGTTGGCCAGGAAGTTCTGCATCACCCGGCGCAGCAGGCGGCGGTCGCTGCGCACCCAGATCGGCCGGCTATGCACCTGCAGGCGCAGGCCGCGGCTGGATGCCACCGGCGCGTATTGCGCGGCCAGCTCGTGCATCAATGCGCTGGCATCGAAGTCTTCGACCGTGGGGCGCAGCCCGCCGGCATCCAGACGCGACACGTCGAGCAGACCGTCGAGCAATTCTTCGGCCGCACGCAACGACGCATCCACACGCTCGGCCAGATGGCGTTGTTCTTCGTTGTTCTGATGGCTCTCGCGCAATGCGGAGGCGAACAGCCGCGCGGCATTGAGCGGCTGCAACACGTCGTGGCTGATCGCGGCCAGAAAGCGCGTCTTTGACTGCTGCGCCAGCTCGGCTTCGCGCGAGCGATCGGCCACACGTTGCTCCAGGTTTTCGTTGGCGTCCAGCAGCGCGCGCTCGGCGCGCTTGTAGTCGGTGATGTCGTTATAGCTGGTGACATAGCCGCCGCCGGGCAGCGCCTGGCCGCGCATTTCGATCACCTTGCCGTCGCTGCGGGTGCGCTCGAACACATGCGGCGAGCCGGCACGCATGTGGCGGATGCGGCGGTCGATCTGGTCTTCGATATCGCCTTCGCCCAGCTCGCCGCGTTCGGCGTTGTAGCGGATCAGATCGGCAACCGGGCGGCCGACATACAACATGCCATCCGGGTAACCGAACAACTGCTGATAACGCCGATTCCATGCGGTGAGGCGCATCTCCGGATCGACCACGCTGACCGCGGCGCTGATGTTTTCCAGCGTGGTGGACAGGATCTCGCGATTGAAGCGCAGTTCCTGGCCGGCCTCGTCCAGCACCGCCACCACTTCACCCAGTTCCATGCCCGAACCACGCAACAAGCTGGTCAACACCAGCCGCGCCGACGCGGCGCCGATGGAGGCCGCCAGCAAGCGCTCGGTGAACTGCACCCAGGCGCGATCGGCCACCACGGTCGGTTGCAGCTCGCGCTCCAGCAGCAAGGCCTGCTCGACAAAGGCACGATGCGCATGCCGCTCGCCCACCACGCGCTCGGCCAGCGCCTGCAGATCGGCCACGCGCACATGCCCGGGCCAGTCGCCGGCCACCGCCGGACGCTGCGCATACGGGTCCAGAAACGGTGCCGCACGCAGCCGCTCGTCCACGCCCGGGCGCCAGCGTGCCGACACCAGCATCATCGCGCCGACGTTGATCAGCAGCGACCAGAACGTGCCATGCGCCAGCGGGTCCCAGCCGCGCATGCCGAACAACTGCTGCGGCTGAAGCCAGCCGATACCGAACGGCCCATCCACCAACCACTCCGGCTGCAGCCAGCCCGCACGCGTGGCGGCCGGCAGCAACAGCGTGTAGATCCAGGTCATGAAGCCGAGCACCATGCCGGTTTCCACGCCCTTGCGGCTGGCCCCGCGCCAATACAGCCCGCCGATCACGCCCGGCGCAAACTGCGCCACCGCCGCAAACGCCATCAATCCGTAGGCCGCCAGCGTGGTGTCGTTGGCCACGCTGCGGTGATAGCCGTAGGCCACCAGCGCCAGCAGCAGGATGGCCACGCGGCGGATCCACAGCACGCGCGAAGCCACCGCTGCACGCGCATCCGCGCTGCCGCGGCGGCGTAGCAGCACCGGCATCACCAGGTCGTTGCTGACCATGGTGGCCAAGGCGATGCTGGCCACGATCACCATGCCGGTGGCGGCCGAAAACCCGCCCACGTAGGCCACCAGCGCCAGCACCGTATTGCCCTGGCTCAGCGGCAAGGCCAGCACCACCGCATCGTCCACCACCGCACTGCCCTTGCCGAACAACGCGATGCCGGCCGAGGCGATCGGCACCACCATCGCCGAAATGATCACCAGGTACGCACCGAACAACCAGCGCGCGCGCCGGATATCGCCGACATCGCTGCATTCGACCACCGCCACATGGAATTGCCGCGGCAGGCAGATCACCGCCAGAAAACTCAGCAGCGTCTGCGAGATGAATCCCACCGACGGCGTGTGTTCGAACAAGGTGCGCGCCGAATCGGCGATGTGCAGTTGGTGATCGCTCAGCCACATCCACGCAAACAGACCCACCGCCACGATGGCGATCAGCTTGATCACCGACTCCAGCGCGATGGCCAGCATCATGCCGTGATGGTGTTCGGTGGCATCCACCTGGCGGGTGCCGAACAAGGTGGCGAACAAGGCCATCAGCAGCGCCACATACAACGCCGGATCGGCAAAGATGCCGCGCCCGGCGCTGCTATGCCCGGTCAGCACCTCCAGGCTCATCGCCACCGCTTTGTACTGCAGCGCCAGATACGGAACGATGCCGACCAGCGCGATCACCGCCACCAACGCGGCCAGCCGCCGCGAGCGGCCGTAGCGCGAGGAAATGAAATCGGCGATGGACACGGTGTTTTCGGAGCGTGCGATCAGCGCCAGCCGCTCGATGATGCGCCAGCCGAACAGCAGCAACAGCAACGGGCCGAGGTAGATCGGCAGATAGCCGATACCGTTGCGCACCGCCGAGCCCACCGCGCCGTAGAACGTCCATGACGAGCAGTACACCGCCAGCGCCAGGCTGTAGACCGCCGGGCGCAGCCACGGCCGCTCCGGATACATCGGCCGACGATCGCCCCACCACGCCACCCCGAACAGCAGCGCGGCGTAACCCAGCGAGACCAGCAGCAATATCCAGCTCGAGACCAATGGGTGTCCTAGGCGGCGCGATGCGAGCCTGGGAGTTTACGCAGTGGGGAACAGCGCGTGGGCGACGGGACGCTGCCGGCGGCGGATTGGGCAGCGGGGCGCTGCGCGTGGACGGCTGGAGGAGGTGGGGATGACGTGGCTACCCCCATCCGCCCTTCGGGCACCTTCCCCCGCAGGCGGGGGAAGGAGGCCTAGCGAATGAGAACGGAAGGCCGGCTGCTGGCTGTTGGCTGTTGGCTGTTGGCTTCTGGCTGTTGGCTTCTGGCTGTTGGCTTCTGGCTGTTGGCTTCTGGCTTCTGGCTTCTGGCTTACGGCTTACGGCTTACGGCTTACGGCTTACGGCTTCTAGATCCTGGATCTGGCTTTGAGCGTTAGCTTTGGCTTTGGCGTTAGCTTTGGCGTTAGCTTTGGCTTTGGATCTGGCTCCAGCTCCAGCTCTAGCAACGACAATCTAAAAAGCCGGCAACCTCCCCTCTCCCCCCTGGGGGAGAGGGTGCCCGAAGGGCGGGTGAGGGCCGCTGGCTGAGCAAGCCGCAGACACCCCTCAGCCCGGCAGACGCACGCGCACCTGATACGTGCGACCGGCCACGATGTTGTGAACCCGTTGATCCGGGCAGACCTCGCCATCCACCAGCACCTCGCTGCCGCGACGACCCGCCTCCCGCGTCAACACGACCTCGAACTGCGCGCCACGAAATTGCCGCGTCACCTGCGCATGCGGCCAGTGCGAAGGCAGCTGCGGGCGGATCGCCAACGCGTCGCCCTCGCCGACCAGGCCAAACAAACCTTCCAGCACGCAGCGATACACCCACGCCACCGTGCCGGTGTTGAACAACTGGCTCGATCGCCCGGCGGTGCGCGGGTATTGATGCCACGCGCCACGGTAGTAGTTGGGCAGCGACACCGGCAGATGACCGCGCTGCAGCACGTCTTCGCGGGCTGGGCCCGGCAGCATCGCGCGCAGGATTTCCCAGGCGCGGTCGGCCTCGCCAATCTGGTACAGGCTGTACAGATAGAACGCCACCGCGTGGTTGTAGACCGCACCGTTCTCCGCCGCACCCGGCCATTTCTGGGTAAGGCGACCCACGTCGTCGCGCATGTGGGTATAGGCCGGTGCCAGCATCACCGGGCCATACGGCGTGTGCAGTTGTTCGCGCACCGCCTCCAGCAGTGCCGTGCGTTGCTGCGCATCGGCGGTGCCGGCCAACAGCGCAAAACTCTGCGGATTGAGATAGATACGCCCTTCCAAATCGTCGGCAATGCCGAAGCGCATGCCGTCGTCGGTGATGCCGCGCGCATACCAGTTGCCGTCCCACAACTCACGATTTGCGTCGGCGTTTACCCTGCCCACTGCCTGGCCGAATACCTCCGCCTGCGCGGTGCGTCCATACGCGGCGCAGATGTCCGACCACAGTCGCAGCGCATACGCGGTCGCCACGGTGAGCCAGCCGGAGACGCCCTTGCCGCGCCAGCCGACCATGTTCATGGGGTCGTTCCAATCGCCCTGGGCGATGAAACTCAGGCCGCGCGCATCGCGCGCATCCAGCAACCACTGCATCGCCGCATCCAATCGCTCGGCCACGCTCAGCGCCTGGCCATCGTGAGCGCGCACCACCGTCTCCAGCACGCTGGCATCGTTGGTTTCGGCCAGATACGCACTCAGGAAGATCGGCAACCACACGCAATGGTCGGTATGCGGCACCTGGTTGATGTATTTCAGCTCGGCGCCTTCCACCAGCAAAATGCCGTCCGGCATCGCGCCGCTGGGTTCCTGCTGCGACAGGGCATGCAGCAACGCTGCACGCGCGGTCGCCGGCTGCAGATAGGCCATGCCCATGTGGTCTTGCAGATAATTGCGTGTCTGCGGATCGGTGGTCAGGCGATTGACATCGCCGTGATAGAACACCTGCCGCGGCAACCAATGATTGACCAGGTTATCCAGCGCCGCATCGGGTGTGGCGATCTGCATGCAACCGTGGCCGGCCTGCAGATACTGCGCATAGGCGCGTGCCGCCTCGGCAAAGCCTTCCTGCGACAGATAGCGCGCGCGCAGCGCGGCAATTTCTGCATCGTCCTTGGCCGGCCCGAATGCAAAGCGGTACACGCTGGCCGCGTCGGCTTGCAGACTCAGGCGATATTGCAGCGCGGCGGCCGGCGTTTCGTAATGCGCCTCGCTGTTGCCCAGCTGCTCGGCCTGGATGGCAGAAGGCGCATGCAGCCCACCCTCGCCTTCGAACGCCAGTTGCCGCGCCTCCCACGTCACCGGCGCTTGCTCATGCAGCAGGAAGGTGCAGTCCTTGAAATCGCGCTGACGAAAATAATCGTCCACTTTCTGGTACGGCGCCACGCTGCGGCAGACGATGCCGCCCAGCGCCGGCTCGTAGCCGCCGGATTGATGCATCCACGACATGTAACCGACCGGGAAATACACGTACAGGCTCAACCGCCGCGCGCGCCCGGAGGCGTTATGCACGCGGCATTCCCACAGCTCCAACGCATCGTCGGTAGGCAAGGCCACGCACAGCTCCACCACGATGTCGTCATGCTGCACGCGCCAACGCACATCGTGCTTGCCGGCAGAGAATTCGAAGGCCTGCGGCTGCGCGCGCACCGGCTCGTGCGGTACCGAGTACAGCGCGCCACTGTCTTCGTCCTTGAGATAGAAAAAACGCCCGGGGTGATGTGCGTAATACGGCTGCTCGGGCATCATGAAATTGCGCGCTTCCAGCATCGGTGCATGCGCGTACTTGGATGGCTCCGGCTGCATGAACTGGCCGGTGGCATAGCCACGGCAGGTGAGCTGCAACATCATGCGGCGGTTCCACAAAAAGCCGCCGGCATTGGGCATGGCGGTCGGGCTGTAGAGCGCGTAGCGCATGCCATCGGCGCTGGGCGCCATCAAGGTGGACAGTGAGTCGGACGCAGCGGTGGGCGTTGCAGACACGGTCAGGGGTGCTCCGGTTCGTCGCGCTTGCGCGCGGCCAGTTCGTGCTGGATCTGGCTCAGCAAGCCGTCGTCCAGCGGATAGAAACGCATGGTCCAGGCAGCCAGCAGCGCGACCACCCCAGGGATCACCGTCAGCAGCAGCACGATGCCGGTCAACGACCCGGTGGACTGCGCACTGTTGGCCACATAACCCATCCCGGCCAGCACCCACGCGATGCCGGCCGAGGCCAGAGCGCCGCCAAGCTTTTGCGAAAACGTCGCCGCCGCAAACGTCATCGCCGTCGCGCGCCGACCGGTGCGCCATTCGGTGTAGTCGGCGCTGTCGGCATACATCGAAAACGCCAGCGGCGACTTCGGCCCCAGGGCCAGGCCGATCAACATGTTCAACCCGAAGATCGCCCATACCGCATTGGCAGGCACGAAGAACATCGCACAACTCAACACACCGACGATCACCATCAGCCCGCACATCAGCTGGCGCTTGTCCCAGTGCCGCGTCAGCAATGGGGTGATGGCTGCACCTATGCCCAAGGCCACCGAGTAGCTGCCCAGGAACAAGCCGACCAGATCCGGGCGTTGCACGTAGTACTTGAGGTAGTACACGCCTGCACCACCGCGCATGGTGATCGTGATCATGATGATCAACGACAGCACGAACAACACGCACCACGGTTTGTTCTGCAGCAGATCGGCGATGTCGCGCCGGATCGGTGTGCGTTGTTGCGGGGGCGGTTGCACGCGCTCGCGCGTGGTCAATGCCACGGTGACAAACAACACCAGCGCCACTGCGCCGTACAGCATCATCGTGCGCTGCCAGCCCAGCGCATCGTTGCCGCCGCCGAACCAGCGCACCAGATCCATCGTGAAGTAATTGACCAACGTGGTGCCTGCAAATGCACCGATGAAACGCAGGCTGATCAGCCCGGTACGCTGCTGGCTGTCGGCGGTGATCACGCCCGACAAGGCCGAGTACGGAATGCTCACCACGGTGTAGGCCAGCATCATCACCAGGAAGGTCACCGTGGCCCACACCATGCGCCCGTTCTGATCCAGGTCCGGCGTGGTGTAGGCAAGCACGCCGGTCAGCGCCATTGGTATTGCGCCCCACAACAGATACGGGCGGAACTTGCCCCAGCGGCTGCGGGTGCGGTCGGCGATGGCGCCCATTGCCGGGTCGGCAATCGCATCGGCGATCTTGGTCAGCAGGATCATCGTGCCCACCGCTGCGGCCGGCAGATGCATGGTGTCGGTGTAGAAGATCAGCAGAAACGCCGAGATGTTGGCCCAATACAGATTCAGGCCCAAATCGCCGGCGCCGTAGCCCAGCTTTTCGCGCCAGCGCAGGCGCGCCGGTGCAGGAGACGGTGCGGGTGTTGACGTCATCGACAGACCTTCGGATGCGTTGTACCCGGCCGGGCACGCCGTTACGCTGGGTGCCCGCTCACCTGGCAAGGAGCGCCGACGCTACACCACGCATCGGCTGCCGCCAACGTGAAATCGGCTCAAATGCCGAATCGATCCGGAGATATAACCTGACGTGATGGACACCGCCGTACCTGCCACGCCTGCGTCCGCTTCGCCCATGGCCATCGTTGTGATGGGCGTCTCGGGCAGCGGCAAGACCACCATCGCGCAGGCGCTCGCCGCGCATTACCGCTTCCGCTTTCTGGATGCCGACGACTATCACAGCGTGGCTGCGCGCGCGCAGATGGCGGCCGGCCAACCGCTCACAGATGCCATGCGTCTGCCGTGGGTGGAGCTGCTGGCCGCCACCTTGCGCGACTGCGTGAATGCCGGCGAATCGGTCGTGCTGGCATTTTCCGGATTGCGCGGCACGCACCGCCAATTGCTGCGCGGCAGCGGCGTGCAGATGCGCTTTGTGTTCCTGCATGCGGCGCCGCATGTGATTGCCGCACGCCTGAGCGCACGCGCCGGCCACTTCATGCCGCCCAGCCTGCTCGACAGCCAGCTGCAGACGCTGGAGCTGCCGTTGGACGAGGCAGATGTGGTGTCGGTCGATGTGGACGCGACCGTGCCGGAAGTGGTGCGCGATGCGATTGCGCAGTTGGCGCTGAGCGCGTCTGCTGCAGTGCACACAGCCGCGCACTCATCTCAACGCGCGTAACGCGCCGAGCTCACTGCTGGCCAAGCCCACCACTGAGCGTGCGCTCGATCGTTCCTTTGCCATCGGGAGAAGGTGGCGCGAAGCGCCGTATGCCGGTGCGCGCAAAGCGTCGCGCGGTTGGGATACATCAGGGCTACGCCTCGTACCCTCACCCCAACCCCTCTCCCGCGGGGAGAGGGGCTTTTGATCGTTCCTTCTCCCATCGGGAGAAGGTGGCACGAAGCGCCGGATGCCGGTACGCACAAAGCGTCGCGCGGTTGGGATACATCAGGGCTTCGCTTCGTACCCTCACCCCAACCCCTCTCCCGCGGGGAGAGGGGCTTTTGATCGTTCCTTCTCCCATCGGAAGAAGGTGGTACGAAGCGCCGTATGCCGGTGCGCACAAAGCCCCCTGCGGTTGGGATACAACAGGGCTTCGCTTCGTACCCTCACCCCAACCCCTCTCCTGCGGGAGAGGGGCTTTGTCGTCGTGTAGCTGATTGGCTGGCTCGCCCATCGAGAGTCAGTGACGCGCCACGTTGAGTGGCGCGGGCAGCGCCTCATCCGACAGCGACCCACCGTACAAGGTGGCGCAAAATTTCCTGGTTACTTTTTGCAAACCCATGAATTACTGACGAATTCGCTGCTGCAGCGTTGAATCATTCTTTCTATCGTACTGGAGCGAAATAGTGATGAATCATCACTATTTGTGCGATTAACGCACGTGCTGAACGCAAAATTTTCGACTTGGTATCACCAGATGCAGACGGACCCGACCGTTGCGTGAATGCAACGGAGTACGCGTGTTGCACGGGCACCGCAATCGGCGATCTTCACCACGCAGATCCGGGGGGATCCAGCGCTTCCTTCCATTAATGGACATGCCGTGATGACCAACTCCAATCGCCGCTTGCGGTTACGCAGTTTGACGCTCATTCCCTGCCTGCTCGCCAGCGCAGTGGCTTTCGCCCAGCCCGGCTCCGCCACCGCACAACAGCCGGTGTCTGCGCTGGACACCCAGGCCTTCGCGCGCTCCGGCCAGGTGTGGAGCGCCTTCGGCAGCAACCTCCCGTTCGCGAGCCCCACCAGCTGGACCACCGCCGGTGGCGGTTACTTCAACGCGCGCTTCGCGCCGGGTGAGTGGAAGATCAATCGCACCACCGTCAAAGGCCTCAAGCCGGCCTGGACCCTGACCACCACCGGCGACATCTCGGCCACGCCGAGCGTCGAAGGCGGCACCCTCTACGTGCCCGACTGGGGCGGCACTCTGTATAGCGTCGACACCCAGACCGGCAAGCCGAACTGGCAGGCCAAGCTGTCCGACTACACCGGCAACGCCGCCTCGGTGACGCGCAATACCCCGGCCATCACCGCCAAGAGCATCATCGTCGGCGACCAGGCTGCCGGCACCGTGATGGCGATCGACAAGAAGACCGGCAAGCTGTTGTGGAAGACCACCGCCGAAGCCAACCCGCAGGCGCGCATCACCTCCTCGCCGGTGATCTACGGCAACCGCATCTACGTCGGCATCTCCTCGGGCGACTGGGGCAATCTGGCGCCCAACCACACCTTCAGCTTCCGCGGCAGCGTGGTGGCCCTGGATCTGAACACCGGCAAGAAGCTGTGGCAGTTCTACAACGTGCCTGAGGGTTACACCGGCGCCTCGGTGTGGGGCCAGGTGGCGATCGACCCGATCAGCAAGCGTCTGTATTTCGGCACCGGCAACAACTACAACATCCCCGAGGGCGTGGGCAATTGCGTCTCCAATGCACGCTCCTATCTGGGCAGCGACCTCACCGTGCAGGACGAGCTGAACTGCATGGCACCGGATAACTATGTCGACTCGGTGGTCGCGCTGAATCTGGACACAGGCAAGCTGGCCTGGGCCAATCGTGCACAGGGCTACGATGCCTGGAACCTGTCGTGCATCATCGCGCCCACCAACGGTCTGTGCCCGAATACGCAGGCCACCAACCTGACCGGCCCCGATTACGATTTCGGCGGCGCTGGCGTCAACCTGTTCACCGTGTGGCGCGACGGCAAGCCGCAGCAGTTAGTCGGCGCCGGGCAGAAGAGCGGTATCTACTGGGCCTTCAACGCCAAGACCGGCGCCAAGGTATGGTCGACCCAGGTCGGCCCCGGCGGCACCACCGGCGGCGTCGAGTGGGGCACCGCGTTCGACCCGTACAAGTCGCAGATCTATGTGGCCATCAACAACAACAACAACACCACCTACACCCTGGGACCGGACAACACCGTCAGCCACAACGGCGGCTCGTGGGCGGCGCTGGATGCGGCTACCGGCAAGATCAAGTGGCAGGTCAAGGTGCCGGGTATCAACCGCGTCAACCCGACCGTACCGGCAGGCGGCCAGGGCTCGCTGACGGTGTCGCCGAACCTGCTGTACGCCGGTTCGATGGCCGGCAACATGGTCGCCCTCGACACCGACACTGGCGCCACGCTGTGGAACTACGACGCCACCGGCTCGGTGCTCAGCTCGCCGGCCGTGGTCAATGGTGCGCTGTATTGGGGCGCCGGCTACGGCCGCTTCAACTTCGGCACCGCCGCGACCAGCAATCAGCTGATCAAGTTCGTGCCGGAGGGCGGTGCGGCCAAGTAATCGGCTAGCACGTGCTCTGCGTTGCGTGATGCGCAGTGAAAGCAAAACAACGACGCCACCTTCGGGTGGCGTCGTTGTGTGTGGGGCTGGTAAAAAGCATAGCGCGGCGCGTTGATTGGCGTGTGCGTGTTT
>NZ_JBEGDW010000004.1:382430-382629 GCF_040202875.1 Xanthomonas sp. WHRI 10204
GTTGCTGTTTGCTGTTTGCTGTTTGCTGTTTGCTGTTTGCTGTTTGCTGTTTGCTGTTTGCTGTTTGCTGTTTGCTGTTTGCTGTTGCTGTTGCTGTTGCTGTTGCTGTTGCTGTTTGCTGTTGCTGTTGCTATTTGCTGTTGCTATTTGCTGTTGCTATTTGCTGTTGCTATTTGCTGTTGCTATTTGCTGTTGCTAT
>NZ_JBEGDW010000004.1:382726-422500 GCF_040202875.1 Xanthomonas sp. WHRI 10204
ATTTGCTGTTGCTATTTGCTGTTGCTATTTGCTGTTGCTATTTGCTGTTGCTATTTGCTGTTGCTATTTGCTGTTGCTACTTGCTGTTGCTGTTGCTGTTGCTATTGCTATTGCTATTGCTATTGCTATTGCTGTTGCTATTTGCTGTTGCTGTTGGCTGTTGCTATTTGCTGTTGCTGCTGGCTGTTGCTGTTGGCTATTGCTATTGCTATTGCTATTGCTGTGGCTGTTGGCTGTTGCTGATCGAGTATGGAGACGGCGCCAAGCGATGCCCTGCATTCGGTGCAGTCGCGTGATCGCAGAACAGCGGCGCAGCTCGATGGCACATCATGGGTAGCGTGCGTAAGACCACTGCGTGCGGGTGCAGCGATGGGTGTGCCGTCTCCGACACTGTCTCGTTGCGGCGCATGGGATGGCGCCGCGTTTTTGATCGACCGCAACACGCGCGTACAGCGCGCTAAACCACAAGCGCAGGTCATGCCGCTACAGCCGCGTGACCTGGCAGAGCCGGATCTGCCCCGCTTCCAGCCCATGCGCTTCTGCCGCACGACGGCGCAACGCACACACCAGTTCGGCGGCATCCAGCACGCCATCGGCAGACACCTCCACGCTGTGAGCGAGCTGCCCCCATAGCACTGGCCGACCATCGCAATAGCCTTCGTAGTCGGCGAAGTAATGCAGCTGGCGCGACTCAGGTCCCGACGTGGACATCGCCCTGAATCTCCGTGCAGCCCAGATGTTCCAACGCGATTTCCAGCCCCAGCAGATAGCTCTGCGCGCAGTAACCGCGCACTGTCGCCACGCACTCGCCCAGACCTGCCGGCAGGCAGCGCTCCGGCCGGTCCGTACTGTCGTCGTGCGTTTCCACATAGGGATAGCGCAACGCCGCCAGCACGCGATGCAGGCGCACGCTGTCCACGCAACTGCCCGGATCGATCAACGCAATTTCCATCCGCGCCTGCCCGGCCACGCGCAACGCATCCAACAACTCCTGCTCCGACCCGCAGGCACGCAACGCCACCGTCTTGCCCGCATCGCCGGCACATTGCACAAGCTGCCGGATCACGGCCCGCGGCAATGGCTGCGGCCCACGCACCCGCGGCGATACCGCATCCGGCCCACGCACGATCATGATCGACATGCCGGCGTCCTCAGGCAGCCAAGCGCAACGGCGCGTGCAACGAGGGCAGACAGCGCGCAGCAATGCCCAACGACATCGCATACGCACGCGGCGCATCGTGCGGCGCAATCACCACCGCCAGCGGCGCATGCTGCGGATGCAGCCACGGCTCCAGCTCCTGCGCCGCATCGGCATGCAGCTCGATGTACGGCGTAGGCAGCGCATCCACCGCTGCACGCAAGGCCCTGGCACAACTGCGCTCGGACAACGGCAGATCGCCCGAGTCCAGCAGCACCAATTCCACCTCCGCATCGCCACCGGCCAATTGCAAGCTCGCAATCAAGCTATCGACATCGGCGCACGCCACCGTCCGTAGCGCGCGACCACCACACTCGGGCGCCATGACCGGCAACGCTTGCGCCGGATCAACCTGGGGACCTTGCAAAATCAGGATACACATCGTGTTTGGCTCAACGCACCATTGTGCGGGAGTGCCAAGGTAGATCTGGTCGACATAAAGGAGCTATCGACGCAACGTCCTCCACGCATAAAGAATGTGTAAAGACTGCGCGTTCGCAGAGCACAGCGAAGCTGGATTTGGCCTTCACACCGTGCCAACATAGCGCGCCATGGCAGCACGGGGGCTGACAGAGCAAATTAGAAGAATAGACATGGTTTAAAGACCTGATTTCGAGTCAGCAATAGCCGCGCATGCTGAGCTTCTGTGATTTGCATACGATCCTTCTTTTTAGTTTCCAATCCAGATTTCAAATATATTATATTATCGGATTAAACCACTTTTTAATTGACGAGGATTTATGGTCCGCACGATCTTAGCAGTTACTCTTCTACTAATGAGCCTTCATGCCAGCGCAGCTAGTTATTCTTTTAGCGGTCACAAGGTAAAGTATCTTTCCACCGGCTGGGGAGGTGAAGCTCTATACGTTGGGACAGAAGGCGTTCTCCCGGCGGGAGCCGATTGCGGCGGTGGAAATCGCTTCATCATCTTGCAAACAGCTCCAATGTATAAGGAGATTCTTTCCATGCTGCTGATGTCGGTTCAGAACAAGAACAACGTGCAATTCTATATCGATGGCTGCAACGGAAATTCCATGCAGTTAAAGGCCGTCACTATTTTTGATTGATCAGGGTTGATCGAGAAAAATCACTTCGACCTGCCTTGGCGCTGTGGACTCCCGGCAATTCAGTTCCAGCTAAAATTAGAGGTCTGCGATTGATGTTAATCGCAGACCTCGGCGGGCGTTAGCCCGCCCAAGCTGTCGTGCGGTATCTGTTGGTTTAGTCGGCCAGCCAGTGTTCTGTCTGTTCGCGAACCTCGCTCAGGGTGCGGAAGAGATGCATGTCCAGCACGCCGCGCCGGTAGCTGCCATTGAAGCGTTCGATGAAACCGTTTTTGCATTGGACGCCCCGGCTCGATGAAGTCCAAGGCGGTACCCCTGCGCTCAGCCCACTCGGCCATGGCCAACGGGACAAATTGCGGTCCGTTGTCCAAACGAAGCCTGTTCGGATAACCGCGTCAGGCCGCGATACGTTCCAACGTGCGGATGACGCGGGCGGCCGGAAGATTCAAGTCCACTTCGATCGCCAAGGCTTCCCGACTGAAATCGTCGATGACATTGAACGTGCGGAAGCGTCGACCATCCCACAACGCATCGGACATGAAGCCGATCGACCATCCGGCATTGGGCCGTTCTCCGCATGCCAACGGTTATGAATAGCGCGTGGGGACCCGGCGCCTGCTGCGACGACGCCGATTGAGCTTCATCAGGCAATACACGCGCCAGACCCTTTTGTGATTCCACACATATCCGCGACGACGGATGATCTGAAAGAGCTTTCCGAATCCACGCTCGGGAAAGCGCTCGGCCAATTCGGACAACAGCGCAATGACTTCCTAGTCGCGATCGGGAAGACACCGATAGCGTGCTGTCGAGCGAGCCACGCCAACGACTGAACAAGCCCCTCGCTCTCTCCAGCCATGTTGCTCGACGAGCCAGGCAAGAAGCGGACGGTTGTGCGCCGGGTCTATAACTTTTTGTGATGACTTCCCTCAGTGCATGTTTCTCTATCTTCAGCTCCGCATACATCCATTTGAGCTTGCGATGCTTGGTCTACAGGTCGCAAAGGCGCTGTACGTCAGTAGCTTCCATGCCACCGTACTTGGACTTCAAGACGTAGTAGGTCGCATAGCAAATGCCAAGCTCACGGGACGCATCCTTGACCTGGCGGCCGCACTCGACATGCTTAGCGTGGAGACAATCTGGCTTTCGGCGAACTTGCTTTTGCGCATGTCTGGTCTCCTTGGGGCTAGTCTGCCCGGAGACCTCTAGCTATGGCTGGATCGATTTCACCGGGAGCTGACATTGTTCAGACGCTCCTAGAGCTCACTCAAGATATAGCGCGCCGTCTCGCGGTCCGGCCATGCTGAGCAATCTCCCGTTCCCTGCACATGAATCATAAGCCCTTGTGTATGCGCACTTAGTAACAAGGCATACATTGCTCTTCCCGTGTGCGTGGATAGCGATATTGACCAAGCAGTTGATGAACATTTTGGAAGATTCGTATGCTCTCCACTTAAAGAAAAGAAAACCACATCATTAGCATGAGGCATCAACTGCGTAACTTTTCCAGAGCCATTTCCTGCCCAAGCTGAAAATGACGACACTAATAAAACCAAGCATGACCCAAATATATTTAAACGCATGGACAGCTATTCTCCAAATTCTTGATAATTGACTCATGGGACGACCGAACTCTTTTTTCTAACGATGGTTGGTCTCGCAAATGCATCGAAGGATAGATTATCTGGAGTATAGTATGACTCCATACTGTCGCGCAGGCTCTGACCTGAGAGGGCCCAGAGCAACTTCTGCAAACCCGTCACCCTGGTACTGGCGCGTTGCAGCGATAATCGGCACATAGGGAAGATTTGATCTTCCCAAATCGTATGTTGAAGAGCGGAGTCGGGCTCAGCTAAAAAGTCAACCCGACCCCGTTTTCTTCGAACCTGACCCCGTTTTCTTCAAAACCACGCTCGGAAAAGCGCTCGGCCAATTCGGACAACGGCGCAATGACCTCCTCGTCGTAACCGGTATGGCGCCGATAGCGCGCTGTCGAGCGAGCCACGCCAACGACTGAACAGGCCCGACGCTCGCTCCAGCCATGCTGCTCGACGAGTCAGGCAAGAAGTGGGCGTTTGTGCGCTCGGTCTACAGCTTTTTTGCGATGACATCTTTCAATGGATGGTTTTCCATCGCGAGTTCGGCGTACATGCGTTTGAGCTTGCTGTGCTCGGTCTCCAGGTCGCGAAGGCGCTGCACATCAGCTGCCCCCATGCCACCGTACTTAGACTTCCAGACGTAGTACGTCGCGTCGGAAATTCCCAGCTCACGGCACACATCTTTGATCTGGCAGCTGCTTTTAACCTACTTCAATGCGGCATTGCTCTGGCTTTGATAAGCTCGCTCGCACATTCGGGCCCTCCTGTTGACAAGGGCTCCTGCACGCTTTTATCGCTGCCGAAACGATTTTCTAGGCCAATAGTAGTTCTGTACCATAAACCCAACTCCAACTCCAACTCAGACCGGAGATGTCGGAACGACCACAAATGTCGTATGAATTGGGAGGCCCGTCTCTGCTAACAAGCGAATAATAGATGTATCTGCAAAAAGTTCAAATGTTCCCCCACCAAATTCATCTGAATTTTCTCCTACAAATATATCTATAAATGCATTAGTTACCCCTGGAATTATAGAGCACGGGACCACACCCCTAACGGCAACGTTGCATACACCTTGAATAATCTCGGAATATCCATCGCCCACAGTTCGCAAAGAAAACTTCCAAAGCCCTGTTTTTTCAACAACTTCTTTACCACTAGAAGTTAGCCAAGATTTTCCTTTAGCATGCGACTTAGTCGGCTCAACGCCTAACATCTCTGTCACCACACTTGGTTCCAGCTCGTCACCTTTAAGGTAAAGAGCTACCTCTATGGACAGTTCACTTTTGCTCATATTTCAGCCGTTTTCCAAGTTACCAATGACTTCACCATCTGGACTAATTACATCGCCAGTGTCGGGATTCACTCCATAATTGTCTAGTCCTTTACCGCCACCCTGGGCTTTATCGTCTTGTTTTATGCCGTGAAATATTCGCCGCCCTTCGGTTCCCCCAATTCCCTTTCGGCGTCCCCATTCCTCAGAACCTCGGTCCGCAGGCCAATAGCCCGGCGGATGCCGACGAGACTCCTGCCAGCCAAGCTCACCACAACGCGCTCCACCGCAAGCATTGGGTGAAGCCAAGAATAGTACTGGCGCTAATACTATTGAGCCCATAATCGGCGAAACCCAGCTCACGGCAGCCGGACCTGTTCTTTCCACAAGTACTGTTCCCAATGTTAGTATAGCTGATTGCTGTACAGGTGGCGGGGGAGGTGCGACAGCCGTAACTCGTTCCATATCTCGAATTGTTGTTGATTCTCTACCATCCGGATCAGTAAAACTGTACGGGTTGTTGTCAGCGTACCAATATCGGTTAAAGGCCTTTGTCGGGCTCCCATAGGCGTTGATAGGATCCACCGATAGGAATCTTCCGACTTCCGCGTCATAATATCTCTGTTGCATATGTGTTAGCCCGGTCGCTGAGTCCATTAGATGTCCGGTATAGCCGACGCCATCTACAGTCCCTCCCAAGCTTGCTCCATAGGGTTCATGTTCTCGCCGCTCAATGATACTGCGGTTCGCATCTGTCAGGACGGCAACAGACCCTAAACCGTCGGTGTGCACATAACGAACAGTTTGCGCAGAAACGCTCCAGCAGAATCCAAAACTCAACGAAGTCAGAGCGAATGCTAACAATAACTTAGCAACTATTTCATTGACTTTGCTCACGTATTCCGCCCTCCATATTTTTAATATACTATTCATTAGTTTTATTTAGCGGCGCCAGTAGCATCAACTTATTTGAGATAAACCTCAACAATTTCACAACCAGTGGCCTGATAATCCACCTTTCGTTTGTTTACCAGCGCAGACATTAATACCGCCATCAGCGATCTACCTCCCGGCTTGGCTTCATCGAAATACATCGCCGGAGAATTCTTGCATTCTTGCGAAAGAGTTCCGAACCACACAAGATGGGTACTGACCGCCTGATAAGTACCAAGCTGGGTGACTTCGACATCACGCACCCACTCACTTGCAGATGCATTAACAGGCACCGCTGTAACGAGTAAGAGAAGCAAACCAAATGAATAAGAACCCACATCATCGCCTTTTATTGATATAGACAGCTTTCAGTCTCATCGCACTATTTAGACATCCGTCTACATAAAGATCGACTGGGAAGTCGTTCTGCATCGCCATCATTAACAATGATGTCATCTCCTTGTTCATCAAGCCCCCTTGCTCTATGAAAAAGACATTGCCCGTGCCGCATGCTGCCCCGTTCTGCGACGTTCCAGCTGTTTCAACATACAAACCCTCAGCACCCCAACCTGTATTGAGACGGGTAACCATGTTCCCCATGACCACATATGGAGCTGCAAACGCTTCACTACATAGAAGTGACGGCAGAGTGCAGAACACCAGAAGAAAATTCCTAAGGTTGAATCGTGGATTTAGCATCTGAGATACCATTATTGGAGTTTTAGCTCTTTCGAATCAAAAATTCGCTCTAGTCAGTTCAGCAGAAGTTGATAGAGCAGCGGAACGATATCTGCCGCGGAGCGCTTGACATGTGACACTCCAGACAACTCAGTGCATGCCCCACCCTGCGTACAGGCCAGCACACGATACGAATACGTTCCGGAGGGACGGGACAACGAGGTCCAGGTGGTTTGATTGCCCTCGTAAACAGAAGTCCACGTCAGTCCGTCGATACTTTCCTCAACTACATAGCGCACGCTTCCTGGGCTTGCGGTCCAGGTTAGAGCGTCCTTCATCGCTGGCACTTGTCCAAATGACCACTCGACTTCCGCCACGTTGCTGCCGCCCAGCAAAACATATTCTGTCATTTTGGAACGGCGTTGATTTTTCTGAAAGCGCAATACTCCAGCTTGGTCATACATCGACCCTACGCTGCCGCTCGATTGTGTTGCCTGGGTACGCCTACCGTTGCCGTCGTACCGATAGCTTTCCTTATTTGTTGCCGCACGCAAGCGATTCCCTAAGTCGAAGACGTACGCCTGCCCATTCTTATTGGTGAGATTGCCCTGTAAATCGTACGCAAGACCGACAACAGTGCTTCCAGAGCACTCGTTAATCTTGATATTGGTGAGATGCCAATACGGATCGTAGCAATAGAAATGCTCGCGTCCAGGTGCTTTTACGTAGGTCAGATTATCCAGTGCGTCGTAGCGATACTCGGCGGTGCCGAACATTGGAGATACGGTGGACCTCAAACGATCCAGCCCGTCATATGTCATCGTTCGGTTGCCGCGCTGATTGCGGCCAGTCGCCCCGTCTGTAATCGCTGCAACATTACCGTTTGCGTCATAGTCATAGCCATCACTTAATACGACATTGCCACCAAAGGCATCTTCGCTAGTGTCGGGCAACTGTCGTGCGTTCTGCACCATATTGTGAACAATGTCATTTCCATACGTAAACTGCCGAAGCGCTCCGTTTGGATAATAGCTAGCACCTGTCGCGTAGCTCCCGGACTGTGTGGCTTGGCCCAACGCGTTTGGAGCGTAGTCAACAGTCATGCCCGTAGGATAACGCTGCATCGCTAGGTGACCGTTTGCATTGTAGATCGAGCTGATCGCCCAGGTTTCGCCATCCGCCTGCCCTTGACTCTCGCCAATAAGAAGACGACGCTTGTTGTAGGTGTAGCTGTTGTAATTGGCTACACCGCCGTTGATTGTAGTTATCTGCTTGACTAAACCATCCGGCCAGTACGTCCAGCGCTGATTTCCGTTTCCATCAGGGAAGAGCAGCGCGGTTAAACGACTGCGTGAATCATAGACTCTATCTACTCGACGCGCCGCGATCGTCTCACTTGTTCCATTCAGATCACAACCCACATCCGCTGGAAGTCCGGCAGCGGACCATTTCATGTTTCCGGCAGGGTCGTATCCCATCAAGGTGGCGCCCGTCTCAGGCTCCACTGAACGGCACAGCTCTTGACTGCCGTTGTAGGCGTACCTACGCGTCAGCATCTGAGATGAATTTGCGTTACGCCGGGTGATTGAATTTGGTTTGCCAAATAGATCCCGCGCAATATCAGTGTAAGTTCCTTCCGGATGCTGGATCCAAACAGGTTTGTCATAAGCCGGCTGATCAAAAACCTGATAGCCTGTAACAGTGGCCTGTCCGCGCGGATTGACTACACTGGTTTGATTACCAGCGAGATAGCTAGTAACTGTATTTAGTCGGCCAAGCTCAGAATCCTGGGACGATAAGGTGATTCTTCCCAGCACGTCGTAGCCGTTCCGATAACCCGTGCTCAGCGCACTGCTGCTTCCCGGATAGGAAGAGAATACCAATTGCCCCATACCATCGTACGAAAAGCTTTGAAACCGCTGCGTCCCAGCCTCGTTTGCTGCGTCGTATTCGCGCGTAAGTAGCGGTTGCATCATTGCATCGAAGTAAGTGATCTTGCGAGCGCTGCCGGTAGCCACCATTTGGCGCCAATGACCTGCCGCGATATCGTATTCCTGAGCACCCACTTGCCCGAAGGATTGCATAGTTGTATTCCACGCCGAGCTATCGTTTGTAGGATAGGCAATTGCAGAGAGGCGGCCCATCGCATCATAGCTATAGTTGGTCGTGTAACCATTCTGATCAATCGCTGACGTTATCCAGCCATTGTCGTTGACGTTTGCAGAGATTGTAGTCCCGTCCGAAAATCGAATCGACTGAGGTATTCCTCTTTTCCAAAAGCCAAACGTAGTGGAGTTATTATTCCCATCGACGACAGAAGCGATTGTGCCATCGCCGTTATAGTTTATTGCTTGCTTCAACTTTCCGAAAGCACTGATTGCAACGGGCTGCGAATTGCCGTTATACGATATCTGTCTTTCTACTAGACCGGTATCACTGTTCGTGGATTTTGCCTCCTGACCAAGCACCCATTTCTGAGTGTTGTCGTAATATGACCTAACATCTGTTCGCCCATGCCAAGGCGTATATCTCGCGACCGTAATCGGTCTCGCAAAGTTGTCGTAGCTACCCACCGAGTATGTATAGGCCGTGCCGTCTTGTCCGATCACCCTTGAACTGAGTGGAGAGACACGAGTCATTTGGTCTGAATTTAAGTTACCGGCAAAAGTAGCCCCGTAGCGGGCCGGCCACGGACCATTGGTAGCGGAAGCGTATGAATTTTGTTCAGTTCTAACCAAACTCGTCCCCACAGCTCCTGAAAATTGTTCGGATTTAACCAGCTGACTCTCACTCACATCGAATCTATTGCTATATGTGTAGCGAGTTGCGCTACCATTTGGATCTATAACGTCGGTCCATGCAGTAGAAACGCATCCGACCCCGCAGTCTTTGCTCCAGCTATTGTTTGGAAGCGAGTATGCGTAGGACCATATGCGAGACGCAACTCCCGGCCCATAAAATTCTTTCTTTGCAAGTGTCCGTGAAACATAGACATTGGGATGAACAAGCGTTCTTCGATTGAATGAATTATCACAAAGATAAGGCACGTAAGAACGGCCCCTGAGGGTCGATCCTACTGTAAAAGCGCCTGTTAGCCCTGACGGGTGGCGCATGGTTCCTATGGCGGTGACTGTGCTTGGCTTGGTAACAAAAGAGCATCCGTCATCGGTTGGATATACGACGGCGGAATATCCGGGTGCCGTCCCAAAGGCTCCGACATCAAAAGCCCACGAGGAGCCATCGGGTTGGATAAGCGACACCAGATGAGTACGTCCGTCCGACAATATGCCGTATCGGTATGACCAAGTTCTGGACGGGGTATCTGAAGTCTGTAGCACTGCAGAGGTGATGCGTGTGCCCGCTTCAGTTGTTCCGCCTATCCTCTGCGACCACGGCTCGTAACTCAAAGTGAGCAACCGGCCATCGCTCGCGGCGATTCTTGCTAAGTTGCCTTCTGAGTCATATTGATAGGTGAGCGTGTTTCCGAATCTATCCTCCACCTTGGAGACAAGATTCATCGCTATACTCCGCGCTACTCCGCCGAAGTTTGGCTGAGCGAAGCCCACGTTGGTGTATGGCTTGACGACAGCCCAGTCCATCCAGTATTTCGTGCCCTCGGGAGAGACCACAAAGAATCCGTCGCCGGCTACACCGTTCGCGGTTCTTTGCAAGCAACCAATCGCCCATTGGCTTTTAGTTACCAGCGGGAAATTGACTGCTGCGCCGTCCACGGTCATAGCTAGTGGGATGTTTCCGTTCGCTCCATCTTTCGCCAACAACTCTTGACGCCCGCTTCCGGGGATAACAAGCTGATAACCGCCCCACCACTGTTCAGGAGGGTAGAATATCGGGCGAGAAGAGGCACTGCTATTTAATACAATTGTCGGGGCGGGTGAGATATTTTTGCACCTCAAGCCAAATCTTTCAGCGCCGATTATGGTTTCAATTTTTGGAATTTCTAGCCGCCAGTCGGAAAATGCGCGCGAGGGTGCTTCTGCAAAACTGCGATCGTTGATTTCTAACGTTCTGGAAAGTTCAATAGGAACACCTTGGCCTTCTTGAACTATGTCTACCTGCCTAAATGAGATTGCACCCGTATAAAGGTCGATGAGTTCACCGAACGGCTTATCGCCATGTGGTTGAACTGATTGAGAACTACGTACGCGCTTGTCGAATTCTGATTCTGGGGAAACCATTTGCGCCTGCGATGACGCAGCTGAAATTAGTAGAATTAATGCAGCAAGGCTTTTAGATTTTACGCCCAACATATGCCCCCCTTATTTCACATATAGCTTTAAGACTATGCAGCCGGCGCATTCTTAATAATACAGGCCGCAAAGAAATTTTCGTAAATTTAGCTTTATAACGCATACCGCCTTTTAAGCGGATATCATCATCAAGGGGGAATATAAAAACCGTCCGCCATTAGAATAGGATGCAGTTTAATCTTCAAGATATATAAACCGCCCAGTACACGTAACGTCGTTATCCTCGATGACAAAGTTGATTCTCTTGCCCGTTGTCAGCGAGGTCATCAATGCAGCGTAGATCGCTTTATTGTTATCAACACTAGGGTTTGCCCAGTTCAGCGTCTTACCAATAGGACAGGCTGTATTGCCTTCACTCAGTCTAAATGGAATGCGCGCCGGCATATAAGTCGCCTCGATCGAGGTAACCCGGCCGGAGAACCACTGTAATGCGTCGGCCGGACCTGACATGGCGATGAGCACAGATGCGGTTAGAAACATGGATGTAGTTTTCACTCTCTCGCTCCGCAGAATTCCATATTGGCTCAAGTCAATCCCTACTTCGCCCTAGTTACAGGCAAAAGAAGCGAGATAATGTCATTTATTTAAAGAAGCCTAGCGCCGCTTTCTCTCGTGTGCCAAAATCTCACATACCTTGACCATCACCAGATCCAGGTCGAGATCGCGTACGCATGCTTTTGAAGTCATAACGAGTGGCTCTTGGTATGACACAAATGGAGCTTGTCGATAACAAACTTGTTCAGTGTTGCGCAGCCCGTGATTTGGGCGATGGAATGATGTACCGCAGTTCCTTCGGCGTACCAACCATTCTTTACATACGTAATCTTGCCATGGCTGCTGATCTCGACGGCCACGGACATTCCAGACAATGACGCTATTAACGCAAGCAAGACCTGCAAGCACGCACGTTTGCCGAGATGCATCCTGCTTTCCTATACGAATCCGATATCGAACAATACGACGGCCACAGCGCCGCCGCGCGAGGCGCTGGACGGTCACTGGTTACGTCCCCCTGAATTTTCTGCAGGAGAGGTGGCTCGCACCCCATCTGATATCGGCAGCATGAACAGATGAGTCAGCTTTGTCAATATGTGATGAAGGCCCTAAAAACTACTTCTCCCGCCGCCAATTCACCGAGCCCTTGGTCTCCACCGTGCTCGATTCAGCTTCCACATCGAAGCCGCGGCTGAGCAGGTATTTGAGGGTGAGCACCGAGCCGCCGCCGATCATCGAGACGCCGTAGCCGACGTACAACTTGGGCGAGAGGTATTTGCCGAAGCCCACCACTGAGCCGAGCGTGCTGGATTGGCTGACGCCGGCTTCGTCCAGGCCGAGCTTGGCGCCGATCTGCGAGGCGATCAGGCTGCTGCCTGCCGACAGTGCGGCCGAGGCGGCGCTGACTTGCTGGGTTTCGTCGCTGCTGGCGGTGGACAGGCCGCGGCCGAGTACCAGGTACGACAGCGCTTCGGATTGCGACATTGCCGGCTCCGACCACACATCGGCGCGTGGCGATTCGGCGCGGCCGCTGACGTCGATACCGGCGGTGACATCGCCGATCTTGCGTTCGGCGCGCAGGCTCACGCGCGGGTCGGAGACGATGTTGTTGTTCCAGGTCAGCTGGCCGCGGCTGATGGTCAGATCCTGGCCATAGGCCTTGTAGCGGCCGCGCACATCCAGCCCGCCATTGGCGGTCATTTCGCGCCCCGGGCGCGCGCGGATCTGCATCTGCCCGCTCAGGCCGCCCTTCAGGCCGAAACCGCTCATGTTGACCTTGTCGCCGAGCACGATGGCCAGGTCCATATCCAATGGCGAGGACGGAGCGACCTCCGGGTCGACCGGGTCCAGCACCACCACGTCTTCGGACACCGAGGTGCCGCGATCCAGGCGTTCCAGGTCGATATCGGCTTCGGGCACGGTGACCTTGCCGCGCAGCTGCATGGTCTTGTCGACGATGCCGAACTGCATGTCCGGGTTGGCGATGATGCGCAACTCGCTGGTGTTGTAGGCCAGCACGTTCTGCCCGCGGATGTTGAGCAGCAACGGCGTGCTGGTGCCGAACCACGACAGCCCGCCATCGACGGTGAGCGTGCCCTCGCCGGACTTGGCCGAGGCGGTGATCTTGGCCGAGCCGTCCGGCAAGGCGTCGAAGCGGCCTTTGCCCTCGCTCAAGGTCAGGCCCATCGACGGATATTCGGCAGTGAAATCGCTCAAGGTGGCATCGCCGCCCAGCAGTGGTTTGTCGCGGGTGCCGCGCAGGCTCACATGGCCTTCGACCAGGCCTTTGGGCCGCACCACATCGGCCACCACCAGCTCCAGCCAGTACAGCCGCGACATGTTCAGATACAGCTCGCCATTGAGCGGCGCGTACGCGTCCCAGCCGGTGTTGAACTTGGCATCGACAAAGCCCGCGCCCTGGAAGCCGACACCGAGCTTGCCCTGGATCTGCTGCGGGGTGAAATCGGCCTGCATGCTGAACTGGTCGTAGCGCAGCAACTCACCGCGATTGGGGTTGCCGGCCACCGCGGCGTAGCGGGTTTCGCCCAGGCGGATACCGCCTTCGGGCGAGGCGATGCGGAAGCTGCCTTCCCATGCATTGCCGCGCGGCTTGAAGCTGCCGTCGAGTGCGAGTTCACCGCGCAGATAGATCTGCCGGCCTTCCTGCTTGGGCAACCACGGTTGCACCAACGACAGCGGCAAGGCGTCGCCATGCACCACCATGCCCTCGCGCGGCCAGTTGGCGCTGGCGCACAGCGCGCCGCCGGTGGCCGCGCCCAGGCAGGTGTCGGACAAGGTGAAGGCCGCGCCGTCGGTACTGAACTGCGCCGGCTGCCGCAGCGTCCAGGCATCGCCCTTCGACGGTGCGATGCGCAGCGTGGCGACCTGGCCCTGCCAGCGCGCGCCATTACGACGCACATCGCCCTGCAGCGCGACGCTGGCCATGCTGTTGGCGATATCGGCATCCAGACGCAGCGCTTCCACCGCGCCGCGTGCCTGCACCCGCACGCTGTCCAGCACCACGCCCGCTTCGATGGCGGTGCCCTGCAGCGCCAGTTGTCCATCGCTGCCGCGCCACGGCAGGCGCCCACGCAAGCTGATGCTCTGCGCGGTATAGGTGTTCCAGCGCAGGCCATTGCCGGCGATGTCGGCGGTGATGTCCGGCGCATCGCGGCGGCCGCTGACCTGCAACTGCCCGCGCACGGTGCCGGTGGCGCCAGGCAGTACGTCGTCCAGTTGCAGCGGCTGCAGTTGCGCGGCGATATCGAGCTGATCGCCGACCTTGCCCTTGGCAGTGACGCGGCTATTGCCCAGCGACAGTTGCAGTTCGCCTTCGCCTTGTTCGCCACGCAGGGCAAACTTGCCGTTGGCCGACAGCGCGCGCTGGCGCAGCTGGCCGGTCAGGCTGGGAACATCGGCCGTGGCTTCGAAGCCCGGCGACACGCCACCGGCCGGCGCCGGCAACTGCCGGCCCTTGGAGGCGATCTTGCCGGACAGATTGCCGTTCCAGCCCGGCGCGAAATAGCCCGGGTCAAACTTGGCCAGCTGCGCGGTGACATCCCACTGCAGCTCCGGTGCCCAGCCCACTTCGCCGGTGACATCCAGCGAGCCGCCCGGCGTGGTGGCCTGCACCTGCTTGAGCTGCGCGCGTTGGTCGTTGCCACGACTGTCGAACACCAGCGCGGCTTGCTGGCCGTCGCGCTCCACGGTGGCGCGGCCGATTGCAGCCCACGCCTTCAGCGTACCGGCCACGCCCAGGCGTGCGTCGATCAATTCCACCGGCACCACCGGCGCATCGGGGGTGGCCGGGTCGACCGCGGGAGTGAAGCGCAGGCCCTTGGCATTGACCGCAAAACGGAAACTCGGATTCTGGGTATCGCGGAAATCGGCGGTGCCGCGCAGCTGGGTGCGCCCTTCGAAGGTATCGATCACCAACGGTTCGACGGTCAACACCTGCTCCTGCAGGCTGATGTGCGACGGCTGCAAGGTCGCGCTCAGCGCGCCCTGTTTGACGCTGCCCTGCAGATCGGCCTTGCCGCCCTTGCCGGACGCGGTCAGGTTCAACGCGATCGGCGTGGCCGGTGCGTTGGTCGCGCCAGCGGCGGCCGGAATCAGCAGCGAGGTATCCAGTGCCTCGGTGACGGCCTTCAACGCCCAGGTCGGGTCGTTGCGGCCGGTGAACACCAGGCTGGCCTGCAGCGGTGCCGGCGCGCGGCCGGCGATCGCCACTTCCATCTTGTCCAGGTCACCGCGTGCGACCAGGCCCAGGCTGGCCGGCGTGCGGCCACGCGCGGCCGGCAGCACCGCGGTGGCGGTGAGATCGGCGTGGTAAGCGTCGTTGGGAATGTAATCGCCATGCAGGCGGAAGTCGCCCATGTCGGTGTCGATCACCAGATCGCGCGTGCGCAATTCGCCGGTGGCCACTTCCAGCCCGCCCTGCATCTTGTGCAGCACGATCATCGGCTGCTGTAACTGGGTGATGCGCAGATTGTCCACCGCAATCTTGTCGGCCTGGATCGCCAGCGGCACGTTGATCTGCGGCAGCGACTCGGGCCAGCTGGGGAGCTTGAACGGTTCGTCGCTCTTGCCAAGATTCAACGTGGCGTTGCTCACCTGCACCGCGTCCAGCTGCAACTTGCGGCCGAGCAATGGGCGCAGATCCGGCTCCAGATACACGCGCTCGGCGGTGAAGTGGATGTCCTGATAGGTGAAGTCGACATTGCGCAAGGTCAGCGGGCCGGCCACCGGGCCTTCGACACTGCCGTAGGTAAAGCTGGCGCCCACAGGCAAGCGCGCAACCACCTGGGCAAGCAACACGTCGCGCCCGGCCACGGTCTGCAGCAACCAATAGAGCGCGATCAGGGCCAGCAGCACCAGCCCGAGCACGGTCAGCCCCGAGCCCACCCAGAACCGGCGACGGCGATAAAAACGCGCGCGGCGCGGTGCGGCAGGTGGCGTGGGTGTGCTCACAGGTTGGCCCCGATATCGATGTAGAGCTGAAACTGCGAGTCGGGGTCGTTCAAACCGTGTGCGATATCCACGCGCACCGGTCCCACCGGCGAACGCCAACGCAGACCGAAGCCGATACCGGTATGCCAGTCGGGCCGGTCGTCGAAGGCGCTGCCGCTATCGACAAACACCGCTCCTCCCCACGGGCCGCCCTTGAGGTAATGCTCGTACTCGGCGCTGCCGGTGACCACGTTCTTGGCACCCAGCGCAAATTCGTCCGGCCTGGGCGTGCGTGGGCCCACTTCGCGGAAGGCGTAGCCGCGGATGCTGTTGGCGCCACCGGCAAAAAACCGCAGGCTGGGCGGCATCGCCACCAGATCGCTGGTCCAGGTGGTGCCGCCTTCGCCGCGCAGGATCACCCGCCCGTTCTCGCCGGCGCCCAAAAACCAGCGCAGCTGCCCATAGAGCTGGCCGAAGTTGGTGTCCGAGCCCGCACCTTCGGCGCCACCACGGATCAGCGCCTGGCCCGACACACCGCTGCGCGGAAACAGCCGGTCGTCGACATTGATGTAGTTGGCCTGCAGCTGCGGATAGATCAGCGTGGAGGTTTCGTACACCGCACCTTCGAAATCGTTGCCGCTGCTGAACCGCCAGCGCTCGCGCAAGGCGTTGATCGAGGCAATCGCGCTCCAGCGCTCGTTGATCTGGCCGCTGCGGCTGCCGGTGAGTTTGACGTTGCGCAGGTCGATGTACTCGGTCTGCTCGTCGTACAGACGCGCCGAGGCGGTGTACCAGCCGTCGAGCCAGCGGAACGCCGGCACCCGATAGCTGGTGGTCAGGCTCTTGCGGTTCTGCGCGTAGTCCAGCTGCGTGTCCATCTTGTGGCCACGCGCATTGACATAACGCCGCTCCACGCCGCCGCGCACACCGGCGCCGCTCTCGCTGCCGTAGCTCAGACCGGAGGTGTAGACGGTGCGCTTGGCGCGGGTGAGCTTGACGTCCACCGGCACGCGGCCATCGGCATCGGCGTCTTCGGGCTTGGGCTGGATATCGATGGTGCTGAAGTAATCCAGCTTGGTCAGCGACTCGCGCAGCCGATCCAGTTTGCCTTCGTGGTAGTAGCTGCCCTCGTCCCAATACACCAGCGGGTCGAACAGGCCATCGCGAAAGTAGTCGTAGTCGAAGCGCACCTTGCCCATGTCGTAGCGGCGGCCGCTATCCCAATTCAGGTCGATGTCGGCAGCGTGTTCGGCGCGCGTTACCGCGACCCGACGCTGGGTGAAGTCGGCGTCGAAGTATCCACGCTCGGCCAGACGCCGGGTGATGCGGACCTTGCTGGCTTCGTATTGCGGATGACTGAAGACCTGGCCTTCGCGCGGCTCGAACTGCTTGAGGTCTTGCCCCAGATAACGGTCCTGCTCGGCCCAGCCGGTGATGGAGATATGCGAGGTGCGTACCCGTACCGGCTCGCCACGGTCCACCGTGATCACCACCGTCACCTGGTCGCCATTGCGCGGCGCGGCCAGTTCGATGGTCGGTGAGTAGTAACCAAACGGCTCCAGCGCCTCGCGCGTCTGCCGCTCCGCCTGCGCCAGCAGGTACTCCAATCGCGACTCGCCCTGCTCTTTGCCGACGGCCTCATACAGAGACAGGGAGACCTCGATGTTCTCGATCATCTCGGCATCGTCGCCGTCGTCCAGCCCTTTGATCTCGATCTTGTCGATGGTCGCCCGAGCAGCCGCTTGCAGCGGAACGAACAGGATGCACAGCAGGGAGAGAGCAAAGACGGCTTTAAGCATCGGCAAAGGATACCCAGCCTAGGCGTGAAGGGACAAAAAATCTGCGCAAACACGCCTATACGGAACCGAACGGGACTGGGTACAGTCGGTACGTTGTTAACGTTCCGTTGGCACCCATTGCGCGCGGCCCCCCGATTGCCGCGCGCCCGTTCATACCTTTGGAGAGAGAGGTTCGTTTCATGAAGCGTCATTTGCTGGTTACCGCCGTGTGCACCGCCCTGACCATGCCATCGCTTGCGATGGCACAGCAGCAAGGTGAAGTGACTCAATTGGACAAGGTGACGGTGACAGGATCGTTGATCCCCCGTTCCCAGGTCGAAACCGCAACCCCGGTGTTTTCGATCACCGCCCAGGACATCCAGCGCCGCGGCTTCAAGGACGTCTACGACGTGCTGCGCTCGCAACCGATGGCCACCGGCGCGGTCCAGGATAGCCAGTTCAGCAACGGCTTCACCGCGGGTGCCAAGTCGCTGAGCCTGCTCGGCCTGGATCCCGGCTTCACCCTGGTACTGATCGATGGCCGGCCGATGGCCGACTACCCGTTGCTCTACAACGGCCAGAGCAACTTCGTCGATCTGGCCAGCGTGCCGGTAGGCATGGTCGAGCGCATCGACGTGGCGCCCGGTAACCAGTCCTCGATCTACGGCTCCAGCGCCATCGCCGGTGTGGTCAACATCATCCTGAAAAAGCGCATGGACGGCGTGCAGATGAATTACCGCATGGGCACCTACGACGGCGGTGGCGGCAACAACCAGCGCTTTCAGCTCACCGGCGGCAACGAGATCGGCGGCGCCAACATCGTCTGGGGCCTGCAGCTCAACAATCAGGATCCGATCTACGGCTATCAGCGCCGCGACTTCGATTCCACCAACGACAATCCGGACCCGACGCTGCGTTATGGCTCACGCATCGCGCTGCATAACGTCGCCGGCCCCCCGGCCACCTATGTCGACCCCGGCGCAGACAACTGCGCGGCGTTGGGGGCGCTGTTCAATGGGTCGGTGCAATACGACAACCGCGCCAACCGCGGCAACTTCTGCAGCAGCCGCGCAGTACCAGGCTACGCCAGCATCCTCAACAAGGAACGCAGCGCCAGCGGCTATGCCAACCTGAGCTATGCGTTCAACGACAGCACCGAGCTGTACTCGACCGTATTGCTCAATCGCACCAAGGTCGAGGTCAATAGCGGACCCGGCTTCTGGCAGACCTCGTCGGACACCGGTGGCCTTTTCTACAATCAGAACAGCCAGCAGCTCGAAAGCTATCAACGCGTTTTTGCACCTGAAGAAACCGGCAATCAAGATTTCAACAACAACCGCCAGACCGCCGACTCCTACAACATCGCGCTCGGCCTGAAAGGCGGCCTGGGTGCCAGCAACTGGACCTACGATGCGTACTACGCACGCTCGGAGTATCGGATCGACAGCCGTCAGCAGTGGCCGCTGGCCGACCGCATCGAAGATTTCTTCCGCGAACAGTTTCTTGGCGCGTCGCAGGGCGACTTCGCCGGCTACCCGATCTATTCGCCCAACGATGCCAACTTCTATCGCGCGTTGACGCCGGCGCAATACCGCAGCTTCAACGATGAAATCCGCACCAAGTCCAGGACCTGGACCCAGAACGTCAACCTGCAGCTGACCAACACCGAGTTGTTCAACCTGCCGGCCGGTGCGGTCGGCGTCGCCGGTGTGTTGCAGGCCGGTAATCAGTACTGGACCAATCCGACCGACCCGCGCGTGATTGCCGGCGACTTCTACCAGCTGACCGGCACCCAGGGCAGCGGCAAGCGCGAGAATTGGGCGGCGGCCTTCGAAATGCGGGTGCCGATCCTGAGCACCCTCACCGCCAATCTGTCCGGCCGCTACGACGACTACAAGAACCAGGGTGGCGGTGGCGATTCCAAGTTCACCTACAAGGCCGCACTGGAATTCCGCCCGATCGATTCGCTGCTGTTCCGCGGCAACTACGCCACAGCGTTCAAGGCACCGGACATGGCGTTCTCGTTCGCTGGCGACAGCGGCTTCTTCCAGGGCGTCAACGACTACTACCGCTGCGCGGTCGAAGAACCCGGCGTGCCGATTGCCGACTGCACCTATGCCGGCGCCACCATCCAGGGCCGTCGGTCCGGCAATGCGGATTTGCAGTCGATCACCGCAAAATCCTGGGGCGCCGGCATGGTGTGGTCGCCGAGCGCACGCTTCAGCGTCAATGCCGATTACTACAACATCAAGATCGATGACAAGGTCAGCGACCTGAGCACCGATACATTGCTGCAAAACGAATCGGCCTGCCGGCTCGGCGCCCTGGACATCAACTCGCCGACCTGCGTGGACGCGCTGTCGCGTATCGACCGTACCGCCGCCGATGCGCAGGTACCCAATCGTCTGAGCAACATCCGCATCAACCCGGTCAACATCTCCAGCGAGGAAATCTCCGGTGTGCTGACCAAGGCGACCTACAACCTGGCCACCGAATCCTGGGGCCTGTTTGTGTTCGACGCGCAATACAACCTGACGCTCAAGCATGAAAGCCAGCAGTTCCCGCAAGACCCGGTGCGCGACCTGCTGAGCGAGCCGTTCTTCTCTACCGAGTTCCGCAGCATCACCAATGCCTCGATCACCTGGCAGAAGGATGCATGGACCACCACCTTGTTCGGCCAGCGTTACGGCCGTACCCCTAACCTCCTTGCGCAGCAGAGTACCGATGGCTATGCGGTGGAGGGCGCACGCAAGGTCGGAGCGTGGACCACCTTCAATGCGACGCTGGACTATGCGATCAACGACGACATCTCGCTGACGGCCACCGTCAACAATCTCGCCGACACCCGCCCACCGCGTGATCGCACCTACACCGACTACCCGTACTACAACATCTTTAACTACACCGGCTACGGCCGTTCGTACATGCTGGAATTGAACTGGCGCTTTGGCGCGCAGTGAGTCATCGGTTGTGACCAACGGCCGGCAGTCATCATGACTGCCGGCCGTTTTTTTGATGCAAGGCCGCTGACTTATAGGCGCCTGGATTGGACTGGAAGCAGCGACCAGCAGCGCTTGAACGCTGTCTCGATGGAGGCCAGGTCTGGTCGCACTCGCCTTGGCAGACATGTTGCCAAACACGTGGGATGAGAGCGCGATGCCCTCACCGCTTGCACGACACGCCGTGCATCCATCCACGCAGGTTCTTACGTGACATCCATCCCGCCAACAGCGGTTCCGCAAGCAGCGCGGACATCGCGCCTGCCAACGTGGCAGTGGGCTGACGGGGATCAAACAGCAGGCTGCCCACCTGACGGTGAGCGCATTCGCTTGTCAGCTGGGCTTAGCGCGTAGCGCCTGCTTCAATCATGCCCGCCTGCAACAAGGCCTGCCTCAGCGGCTCCAGTTGCGTTGCATAGCGACGCCACGCTTCCACATTGCGCCCATGCACACCCTCGCGTACCTGCACGCTGCTCAACGTGGCCGACGCTGCGGCATTGCGGGTGATGTCGATTTGCCCTGGCTCTATCGCCAACCCGCAGCGCGTCATCAACTGCTCCAGCACCGCAGATGGATCGCGCACCATCTGCGCGTAGTCCACATCGATCACCCTGCCAGGTAGCGCAGCGCGCCACTGCGCCATCAAACCGTGATACGCCTGGTAATGACGCGCCAGTGTCTGCAGGTCGTAGCTATAGGCATAGGAATCGCCGAACAGCGCGCGATAGTTGGAAAAACACACCGCCATCGGCTCGCGCACCAGATGCACGATCAGTGCACCCGGCAACGCCCGTGCGATCGGCCCGATCGCCACTGCATTGGCAGGCAATTTGTCGATATACCAGCGCGCCGCCCCCGCGCGCCACTGGGTCTGCTCCAGATAGCGCTGCCCGACCTGTGCGTAGTCCAGCGTGGGCAGCGCCTGCAACAGACCCGTATCCAGCAGGCTGCGCCCGGCCTGGTCCGCGCCCCAGCGCAACTGATGGCCGAAGTCGCTCAGTTCGCCCGCAGAGACAATCTGCGAATGGTTACCCAGCATGCGTTCGAGCACCGTGGTGCCCGAACGTGGCAGGCCGAGCACGAAGATGGGTTGCGGACCGGGTGCAGCATCAGCCGGCTGGGCCGCAAACACGCCTTGATCGGCCAAGGCGCCCAACTGCGCATACAGCGATGCCTCGGCTTCGGCGTCGTGGCGCAAGCGCGCATGCATGACTGCATTGCCATGCTGCAGCGCATCCCAGGCGGCATCGGTCTCGCCCAGATCTTCCAGCTCCTTGTACAGCGCGAATGCCAGCCCGGCCCGGTCTTCGCTCCCGGGTGCAGCGCGCTGCAACTGCTGGCGCAGTGGCGCGACATGGTTGCTGGTCGCGCTCTGGCGGCGCAAGCGTGCACGCGTCAGCGCCGCACGGCCGTAGCCGGGCTGCTGCGCCAAGGTCTGCTCCAGCGCCTGCGCTGCCGCATCCAGATGCCCGTTGAACTGCAATTGCACGGCAAGGAAAAAGCGGAAATCCGCACCATCGAATCCGCGTGCCTGCGCGCGCTGCATCATCGCCAACGCCTCGGGATGTTCGCCCAGGGATTGATGCACATGCGCCAGCAAGGCCAGCGTCGCGCCATCGCCACACTGCACTACCGATGGATGCCGCAAGAGCGCATGCAACGGCCGATGTTCGCCAACGCGCAGCAGCGCTTGCGCCACACGGCAACGCAGCGTCACATCGTCGCCCACATCGCGCGCGGCCAAGCGCAGCTGCGTGACCGCCTCGCGCATCTTGCCGCTCGCCAGCACGGTGCCGGCCAACAGCACCCGGGCCGACACATGCGTCGGCTCCACCGCCAACACCGCCTGCAACGCTGCCGCCGCGGCGGCCATGTCGCGGCGGGCCAGCGCGTCCTGGGCACGTTGCCACTGCGTCGCGCCGGCAGCGGTGGACATCAGCTGGACAGATGCTCGATGGCGGCGACGCTGCCGAGGCGGTCGCCGAGCTTCTTCAGCAGCGCCAGGCGGTTGGCACGTAGCTGCGGGTCTTCGGCATTGACCATCACTCCGTCGAAGAACGCATCCACCTGCGGACGCAGGCGGGCCAGGCGCGCGAGCACGGCGACGTAGTCGTGGCGGTGCAGCGCATCGCCGGTGTCGCCGATGGCCGCTTCCACCGCTTCGGCCAGCGCTTCTTCGGCCGGTTCGCGCAGCAGCGTGGTATCGATGTCGCCGGGGATTTCGCTATCGACCTTGCGCAGGATGTTGCGGATGCGCTTGTTGGCCGCGGCCAGCGCTTCGGCTTCGGGTAGCGTGGCGAAGATGCCGATGGCATCGATGCGGCGGTCGAAGTCGTAGAAGGAGCCGTGGGTCGCGCCCAGGTGCGCTCCTACGAGCCCTGTAGGAGCACCCTCGGGCGCGACCGAGAACAATGCAGCGACTGCATTGAAGTGCGTTGCCGGCACACCCTTGTCGGCGTAGTAGCCGCGTAAGCGGTCGAGAATGAAGTCGACTAGCTCATTGGCCAGGCCATCACGCACTCCAGCCTCGTCAAACTCGATGCCAGATACCTTGACTCCGTCCTTTTTTGCTTTTTCCGAAGCCTGCGCACGTGCATCGAACTTTAAGAAGTTTTCCATCATCGCAATCTGGATAAACGCTTCTTCGACAAGTGCGCGGATATTCAGATCAAACCCACTCTCAATCACCGTCCGCGCCAAGCCCAACGCATTACGCCGCAGCGCAAACGGGTCCTTGTTGCCGGTCGGCTTCAGCCCGGCTGCAAAGCCACCAGCCAAGGTATCCAGACGCTCGGCAATCGCCAGCACCTTGCCCAGTGGCGACAGCGCAATGTCGTCGCCGGCGAAACGCGGCTGGTAGGCCTCGTCGATGGCCAGCGAAATCTCGCTCGGCTCGCCAGCGGCTTTTGCGTAATGGCGCCCGGCAATACCCTGCAATTCCGGGAATTCGTTGACCATGCGCGATTGCAGATCGTTCTTGGCCAACTCCGCAGCGCGGCGTGCCTGCGCCGGGTCGGCACCAACTTGCGGGGCAATCATTTCGGCCAGCGCAGCCACGCGCGCGACCTTGTCGGCAACGCTGCCCAGCTTGGCCTGATAGGTGACGCCGGCAAGGCCTGCGCCCATCGCTTCCAGCCCCTGCTTGAGGTCTTCGTCGAAGAAGAACTTGGCATCGGCAAACCGTGGACGGATCACCCGCTCGTAGCCCTTTGCCACTTCGGCCACGTCCTTGGACACGATGTTGGCAATGCCGATGAACTGCTCGGTCAACTTGCCGCCGTCATCCAGCACCGGGAAGAATTTCTGGTTGATCTCCATGGTTTCGATCAGCGCTTCCTGCGGCACCGCCAGGAAGTCGCGCTCGAAGCTGCACAGCACCGCCGACGGCCATTCGACCAGGTTGACCACCTGCTCCAGATTGTCGTCGCTGATGCGCGCGCGGCCGCCGGCCTGCTTGGCGGCTGCTTCGACCTCTTCGACGATCCGCGTGCGGCGTACATCGGCATCCACCAGCACATGCGCGCTGCGCAGCGCGTCGATGTAATCGCCCGGCGCGGACAACGACACCTCGCCTTCGTGCATGAAACGATGGCCGCGGGTGATGCGGTCACCCCGCACGCCCAGTAGTTCGGCCGGGATGACGTCGTTGCCGAACAGCAGCACCAGCCACTGCACCGGCCGCGCGAAGGCGTAGGCATGCGCGCCCCAACGCATCGGCTTGGGGATGGGCATGGCGGCAATCGCTTCGCGCAGGATCTCCGGCAACAGCGCGGCGGTTTGCGCACCCGGCGTCACTGCGCGATGCACGAAACGCTCGCCCTTGGCGTCGCTGGTGCGCTCCAGCGCGGTCCAGTCGATGCCGGCCTTGGCGGCAAACCCGGCCAGTGCCTTGGTCGGGTTGCCGTCGGCATCCAGCGCGATGTTGAGATACGGGCCCAGCACTTCGGAACGCTGTTCGGGCTGCTCGGTGGCCACGCCCGGCAGCAGCACCGCCAGGCGGCGCGGGGTGGACAGCGGCTTGGCATCGCCACGGGTGACCGCGACGCCGCGCTTCTCCAGCCCGGCCAGCACGCCATCGAAGAACGCCTGCGCCAAGCCCGGCAGCGCCTTGACCGGCAGCTCTTCGGTGCCCAGTTCGATCAGCAGGGGGTGCATCTGAGTCATTGCGTCGGACCTTGGTTTTCCCTTCGTTCGTCAACCGACGAAAGGTGGCTTGATGATGTCCTTCTCCCGCAAGCGGGAGAAGGTGGCGCGATGCGCCGGATGAGGGGTGTAAGACGGCGGCGAAGGCATGCTGCCACCATCCGCCCTACGGCCACCTTCCCCCGCCAGCGGGGGAAGGCAACAGCATCAGCGTTTGACGCCAGGAAACCCCAGCTTCTCGCGCTGCGCGTGATACGCCTGCGCCACGCCCTGGGCCAGCGCGCGCACGCGCAGGATGTAGCGCTGGCGCTCGGTCACGCTGATCGCGCGGCGCGCATCCAGCAGGTTGAAGGCGTGGCTGGCCTTGGTCACCTGCTCATACGCCGGCAACGGCAGGCCGACCTCGATCAGGTGCTTGGCCTCGGCTTCGCAGGCATCGAAGCGGTGGAACAGCTCTTCCACATTGGCATGCTCGAAGTTGTAGGCGCTCTGCTCCACTTCATTCTGGTGGTAGACATCGCCGTAGCTCACCGGGCTGCCGTCCGGGCCGTAGGTCCACACCAGGTCGTAGACGTTGTCGCAGCTCTGCAGATACATGCACAGCCGTTCCAGGCCATAGGTGATCTCGCCCAGCACCGGCTTGCACTCCAGCCCGCCAGCCTGCTGGAAGTAGGTGAACTGGGTCACCTCCATGCCGTTGAGCCAGACTTCCCAGCCCAGGCCCCAGGCGCCGAGCGTGGGCGACTCCCAGTTGTCTTCGACAAAGCGCAGGTCGTGCACCAGCGGATCGATGCCCAGTGCCTTGAGCGAGCCCAGGTACAGGTCCTGGATGTTGTCCGGGTTGGGCTTCATCGCCACCTGGTACTGGTAGTACCGCTGCAGCCGGTTGGGATTTTCGCCGTAGCGGCCGTCGGTGGGACGGCGCGATGGCTGCACGTAGGCCGCATTCCACGGCTCCGGGCCCAGCGCGCGCAGGAAGGTGGCCGGGTGGAACGTGCCCGCACCCACTTCCAGGTCCAGCGGCTGGATCAGCACGCAGCCCTGATCGGCCCAGTACTGGTTGAGAGTCTGGATCAGGCCCTGGAACGTGATTGGAACGCGGCGGGAATCGGACATGCAGCAAGGGCCGTGCGAAAGGGGTGCGCTAGTATACCGGCCCACCCGCGGCGCTTTGCCGCGGGAGCATCGCGGCAGGGGAACCACCAGCATGGAACAGCGGCGCAACGCCGACCCGGACAGCGCAGCGACGATCCTGCCGCGCGGCCGGCTGATGTTCGACCCGGTGGCTGCTGCATTGCTTGCCGATGGCATGGTGGTGCCGCACGAACACGAACGCGTGCAGTTCTCCGCCGCCGGCGTACGCAACGCCAGCGAAGTGCATCCGCTGGTGCTGCTGGCCAACCTCAAGCTGCATGCCGCGCAGGCGCCAGCCGGCGAGCTGGGCCTGGAGCGGCTCACCGAATGGATGGCCACCCGCACCGGGCTGCGCTATCTGCGTATCGACCCCACCCGCATCGATGTCGCCGCCGTCACCGGTGTGGTCTCGCATGCCTACGCGCGCCGCCACCGCATCCTGCCGCTGGCGCTGGACGCCGAGCGCGTGCTGATCGCCACCAGCGAACCGCTGGCGCTGGAGTGGCTGGCCGACGTGCAGCACCTGAGCCGCCGCCGCATCGAGCTGGCGCTGATCAACCCGCTGGACCTGCATCGCTACACGATGGAGTTCTTCGGCGTGACCCAATCGGTGCGTGGCGCGCGTGGCGATGCGCGCAGTGCCGAGCCGGGAGCGGGCCTGCCCAGCTTCGAACAACTGGTGGAACTGGGCCGCGCCGGCGACGTCAATGCCGACGATCACCACATCGTGCATATCGTCGACTGGTTGCTGCAATACGCCTACGAGCAGCGGGCCAGCGACATCCATCTGGAGCCACGCCGCGAAGCCGGGCGCATGCGCTTCCGCATCGATGGCGTGCTGCACAAGGTCCTGGAAGTACCGCCGTCGGTGATGACCGCCGTGGTCAGCCGCATCAAGGTGCTCGGCCGCATGGACCTGGCCGAGCGCCGCCGCCCGCAGGACGGCCGCATCAAGACCCGCTCGCCGGGTGGGCGCGAGGTGGAAATGCGTCTGTCGACGATGCCCACCGCGTTCGGCGAAAAGTGCGTGATGCGTATCTTCGACCCGGATTCGGCGTTCAAGAGCATCGAGCAACTGGGTTTCAGCCCCGAGGAAGCGGCCGGCTGGAGCGCGCTGGTCGAGCGCCCGCACGGCATCGTGCTGGTCACCGGCCCCACCGGTTCGGGCAAGACCACCACGCTGTATTCCACGCTCAAGCGTCTGGCCACGCCGGATGTGAATGTGTGCAGCGTGGAAGACCCGATCGAAATGATCGCGCCGGAATTCAACCAGATGCAGGTCCAGCAGAACATCGACCTGGATTTCGCCAGCGGCGTGCGCACGCTGCTGCGGCAGGACCCGGACATCATCATGATCGGCGAAATCCGCGACCTGGAAACCGCGCAGATGGCGGTGCAGGCCTCGCTCACCGGGCATCTGGTGCTGTCCACGCTGCACACCAACGATGCCGCCTCGGCGATCACCCGTTTGCTGGATCTGGGCGTGCCGCATTACCTGGTGGCCTCCACGCTCAACGGCGTGCTGGCACAACGCCTGGTGCGCACGCTGTGCGTGCACTGCAAGCGCCCGCACACGCTCAGCGAGGACGACTGGGCGGCGATCCGCGAACCGGGCGAAGCGCTGCCGGAAACGCTCAACGTGCACGCCCCGGTCGGCTGCCTGGAATGCCGCCGCACCGGCTATCTCGGCCGCGTGGGCCTATACGAATTGCTGCCGGTGAGCCCGCGATTGCGCAGCCTGATCCGCGCCGACACCGACCTGGCCAGCTTCAGCCAGGCCGCCCGCGGCGACGGCCTGCGCACCCTGCGTCGCACCGGGCTGGAAAAAGTCGCCGCCGGCCTGACCACCATCGAAGAAGTGCTGTCGGTGCTGCCGCCGCGCGAATAAGCGGGTGATCGCTAGCGACGCAAGTCGTTTGTGCCTGTTCGGGAGCAGCTGCGCCGATTCTGGGTAGACCGACGGCAGCATTGATGTGCCCGCCCGAGCGCGGAGAAGCGGCATGACGCATGCGGATATGCACTCTGCTCGGCGCACGCACGCAGGACCGCCACCTGGTGCGACGGCGTTTAGGCCACGGCACTCAACCAGCAAGAACGAGCCCCTACAAAAAAACTGGCCGACACCCATTACAGCCCCGGCGCACATCTCTGGCGCAGACGCTGCCACGCCCTGGGAGCAGACGTGACGGCACCCGTCGCTGTCCCGTTCTAGCGCCCAAGGCACGCTCCGACTACCACGTTGAGGGCACTGGCAGCGGTCCAGTCGTGTGTTGCCGCCGATCATCGGTATCGCCCAATCACTTCGCTGAAGACCGCGCTGCAGCCATGGCGCTGAGGAGTGCAGCGCCGCGTCCGCCGCACGTGTAAGCACCCCAAGACATGCTCCGACGGCAGGCTTGAGTAGGCTGCGGCGGTCCAATCATGCGCCGCCTGCCGGCCTGCCAAGATCGGGATGGGCCGACCACGCCGCTGACCAACGCGCTGAAACACCCAGGGCTGCGCCTTGCAGCGCCCCGTCCGTCTCCCGTTCAAGCGCCCCACGGCATGCTCCGACTGCAAGGGTGAGGACGCTGCGGCAATCCAGTCGTGGGCCTGCCTGCCGATATCGATGATGTGCGATGGCCGCCAGCCACCACCATCGCCATTCCATCTACCCGGCCGCGAGGGCATCAGCACATGGCAATCGGCAATCACGCACAGCGTCCGCAGTGGGCCCTGGCTTGAAAAAAACGCGCCACTGCCGCCTACAATCGGGGGCATCTGTCGTGTCCGGGTTGTCGCGCATGTCCGTTTTGCCGTTCCTGATCATCGAAACCGGTCACCCCGTGCCGGAGATGAAGCGATACGGCCGCTTTCCGCACTGGATCCGCGTGGCGGCCGGGCTGGCCGAACACGAAACCGTGGTGATCGATGTCGCCAATGGCGACGACCTGCCAGACCGCGGCCGCTTTGCCGGCATCATCATCAGCGGCTCGGCCGCCTTCGTCACCGACCGTGCCGACTGGAGCGAGCGCAGTGCCCAGTGGCTGCGCGACGCCGCCCATGACGGCAAGCCGTTGCTGGGCATCTGCTACGGCCATCAGCTACTGGCCCATGCGCTGGGCGGCGAAGTCGACTACAACCCGGCCGGCCGCGAGTCCGGCACCATCGCGCTGGAGCTACACCCGCCGGCCGAACAGGACCCGTTGTTTGCAGGCCTTCCGGCGCAGTTCCCGGCCCATGCCACCCACCTGCAGACGGTGGTGCGCGCGCCGGACGGTGCCATCGTGCTGGCGCATTCGCGTCAGGATCGTTGCCACGCCTTTCGCTGGGGCCGCGCCACCTGGGGCGTGCAGTTCCACCCGGAGTTCGCCACCCATCATATGCGCGGCTACGTGCGCGCGCGTGCCGAGTGCATTGCCCGCCACGGCCACTGCGCCCGCACGGTCGCCCGCGAGGTTACCGCCGCTCCGGTCGCCCGCAAGCTGCTGCGCCGGTTCGTGCATCACGCCCGCGGCCTGCAAACAGTGAACGCTCATCCCGCCGCGCACACGCAAAAGCAGCGATAATCGCGTTACGCCGGATGGTCCGGTGCGTATCGATCCGGAATGGGAATGAGCGAAATTCGCAAGGTGCCGGCGTCTGCCGGCGCAGAATGGCTGTTGACCGGTTTCTCGCTGCTGAAGCGGGCGCCGCTGGCGCTTGGCTCGCTGGGAGTGATCTGGAGCGTGGCCGCCTCGCTGGTGGTGTCGCTGTCGGTGCTGGTGCCGCTGCTGGGCCCGGCACTGCAATTCCTGCTGGTGCTGGCCGGCCCGTTGTTCATGGGCGGCATGCTGTGGGCGATCCGCGAGGTCGACGAGGGCCGCATCGCCAAGCCATCGCACCTGCTGCATGGCCTGCAGGACGGCCGCGCGCCGCATCTGCTGGTGTCGCTGCTGCCGCAGCTGATCGCCGGCCTGCTGCTGGGCGTGCTGCTGCTGGCGATGATTGGCGCCAACGGGTTGCAGCAGTTGTCCGAGGTGATGCTCAAGATCAACCAGATCAGCCAGTCCGGTGCGCAGCCGGACCCGGTGCAGATCGAACAGCTTGCGGCCAGCCTGCCGGCCGGGCGCATCCTGCTGTGGCTGCTGCTGACCATCGCCACGTTTGCGGCGATGACGCTGGCGCTGTTTGTGATGCCGCCGCAGGTGATGTTCGACCGCAGCACAGGCGGCCACGCGTTGCGCGAAAGCCTGCGCGCCAGCCTGCACAACCTGCCGGCGATGCTGGTGTTCTTCGTGCTGGCCTTCATCGTCATTTTCGCGATCTATTTCGCGGTGATGATCGTCGCGCTGATCGTCGGCCTGGTGGCCGGGCAAACCGTGGCGATGTGGCTGGCGCAGCTCCTGCTGATGGCGGTGCTGATGCCGGTCTTCGCCGGCTCGGTCTACGCCGCGTGGAAGCAGATGTTCACCCACGAAGGCGCCACCGCACAGCCCACCCCGCCCTCGCGCCCGGATGTGTTTGCCGCCTGATCCCGCAGAACCGTAGGAGCGCACCCGGGCGCGACGAAGCTTTCCCGGTAACGCCCGTCGCGCCCAGGTGCGCTCCTACGACGTTTGATCGGTCTGCGCAGTGTCGGTCCACCTGATCGAGCCCACGCCGCCCTCGCGTCCAGATGTGTTGCCGCCCGATCCCGCAGAACCGTAGGAGCGCACCTGGGCGCGACGAAGCTTTCCCGGTAACGCCCATCGCGCCCGGGTGCGCTCCTACGACGTTCGATCGGTCTGCGCAGTGTCGGTCCATATGATCGAGCTCCGCCGCCCTCGCGTTCGGATGTATTGCCGCCCGATCCCGCAGAACCGTAGGAGCGCACCTGGGCGCGACGAGGCTTTCCCGGTAACGCCCCTCGCGCCCGGGTGCGCTCCTACGACATTCGATCGGTCTGCGCAGTGTCGGTCCACCTGATCGAGCCCACGCCGCCCTCGCATCCAGATGTGTTTGCTGCCTGATCCCTCAGGATCGTAGGAGCGCACCTGGGCGCGACGAGGCTTTCCCGGTAACGCCCGTCGCGCCCGGGTGCGCTCCTACGATGTTCGATCGGTCAGTCCGTTTAGTCGAGTTCCACGCGAACGATCGCAATGCAGTCGGGTATCTCGCCGAACGGCAATGCATGCGCAGCGAACACGTTCTCATAAACGGTCACCTCTGCGCCGGAGCGCGTTGCGCGCAGGTGTCCCACGCCGCTGAAGGACGTATTGGCGTTTTCTCTCAAGGCTGCATGACGGCCGTGGTAGAGACTACTCGCCGCCTTGCCGGATGTATCGATGCGGACTGTCAGCTCGCCATACATGGCGCTCAGGAAGTCGTGTTGTTCGGTGCCGAACAACTGGAACGGATCGACGGTGTTGTGAATCAGCAACACGGTCGGCATACCGGCACTGGCAGCCACACGCAGCTGAGCCCGCGCCTCGCAAATCTTCTGGCGCACGTGCCAACCGACCGTCCTGGACCATGCGCCATTCGGATCGATTCCGCGCGTACTCTCAATCTGCTTGATCTCCACCGCAACCACCGTGCTGCCAAGCCACACGTGATAATCGGGCGTGCGGGTGGATGTCTCGGCAATTCGCTGACAGTCCAGCCGATGGTGCGCGCAGAAGGTTTCGAACAACTGCTCTGATACGGTTCTCTGCATTCCCAAACCAGCCCGGGGACTTTGCGCAGACTAAGCGCTCTTCGGCACCACAGCGCGCGAGGCGATGATGCCCAGCTCGTAAAGCAGGCACATGGGGATGGCCAGCATCAGCTGCGAGACCACGTCCGGCGGGGTGAGTACGGCGGCCAGGATGAAGATGCCGACGATGGCGTAGCCGCGGCCTTCGCTGAGTTGTTTGGGGCTGACCCAGCCCATCAGCACCAGGATCACCAACGCCACCGGCAACTCGAAACTGGCACCGAAGGCGAAGAAGATCGCCAGCACGAAGTCCAGATACGAGGTGGCGTCAGGAGTAATCGCGATCACGTCCGGCTTGAACGTGGTCAGGAAGTGGAACACCGCCGGCAACACCAGGAAGTAGGCGAACGCGCAGCCGATGTAGAACAGCGCCACCGCCGAGGCCAGCAACGGAAATGCCAGTTTCTTCTCGCGCTGATACAAGCCCGGCGCCACGAATGCCCAGGCCTGATACAGCAGCCACGGCACGCTGAAAAACACCGCCACGAAGAAGGTGAGCTTGAGCGGGGCGAAGAACGCGCCGGCCGGATTGACCGCAACGATGGTCTGCCCCAGCGGCAGCTGCGAGACCAACGGTGCGGCCAGCCAGGAATAGATCGCGCGCGAGAACGGCAGCAGCGCCAGCAACACCACGCCCAGACCGATCAGTGCGCGCACCAGACGGGCGCGTAATTCGACCAGGTGCTCAATCAGACTGCTTTCGGCCTGTGCGTCGTCGAACAGGCTCAAGGCGCCTTCTCCTGGGTGCTGCTAGTTGCGGTCGTTGGTGCGGTCGCGACCTGCGCGTTCACCGGCGTGGAGGCCAGGCTGCCGTGCGGTGCCGGCACCAGCGTCTGCCGGGGCGCCGGTGCAATCGGCTGCGCCTGGGCGATGACCGGGGACGGGCCCGGCACGTGCGCATGCGGCTGCAAGCTGCCCGGCTCTAGCACCACCGGCGCATTGGCGGGCAGCTCCAGCGGTGCGGCCACCGGGGTGGCGCTGGCGCGGATGTCGATATCGCGGCCGACCTCCTCGTGCAGGCCGCGCGCCTGGTCGTGCAGCCCGCGCGCACCTTCTTCGACCTGCTGCTGGGTGTTGCGCAACTGCCCTTCGGCTTCGCGCAGCGAGGCCTGCACGTCCTGCAGGCTGCGCTTGAGTTCGTCGGCTTCCAGCTCGCGTTCGAGCTCCTGCTTGACCGAATCCCACTGCATGCGCGCACGGCGCACCCACAAGCCGGCAAAGCGCGCGGCCTTGGGCAGGCGCTCGGGGCCGAGCACCACCAAGGCGACAATCGCAATGAGCGTCAGCTCGCCAACACCTATGTCAAACACCGACGCTGCTCCGGATCAGCGCGCGTCGCGGTCGCGTTCGGCCTGCGCCTCACGCGCCTGCTCGGCAGTGCGGGACTCGTCGCCGAGCTTGCTGGCCGGCTTGTCTTCGTCGTGCATGCCTTTCTTGAATTCCTTGACCGCGCTGCCGAGATCCTTGGCACCGCTGGTGAGACGCTTGGTACCGAACACCAGCAACACGATCACCAGCACGATCAGCCAGTGCCAAATGCTGAAACCGCCCATGATCTGCTCGCTTGCTGAAAAGAAGGAAGACTCAGGATACCCCAGCGCACCGCGCAGGGGGATGACAGCGGCTTAGCGGTTGCCGTCTAGTGATTCGGTGCGGATTTCGCCATCGGATACCGACTGGAACCCCTGCTGCGGAGGCGGCGTGGTGCTGGGCTGCATCGGGACCGTGCTGGCCTCGTTGGCCGGCGGCGGGGCCGATTGCGCTGCCGGGGCAACGCTTGGCGCGCGCGCCGGCGGAGGCGGCGCGGTCTCGTCGCTATCGCCATCGCTGCTGCGATTGGCGCGCGCGGTGTAGGTGACCTCTTCCAGACGGTCGCGGAAGGCGATCACGTCGGTGGACGGGCGCTCGTTGGTGCGACCTTCGAAGATCATGCGCGGGGTGGCACCGCCGCCGTAAGCGTTGAGGTCGGCGGCATCGTCGATCTGCAGCACCGCGCCATCCAGCGCCACGCCGGCGAACAGGCCGCGGGCGCGCGACCACGACCAGATTTCGGCCTTGAGCTGGCCATCGGTGGCGGCAGCGGCGTTGCGACCCACCGGGCCTGCGGCCACACCGGCATCAGCGCCGAGGGTGAACTTGCCGTTGACGATGTTGTCCAGGCTGCGGTCGTTGCGGAACACCAGCACCACGTCGGAGGACTGCACGCCGGCCTGGAAGCCGATGCTGCCGCCGGTGAGCTTGACGAACACCGGCTGCGACCAGCTGCCGTCGGCGTTCTTCATCGACATCAACCCGTGGCCGCGACGGCCGCCGATCACCAGGCCGGCCTTGAGCGTGTCGGGGATGACCACGATGGCGCGCGCCTCGTCGAGCAGCTTGTCCGGGATGGACTGCTCGGGAATCTTCATGATCTCGTTGAGCACCCGCACCGCGTTACGCGCACGCTGGTCCTCTTCCGGGCCGGCGACGGCGTGGCCGGCGGCGAAGGTCAGCGACAACAACAGGGCCAGACGCGACAAACGAGGCATGACAAGCTCCAAAGGACGATCCGTCAAAGATAGCAATGCCGCGACGTTAGTGCTGGCGCAATGAATCGGTGGTGAGCGCATCCGGCGGCAAGACGGCGCAGATCGGGACGATTGATGCGCTGTCCTCGGCAGTCCTGCCCGGCTCTGCCAGAATGGCGCGCATGAACATCACCTCCGATACCGCCCTGCTGGTCGTCAACCTCGGCACCCCCGAATCGCCGACCGCCCCGGCCGTGCGCCGCTACCTGGCCGAGTTCCTCAGCGACCGCCGCGTGGTCGCGATCCCGCCGCTGTTCTGGAAGCCACTGCTGTACGGGGTGATCCTGCCGATCCGCGGACCCAAGTCGGCGGAAAAATACGCCAAGGTGTGGCTGCCCGACGGCTCGCCGCTGGCGGTGTATACCCGCCGCCTGGCCGAGGGCTTGAAGGATGCGATGCCCGACTGGCAGGTGGAATGGGCCATGCGTTATGGCGAGCCGGCCCTGCGCAAGACGCTCGATGCCCTGCGCGCGCGCGGCATCAAGCGCATCGTGGTGTTGCCGCTGTATCCGCAGTATTCGACCACCACCAGCGCCTCGATCCAGGACGTGGTGGATGCGTGGCGCCCCAGCGCACCGGAGATCGACGTCACCGTGATCCAGGAGTACTGCGAGGACGCCGGCTGGGTGGCGGCGATCGCCGATTCCATCCGCGCGCACTGGCAGGTGCACGGGCGCAGCGAGAAGCTGATGTTTTCCTTCCACGGCCTGCCGCAACGCGTAGCCAATGCTGGCGACCCGTATCCGCAGCAATGCGAGCGCAGCGCGCAGGCGATCGTGACCGCATTGGGCCTGGGCCCGGACGAGTGGCAGATGGGTTACCAGTCGCGCTTCGGTGCCGAGCGCTGGCTGCAGCCGTATGCCGAACCGACGCTGTGGGCGCTGGCCGAAGGCGGCGTGCGCAGCTTCGATCTGGTGTGCCCGGGCTTTGCCACCGATTGTCTCGAGACGCTGGAAGAAGTGGCCCTGGGCTTTGCCGAAACGCTGGCCGAACGCGGCGCCACGCTCAGCTACATCCCCTGCCTCAACGCTGCCCCGTCGCACGCGCAGGCACTGGCTGCATTGGCGCGTCGCGCGTGAGGTTGGAGCCGTTTGCGTGCGAGCTGGCCATCGGGCGTGTCACCGGCTTGCGCAACACAGACCGCGGGTCACGCCGGGTGCTGGCATTGCACGGCTGGCTCGATAACGCGGCCAGTTTTGTCCCGCTCAGTGCGCATCTGCGCGCGCCCGATCTGGATCTGGTGCTGCTCGACCTGCCCGGTCACGGCCACAGTGCGTGGCTGCCGACGGGTGCGGAATACACGCTGAGCAGCGCAATCCATAACCTGCTGCAGGTGGCCGATGCATTGGGTTGGGACCGTTTCACGTTGTTGGGCCACTCGCTGGGTGGCGGCGTCGCCAGCCTGATGGCCGCCGCCGCGCCGGAGCGCATCGAGGCCTTGGTGGCGATCGAGGCGCTGGGCGCGTTGGCCGAACCGGTGGAAAGCACCGCCGAGCGACTGCGCGACTCCGTGCGCTCGACCCGTACCCTGCCGCAGCGGCCGCTGCGTGTCTTCAGCTCGATGGACGCGCCGGTGCGCGCACGCATGATGGCCAATCAACTCACCGAGCCGGCGGCGCGCTTGCTGGTGGAACGCGGCCTGCGTGTGGTCGAAGGTGGCTACAGCTGGTGCACCGACCCGCGCCTGACCTTGCCCACCGCCATCCGCATGACCGAAGCGCAGATCGATGCGTTGCTGGCCGCCATCGTGTGCCCCACCCAGGCGATCTTCGCCACGCCGGGGCAGCCGTATTTCTCCGACACCCTGCGCGATCACCGTGTGGCCATGGTGCCGGACGCCCGCCTGCACCTGCTGCCGGGCACCCACCATGTGCATATGGAAGCACCGCAGGCGGTGGCAGCGGTGATCAATGGGTTTTTGGCAACGCTGCCGCAGCCGTGATGCAGGCATGCGCGATACGCAGATAAGCTGACGCGATGGCAGATCTCATCCGTGTGGTCACTGCGATTGAATCCTTCGCTCTGTGGAATGCGCCGTGGACGTTTTTTGACACGGTGCACGCGACACCACACTTGACTGCCGATGATCGCCTGCTGTTGCAGCAGGTGTGGTCAATGGCGTGTCACGCCGAGCACTGGACGTCGGGTGGCACGCTGGATGCAGGCGCGGCGGCAACGGAGAGTGCCCTGACATCGCACTTTGCGTGGCTGTCAGCGCAGGCCTGCCGGCAACTTGCCAGGGCTGCGTCGTACGCGTGGCGCTAACCAACAGTGCCATCACGCGTGATCGGCAGGAGGCGGCCCCGTTGCTGAGCCATTGTGGGATTCAGAACACGTCCTGATGATTGCAGCGGCTGCGGCAGGCGTGATTTTCCGCAACGACGTGTGCGTCACTCGCCCTGCAACAACCGCCGCAGCTGCGCCTTGAGTTGGCGGCCGTGTTCGTGGAAGTAGCTGCGCTCGTCGCGCCAGGCGGGGAAGCGGTGCTCCACTTCGGCCCAGAACGCGGGCGAGTGATTGGCCTGCAGCAGATGGCAGAGCTCGTGCACCAGCACGTATTCGAACGCCGACGGGCGCCCGAGGACCAGCGCCAGGTCCAGCGCCATCGAGCCATCCGGCGCGAGCGAGCCCCACTGCGACGACATCACCTTGAGCCGCAGACGCGTGGGCGGGCGCGGCAAACCGGGCAGATAGGTGGGCAACCAGCGGCCGACGTCGGCGCGTGCCTGCGCTTCGTAGAATTCCTTCAGCGTGCGGCGCAGGCCGGCGTCGCCCAACCGGGACGGCACATGGAAATGCGCGCCCGCCTCATCGACTTCGATGCGCGTGTAACGGCCCTCGTGCCAATGCAGCGGGAGCAAGACGCCACGCAACGGCAGCAGCCCGGGCACACCGCGTTCCAATGCGGGAAATGCATCGACCTGCTGGTACCGCGACAACTGCGTGCTCAGCCAATCCAGATGCGCATGCAGGAACCGTTCGCCGGAGATCAGGCTGGCCCGCAGCGGCAAGGTGAGCCGCGCACCGCGTTCGTCGACACTGAGTTTGATGCGCCGCGCGCGTGAGTCGCGCACGCGCAGCACCTCGATCTCGCGGCCTTCCAGTTGCACACGCACGCAGTCGCGTTGGACAACCTGCGAGGGCGGCGCAATCAGGCGGCGGACGGGCTTGAACATGGGCACAGGATAGCGCTGCGATGTGTCAGGTGGTGAGACGCCGGAGGCATTGGCATGGATGCGTACGTGAGGCCGGATGACTGCCTGCATCAGACGCGATGTGGACACCGTGGCTGCCCGTCGCCATGACACGCCTGCAGCGCAGAATGCCAGGCACCGGATGCGCACGCGGTGCGGTCAACGCGGTGCGTGCCACGCAGTGCGAATCGGTGCGCGAGGCATCCGCCGCACGCTGGGATGCGACGCCAGCCGCGCTGACAACTGCGGCTGGCGTCGTACGGATTACTCCGCCTTGCTCAACTTCAGCGCGGTTTCCAGCAGCAGGAACAACCGGCGGATTTCCGCGCTCATCAGCGCAAAGCGCGCATCGAGTTCGGCACGTGCGCCGTCGTCGTCGCTGTGTTCGAGCTGGTCCAGCGCGCCGTCGAGGAACTTGAGCTTGCGGATCACCAGATCGTCGCCGAGCACGAACGACAGATTGTCGTCCAGCACCAACGCCAGCTTTGTGACCTGCTTGCCGGCCTCCAGATGCTTGTCGATTTCGTCGCCGCGCAGTTCCTGATGCTGGCACTTGACCACCGCGCCGCCTTCAATGGGGTCCTTCATTTCGCATTCTTCGCCCAGGCTCAGGCCTTCGGGCAGCGGCTCGCCGGCAATCCAGCCGGTGAGGATGGCGCGCGGTGCGACTTCGGCATTCAACGGCAACGCCGGGAAGCTGCCGAGCGCGCCGCGGATCTCGCTCATCACGTTCTCGCCGCTCTTGCGGCTGGACGTGTTGACCGCGATGTAGCCGTTTTGCAGATCCAGAATCGCGTCGGTGCGCGAACTCTTGACGAAGGCGCGCGGCAGCAGCTCATGGATCAGGTCGTCCTTGAGGCGCTTGCGGGCCTTGCCACCGGGGCGGCGGCCTTCCTTCTCTTCGATCTCAGCGACCTTGCGCTCAAGCAGGTCGTTGACCACCGCGCCGGGCAGGATCTTGTCCTCGCCACCGATGGTGAGCCACAAGAACTCTTCCAGGCGGTGCGAGAGCACCTCCTGCTCGTCGCGGCCGAATGGCGAAATGAAACCGCGCGAACTCATTTCCAGCGGGCCGACCGGCTTGAGCTGCACCTGCGGCAGCAGCGTCTCGATCTCGGAAAAATTCAGCGTGGTGGGAAAACGGAACAGGGTGAGATTGCGAAAGAACATGCGTAAGACCGAAGAAGAGAAACGTGGAGGTGGAAGACCGACGGCGACCGGGTGGGCGCGTCAGTCGCTGTCGTGTGTGGTGTCGCCAGTGGCGAACCAGGCGGTGGAATCGTGCGCGGACGCGGCGGTGTCGGACGCACGGCCCAGAGTCATAAAATCGAACAGCGTGCGGTCGGCCAGTTGCTCGGGGCGCACGTCGCCGAGCGCGCGCGCAATCTGCTCGACCCGGCCGGGCTGCTCGTGGTCCCACTGCTGCAGCATGCGGCCGACCTGCTGGCGCTGCAGGTTTTCCTGGCTGCCACACAGGTTGCACGGGATGATCGGAAACTGCCGCGCCTGCGCGTACTCGGCGATGTCGGCCTCGCGCACATAGGCCAGCGGGCGGATCACCACATGCGCACCGTCGTCGCTGCGCAGCTTGGGCGCCATTGCGGCCAGCCGCGCGTGGTGAAACAGGTTCATGAAGAACGTGGCGACGATGTCGTCGCGGTGATGGCCGAGCGCGATCTTGGTCACACCATGCGCTTGCGCATAGGCATATAGCGCGCCGCGCCGCAGCCGCGAGCACAACGAACATAGGGTCTTGCCGGCCGGAATCACCCGGCTGACCACCGAGTAGGTGTCCTGCTCGACGATGTCGAATGGCACGCCCAGCTCGCGCAGGTAGGCCGGCAGCACATGGGCGGGGAAGTCGGGCTGTTTCTGATCCAGATTCACCGCCACCAAGGTGAACGGCACCGGCGCCTTGCGCTGCAGGTGCAACAGCATGTCCAGCAAGGTGTAGCTGTCCTTGCCGCCGGACAGGCACACCATGATCTTGTCGCCGGCGACGATCATGCCGAAATCGGCGATCGCCTGGCCCACCTGGCGTTGCAGCCGTTTGCCCAGGCGCAGCTGCTCGCGCTGCAACCGCTGGCGCGGGTCGCGCGGCGCGGGGTCGGCCAGGGGTTGCGGCAGCGGCAGGACAGCGGTCATAAGCCGTCCATTGTAGCTGCCCGGAGGATTGGGCCGTGCCTGAGCTGGCCACCCCCATCCGCCCTTCGGGCACCTTCCCCCGTACACGGGGGAAGGGAGCAAGCCCTCGTCTACGGGGGAGCGCCTCCCACCTAGCCATCCCCCCGCAGTTCCCTCTCCTGCT
>NZ_JBEGDW010000004.1:422598-506464 GCF_040202875.1 Xanthomonas sp. WHRI 10204
CTGGTCCCCTCTCCTGCTGGTCCCCTCTCCTGCTGGTCCCCTCTCCTGCTGGTCCCCTCTCCTGCTGGTCCCCTCTCCTGCTGGTCCCCTCTCCCGCACGCGGGAGAGGGTGCCCGAAGGGCGGGTGAGGGCAGCACGCCAGCACATCACCGGCATCCCCACATCCGGCTGCCACGGAACAGTCCGCATCTCGCAGCGCAGCAAGCCTTTCGGCGACGGGCTGGGTAAAGTCCGCAGGACCGTTTCAACTGGGATCGGCATGACACCTTGGGCTTCGCTGTATGGCGCGGCTTTTTTCAGTCGGCTTTTTGGTAGCGCTAACATTTTTTGGGTTGCGAAGCAGAACACGCACGCACAGACCGACGGCATGTGCTGCAGCGACGCGACGCCACCGGCCGTTACGCCTTCCATGACTGCTGTGTGTCGATGCCATCCCTCTCCCCCCATGACGTCCCCCTTTCTGCAGGAGTCCATCCCATGAGCAACACCGTTTTCATCGGCGCGAAGGAATATTTCCCCGGCATCGGCAAGATCGGCTTCGAAGGCCGCGACTCAGATAACCCGCTCGCGTTCAAGGTCTATGACGCCAACAAGAAAATCGGCGACAAGACCATGGCCGAGCATCTGCGCTTTGCCGTGGCCTACTGGCACAGCTTCTGTGGCAACGGCGCCGATCCGTTCGGCCCGGGCACGCGCGCGTATCCGTGGGATGCGGGCAACACCGCGCTGGGTCGCGCCGAAGCCAAGGCCGACGCCGCGTTCGAATTCTTCACCAAGCTCGGCGTGCCGTATTACTGCTTCCACGACATCGACCTGTCGCCGGATGCCGACGACATCGGCGAATACGAAAGCAATCTCACCCACATGGTCGGCATCGCCAAGCAGCGCCAGGCCGACACCGGCATCAAGTTGCTGTGGGGCACCGCCAACCTGTTCTCGCACCCGCGTTACATGAATGGCGCATCCACCAACCCGGACTTCAATGTGGTGGCGCGTGCAGCGGTGCAGGTCAAGGCTGCGATCGATGCCACCGTGGAATTGGGCGGCGAAAACTACGTGTTCTGGGGCGGCCGCGAAGGCTATGCCTGCCTGCACAACACGCAGATGAAGCGCGAGCAGGACAACATGGCGCGCTTCCTCACCCTGGCACGCGATTACGGCCGCGCGATCGGCTTCAAAGGCAATTTCCTGATCGAGCCCAAGCCCATGGAGCCGATGAAGCACCAGTACGACTTCGACAGCGCCACGGTGATCGGCTTCCTGCGTCAGCATGGCCTGGACCAGGATTTCAAGCTCAATATCGAAGCCAACCACGCGACGTTGTCGGGCCACAGCTTCGAGCATGACCTGCAGGTGGCATCCGATGCCGGCCTGCTGGGCAGCATCGATGCCAACCGCGGCAACCCGCAGAACGGCTGGGATACCGACCAGTTCCCGACCGACCTGTACGACACCGTCGGCGCGATGCTGGTAGTGCTGCGGCAGGGCGGGCTTGCACCGGGCGGCTTGAACTTCGATGCCAAGGTGCGTCGCGAATCGTCCGACCCGCAAGACCTGTTCATGGCGCATATCGGCGGCATGGACGCGTTCGCACGCGGTCTGGAAGTGGCCAATGCGCTGCTGACATCCTCGCCGCTGGAAACCTGGCGCGCCGAGCGTTACGCCAGCTTCGACAGCGGCGCTGGTGCGGCGTTCGCCAATGGGTCCAGCACGCTGGTGGACGTGGCCAAGCATGCGGCCGGCAATCTGCCGACCCAGATCAGCGGCCGCCAGGAAGCCTACGAAAACCTGATCAATCAGTACCTGACGCGTTGATGTTTGCCATCGCACGCGCGTCGTATGACGCCGCGCTTGCACGGCAACTGCGTGCAGCGCCACTACGCGATGCACGTGACCGCGCGACGTATCGACATGGCTGACAACGTGGTGCTCTAGTCCGGGGATCACTGCACCGACAACCGCACAACACACGTGAGACATGCACACCCCAGCTAGCGCCCACCTTGCAGCGACACCGTGGTGCGCTAGCCGCTTTTACTCGGCCGGGCCGATTGCGATCGGTGCGGCTACCGAATCCCGCTTGACCAGCAGGTGCGCGACCACATGATCGACCATCTTCGACGTGCGTTCCTTGGCGCGAATCGTCTTCAACAAGATGTCCAGCGCGGCATCGGCCATGGCGGCGATGGGCTGCTGCACGGTGGTGAGTTCGGGCCAGACGGCGGTGGCGGCGGAGGTGTCGTCGAAGCCAACGACCGACAGATCGCGTGGCACGTCCAGCCCACGCCGATGCGCCACCGAGATGGCCGCAGCGGCCATGTCGTCGTTGCTGGCGAAGATCGCGCTGGGACGGCGCTTGCGGGCCAGCAGCTTTTCGGCCGCCAGCAAACCCGAGCGGTAGGTGTAGTCGCCCGGTTGCACCAGATGCTTGTCCAGACGCAGCCCGGCTTGCGCAAGCGCGGCCTGAAACCCTTCGAAACGCCGCGTGCTGGCCGACAGATTGGGATGTCCGGCGATGTAGCCGATGCGGGTATGCCCCTGCTCGATCAGATGCTCGGTGATCTCCTTGGCCGCAGCGAATTCATCGATGCGCACACAGGCCACGTCGGGACTGAAATGATTGGACGCGATCACCACCACCGGCACCTTGGCGCGCACCAGTTCCAGCACCGCAGCACGGGATTCGCACAACGGTGGCGGCAGGATCACCCCGGCCACACCCTTGGCGAGTTTGCGCGCGGCCTTGCGTTCGGCATCGGCGTCCAGGTCGTCCCAGCAATCAATCACCAGCTGGATCGAAGTGCGCGAGGCGACTCGCAGCACGCCCAGCAGCAACTCGCGCAGATACGCGCCGCTGGGGTCGCTGTAGATCAGCGCAATGCGCGTGCTCTGCGCAGCGGCCAGCGCACTTGCAGCGAGGTTGGGTGTGTAGCCGAGTTTGTCGACCGCACGCATCACGCGCTCGCGGGTGGCATCGCGCACGCTGCCGTTGTTGTTGACCACACGCGAAACGGTCATCGGCGACACCTTTGCCAGCGCCGCTACCTCGTCGATGGTGGTCGCGCGGCTGGTGCGGCGGACCGATTTCCTGACCTTCTCCAAGCGTGGCCTCTTCAAGTGCGAACGAACGTTGGCGGATGCATGCGTGTTGCTGCCGGTGCGCGTGCAGCGGGTGCGTGCATGAGGATGCACGTCATGGTACCGGGAAGCAGACAGAGCGGGGTGATGCGCGCAACCGCTGGTGCCGGATCGGAGCGTACGGCATGAGCGCTTGGCCGATGGGACGCACTCGCGCAAGCGTGCGTGCGTTGGCGCTGATGTGTCTGGTGCTGTTGGGTGCTGTGCTACTGCCGGCGGCACCGGTACAGGCCGAAGATGGCTACGAGTTATGGTTGCGCTACCAGACCGTACGCGACGCCGCGCAGTTGCAGGCAAGCGCACGGACCTTGGTGGTTGCCGGCGATTCGCCCACCCTGCATGCGGCGCGCGATGAGCTGGCGCGCGGCGTGCAGGGCTTGCTCGGCCACGCAGTGCAGAGCGCTGCCACGGTGACTGCCGATGGCGCACTCTTGCTCGGCGCCGCCAACGCACCGCAAATCGCTGCATTGCAGCTGAAAACCGGCGATCTGGGCCGTGAGGGGTATCTGATCCAGACGGTGCGCGTGGATGGACATCGTGCCACCGCCATCGTGGGCGGCAGCGATGTGGGTGCGTTGTATGGCGCCTTTCATTTCCTGCGCCTGCTGCAGACCGGCCAGCCGATCACCGCGCTGAACGTGCGCGAATCGCCGCGCTTGCAGCTGCGCATGCTCAACCATTGGGACAACCTGGATGGCGTGGTGGAGCGCGGCTATGCCGGTGCATCGTTGTGGAACTGGCAGACCCTGCCCGGCTACCTGGACCCGCGTTACACCGACTATGCGCGCGCCAACGCATCGCTGGGCATCAACGGAACCGTGCTCAACAACGTCAATGCCAAAGCCTGGAGCCTGACCCCGCAGTACCTGGACAAGGCCGCGGCGCTGGCCACGGTGTTTCGTCCGTACGGTATCCGCGTGTTTCTCAGCGCGCGCTTCAGTGCGCCGATCGAGATTGGCGGCCTGCGCACCGCCGATCCGCTGGACCCGCAGGTGCAGCAGTGGTGGCGGATCAAGGCCGACGAGATCTACGCACGCATTCCGGATTTTGGCGGGTTTCTGGTCAAGGCCAACTCCGAAGGTCAGCCCGGACCGCAGGATTACGGGCGCTCCCATGCCGATGGCGCAAACCTGTTGGCCGACGCGCTGGCGCCGCACGGCGGCGTGGTGATGTGGCGGGCGTTCGTGTATTCGCACGAGCAGCCGGACGACCGCGCCAAGCAGGCGTATAGCGAGTTTATCCCGCTCGACGGCGCCTTCCGCGACAACGTGATCGTGCAGGTCAAAAATGGCGCGATCGACTTTCAACCGCGCGAGCCGTTTCATCCGTTGTTCGGCGCGATGCACAAGACACCGCTGATGCCGGAGTTTCAGATCACCAAGGAGTACCTGGGCTTTTCCACCCATCTGGCATATCTGGGCACGCTGTTTGCCGAGACCCTGCAGGCCGATACCTATGCACGCGGCAAGGGCTCGACGGTGGCAAAAACGGTGGACGGCACGCTGTTCAACGCTGGCAAGCATCCGCGCCTCACCGGCATTGCCGGCGTGGCCAATATCGGGGCGGATCGCAACTGGAGCGGCTCGCTTTTCGATCAGGCCAACTGGTATGCCTACGGGCGGCTGGCGTGGAATCCGGCGCTGTCGCCAGAGGCCATCGCGCAGGACTGGGTGCGCATGACCCTGTCCAACGATCCTGCGGTGGTAACGCCGGTGGTCGGCATGATGCTGCGCTCGCGCGAGGCGGTGGTGGATTACATGACCCCGCTCGGGCTGCACCACCTGATGGGGCGCGGCCATCACTACGGGCCGGCGCCGTGGGATGCGGGCAGCGAGCGGCCGGATTGGGACCCGGTGTATTACCACCGCGCCGATCGCAACGGCATTGGCTTCGATCGCAGCGCCAGCGGCAGCAATGCGGTGGCGCAATACGCCGCCCCGGTAGCGCGTGTGTTCGGCGATGTGCAGCGCGTGCCCGAGCAGTCCCTGCTGTGGTTCCACCATGTGCCGTGGGACCGGCGCATGGGCTCCGGGCGGCCGCTGTGGGATGAGCTGGTGTGGCATTACGACCATGGCGTGGACGAAGTGCGTGCGATGCGTGCGACCTGGCAAGGCCTGGCAGGCAAGATCGATGCGCCGCGCTACCAGCAGGTGCGCGATTTTTTAGCCATCCAGCAGGACGAAGCACAGTGGTGGCGCGATGCCAGCATTGCCTATTTTCAGGGCGTCTCCGGGCGCACATTGCCGGCCGGCGTGGTACCGCCTGCGCATCCGCTGGCGTATTACCAGGCATTGAAATTTCCCTACGCACCAGGAAATCCGAAATGAGCGCGCGCGTGATGACGACCCTGGCGGTGCTGCTGTCTGCGGCGATGCTATCCAACGCTGCGCAAGCTGCCGATGCACCGTTGCTGCATGCGCTCTTTCAAGATCATGTGGTGTTGCAGCGCGATGCACCGATCAAGGTCTGGGGCGATGCGGCGCCCGGCGCACGCGTCACCGTGCAGCTGGATGCGCAGCAGGTGCAGGCACGCGCCGACCGTGATGGCCATTGGCAGGCGCGCCTGCCTGCACACGCGGCCGGTGGTCCGTACCGCTTGCAGGCGAGCACGCCCAACGGTGCGACGCAGCAGGTGAGCGATGTATTAATCGGCGATGTGTGGCTGTGTTCGGGCCAGTCGAACATGGAATTGCAGGTGCACCGCTCGCTGGATGCGCGCAGCGAAATTGCCGATGCCGATCACCCCAGCATCCGCATGTTCAAGGTCCCGGCGCAATCCAGCCCCACGCCACAGACACACTTCGGTGGCAACGCGGCCTGGCAGCTCACCACGCCGGAAACGGTGAAGGACTTTTCTGCGGCGTGTTACTACTTCGCGCGCGAATTGCAGAAGACCGTCGCGGTGCCGATGGGCTTGATCAACGCCTCGTGGGGCGGCTCGCAGATGCAGGCCTGGATCGGCGACAAGGCATTGCGTGCGGCAGGCGACAATGGTCCGGCGTTAGACGTGTTGGCCCGTTACGCCACCAGCCCGACCGATGCGGCGCCACGCTGGGGCACGTTGTGGGAAGCCTGGTGGCGTGCGCATGGCGACGGCACGCCATGGCAGCCGGATGCGCCGGGCACGTGGCAACCCGCCCCTGCGGCGCTGGGCGCATGGGACGACTGGGGCGTACCGCAGCTGGTCGGCTTCAACGGCATGGTCTGGTACCGCACCAGCATTGAGCTGACCGCAGCGCAGGCCGCTCAGCAAGCGACCCTGTTGCTGGGGCCGGTGGACGAGCTGGACCAGACCTGGGTCAATGGCACGGGCGTGGGCAGCAGCTACGGTGCCGACCAGCCGCGCCGCTACACGCTGCCGCGCGGCCACCTGCATGCCGGGCGCAACAGCATCGTGCTCAACGTGCTCAACACCTATCGCCGTGGTGGATTGCTGGGCGATGCGTCATCGCGTGCACTGCAGTTTGCCGATGGCAGCACGTTGCCGCTGGATGCGCCCTGGCAGTACCAGATCGTGTCGCCGCAACTGGGCACACCGCCACGCGCGCCGTGGTCGTCGGCGGCCGGGCTGACCACCTTATACAACGGCATGATCGCACCGCTTGGCCAGCTCGGGCTGCGTGGCGTGCTGTGGTATCAGGGCGAATCCAATGCCGGCGACGCGGTGCATTACCCGGCGCTGCTGCAGGCGTGGCAGCGCGACTGGCGTGCACGCTTCGGTGCGCAGCTGCCGCTGCTGGTTGTGCAGCTGGCCAATTACGGCGCGCCGCCCACCCAACCGGTGGAAAGCGGTTGGGCGCAGTTGCGCGAGGCGCAGCGCCGCTTCGTCGCCGACGATGCGCATGCCGGCCTGGCGGTGGCCATCGACATCGGCGACCGCTACGACATCCATCCGGCCAACAAGCAGGAACTTGCGCGGCGCCTGGCGCGTGCAGCGCGGCATGTGGTGTATGGCGAGACGATTGCGCCATCCGGCCCGGTGTCGCGCAGCGCACGTCGCGATGGCGGCAATATCCGCATCGCTTTCGATGACGTGGATGCGGCGTTGCTGAGTTATGGCAACGACGCGCCGATCGGTTTTGAAGTCTGCGCTGCGGCAGCCAACAGTTGCCGCTACACCAGCGCCACGCTGCAGGGCCGCGAGGTCAGCCTGCGCATTGCTTCCGGCATCACCGCGACGCGCGTGCGCTACTGCTGGGCCGACAGCCCAGTTTGCACGTTGTACGACCGCAGCGGCCTGCCCGCCGGCCCGTTCGAACTTCCCATCACTACCGCCTCTTCCCCATGAGCGAGACCACGATGTCACAGACCCCCGACTCCCCTGCTCCGCTGCAAGGCTCGGCCCGCGATCGCGAGATCGTCGAGGCGCGCGTCATCGTCACCTGCCCGGGCCGCAACTTCGTCACCTTGAAGATCCGCACCCGCTCGGGCATCACCGGGCTGGGCGATGCCACGCTCAATGGCCGCGAACTGGCGGTGGCGGCGTATCTGCAGGAACACCTGGTGCCCAACCTGATCGGCCGCGACGCCGGCCGCATCGAAGACATCTGGCAGTTCTTCTATCGCGGCGCGTATTGGCGCCGTGGCCCGGTGACGATGAGCGCGATTGCCGCGGTGGACGTGGCGCTGTGGGACATCCTGGGCAAGATGGCCGGCATGCCGCTGTACCAGCTGCTTGGCGGGCGCTCGCGCGAAGGTGCGCTGGTCTACGGCCACGCCAACGGCCGCGATATCGCCGAAACCAGCGACGAAGTGGGCCGTTTCCGCGAGATGGGCTTTATCGCCATCCGCGCGCAGTGCGGCGTGCCGGGCATCAAGAAGACCTATGGCATTTCCAGCGGCGGCAAGCCCTACGAGCCGGCCGAAAGCGAACTGCCCACCGAAACCGTGTGGTCCACGCCGCGCTATCTCGGCGTGGTGCCAAAACTGTTCGAGCAACTGCGCAACGACCACGGCGATGAAATCGAATTGCTGCACGATGCGCATCACCGGCTCACACCGATCGAAGCCGCACGCCTGGGCCGCGACCTGGAGCCATACCGGCTGTTCTGGCTGGAAGATGCCACGCCGGCGGAAAACCAGCGCGCCTTCGAGATCATTCGCCAGCACACCGTGACGCCGCTGGCGGTGGGCGAAGTGTTCAATTCGATCTGGGACTGCAAGCACCTGATCGAGCAGCAACTGATCGACTACATCCGCACCACGATTGTCCACGCCGGCGGCATCACCCATGTGCGGCGGCTGGCAGATTTTGCCGCCCTGCATCAGGTGCGTACCGGCTTCCACGGCGCCACCGATCTGTCGCCGGTGTGCATGGGCGCGGCGTTGCACTTCGATACCTGGGTGCCCAACTTCGGCATCCAGGAATACATGTTCCATTCCGACGAAGCCAATGCGGTGTTCCCGCACGACTACGTGTTCCGCGACGGGCGCCTGCATTGCGGCGAAACCCCAGGGCATGGCGTGGACATCGACGAAGAACTCGCCGCCAAGTATCCCTATGTGCCCAAGCAGTTGCCGATTGCACGCCTGGAAGACGGCGCGATGTGGGACTGGTGATGCGCCTGTTGCCGGCAGCGCTGAGCTTGCTGATGGCAGCGCTTGCGCCTGGTGTGGCGCAGGCGCAGGCCAGCGCCGCTATCACTGCCGATGTTGCCTTCGATTGGTTCGATTATCGCGGCGACGATGCGGTGTTCGCCACGCCGCTGGCAGCTGGTCAGTACCGCAACCCGATCCTGGCCGGCTTCTATCCGGACCCCAGCATCACCCGCGTGGGCGAGCGCTATTACCTGATCAATTCCACGTTTGCGTATTTTCCGGCGATTCCGGTGTTCGAGAGCCGCGATCTGGTGCACTGGACGCAGATCGGCAATGTGGTCGAGCGTGCCGACCAGCTCGACTACGACGGCCTGGGCGTCTCGCGCGGCATGTTCGCCGCCAGCATTCGGCATCACGACGGGCGCTTCTACGTGGTGGGCACGTCGGTGGACAGCGGCGGCAATTTCATCGCCAGCGCCGAGCGCGCGTCCGGCCCCTGGTCGGCGCTCACATGGCTGCCGAGCATCGATGGCATCGACCCGTCGTTGTTCTTCGACACCGACGGCAGCGCGTATTTGCTCAACAACGGCCCACCGGAAGGTACACCGTTGTACGAAGGCCACCGCGCGATCTGGATGCAGCGCTTCGACATCGCCACCAATCAGTCCACCGGCCCGCGCAAGGTGCTGCTCAACGGTGGCGTTGACCTGGCCAGCAAGCCGATCTGGATCGAAGGCCCGCACCTGTATCAACGCGACGGCTGGTACTACCTGTCGTGCGCCGAAGGCGGCACCGGGCCGCAACATTCGCAGGTGGTGCTGCGCAGCCGCAACGTATGGGGGCCGTATGCGCCCTCGCCGCACAACCCCATCCTCACCCAGCGCGACCTGCCCGCCGAGCGTGCGCATCCGGTCAGCAATGCCGGTCATGCCGATTTTGTCGAAGCTCCCGACGGACAATGGTGGGCGGTGTTTCTGGCCAGCCGGCCGTACTCCGGCGAGCGCTACAACACCGGGCGCGAAACGTTCTTGTTGCCGGTGCAATGGCGCGATGGCTGGCCGTCGATCCTGCCCGCGGGCACACCGATTCCTTCCATCGCCAACGCACCTGCAGGGGCAAGGTCGCCTGTCGACCAGGCGCCGCTGTCGGGCAACTTCACCTGGCACGACGACTTCACTGCCGCCACCTTGCAACGCGAATGGCTCAGCTTGCGCGTACCCAAACGCGCGGTGGCCGATACGCAGGCACGCGCCGGTTGGTTGACCCTGCATGCAACTGAGCAGGGCCTCGAGGGCAGCGGCACGGCTGCGTTTGTTGCGCGTCGCCAGCAACACGCCCGCTTTCATGCCAGCACCGCGCTGGCGGTGCCTACGCAGGCCGGCGTGCTGGCCGGGCTGGCCGCGTTCCAGAACGCCAACGCGTGGTATGCGCTAGGCGTGCGCCGCGACGGCGCTGCAGTGGAAGTGTTTGTCGACAAGCGCGCCGGCGCCACCACCACCACGCTGGCGCGCACCCGCATCCCGGCCACCACCACGCAGCTGCGTCTGCAGATCAGTGGCGATGGTGGCGCGTACAGCTTCGACTACGACGCCACCGGCGCCGGCTGGCAATCGCTGCGCCGCGACGACGACGCCAGCATGCTCAGCACCGCACAGGCCGGCGGTTTCGTCGGCAGCATGATCGGGCCCTTCGCCCGGTTGGAATTGGAACAGGACCGCACCAAGGAGGACTGACCATGCTTTCGCACTCTGCCCGTTTAACCACCGGCCCACGCCGCGCCCTGGCCGCCGGCCTGCTGCTGGCGATTGCCGTCGCAAGCACCACCACCCAGGCGGCCACACCGCCGCCGTATCTGGACACCCAACTGCCGTTCGAGACACGCGCCGCCGATCTGGTGTCGCGCATGACGCTGGACGAAAAAGCCGCGCAGATGCAGAACGCCGCGCCGGCCATCCCGCGCCTGCAGGTGCCCGCCTACGATTGGTGGAACGAAGCGCTGCACGGCGTGGCGCGCGCCGGTGGCGCCACGGTGTTTCCGCAGGCGATCGGGCTGGCCGCCACCTTCGACACCCCGCTAATGGCCGAAGTGGCCACCGCCATCAGCGACGAAGCGCGCGCCAAACATCACGCCTTTCTAGCGCGCGGCGAGCACAAGCGCTACCAAGGGCTCACGTTCTGGTCGCCCAACATCAACATCTTCCGCGACCCACGCTGGGGCCGCGGCCAGGAAACTTACGGCGAAGACCCGTTTCTCACCGCGCGCATGGGCGTGACCTTCGTGCAAGGCCTGCAGGCGCAGCAGGGCGCATATCGCAAGCTCGATGCCACCGCCAAGCACTACGCGGTGCACAGCGGCCCGGAAGCCGACCGCCACCACTTCGATGTGCATCCCAGCGAACGCGATCTGTATGAGACCTACCTGCCCGCATTTCAGGCCTTGGTGCAGGAAGGCCACGTGGCCGCGGTGATGGGCGCCTACAACCGCGTCAACGGCGAGTCCGCCTCGGCCAGCACGCGGCTGGAAGGCATCCTGCGCAACGACTGGGGCTTCGATGGCTATATCGTCAGCGACTGCGCGGCGATCCGCGACATCTGGCAGAACCACAAGATCGTGCCCACGCCAGAGGCTGCTGCCGCATTGGGCGTCAAACATGGCACCGACCTGGATTGTGGCGACACCTATGCGGCATTGCCCAAGGCAGTGCGCGCCGGGTTGATCGACGAAGCCACCATCGATACCTCGCTCAAGCGCTTGATGACCACGCGCATGCGCTTGGGGATGTTCGACCCACCGGCCAAGGTGCCCTGGGCGCAGATTCCCGCATCGGCCAATCAATCGCCGCAGCACGATGCACTGGCACGCCGCACCGCGCGCGAATCGCTGGTACTGCTGAAAAACAATGGCCTGCTGCCGCTCAAATCCACGCTCAAACGCATCGCCGTGGTCGGCCCCACCGCCGATGACCCGATGTCGCTGCTGGGCAATTACTACGGCACGCCTGCCGCGCCGGTCACCATCCTGCAGGGTATTCGCGATGCGGCGCCACAGGCGCAGGTGGTGTATGCGCGCGGCAGCGATCTGGTGGAAGGACGCGAAGACCCCAATGCCGCCGCGCCGATCGACGCGCGCTATCTGCGTCCAGCCGCCGATGCCAAACAAAACGGATTGACCGGTGAATACTTCAAGGGACGTAGCTTGGCCGGGCAACCGGTGCTGACCCGCATCGACCCGCGCATTGCGTTCCGCTGGGACCGCAATGCGCCGACCGACGATGCGCTGGGCCGTGGCGAACTGCAGCCCGGGCAGGCCTTGGAGAAAGACGATTTCAGCGTGCGTTGGCACGGCCAGCTGTTGCCGCCGGTCAGCGGCGATTACGAACTGCAGATCGCCGCCGATGACGGCGTGCGGCTATCGCTGGATGGCAAGTTGCTGATCGACCAGTGGAGCGATGCACCGCGCATGCGCAGCGGCAACGCCAGCGTGCACCTGGAAGCCGGCAAGGCCTACGACCTGCGCGTGGAGTATTACGAAGCCACCCGCGATGCGGGGGTGCGTCTGGCCTGGCGCATGCCCGGCGCCAAGCCACCGTTGCAGGAAGCCGTGGACGCCGCGCGCAATGCGGAGGTGGTGGTCTTCGTCGGCGGGCTCACTGGCGATGTCGAAGGCGAAGAGATGGACGTCAACTACCCCGGCTTTGCCGGTGGCGACCGCACCGACACGCGCCTGCCCAAACCGCAACGTGACTTACTGCAGGCATTGCAGGCCACCGGCACGCCGGTGGTGATGGTGCTGACCACCGGCTCGGCACTGGCCATCGATTGGGCGCAGCAACACATTCCCGCAATTCTGCTGGCCTGGTATCCCGGCCAACGCGGCGGCAGCGCGGTGGGCGATGTGTTGTTTGGTCAAGCCAATCCCGGCGGTCGCCTGCCGATCACGTTCTACAAGGAAAACGAGCGCTTGCCGGCCTTCGATGATTACGCCATGCGCGGCCGCACCTATCGCTATTTCAACGGCACACCGCTGTACCCGTTCGGCCATGGCCTGTCGTACACGCAATTTGCGTATTCGAACCTGCGCCTGGATCGCAACACCGTCGCAGCCGCTGGCACGCTACGCGCCAGCATGACCCTGAAAAACACCGGCCAACGTGCGGGCGACGAAGTGGTGCAGCTCTACCTGCACCCACTCGCACCACAACGCGAACGTGCCGGCAAGGAGCTGCGTGGCTTCCAGCGCATCACCCTGCAACCGGGCGAACACCGCGAGGTGAGCTTCACCATCACCCCACAGACCGACCTGCGTATCTACGACGAGCAGCGCAAGTCGTACGCCGTGGATCCGGGCACGTATGAAGTGCAGATTGGTGCCTCCAGCAGCGACATCCGCGCCAAAAAAGCCTTCACCATCGACAAAAAGTAAAGCATTCGCCCCTCTTCCACCGGGAGAGGGGTTGGGGTGAGGGTACGGCCCCAAGCACCTTCACCAGGCAAGAATTTTCGCAGAAACCCATATGCCAACGCCACGCTTGTCACGCAGTACACTCGCCGCCCTGCCACCCACCGTGATCATGCCCGGCTACGACACTGCAGCCACCACCATCGGTATCGTGCATCTGGGCGCTGGCGCTTTTTTTCGCGCGCATCAGGCGGTCTACATCGATGACCTGCTTGCCACCGACCCAAGTTGGGCGATCAGCGCCGTCTCGTTGCACAGCCCACAGGTGCGCGACGCCCTGCGTCCGCAGGATGGTCTCTACACACTCGCCCTGCTCGACGAGACGCCTCAGCTGCGCGTCATCGGCTCCATTCGCGAAGTGTTGTGCGCTGCGGACGAACACGCCGCCGTGCTCGCACGCCTCGCCGACCCAGCGGTGCGCCTGGTCACGCTCACCATCACCGAAAAAGGCTACTGCCTGGCCGGCGATACGTTGGATCTGAGTCACCCCGATATCGTGCACGACATCGCCAGCCCCGCCACACCCCGCAGCGCCATCGGCTATCTGGTGGCCGGCCTGCAGCAGCGCATGCAGCGTGGCATCGCACCGTTCACCGCGCTGAGTTGCGACAACCTGGCCGATAACGGCAGCCTGCTGCGTCGCGCGGTAGTGACGCTTGCAGGCCAGCACGATCCCGCGCTTGCGGCCTGGATCGACCAGCACGTCAGCTTTCCGCGCTCGATGGTCGACAGCATCACCCCTGCCACCGACGATGCGGTGCGCCAGCAGGTACAAACACAACTCGGTCAGTCCGACGCATGGCCTATCCAGCGCGAGCGTTACACCCAGTGGGTTGTCGAAGATCGCTTTTGCAATGGACGTCCTGCGCTGGAGCGCGCCGGTGTCGTGCTGAGCGACGACATCGCCGGTTACGCGCGCGCCAAGCTGCGCCTGCTCAACGCCCCGCATTCCGCGCTCGCCTACCTCGGCAGTTTGCTGGAGCGCGACACCGTGGCCGACGCCATGCGTCAGCCGCCACTGGCAGCTTTTGTCGAAACACTGATGCGCGAGGACATCGCCCCCACCCTGCAGCCCATGCCGGGCTTCGACGCGCAGCGCTACAGCGATGCCATCCTTGCGCGGTTCCGCAATCCCGCCATCCGCCATCTATTGGCACAGATCGCCTGGGACGGCTCACAAAAAGTTCCCGTGCGGCTGCTCTCCACGATCGGCGACGCGCTCGCTGCAGGCCAACAGATCGACCGCCTCTGCCTGCCGCTGGCCGCGTGGCTGCAGTTCGTTCGCAGGCAGGCGCATACCGGCATCGCGCTGATCGATCCCTTGAGCGAGGTGCTCAGCGCGCTGGGACGCGAAGCGACCGGCGATGCCGGCCATGACATCGCCTTGTTTCTCAAGCTGGATGCCGTGTTCGCACCGTTGTCTGCAGATGTGCGGTTTTCTTCAGCGCTGACCACCGCGTATGCCGCGCTGGGTACCGCGACGCCGCACGACGTGGAGAAAGCGCTTGTCGCGATGCGTGTTGTCTAGCGGATGCTCAGGGCGCCATTTCGGCCAGCGATATGTCGGCCATCGATTTGAAAGCGCTGCGATGCGCAATGCGCCACTGCATGACGCGATGGCAGATCAGCGGGCATGCAGTCTGACGCGGCACCAGCGTCAGCATTGCCGTCGAGCGCTGTCGACGGGAGTCGAATCCGATGCTCCAGCGTCGTCAATCCCTGCCCGGTTACCCGTCTGCAATGACCTGACCAATCCGCAGCAGATTGCCGCTCTCATCCACAATCGCAAACTCGCGCATCCCCCAAGGTTTGTCGCCCACCGGGTCGATCCGCGGAATGCCGCGCTGCGGAAGTGCCGCCGACTGCATCGCCGCGTAGATCTCATCTACATCACCCACCCGCAGATAGCACCCCGCATAACAAGCAGCCGGGTCGAGATCCGGATGCGCAAAGAAATGCAGCTCCACAGCGCCACGCCGCATAATCGCGTATCCCGCATCATGCGGATGCGCATCGCCCTCAAACCCGAGCTGCCGATAGAACGCCAGCGTCTGCGCAATCGAGCGGCTGGGCAGGATTGGGATGGTTTGGTCATGCTCTGAAAGCTGGATCATGATTTGCTCTTTCATGACGCAATTGGACACCACCAAAGACTACACCGCCAGCAACTGACATAACGACAGGGCTGCTGACAATGTCAGGCATCTCAGGAGCACAGCTACTCAATAGAGAAGGGTCGAGCGATCACTCTTTGTGAGAGCGGTAAAGAACTAAGCGACCTCATCTATTAAAAGTTGGCGACTTCCCATGTCAACGCAGGCTGTGGTAGAAGACAAAAACAACGGGGAACGGAGCAAGCCACATGGATTTTGTTGATCAATTACGTGTTCTGGCAACGCGCATAAGCACAACACGAGCATTGATTCAGACAGAAGAAGCCACCAAGAATGCCATGGTGATGCCTCTTATACAGATTTTAGGTTACAACGTTTTTGATCCCCTAGAAGTCACACCGGAAATCGTAGCTGACGTTGGAACGAAGAAGGGAGAGAAAGTAGATTACGCAATTCTTCGTGATGGAAAACCCATCATTTTATTTGAATGCAAGAAAGCTGGAGCAGAGTTAAGCATTAATCACGCCAGTCAACTTTTCCGCTATTTCCACGTTACTGCAGCACGTTTTGGAGTGCTTACAAACGGTTTGGTCTATCGGTTCTTTACGGACCTGGAGCAGCCGAACAAGATGGATGAAAAGCCATTCTTCGAATTCAACGTGCTGGACTTCAAGGATCGCGACGTTGAAGAACTGAAGAAATTTGCCAAGTCAGCTTTCGATCTTGACACAATCCTGACGACCGCCAACGAATTAAAGTACACGCGAGCCATTCAGACACGACTTGCGGAATTGATGCATCAGCCAACCGAAGATTTCGTCAAACTGGTCTCAGCTGAGCTTATTGGAAGTCGACGTTTCACACCTGCCATACGAGAACAGTTCACAACCATTACACGCAGAGCCTTTGAGCAGCTTGTCAGCGAAAGGATCAATGAAAGACTGAAGGGTGCGATGGCGCCCGAGGCAATTTCTATCAATGAGCACACTCCAACTATTGTTCCCGAGCAGGCTGCATCGGCAGCATCAAACCTTTCGTCTGACGCCATGGTAGTTACCACTCCAGAGGAAATCGAGGGATTTCATGTTGTCCGCGCCATCGTGCGTGAACTCGTGCCTGGAAAGCGAGTCTTCATGAGAGATGCACAAAGCTATTGCGCAGTTCTTCTTGACGATAACAACCGAAAACCTATTTGCAGACTCCGCTTCAATAATCTTCAAAAGTTGCGGATTGGCGTATTCAATCAGAATAAGGAGGAGGAACAGATCGATATCAGCTCGATTGATGATATTTATGGTCTAGCCGACAGGATCAAGGAAGCGGTTGTTGCTTATCTACCACAAGAGGCGTAGTTGCTCCTTTGAGGAGGTCGACACCTCTCTTAATTCATCTACCTTCCTCAGGCTCCGCTAGCAAATTTTTTGTGGACCTGTGACATGCTTGACCTCCGTTTTCACCAGGACATGCGTTACCACCATCGCCATGGCAATGCGCAAAAAGCAGGATTTGCCGGAGAAGGTTTGCGTGCAATGCGGGCGGCCATTCCGTTGGCGCAAGAAGTGGGAGAAGGTCTGGGACGAGGTGAAGTACTGCTCGGACCGATGCCGCGGCGATAGCAAGCGGCACCGACCCGCCCCGTAGCGAAGCTGGCCTACCGCTAGCGTCGTCGGCGAACAGGCAGGGTCGGTGCTCGGATCGGTATGCCGCATACGTCCGCTGAAGTTGCGCCGCGCCGTACCCGCCACTAATGCCCAGATGACGATTGCTGGCAACGCTTGCCGGCCGCCTGGCTTGATAAGGCCGCAACGCTACTCTGCTGCGGCCACGCTTCTGACGCTGACGCAGCGTGACCCGATGGCGGATATCCGCTGGCTTTTGCTATTTCTTTGCCACCGCTTTCTTCGTGGTGCCCGACTTAGTCGCACGCTTGGTGCTGCTGCGCTTGCTAGCCACTGCCATATTGTCGACCAGGTTCGGATACGGCCGGCCGGCTGCCTTGGCGCGCTTTTTGGCTTTGGCTTTCTGGGTAGAGGACAGCGACGTTGAGGCCGACTTTTTGACCGGATTGGGCTTGGTCCAAGGCGCGGCCTTTTTCGTGCCGCTCGTCTTTGCACTACGCGCAGTACCACGTTTCTTTGCAACGCTGTTGCGAGTGTCAGCCTTCTTGGTCGCCACCTTCTTTGATGCTGTCTTCTTGCTAGCTGTCTTCTTGCTGGCTGTCTTCTTGCTGGCTGTCTTCTTGCTTGATTTCCTTGCAACCCTCCTCACGACAGAATCCGCGTCGCTCTTTTTGCCGGCTGCTTTTTTACTCGCCGTCGTTTTAGCGGTGGCCTTCTTCGCTACGGCCTTCTTGCCGGTCTTTTTAGGTGCGCCTTTCTTGGCTGCGCTTGTCTTGGTCGCCGCCTTCTTGCCTCCGGCAGCGGTACCGCTGGTGCTCCGCTTCGATGGGGTGGCCGTCTTGGTGGTGGCTTGCGCGTCCAGCTGTCGCAACATCCGCTCTGCCCAGCGTTGCCCGGCATCGCCGCCCCACAACAGCCAGGCGATGTACCCGACCGAAGGTGCCTTGGCATCTGCCCACCCCTTGCCCTGCTTGTCCACGTTGTGACGTGCGAAGTAAGAATGCATGCGCCGTATCGTCTGTGCAGATAGCGACTTCTGCGCGGACAGATCGCGTGCCCGCGCCACACCAATCGCGGTGCCGCCACGCCCATGCTGCTCGCGCAGCTTCAGGCCGCGTGCCGCCGCCTGCACGACATTCTTTGGCGGTGAGAGATCAACCGTGTGCGTCGTAGCAGTGCGCGCCATGCGAAGAGTCCTGACAGGAAGCGTGACCGGTAGTGTTCGCATCCGCGATGCAGCCTACGTGAAGACGTGTAGCGGTCGATTCTCGTTGACCTGTCTGTGCTGCATGCGCTGCAGCGACTGCCCGCGCAACGCCAATCAACTAATCGTCGAAGAATGACGCGTACTCCTCGGTGCCATACGTCGATGCTGCACGATGACCCAGCAGATCAGCCAATGATTGCCACAAGCCTGCGGTGCACCGCGTATGTCGTCGATTGAATGGCAGCCGCCTGAAGCGGCGATGCGAACACGCGCTGCTGCATGCTCGCGAAAGACTGACCACCTCGAATTGTTCATCGAACCGCGATTGATCATCTATGGATCAGCCTGCTCGCAGCGAAGACGTGGCATCGTCGTGCCGATACACTCGATCACACGTTGTCATCAGAGGGAACATGCCTTGAAACTGTCAGCACTCGCCGTCATCACCGCCGTCGCGTTCGCCGCGCCGCTCCTTGCACTGCCGGTCGAGGACGCGTGTGCTGTAGAGCGGGCATCGCACGATCAGATAGTTGCAGGCGAGAGCTGGAAACAGATCCACGCCGACAGCCCACCGCATGCACGTCACGAGAACAGCATGGTGGCCATCGGCGAGCGGTTGTATCTGATCGGCGGGCGCGACCAGCGGCCCTTGGATATCTTAGACACCCGAACGCGTCGCTGGTCGCAAGGAAGTGCGCCACCGCTGATGGTGAGCCACGCGCAAGCAGTGGTGGTGTCGGGCAAGCTGTATTTTGTAGGCGGATTTACCGGCGATTACCCGGAGGAAGCCTCGCTGACCCACATGCTGATCTACGATCCGCAGGCCGACACCTGGCAGGTGGGGCCAGAGATTCCCGCACACCGTCGGCGTGGCGCGGCAGGCGCAGTTGCGCATGAGGGCGTGCTGTATCTGGTGGGCGGCAACACGCGCGGGCACATGAGCGGCTATGTGCCGTGGCTCGACGCCTTCGATACCAAGACCCAGCAGTGGACGCAGCTGGCCGACGCCCCGCACGCACGCGACCATTTTCATGCGGCAGTGATCGACGGCAAGCTGTATGCCGCCGGTGGGCGCAGGTCCGCGCATGAAAGCGGCAACACCCTGGCGCAGACGATTCCGGAAGTGGACATCTACGATATTCAACGCGGCACATGGTCAGTCGCGCCGGCGGCCTTACCGACACAGCGTGCGGGCACCGCCGCCATCGTGCGCAATGGCCAGCTGCTGATCATCGGTGGCGAGAGCATGCGTCAGGTCAAAGCGCACGACGAGGTAGAAGCCTACGACCCGGCTAAATCTACTTGGACAGCGCTGGCCGCACTCCCGCAAGGGCGTCACGGCACCCAGGCCGCAGCAGTCGGCGACGATCTCTACATCGTTGCGGGCAGCGGCAACCGGGGTGGTGGGCCGGAGCTGGATGATGTGTTGATGTTGGGTGACGCGGAAGCCATGCGCTAAGCAGTGTGGGCGACAGCCGAGTCGAATCGCAGGAGTGGCTTGAAGGGAAAGCGACTGGTCATGCGGGGCTATCGGTAACGCTGCATCGCGGCCAGGGCCGCTCCTACAAGAGCGGCGACTGGATGGGCTAAGGTTTGGTCGCCCGATAGGTGCTACCGCACAAACTGCAACCCCAGCGCCTTGACCCGCACGCGTGCCAGCATCGCGTGCGAGGTCATGTAGAGCGTGTGACCGTCGTTGCCGAAGGCGCAGTTGGAGATGGCTTCGCCGGTTTCGATGCGGCCCAGGCGTTGGCCGGCCGGGTTGAAGACGATGACGCCGCCGGGGCCGGTGGCAAACAAGTGACCGTCGGCGGACACCGCCATGCCGTCCGGCAGTCCTGGCGAGTCCTTGCCCACCAGGTCCGAGGCATCGGCGAACACACGCTTGCTGGTGACCGCGCCACGCGCGTCGAGCGCGTACGCCATCCAGATCGGCCGTTCCGGATCGGAATTGGAAACGTACAAGGTGCGCGCATCGGGCGAGAGCGCGATGCCGTTGGGGAAGCTCAGGCTGTCGTCCAGCAGATGCACGCTGCCGTCGGTGTCCAGACGATAGACGCCGTTGAAACGCAGCTCCTTGACCGGCGAGTCGTTCAGATCCTTCAAGCCGTACGGCGGGTCGGTGAAGAACACCACGCCGTCAGTGCGACGGACCACATCGTTCGGGCTGTTGAAACGTTTGCCATCGAAGCTGGTAGCCAGCGGTGTTTTCTTGCGTGTGGCCGGGTCGAGCCTGGCGACGATGCGGGTACCGGAGTCGGCCAGCAACACGGTGCCATCGGGCTCGGCATACAGCCCGTTGGCACCGGCTTCGCGTAGCGTGGCCTGCTCCGGGCCGACATAGCCCGAGGGCGACAGCAACACCGACAGGCCGGCCTCTTCGGACCAGCGATACAGCTTGTTTTCCGGCACATCGGTAAACAACAGATAGCCGCCGTTGCGCACCCAGGCGGGGCCTTCGGACCAGGTGAAGCCTTCGGTGAGCTTCTCGATCCGCGCGTCTGCGGCAACCACCTCGCCGAAGCGGCGATCGAACGTTTCCACATGCCCGATGGCTGGGAAGCGCGGCGGCGGCGGATCCTTCTTGGTGCAGGCAGCGACAATCGCCAACAACGGAACGGCCAACAACAGATAGGACGGCAAGCGCATCGGGAAGTCCGGAAATCCAGGTGAGTGCATCATGCCATCATGCGGCGGCAGGGTCCCCGTGCATGTTGGCGAGCGCGACTATCGACCAGCGCTCGCAGGCACCGCCAACACCGCATCCAGCGCCGGTTTTGGCTGGTGATTGCGGTCGAATAGCAGCGGGTAATTGGTGCGGCCTGGCACCGGGTAATCGTTCTTCCACGACATGCCGTCGCTGACGCCCCACACGCTCACGCGCGCAAGCTTGTCGCGCTTGCGCCAGAACAGTGCGAACAGCTCCGCGTAGCGGTCGCGCAATTGTGCCTGCACAGCAGGCGGCAGCCCATCGCGGTAGGGGTCCAGAAAGCGCTTGAATTCTGGCAGTTGGAACTGTTTGTGTGCCATCCCGGTGCCGATAACCTGGCCTTCCTTGGTGAGCGGCAGCACGTCCACATCGAGCTCGGTGATCATGACCTTGATGCCGAGTGCGGCGTAGGCATCGATGGCGTCTTCGATATCGCGCAGGCTGGGATAGTCGAGCCCCCAGTGCCCTTGCATGCCGACACCGTCGATGCGGATGCCGGATTGTTGCAGCATCTTGACCATGCGCACGATGCCGTCGCGCTTGGCCGGCCGCCATGCATTGAAATCGTTGTAGTAGAGCTCCGCGTCCGGCGCATACCGCTGCGCAAAGGTAAACGCATTGCGCACCACGGTGTCGCCATCGCCCACGCGTTGCACCCAGTTAGTGGAACGGTAACTGCCGTCTTCGTCGATGATCTCGTTGACCACATCCCAGGCCTGCACCTTGCCGACGTAGCGCCCGGCCACGCCTGCGATGTGCGCGCGCATGCGCTCGATCTGCGCGGCTGAGCTGTTGGGCTTGCCCTTGGCGTCCACAAAGAACCAGTCCGGGGTCTGGTTGTGCCAAACCAGCGTATGCCCGACCACAAACAGGCGATTACGTTGCGCGTAGTCCACGAACGCATCTGCAGCACGAAAGTCGAAGACGCCCGGGCGCGGCGCAACGACCTCGGCCTTCATCACGTTCTCCGGGGTGACCGCGTTGAAGTGGCAGGCCACCAATGCGGCGGCCGCGGCGTCCTTGCCGGAGACGATGTCGGCATTGACCGCAGTGCCGAGCAAGAACCCGTCGGCATACGCGTGCTTGAGCGATGTGCTGGCGGTATCGCAACGCGCGGCTGCGGGCAGGGCGGCGATCGCGCTGATGCCCACAACGGCAATGCGCAACAGGGTTGCAAGAGTGGGCAGGTGCGTGTGCATGGCAGGTTCCAAGGTGAGGTGCTGCAGGCGACAGGTCATGCGCAATCCCATCATTGCGCCACGATCTGCGCCTGCGCGGCGTCCAGGCTGTCCGATTCGACATGCAGTGTGATGGTGCCGCGTGCGCCCGCCTTCGCCCGCACGATCGCCAGGCACAGCCCGTTGAAGGCGTTGCGTTGCGGCGAAGCGAACGACTCCAGATTGGTGGGGTCGCCGTTGTCGGTGGCGACCAGTTCGCCCGGGCCATCGATCCGAAACCGCAGGCGGTCGCCGGCGGTGGGCGCAGGACGTCCGTCGCGATCCAGCAATTGCACGGTGACGAAGCTCAGATCCCGGCCGTCGCCGTCGATGCGGCTGCGGTCGGGCGTGATCTGCAGGCGCGCCGCGCGGCCGGCGGTCTGCACGCGGTCGCTGGCCCACGGCTTGCCGTCCTTGTAGGCCTGCACACGCAGCTCGCCGGGCTGGTACACCACATCGTCCCAGCGCAGCCGGTAGTGCAGCGCGCGCTTGCGCTTGCGCCCCTGCGAGACACCATTGACGAACAGCTCGGCCTCATCGCCGGAGGTAAACACATGCACCGGCGTCACCTGGCCCTCGCGGCCGGGCCAGCTCCAGTGCGGCAGCAGATGCGCCATGGGCAGCTGCGGGCGCCAGCGCGCCTGATACAACCAGTAGCGATCCTTGGGAAACCCCGCCAGATCGAAGATGCCCGAATATGCACTGCGCGAGCTGTAATACGGCGTGGGCTCGCCCAGATAGTCGAAGCCTGTCCAGACGAATTCGCCGGCGACATACGGGTGCCGATCCAGCGCCGCAAACACCTTGTCGGCACTGGAGCCGAAGTCCACCGCATGCAGCTCGTAGGCGCTGACCTGATGCGCCACCGAGTCGCCGCCGCGCCCGTCGCGCACCGGCGCGCTGATGTCCGGGCTGACCGGAAACAGATACACGCCGCGGCTGCTCAAGGCCGACGCGGTTTCGCTGCTGACAATGGCCTTGTGCGGAAATGCGGCATGAAACGCCGGGTATTGCGGCGGTTTGCGGATGCGCTCGGTGCCTGCAAACTCCGGCGCATCGCGGATGCCCTCGCCCTGGTAGTTAAGGCTGATGACATCCAGCGCGGCCGGCAATGGCATGTCCGGCGAAGCGTAGTTCATCGCCACTGTGGCCGGCCGCGACGGATCTTCGTCATGCACGATGGCGTGCAGCGTGCGCGCGATGGCGGCGCCCTGTCGCCCGGTGTACTGCTCGCCGACTTCATTGCCGACACTCCACAGCATCACCGACGGATGGTTGCGGTCGCGTCGCAACATCGCGCGCAGATCCGGCTCATGCCATTGCCCAAATACCAGATGGAAATCCAGCGGCGTCTTCTTCATCTCCCAACTGTCGAACACCTCGTCCACCACCAGCAGGCCCATACGATCGGTGAGTTCCAGCAGCTCCGGTGCGGGTGGGTTGTGGCTCATGCGGATGGCGTTGGCACCCATCTGTTGCAGCAACTGCAACTGCCGCTCGGCGGCGCGGACATTGAACGCGGCACCGAGCGCGCCGAGATCGTGATGGTTGTTCACCCCGCGAATCGGCACATGCTCGCCGTTGACCAGCAGCCCCTTGTCCGCATCGAACACGATGCTGCGGATGCCGAACGGGGTTTCGTAGCGATCCACCACCTGCCCCCGCTGGCGCACCTCGGTCACCGCCACGTAGCGATGCGGTTGCTGGGTCGGCGGTGGGCCCCACAGGCGTGGTGCGTCGATCTGCACGGTGCCCTGCACGCGGGCGCTACCGCCGGCAGGCACGGCAATCTGCGCTGCGGGAATCTGCGCGACCGCATCGCCACTGCGTGTGCCTGTTGCCGCGTCGAGCACGTAGATGGCGGTGCTGACCTGCGCCTGCGCAGCAGTACGCGCAGCGTTATCCAGCGTCACGGCCAGCTGGATCTGTGCCGATGCCGCCGACACCTGCGGTGTGGTCAGCTGCGTGCCCCACTGCGCGATATGCAGCGGCGCGGTCTTGGTCAGCCACACATTGCGATACAGCCCGCCACCGGGATACCAGCGCGCCGAGTCGGGTGGATTGTCCAGGCGGATCGCCAGCTGGTTGCGCGCGCCGGCAATCGCATACGGCGTCAGGTCCACGCGCCAGGAGCTGTAGCCGTAAGGCCAGCCGCCGACCAGCCTGCCGTTGAGCCAGACCGTGGCATAGGACATCGCGCCATCGAGATCGAGAAACAGCGAGCGACCGCGATCGCTGGCCGGAATGTCCAGGGTTTTGCGATACCAGCCGATGCCCCAACTCGGCAGACGCCCCATGCCGCCGTATGGACCATCGACCAGAAACGGCCCGGCGATGGCCCAGTCGTGTGGCAGATCCACGGTTTGCCAGCGGCTATCGTCGAACTGCGGCTGCACATACGCGACGTCATTGCCGGGATTGCCGGACGGGCGCCGATGCCGTTGCGCCGGGTCGGCGATCAGGGCGTTGGCGGTTGGCAGAATCCACGGCTTGAGCACGTCCTTGGCCGCTGCGCGCAGCTGCTGCGCCTGATCCGGGCGCGCATCGGCCATCTTGCCGTCTTCGCTGCGGATCACCTGCGGACGCGCGTCGTAATCGAGCACCACCGTATTGCCCGGCGGGTCGTCACGCTGAAAGCGCCATTGCGCGTTGAGCGACACCCGCTCGCGCGGTGCGCTGGTCTGTGCGGTGGCTTCCAGGCTGGGCAGTACAAGCCCGGCACAGATCATGACGGTGCAGATCATGTTGGTGCAGCTAACGCGCATGGCATTGCGCCACGTTGCAGCGCGTGGCGACTGTCCGTTGGTCATGACCTCATCCCCCGCATTGCGTATGACGCGACGTTGCACGCTGCTGCTGCGTCGTATCACTGCCGCACACGCAGCGCTGCGGTTGCATCACAGTTTGTAAGCCTGCTTGGGCAGCCGATACGCAAGATCCATCGCCACCTCCACCGCTTCGTCCTCCTCCAACCGATGCTCGGCGACCAGCTTGGCCAGGAACGCGCTGTCTACGCGCCGCGCGACATCGTGGCGGGCCGGGATCGACAGGAATGCACGCGTGTCGTCGTTGAAACCCACCGTGTTGTAGAAACCGGCGCTGGCGAGGGTCTGCTCGCGGAAGCGCCACATACCCTCCGGCGCGTCATGGAACCACCATGCCGGGCCCAGCAGCAGCGAGGGGTAATGGCCGGCCAAAGGTGCCAGTTCGCGGCTGTAGCTGGTTTCGTCCAGCGTGAACACGATCAGGCGCAGGCGCGGGTCGTTGCCGTAGCGATCCAGCAATGGTTTGAGCGCATGCACATAGTCGGTGCGCATCGGGATATCGGCGCCCTTGTCATATCCGTAGCGCTCAAACAACGGCCGGTTGTGATTGCGGAAGCAGCCAGGATGCAACTGCATCACCAAGCCATCGTCCAGACTCATCGCCGCCATTTCGGTCAGCACCTGCGCGCGGAACAACTCGGCCTGTTGCGGCGTTGCAGCGCCACGCACCACGGTGTCGAACAGGCGTTGCGCCTCGCCCGGCGACAGGTCGGCGGTGGCGGCACTGGGGTGGCCATGATCGGTGGACGTCGCGCCGTGCGCGGCGAAGAATGCGCGACGTTGCCGGTGCGCGCGCAGATAGCCTGGCCAGGTCAGCACGTCTTCGCCGGTAAGCGCGCCGAACTGCTGCAGCGCACCGGCAAACTGCTCATGCTCCGGGTCCACTACCGGGTCCGGGCGGTACGCGGTCACCACACGGCCGGCCCAGCCGCTGTCGCGAATGGTTGCGTGATGCTGCAGCGTGTCCAGCGGCGATTCGGTGGTGGCGATCACCTCGATGTTGAAACGCTCGAACAGCGCACGCGGACGAAAGCCCGGCGTCTGCAGCGCGGCGGTGATGTGGTCGTAGTAATGATCGGCAGTGCCAGCATCCAGACGGATGCGCAGATCGAAGACGGTGTGGAAGACATGATTCAGCCACACCGCCGACGGCGTGCCGCGCAGCAACGTGTAGTGCGCAGCAAACACGCGCCATGTCGCGCGCGGGTCCACCGGTGCGCGCGTGCCATCGGCGTGCGGGATACCCAACGCATCCAGGTCGATGCCCTGGCTGTACAACATGCGGAACACGTAGTGATCGGGCACCAGCAACAGTTCGGTGGCATTGGCGAACGCGGCATTGGTCGCGAACCAGGCCGGGTCGGTATGGCCGTGCGGGCTGATGATGGGGAGCGTGGCGATCTGCGCATACAACCGGCGCGCAATCGCCCGCGTGCCGGGGTCGGCCGGCAACAGGCGGTCGTCGTGCAAGGTCAGCGGCAAGGAGGTGGGCATGGGGTCGGGGCACCGAACAGTTGAGATGGGTCGTGCAACGCGCGCGTCAGGGCACAGGTGTGCCGGGATGGGCGGCCACGTAATCGCGTAACCAGGTCATCGCCGGGCGCTCGCTGCCATCGCCACGCACCAGATAAGCGGCTTCCTTATCGCGCCACAGGCCAGGGCGGAATCCCCACAGCGTGATGCCGCGCACCGCCGGGTGCTCCCAGAAGATCGGAAACACGCGCTGGTAATCGGCCAGCTGCTGCGCATCGCTTGGCCCATCCAGGTCGAATTCGGTGATGTAGATCGGCAAGCCGGTGGCGGCCAATGCATCCAGATTGGTGCGATGCACCGACATCGCCACGTTTGGCGTGGTCTCGAATGCATGCTCCTGGATGCCGATGGCATCGACCAACTGTTCGCGCTGCAGCAACCGCAAGATCTGCAGATATTTCTGCGTGGCCTGCGTGTTGTTGGTGATGCTGTAGTCGTTGATCATCAGCTTGGTGTGCGGAAAGTGCTGGCGCGCGAGCCGAAACGACTGCAGCACCCACTCCCAGCCGCTGGCGCCGTCACCGCCGAGCGCCTGCAGATAATTGCCGCCGCCGGTGTCGGCCTTGCTGGGCGGGTCGTTGAGCGGCTCGTTGACCACTTCCAGCAGGTCGATGTCCGGGTAGCGCTGGGCCACGGCCGCAAACCACTGCTCAATCTCGCGGCGTTGCTCGGCCGGGGGCAAGGTCTTGATCCATTCCGGCTGCTGATTGCCCCACACCATCACATGCATCTGGAACGGCATGCCGTTGGCTTTTGCGAACCGGTAAGCGGTATCCAATGTGCGCCAGTCCATCTGGTCGCGCACTGCCTCCACCGTGCCCCACTTGCCGCCGTTTTCCGGGGTGAGCTTGTTCCAGTACTGCGCAAAGCCCTGCGCCTGTTGCGGGCTGTAGGCGCTACCCAGAAACTTGGACGCGCCCGCTGCCAGCGGCGCGGCTTGCGCCACCGATGCGATGCTTGCTGCCAGCAACAGTGCGATTCTCGCGGTGTGCAGGGACATGGGGATTCCTCAGGAAAATGGAGGCGTTGCGGTGGCCGCAGGCAGCTGCGCCGGCTGCAGCCGCGGCACCAGAGCATGCACGACCGCCAATGCCAGCAGGTAGGCCGAACCGGCCATCAGAAACACCGGCACGTAGCTGCCGGTCGCCTGCAGTAGAAACCCGATGAACGTGGCGATCAACATGCCGCCCACTGCGCCGGCAAATCCGCCGATGCCCACCACGGTGGCCACCGCATGCCGCGGAAACATGTCCGAGGGCAGCGTAAACAGATTGGCCGACCAGCCCTGGTGTGCAGCGGTGGCCAGGCCGATCAGACCCACCGCGAGCCACAGGTTGTCTGCGCGTGCGGCAAACACGATCGGCACCACCGAGACGGCGCAGATCAGCATCGCGGTCTTGCGCGCACGGTTGACGCTCCAGCCGCGCGCGATGAAGCGCCCGGCAACCCAGCCACCGGCGATGCTGCCGATATCGGCCAGCACGAAGATCACGATCAATGGCGCACCCAGCTGCAGCAGACTCAGGCCGTACTCGGCATGCAGGAATTTCGGCAACCAGAACAGGAAGAACCACCAGATCGGGTCGGTGATGAACTTGCCCAGCACGAACGCCCAGGCCTGGCGATGCCGCAGCACCTGCAGCCACGACAACCGCGCTTGCACCGGCTCATGCGCATCGCTGCGGATGTGCGCAAGTTCTGCGCTCGACAGACCCGGTTGCTGCTCGGGCGCGTGGTAACTGCACCACCACACCAGCAGCCAGGTGGCGCTCAGTATCCCGGTAAACAGAAATGCCGCCTGCCAGCCCCAGGCGGTGGCGATCACCGGCACCAGCAAGGGCGCGACGATGGCACCGATGTTGGAGCCGGAATTGAAGATGCCGGTGGCCAGCGCGCGCTCGCGTCGCGGGAACCATTCGGCCACGGTCTTGAGCGCGGCGGGAAAGTTGCCGGACTCGCCCAGTCCCAGGAAAAACCGCGCAATCGCAAAACCCACCACGCTGGTCGCCAACGCGTGCCCCATCGCCGCCAGACTCCACACGCCGATCGCCAACGCATAGCCCAGCCGCGTCCCGAAGCGGTCGATCACCGCACCGCTGCACAACAGGCCCAGCGCATACGCCGCCTGAAACGCAGTGACGATGTAACCGTACTGGATCTCGTTCCAGCCGATCTGCGTCTGCAAGAACGGCGCCAGCACACCCAGCACCTGGCGGTCCACGTAGTTGATGGTGGTCGCTGCCAGCAGCAGCGCGCAGACGCGCCAGCGCACCCGGCCCAGGCGTGCTCCGGGGCTAGCAGCATCGGCCGCAGGCGCGTCGTTCATGGGCACAGCTCCTGCAAGCGCACAACCATGTCGCCTGCGTTGTCGCGATACCTGCTGCGCATCGCGGCAAGCAAGGGCGCAAGCAGCATGTCGCTTGCGCGTTGTCCGATTCGATTCATCGACCACTGCACCTGCACGAAGGTGGCCTTGCGCCACGGGTGATAGCGCTACCATTACCACGCTGCACGCAGGAATCCATCACGCACTGCAGCACGCGGCGACCGTCCGTCGGCGTTGCGTGCTCGCAGTGCAGCGCCATGGCAGCGCCGCTTCGCTATGCCCCGGCAACTATGCTGCCCTGCAGCGTGATGTTCTGAATTTGGTAGCGCTAACATCCAGCGCCACTGATCGCCCGTCTCCCCCATCGCATCATCGTCGCGCCGATTCCAGGCAGCGGCACTCCCTACGCAGGGGCGATGCGTGGGACATCTGCTCACCTGTTAGGGAAGGGAATACGGTGAAGAACAGCTACGCACGTACCGCGTTGTCCTGCGCGTTGGGGTCCATCCTGCTGGGCATGACCAGCACTGCCGCCTGGGCACAGTCCACCGACGCCGACAGCGCCGCGCAAACGCCACCGGCCACGGCCGGCAACAATGACGCAGTGACCCAGCTCGACACCGTCACCGTCTCCGGCTACCGACGCAGCATCCAGTTTTCCACCGATGCCAAGCGCGACTCGGTCGGCTTTGCCGACACCGTGTTTGCCGAGGACATCGGCAAATTTCCGGACATGAATATCGCCGAGTCGCTCAACCGCATCCCGGGTGTGCAGCTCTCGCGCGACGTCAATGGCGAAGGCCTCAACATCGCCATCCGCGGCCTGGGCACCAGCTTCACCAAGACCACGCTCAACGGCGCCAGCATCGCCACCGCCTCGATCGGTCTGAATGCGCAGAACCAGAATCGCGAAGTCGATCTGAACCTGTTTCCCACCGAATTCTTCACCCAGCTCACCGTGAGCAAGACGCCCACCGCCAGCATGCTCGAAGGCGGCGTTTCCGGTGTGGTGGACATGCGCAGCGCGCGTCCATTCGATCGCCCCGGCGTGCACTTCACCTACCAGGCGCAGGCCGACTGGAACAGCACCAGCGAAAAGACCACTCCGCGTGGCGCCTTCATGGGCAGCTGGACCAACGAAGCAGGCACGCTCGGCGCGTTGTTCGGCGTGGCCTCGGTGCGCAGCAAGCTGGGCGTGCGCGGCTTCGAAAGCGTGGGCTGGACCAACCCCGGCCTCACCTATACCCAATGCGGGCTCACCCCGCCTGCAGGCACGCCGGCGACCAATCAACCGGCGGCCTGCAACGTCAACGGCGGCGGCAACTGGCGCATTCCAGACCGCGTGCCGGCCACCGCCGGCAGTGGCTTGACCACCGGCGAGACCATCGACGCGGCGTGGTTGCTGGCACGCAACCCCGGCTTGAGCATCGACCAGATCAGCGATGCGTTGATCCCGCGCCTGGGCCGCAGCGTGTACATGAATGGCGATCGCGACCGCGATGCGTCGGTGATGTCGCTGGAATGGCGGCCCTCCGACAGCATGCATTTCTACCTGGACACGCTGTATTCCGAAGCCAAGCGCACCACCGAGCGGATCAGCATGAATCTGATCGGCCGCAACGGCAACATGATCCCGCTGGGCATGCAGCTGGATCAGAACAACGTGGTCACCAGCGCCACCTTCGCCAACGCGCAGTATTTCCTGGAAGCGCGCCCGTACCGCGAAGAGGTCAAGTTCTGGAGCGTCAATCCCGGTGCCGAACTGCTGTTCGGTGCCGAGCAGGACATCAAGCTCAACGTGCAGGCCAACGCCACGCGTAGCTGGCTGGATCGCGAGTCGCCCAGCATCCTGGTCACCTCGCCGTTCACCACGGTCGATTACCGCAACCAAGGCGGCGACCGCCCGTCGATCAGCAGCCCGCTCGATCTCAACGACCCGAACCTGGGCTGGGGCTGGAGCGGCGGCCGGGTCAATATCCAGAACGAAAAACGCGTCACCCAGACCCGTGGTGGACGTGCCGATCTGCAGTTCGGCGAAGACAAGCGCAATATCAAGATCGGCGCTGCCTACGACCAGGCCGAGCGCACCATTCGCGGCTTCGACAACAGCATTGCCTGGGAGCAGGTGGTGTGCCGCGGCGGTGGCGGCAACGTGTGCAACGGCGGCCCTGGTTCGGCAGTCCCGAATGCGGCCCTGGCCAGTTACTTGCGGCCCGGCCCGGGCGGCTTCATCACTGCCGATTTCAACCGTTTCCTGGGCGACACCAACTATTACGCGCTACGCGATTCCGCCCCGGAAACCAACTCCGCCAACACCGGCGCCTCGGCCGGCGGCATCCGCGAAAAGAACCTGGGTTTCTATATCGAAACCAACGCCGAAACCGAAGTGTGGAACCGCACGCTGCGCTTCAACGCCGGTGTACGTTACGTCACCACCGACCAGACCATCACCGGCCCGGTCACCATCAACGGCATCCGCCGCGTGCAGGTGCTCGATTCCGATTACGCCGAAACCCTGCCCTCGTTCAACGCGGCCTGGGATGTGGCCGACAACGTGGTACTGCGCCTGTCCAGCTCGCGCACGCTCACGCGTCCGGACCCGAGCGCGATGTTGCCCAACACCAATTTCAGCGACCCGTCCGCACAGACCGCGACCCAGGGCAACCCGAACCTGGCGCCGTATCTGTCCACCAATGTCGACTTCGGCGGCGAGTGGTACACCGGCGGCGAAGGCTATGTGGGCCTGACGCTGTTCAACAAGCGCATCAGCGGCTTCACCGTCAATGGCGTGCGGCGCATTCCCTTCAACGATCTTGGTGTGCCCTACGAGAGCCTGCTGCCGATCCAGCAAGCCGGGCTGGACCAGCGCGGTGGCCCCAATGCCGCCACGGTGGACGTGCAGACCCAGGTCAACGCCGATGGCGTGCTCAACATCCGCGGCACCGAAGCGATCTGGGTGCAGCCGTTGGACAAGCTGGTCGACGGCATGGGCTTCAGCGTGAACTACACCCATGTCACCCAATCTTCGGAAGGCGAAGGCATCCCCGCAGTGGCCGTCGGTGTGGCGCCCAATCTGTGGAACGGCACCGTGTACTGGGAAAAGAACGCCGCCTCGGTACGCCTGTCCTACACCTGGAACGACGACATGGTGATCTCCGGCGCCAATCAGAACGGCATCCCGTACGCACGCCTGAATGCCGATGCACGCGGCCAGCTCGATCTGTCGGCCAGCTACGCGCTGGACTGGTTGCCTTCCAAGCCGCAACTCACGCTCAACGTCACCAACATCACCGATGAGCCGCTGCGCACCACCTATGCGTGGCCCAACGCTACCTACGATCTGTACGAGCCCGGCCGCACCGTCATGCTCGGCATCCGCGGCACGTTTTGACAGTGAGCATCGAGACGCGTTCGCCGTTGGTTGCCGGGTGTAGCCGGTGTTCGGAGTGCACGCGTGATTCGCGTGCACTCCGTCTGCCGCGCGCCGTCCAACATGCCTGCGCGACGGCACACGACGTTTTGCCCGACACTTCAGGCACTGCGCCTGCAACCGCGATCCAGAGGGATCGCGGCCAGCGGCGTAGCGCGCGCCGCGGCGTTTTCCGTAGCACTCTCCGAGCCCGCCTCACCTCATGAACGATCAATCACAGCAGCTCTCCGTGCGCGAAAAGATCGGCTACAGCCTGGGCGACCTGGCTGCCAATCTGATCTTCCAGACGCTGGTGACGTTTTTGGCGTTCTTCTACACCGACGTGTTCCGCATCCCCGCGAGCGCGGCGGCCACGTTGATCTTCGTGGTCGGCCTGCTGGGCGCGTTCGTGTTTACGCCCATCATCGGCATCCTGGCCGATCGCACCCGCACCCGCTGGGGCAAGTTTCGCCCGTGGATCCTGTGGACCGCGCTGCCATTTGGCGCACTGTCGCTAGCAGCTTTCAACACACCTGCGCTGGGCGAGCACGGCAAGATCACCTACGCATTTGCCACCTACACCTTGCTGATGCTGGTCTACGTGGCCAACAACCTGCCGTATTCAGCGCTGAGCGGCGTGCTCACCGGCAGCATGGAGCAGCGCAACAGTTTGTCGGCGTATCGCTTTCTGGCAGTGACCTTTGCGCAGTTCATCATCCAGGTCCTGCTGCTGCCGCTGGTGCTGATCCTGGGCAATGGCGACAAGGCGCAAGGCTTTCGCAACACCATGGGGTTGTTCGCCGCGGTCGGCACGCTGTGCTTTTTGATCACCTTTTTCACCACCCGCGAGCGCGTGCTGCCGATCGCCGAACAACGCAGCAGCGTCCGACAGGACCTCACCGACCTGGTGCGCAACAAACCCTGGCTGGTGATGCTGGCACTGACCATTCTGGTCTTCATCAATCTCGCCATGAAGGGCGGGATGTACATCTACTACTTCAAATACACCCTCGACGCGGGCGCGCTGACTCACTTTCTCGATGCCGCAGGATTCAACCGGTTTATTGCCGCAATCAACAGCGTGCTGACCGGTGCCGGCATGAGTGCCTTGCAGTGGCCGCAAGACGCGCCAACCTCGGCGTTTAGCGTGTTCAGTGCCGGCGGCATCCTGGCCATGATCGTGGGTATCGGGTTTTCCAAACGCCTGGCCGACCGCTACGGCAAGCGCAATGTGTTTGGTGGGGCGCTGCTGATTTCCACGCTGTTTCTGCTGGCGTTCTATGTCTATCCGGCGACTGCCATCGGCTGGGTATTCGGCTCCTATGTGCTGCACGGCTTTTTCTACGGCATCACCATCCCGTTGCTGTGGGCGATGATTGCCGACGTGGCCGATTACTCGGAGTGGAAGAACCACCGCCGCGCCACTGCCATCATTTTCTCGGCGATGTTGTGCGGCCTGAAGATCGGCCTGAGCGTCGGCGGCGCACTGGTCGCCGGCCTGCTTGCCGTCTATGGCTACGACGCTGCGCTGCCGCAGCAAAGCGGCGCGGTCACCGACGGCATTCGGCTAGCCATCAGCGTGTATGCGTCCATCCCGTTCCTGCTCGGCACCGCACTGCTGGTGTTTTACGAGATCGACAAACCGCTGGAATCCCGTATCGAACGCGAACTGGGCGTGCGCCGTCAGGCCGCTCCGCTCGCGTCGCCTTAACCCTTCCTTCCACCTCATGCACAGGTCCGCGCATGTCCGATGAACTGCAAGCCGCCACACTGCAGGCCCTGGCGCGCACCGCCATTTCCGCACCGCTGGTCACCCACATCTACACCGCCGACCCATCCGCGCACGTCTTCGATGGCGCGCTGTACATCTATCCCTCGCACGACATCGATGCCGGCGTGGCCTTCAGCGACGACGGCTCGCATTTCGGCATGGAGGATTACCACGTCTTTCGCATGGCGCATCCCAACGCGCCGGTCGAAGACCTGGGCGAAGTGCTGCACGTGCGCGGCGTGCCGTGGGCGCAACGCCAAATGTGGGCACCGGATGCAGCGCAACGCAATGGCAAGACCTATTTGTATTTCCCGGCAAAGCGCGCCGACGGCATCTTCCAGATCGGCGTGGCGGTCGGTGACCAACCCCACGGCCCCTTCATCGCCGAAGCCGAACCGATCGCCGGCACCTACTCGATCGACCCGGCCGTGTTCGCCGACGACGATGGCGCGCATTACCTGTACTTCGGCGGCATCTGGGGTGGTCAGCTGCAGCACTACCGCGACAACCGCTACGCGCAGACCAACCAGGAACCGGTGGGCGATGCGCCCGCACTGGGCCCGCGCGTGGCGCGGCTGCACGAGAGCATGACCGCACTGGCCGAACCTACGCGCGAGATCGTCATCCTCGACGAACACGGCACCCCGCTACGCGCTGACGACCTCGACCGTCGCTTCTTCGAAGGCCCCTGGCTGCACCGCCACGCCGGTCGTTACTACCTGTCGTATTCCACCGGCGATACGCACCTGATCTGCTACGCCACCAGCGACTCGCCGTATGGCCCATTTCACTACCAGGGCGTGCTGATGCAGCCGGTGATCGGCTGGACCACCCACCACTCCATCTGCGCGTTCGACGGCCAGTGGTATTTGTTCTATCACGACGCCGTGGTATCGGGCGGCCAGACCCATCTGCGCAACATCAAGATGGCACCGCTGGAGCATCTGGCGGATGGAACAATTGCGACGATTCATCCGTACGGGAAAGATGCTGTCTCGCCTTGGTGAGATGGCGGTGGCGATGCCCCTACACTTCAAAGTCTATAACACCTCAGGAAAAGGTCGCTTGCTTTGCAGATCATACATGGCAGATTGCGATTGCATGCATCCCAATCCAGTCAGCGTCGTACCACGTGATCCGAGATCACGCGGTCAACGGCGATTGCGACTCCTCATAGGTCCCGTCGTCAGCGACTACTAGCTATTTTGTCACATAGCTCTTGGTGGCATGGTCCAAAACAACATCCATCGACCACGTAGTTGTTGTGCTTGCAAGCGGTCTTGCTTGTCTCGAAAGAAGTGGCATGATTGGCGAGCCAAGTTGGGGGCACGAATCTAGAATATCCGCTTATACGCAAGGCACGGCTCACGCCTGCTTTGTACTGGGCGTTTTGTATCGCACGCCCCCGTTTGAGCATCAACAGTCAATCAACTCAGTGGAGCAACAATGAAAGGAATAGTCAGCATCACCTGTGCAGCACTCGCTGCGGTATCGTTTCAAGCCTCGGCGATTGGCTCGCGGTTTTCGAATTATGAAACAACCACTACCGTTACGTCCTCCAATTCCTTTCCTTCGGGTAGTGAGACGGTAACCATCAATGTCAAGGTGGCCGCACCTGCCCTTGGCGTGACTGTTGGTAATCCCGCTGCAGGTGAGGATATTGGTGGGCGTGTCAATTTTTTCGCAAATGGTGTGTCGATCGGCCAGATCCGTATTGGTCGTGCGAATACCCCTGTCGTAAATCGGGTCGTCGAGGTGGATCAGGGATGTCTGTTTGCTACCGGGGGAGATTATGCGCGTTGCACATATAACTTTTTCTATGCGCGTGAAGCAAATTTTTCTGTTCGCTATACGCTCCCTAGCCAGTACAGCAACGTCACGATTACAGCCTCTTTTACTGGAGACTCAAACTTTTCTAAGGCTTCATCCTCCGCACCTATCACTTTGAAGCCGCTGCCTGCTTTTGGGCTAATTAAGGGAATAGGCGATAAATGTCTTGATGCCGTAGGCGGCGGCTCGGTCAACGGGACCGAGATTCAGCAGTATTCTTGCAACGAGAATGTGCAACAAATGTGGAGCATTGTGTCTGGCTCTGGCTATATCCGCAGCGTACCCAGCGGCTTGGTGCTCGACTCCAAGGGCCTCGGGACTTCCAATGGCACCACGCTTCAGCTCTGGAACGGGCTGGGTGCATCGAATCAGCAGTGGTGGTTCACGGGCGCCTCTATCGTTGGCGTCGGCGGAAAAGTTCTTGATGCAATCGGTCAATCAAGTAATAACGGTACAAAGCTGCAGATTTTTTCGGCACAGGCGAATGCCGGTCAGACTTGGAACTACGATCCAATCTCTGGGCGTATTACGGGCATCGGTGGTAAATGCCTAGACGTCGAGGGTGGCTCCACAGCAAACGGAACCCTGGTTCAGCTGTGGGATTGCAGTGGTGCGGCCCAGCAGCGCTGGGAAGTGGGCGAGCGAGGAAGCCTGCGCTATGCCGGGAAATGTTTGGAATCAGCGAACGGCGGCACGCAAGACGGAAATGCGGTACGCATTTGGGACTGCAACGGCGGCGCTCATCAGGCCTGGCATTTCCTTGGCGAAATCCGCAATGTTGGTAGTAATCGTTGCCTGGCCGATCCTGGCCGTGGCGCCACAAACGGTGCGCGCACCTACATTTGGGACTGCACTGGCGATGTAAATCAGAAGTGGGACTTTTCTTCCTACTAAGTAGATGAACAAGGCCCGGATAATCCGGGCCTTGTTCTTTAATGCCGCTGTTCTTCTGCCCATGTGCCCGCCAGGGAGCCGCTACAGTAGCGCCTGTCAACGACCGGACGACCATCGTGCCTTTCGACAGACGGTGCATTGCACGCTGCATCCACACGCATCGTCGCAACGTATGCCTCTGCACTGATACTGTTGAGAGAAGTTGCCATGCGCCAGGCGTCGATGCTGTTCTTACTCACCCTTGCGGTCTACGGCAGTGCAAGTGGCAGCGAGCCGCGCGCCGCACTGCCCAGCGCAGACAGCGTTGACGTGCCGCGCTTCATGGGCGACTGGTATGTCATCGCACATATTCCAACCCGTCCCGAGCGCAAGGCCTACGACGCAGTAGAGAGTTATGCACTGCGACCGGATGGCCGTATCCAAACCACCTTCACCTTCCGCAAAGGCAGCTTCCAGGCCCCGCTCAAGTCCATGCACCCGATCGGACAGGTCGCAGAGAATGGCAACGGCGCGCTATGGAGCATGCAATTCCTCTGGCCGTTCAAGGCCGAATATGTCATCGCCTGGCGCGATGCCGACTACACCCAGACTATCGTGGCGCGCAGCAAGCGCGATTACGTCTGGTATATGGCACGGACCCCGCAGGTCTCCGACGCCGACTATCAGCAGGCGCTCGCGCGCATTGCGGCAATGGGCTACGACGTGTCACAGCTGCGCCGCGTCCCGCAATCGCCGCGCTGATGTGGCCTAACCTGTTGGAGAGCCCGCACGCCGCGCTCTCCAACGCACCTGCCGCACACATCAGACGTCTTTTGTGTCTACAGAAAATTCCCATCCATCGTTCAACCCACCCAAGGGCTTGGCCTCTGTCGCCAACTCCTCCTCGAACGCGCAAATCGCCTTGTACGTCGGCACCATGGTCGGATACACCGTGACATCCATCGGGAACGCGGTGTTTTCCGGGTAATGGCAACAACGCACCTTTTGCTCGAAGCGCAGCAACGTCACCGAAAATTCCAGTGCCGACTCTTTGCTCGGGAACACCACGGAAAACGCAATCTCGCGCGGCTTGGAAAGATCCACGCCCTGCTCCGCAATGTGCCACAAGGTGTCGCCGTTATCGTCTTTGGGATACAGATCCAGATTTCGCTGCATGGTTGATTCGCTGTGTGGCGCCTGGTTGGCCGATACAGAAGCTTAGCGCCTTCGCGGTCAGCGATCTGTGTCTTCTAACATCCGGGCATCCCGCCAAGTCGTGTAGCCGAAGCCTGCCCTGAACGTTGAGCGTAAGGCAGTCTTGGTCGGGTATTGCCCACTGCTGAAAAATGCACAGCGTCGCTTTCTGAAGGGGTGAACTCACCTCCGCTTTCTTGCGACGCGTGCACATCCCAGCCATGCCACGAGGGACCGCCAATAGTCACCTTAGGTGTTTCATACCTGGCGCCGGCGGCTCCAGACGGCGCACAGGCCCAGACGATAAAGCATCCTGCGCCGCTATTTTTTTGGAGCAGAGACCTTCAGCTCGTTCTTCAACGCCGCCATGAAATCATCGAGCCGATAGCGCCCGCTTAGATGCTCCTGCACGTTCGGAAACTGCGCTGCAACATAACGCATCAAATACGTCACCTTATCGTCGGACTTAGCATGTAGCACAAGGTTGAGCCGCTGAATTTCGGCGCTATTGGGGAAGTCGCGTGCGGCCTGCGCAAGCGCAGTGGAGTACCCGGCGTTTGCCTCGGTCAGGCCTTTCAGATAGCTCAGCGCATAGGCCTCGATCTTCAGTGTCTTCCAGCCGTACAGGTCTATCGGTTGGAGTTGCTTGCTTCGCCCTGTCGCGCTGTACAGAAACGCCAGCAGATCCAGCGTCGAACGATCGGAGGGCATCCGCTTGTAGCGCTGCTCCAGCGCCGCGCCGTAACGCTGGAAGATCTCGTCCGCCGTCGCCATCTTTCGTTTCTGCAACTGACTGATCAACGTATAGCTCGCTATCGGATCTTCCGGCAACCGGGCACCCTCTCCCCAATAACCCGCCGACGCGATAAAGCGTCTGAATTTATCGTCATCGAGGTCCACTGCGTCGATACACAGCCCCGCAACTTGCTGAATCTTCTTGTCGTTCCTGGACAATGACCTGACAAGTGCAATGTCATACGCAAGGTACTCGGGCTGCTTTTTCGCATTCCACCAGTCGATTTCCCAATTCTTGTCGAGTTTGATCAACGTGCAAACGTCACCTGCTGCCCCTGCACGGATGGACGTGATCAAGCGCTCTCTTTCGGCGTCCGGATCTGTCGTCGAGAAGATGTCATACATCGATTTCTCGATCGCCGTGTGTTTCTCCTTGAAGTCCACATGTGTCCAGGCGGCGACAGCTCCGCGTGCATCCTCAAGCACGAGGCGGCAGTGCGTGATGTAGGCCCACAGACGATCCGGCACTTGCGACCTTGGCAGCAGTTTCGCGGCTTTTTCGTACAGAGGCAGCGCGATATCACAGTGCCCCGCGCGGTGTTCGCGCATACCGCGCTCGAATATGATGAATGGATTGCCAGGCAGCTTTTCGTCAGCGAGCTTCATGTAGGCGTCACTGGCAGCGACATCGGCCCGGTAAAGGATATTGGACAGGACAAACGCGTCATACGCGCTTTTGCTTGTCTCCGGCACCAGTCGCTTCAACCTTGCATTGACCTCGCTCTTCCTACCTTCATCGATAAGGCGCTCTGACTCGGCAGAGTTGGCCAGACGCTCGTATACCGACGACACTTTCCCGACTTCGGACATGAAGGTGGACGAGCTCGAGGCCTGCACCGCCGGCAGCCAAGTTGCCATAACGAAGACGACCACCGCCACGCACCGCAGTTTCACGGAGCTCACTCCGTGAACGCGTGAGCCGCTATACATGCTGCGCCTCGACGACGACTGCGGTGCCATAGCACAGCACTTCGGTCAGGCCAGCCATCAACTCGGTCGCGTCGTAGCGCACCGCAATGATGGCGTTGGCGCCAAGTTGCCTGGCATGCTGCACCATGTCGCGATAGGTCTCCGAGCGTGCCTGTTCGCACAGTTCGGTGTAGATGGTGATGTTGCCGCCGAACAAGCTCTGCAGACTGCCGAAGAAGTTGCCGACGATCGAGCGTGACCTCACTGTAATACCGCGCACCAGGCCCAGATTGCGGATGATTCGATGTCCAGGAAGCTCCAGCGCTGTGGTTACCATAGTGTCGTTGGCGAGTAAATCGCTGGGTGGATCGGCGAAGAGTCGTATGGGTTTGTCATTAACTTTTTCTCTTCTCATGAGGGCGAAAGCCACCGATCGTTTTATATCGGAGGATAGATAAACGACTGCAGCCGGAAGATGCCTGTTGCTTACTAGGAGAACTCGAACCATCGTGATATCCAACCCAAGCGCTTTGCTTACAACGCCAGGCCCTTCTCAAAGGCAACGCTGGCAGATCAGAACCATGCCCGGATACACGATGACATCCGCAAGCAAGTCTTTGGTCTGTTCGCAATACCGACAACATGCCTTCTGTTCGCAACTCAGCATGATCAAGCCCAATTCCATCGCCAATTCCTTGCTAGGAAGCACAACTAGAAAACGATCCCCCTGGACTCGGCGAGATCCACTCATCACTCAGCAATTTTAAAGAAAGTGTTTTCACTATCGTTTTCAGAATAGAAAGCTGGCAAAAATTGCGGTAATCAACTGCAAAACAAGATGCGCGCCTTGTTGGGACGCACTGCGTGATGCTGACAGCGATCAACAGATCAGCTCACCTAACTAGTGGCTACCAACGCCAACCATACCGACGCTTGCGCTCTGCATGCACGCTCTTGTCCTCATTCCAGTCATAGCGTTTATACCCCGCGCCGTACAAACCCAGGTGCAAGAAGATATAACCGAAAGGCAGCAGCCCGGCAGACCACCACAACAGCGATGGCGAGGCAGCTCTGGTGAGCACCAGATAGCCCATATAGGCGGCACCTCCCCAAAACAGCAGTGCCATCGAAAAGCATAACAGTCGCCGGATCACCAGCCACAGCATCGCCAAACCACGCTCCACCTTGCTCGGTGGGAGATGCCGTCTGGAATGAAAATACGCATGCACGCCAATTAGTGCAGCAACGAACAGGAATGCTATGAGGATATCCAACGTCGGACCAATTGCCTTCGGGAAAGTCTCCTACGAAATGTTTTTACAAGGACGACCAACGCATGGACTCTGCGTTGCAGCCGTCGCGCATCGACATCTGCTGACCTATGTGTCGACTACAAGACTCAGCAAGTTTGGACGGTGCGCTGTCTCTGCAGAGACCACTGGCAGATGCAGCGCACTATGCCAAGCCAGCGTCGTTACGGCACCCAGACCAGATTCATCAGCTGCGGATCGGCGGTCACCTTGACCAGCTTGCCGCTGGGGCCGAACTGCACCTGGTACTCGGCGAAGCTGTCGCGCCAGTAGCGCCACAGCGAGGCTTCCAGATTCGGGTTCTCGCTGCTGATCGGGTAGCCGACCGCCATAAGCACCTGTTCGCGGGTCATGCCACCGGTGAGCTTGCCGTCCACGATGGCCTGGCGGATCTTCGGCGGGAAGGTGGCGAGCTTGAGCTTGGGATCGGCGGTGACGATGTAGCGGGCGGCGAAGGCGGTGTTGTCCAGGTCGCGGCTGTAATCGTTGCCGATGGACTGCTTTTCGCCAGCGATCTTGAGGTTGACGCGGTTGCGACCAAAGCCGGTGACGCTGACCGGGGTGCCGACCGGGAGCACGCGCTTGCCGTCTTCGGCGTAGTTGCTGTCGCTGATCCAGCTGCCGTCGGTGCGCAGGTTGCAGCACAGAAAGCCGTCGTACTTGGCCACATCGGCGGCCGAGGCCAGGTTGGCGGCGGTGAGCAGGCTCAGGGCCAGCAGGGAAGAACGCAAACGCATCGTAAAGACTCCTTTCTCGACGGCCGTAGCCGCGCGGCAATGATGGGGTGAGGCGCGCCGCCATTATCCCCAACGGCGCACAGGCATTGTCGCAGCCTGCGGCCACTTGGCAAGCGCGGGTGACGCGGGGTTGTGTATGCTCGGGGCGTGGAAACCCTCTCACCCGCCGAGATCGTCGAACAGATCGCCGAGTTGCGACGCGCGCACCGTGCGTTGGACGACGAAATCCAGCGCATGCCCGCGAACCTGGAAGACGAGCTGCAGATGAAGCGCCTGAAGAAGCGCAAATTGCAGATCAAGGACTGCATTATCCGGCTGGAAATGGAGCTGGTGCCCGACGAGCCCGCTTGAGGCGTTGGGTGCTTTGCCCGGACCTGGACCCTCGTTGCGAGGGCAGGTGCGCTTGGGTCTGCGCCTCGGTGTCAGGTGTCCGGCGATCCTTTACAGGCGCTTACAGGCGCTAATCTGGCATGACCTAGGCTGATCGACTTTGTAGCAGTGGTGAAGCAGCACGCGGGGTGGACGCACCGTGCCTCGCAAGCCGTCCCCTCACCCCAACCCCTCTCCCGCAGGCGGGAGAGGGGCTTCAGAGCAGCGATCGGCGGACTGCCTTCTCCCGCCTGCGGGAGAAGGTGCCCCGCAGGGGCGGATGAGGGGATGGGCGCGATTCGAATCGGCTCACAGGTTTGAATTTGCCTACGGACATGGGGCCCGATGTCGGTCCTTCTGATGCCCTGCCCTGCTCCTGCCCTGCTCCGGATTTGAGTGCAGATGCAGTTGGGTGTGGATTCGGATTGGAGTACAAAAGCGAGTGCAGCGTCGGCCGTGGGCGCCACAGATTCCTACCCTGGCCGCATTGCTCCATCTGGCCGCAGTTGCTCTACTTCGGCTGCACACGGACTGCTCCGATCACGACCAGCCCCGAACCTCCTGACACTCTTTTTGCTAAGCCACGCGCGTGTCAGCCAGCACGCAACAGGATCTTGCCGCGCCGGCCTGGCTCGTCGCTTGCAGCAGCTGCCTTGGCCGCATCTTTCAGGTCGAACACCGCTTCCACCGGCAAGGCCAGGCTGCCATCGACGGCGGCCTTCAACAGCTCGCCGATCATGCGGCGCTTGTCCTCTGATTTTGTCGCCTGCATCACCTTGCTGCCCCAGAAGCCGCGCACGGTCGCCTGCTTGAAGATCACATCGCCGCTGGAGATCTGCAGCGGCTCGCCGGTCATCGACCCGAACGACACCAGCTCGCCGCCTTCGGCCAGCAGCCCCATCAAGTCGCCGGCAGTACTGCCAGCGACCGAATCGACGGCGCGGATGATCGGCGCATCGCCGGCCAGCGCGCGCACGGTGTCCTGCCAGCCGTCCTGCGCGGTGGAAACAGCATTGCCGATGCCCAGCGCCTTGAGTTCGTCCACGCCCGCATCGCGACGGACCAGGTTGATCACGTTGATGCCGCGTGCGGCGGCAAGCATGGCCACGGTCTTGCCGACGGCGCCGTTGGCGGTGTTCTGCACGATCCAGTCGCCTTTTTCCACGCGCAGGAACTCAATCAGCATCAGGGCGCTCAGGGGCATGGCGATCAACTGGCAACCGCGGTCGTCGTCCAGTGCGTCGGGCAGCGGGACCACGCCAGCTGCATCGGCCAGGAAATACTCCGCCCAGCTTTCGTGGACGCCGGCCGCGACCACGCGCTGCCCGGTCTGCAGGCCTTCCACGCCCTCGCCCAGGGCGTCGATGACGCCTGCCCCTTCGCTGCCACCGATCGCCGGCAACTCCGGCTTGTAGCCGTAGTTGCCGCGCACGGTCCACAGGTCGTGGTTGTGGATGGGTGAGCGGCGCATGGCGATGCGCACCTGCCCCTTGCCGGGCTGCGGCACGGGCCGCTCGCCGAGTTCAAGCACCTTGGCGGGATCGCCGAATTGGGTATGGATGGCTGCGCGCATGGAATCTCCTGTCAAGCGCATCCGCATTGCGATGCGCTCGATCACTGTTAAAGGTAGTTCTATGCTATCGACATGCGCGCAAGCGGCTGATGAAACGAACGCAACTGTTGTGTGAAATCTCGCTGTGCTGCGGATCGATGTCTGGTGAGGGCGATGTGCTGCATGGCTGCATGGTTACCTGCAGCCGTACCCTCATCCGGCGCTGTGCGCCACCTTCTCCCGGTGGGAGAAGGAGTCATCGGGTCGTTGGATATGGTGCAAATCGATGTGTGGTGAGGGGCGATGCGCTGCATGGTTGCCTGCAGCCGTACCCTCATCCGGCGCTGCGCGCCACCTTCTCCCGATGGGAGAAGGAGTCATCGGTTCGTTGGATTATGCTGCGGATCGATGTGTGATGAGGGGCAATGCGCTGCATGGCTGCATAGTTGCTTGCCAGCCGTACCCTCATCCGGCGCTACGCGCCACCTTCTCCCGGTGGGAGAAGGAGTCATCGGGTCGTTGCTGCAGGTGGGGGCATCGATGCCGCGCTGGTGTTTTCTCTATGCCGCGCGCGTGTTGTGTCTCTGCCGCGCTGTCCCGCTTCAGCGGCAACACCGCGTTCGATTTACTGCGGCCGCACTGCAGCGCGCGATGTCGCACCGCTTCCAACTCAGCCGAACGGCAACACTGCGTCATCGCCAAGCAATGCCGCGCGCTTCGCCACGTGCGCGGCCCTTACCGCAAGACCGCCGCCTCACTCCGGCGGCAACACCACATCCGGTTTCACCGCCTCCGGGCTGACCCGCTCGATGGTGTGGCGCAGTTCGCGGCCGAGGATGAACTTGGCATCCTTGGCCCACGCATCCAGCCGCTCATCGAACAGCAGCTTGCTGTTCTCGTCCGGCCAGACCAGGCGCAGTTCGCGCAGTTTCTGGATGAAGCTGCGGAACAGGGTCTTGTCGAAGAACTCCGGCGCGGCAGGTGCATACAACAGGCTCAAACGCTGCGCCGCCTGTTGGCACAGGCTTTCTAACTCGCCAGCACCGAGCACGCCGGGGCCGTTTTTCACCAGTACCGAGATGGCGATGTAATAGCGCTCGAATGCCTGCTGCAGCGAGTGGCCAATCGCGCGCAGACGGAACACTTCATCGGTCTGCCCGGTATTGCGGGTCAGGATGCCGCCGTCGTCTTCGGTGACATTGAGCAGCAGGCCTTCGCGCACGAACATGTCGATGGTCTGTTCGATGCGTTCGGCAAAACGGTCTTCGCTCCATGGCAAAAACAGCTCGGCCTGCAGGAACGGGTACACCGTGCGACCCAGCCGGATCAGACCGGCGCGGCTCATGCGGCGGTTGTTCTGGAAGCAGCACGCCACCCACGAGGATGCGGTGAACAAATGCAGCACGTTGTTACGGAAGTAGCTCAGCAGCACCGCGGTATCGCCGCTGACGCTGAGCACATCGCCTAGCGGATGCGACACGCGCGTGAGCACGTTGATCTCTTCGGCGTGAGTGATGATGCGTGCCGGGGTATGCGGAGTCACCGTGACGCGGTCCGAATACGGCATCTCCGCCAGCAGTTTCTTGCACAACTCGATCTGCGCGATCAGATCGGCCTCGCCCATCGCGTGCTTGGGCGTGGACAGCAGCGCCAGCGCCAACAGGTTGATCGGGTTGACGTCGGCCGCGCAGTTGATGCGGGTCTGGATCTGCGTGGACAAGGTATCCACCGCCGGTGCCAGCCAGCTGGGTTTGGCATCTTCCGGCAGCGGCTGGCCGTCCCAGTCCGGGGCGTGCTTGGCCAGCACGTCGTTGAGCGCGATCGGCTCGCCGAAGTTCACCACCACCTGGCCGTAGTTCTGCTTGAGCACCTTGGGGATCGACCACAGCAGGCCCCAGATGGATTCTTTTTCCTTGGGCCGGCCGGTGAGCTCGTCCAGATAGCTGTTGCCTTCCATCAGCTTCTCGTAGCCGATGTAGACCGGCTGGAACAGCACCGGCTTGCGCGGCTGACGCAGATAAGCGCGCAGCGTCATCGCGATCATGCCGCCCTTGGGCTGCAGCAGACGCCCGGTGCGCGAACGTCCACCTTCGACGAAATATTCGATCGAATAGCCGCCGGCCACCAGCTGCGCGACGTATTCGCTCAGCACCGCCGAATACAGTGCATTGCCGCGGATGCTGCGGCGGATGAAGAACGCGCCGCCCTTGCGCAGCAGCGTGCCCACCACCGGCAGATTGAGGTTGATGCCGGCCACGATATGCGGCGGCACGATGCCGCGTTCGTACAGCAGGTAGCTCAGCAGCAGGTAATCCATGTGGCTGCGGTGGCTGGGCACGTACACCACTTCGTGTCCGGGCGCGGCCTGCTTGAGCTTGTCCAGGTGATGCACCAGCACGCCGGCATAGATGCGGTTCCACACGTGGGTGAGCAGGAAGCTGGCCGAACGCACCACCGGGCTGGAATAGTCGGCGGCGATTTCCCACGCATAGGCATGCGCCTTGCGCCAGGCATCGACCGGCTTGGAGTTATCGCGCTTGGCCTGGGTGGCGATGGCTTCGCGCACCGAGTCGGCGGCCAGCACCTGGTCCACCAGCAGACGGCGGGTGGACAGATCCGGCCCGATCACTGCCTCGCGAATACGGCGGAAATGCGTACGCAACACGCGCTGCAACTTGCGCAAGGTGCGCTCGGGCGGCAGACCTTCGGCCATGGTCTGGCGCAGCGAGATCGGCGGGGCGAAACGCACGATGGTGGTGCGGCCGTTGAGCAGCACCGCCAGCAGGCGGCGGAACCGGCCGACCAGCGCCCAGTTTTCCGAGAACAGCACCGCGAACCAGCCGCTCTGCTTGTCCGGTGCACGCCCGACGAAGATCGACACCGGCACCAGATGCACGTCCAGATCGGCGCGCACCCGATGCGCCTGCAGCAGCTTGGCCAGCGAGTCGGAGTGGGTCTTGCCGCCGCGCTGTTCGGGAATCAGCGAATTGCTGCTGCTGCGCCGCGACAGCGCCAGATAGGCGCGCTTGCGCTGCAGCGGGTCGCCCGGCAGTGGCACCAGGGGCGATGGCAGGCCGGCTTCGCGGCAGGCCTTGTCCAGGATCAGGGCGCTGGACAGACCGTAGTCCTCCAGCACGTAAACCACCTGGGTGCCGTCGTCGTAGCGAGCAAGCGGTTCCGGCTCGATGGTCAGGCTCAGCCACGGGTCGGCCAGGCGCCCGAGCAGGCGCGCCCACCACGGGCGTTTGGCCTGACGTGCAGTGGCCAGCAGCGGCGCTGTCGACGCCGATGCTTCCGGCGGCACCGGGGCGGCGGTCGGCAACGGCAGGGCGGCCGCGCTCGCGCCGGGGTCGGCAGCGACCGGGGTGGTCGGGGCAGGCTGGCCGTCCGGAAACGGCAGGGGGTTCTGTTCTGGCATCGCGGTCATTATCGCCCAGCCGGGCGTTGCCCGGCGTCTGGGGCCGGTGCAGGCGGCAGCAGCGCCGTATCGGGGCCTGCCGCAGCATCGGGTAAGGGCTTGGCCGGCATGGCGTCGAGCAGCGCCTGTATCTCGTTCTGGGTCTGTTGCTGGTACCAGTGCCCATCGCGCTTGATCAGCGCCACGGTCAGGTCGATGGCGTGCGCCGCCAGCGGATAGCGCAGCCGTACCTGGGCGCTATCGCCGTCCTGCTTGATCAAGCCGGTGCGCAACGCGTCCAGGCTGGTATCGATCGACAGGTCGTAGCGCTCCAGCACCTTTTTGCATGCCGCCCAGAACGGCCCCAGCCGGCGCAGGCTTTCTTCCATGCCCAGCCGTTGCAGGTCGGCGTCGGAGCTGATGCCGGTGGCGCGGGCCGCAGCCACCAGGTCGGCGATGCTGGCCTTGGCGCGCGGGCGATCGGCCAGCGGCGCGGTGGCCGCCCAGGCGCTCAGCGCGTCGACCAATTGCACGTAATGGGCGCGCTGCTCGGGCTGGTAATCGCTACGGCTGCGCAGGTACTGCACGCCGAACTGGCCCAGCGACTGCGCGGCCTGGGCGATGCCGCGCGACTGCCCGGCCAGCTGCGCGTCGAACGCCTGCTGCAGGCGGCGCTCGGCATCGGGTGCCGACAACGACCCCAGCAGCGCACCGACTTCGTTGGGCAGCGGCAGCTCGGTCAGCGGCCAGCGGCTGGCACCGCTGCGCCAGGCCGCTTCCAACTGGGTGTATTGCGCTGGTGTCACCCGGATCCGCGCATAGGCGACCAGATCGTTGCGACGCAACGGCAGGGTCATCGACTGCATCGCGGCGGCCGGCTCGGCATTCGCACCGGGCAAAGGGGCAGCAGTGTCGTTGCGCTGGCAGCCGCCAACGCACAGCGCAGCCAGCAGCACCCACGCAATGGACTGACACCGGCCGGCGCGGACGGTAAATGGCGACATGCGCACGATGTTCCCCTGATCGATCGGCGCATCTTGCTGTCTGAATGCACTGGCGGCAAGGCGCGACGCTGCCGTACGCAAAGGTATGGACCAAAGATGTTAGGTTTTCGTGGTTTCCTGCACGATGTCAGCCGGTGTCCGACATTGGCTGCTGTTGTCTTATTCGGACAACTTTGTCCACCCACCAGGTCGCAGCCCTTGTCCCAGCTATGTTTGACCCAATGGTGCGGCGCATCATGTAAGCGCTTGCAGTTCCTGCTAGCGTGCGCGCCATCTCGCTTCGAGGTCGCCATCGGATGGGGCCGATGACATTCATGAGCCTGTGCGACACGAACGTTCTGCGCCAGCAGACCGTGCGCCCTGTGCTGGCGTACGGTCGCCACCGCCTTGTTTTGGAGAAAGCGCCATGAGTCGGCCCCGTTCGGAAGGCGGCAGCGTCACCATCAAGGATGTGGCGCGCGAGGCGCAGGTGTCGGTGGCCACGGTGTCGCGCACCATGAACGGGCATCAGCACGTGGCCGAGTCGGTCCGCGAGCGCGTGCTGCAGGTGGCGCGGGCGTTGAATTACATCCCCCACCACGCCGCGCGCAGCCTGAGCAGCCGTCGCACCCACACCATCGGGGTGGTGTTGCCGGATCTGCATGGCGAGTTCTTTTCCGAATTGATCCGTGGCATCGACCAGGTGGCGCGCGACCAGGGCTACCACTTGTTGGTGTCCAGTTCGCACGGCGACCCGCAAGCGCAGCGGCGCGCCCTCGAACGCCTGCCCGGGCGCGTGGATGGCGTGGTGGTGATGTCGCCATCGCTGGGCGATTCGGGCGTGCACGAAGACGCATTGCCCGGCGGCCTGCCGGCGGTGCTGCTCAACTGCGCCGGCCGCGCCAGCCAGCGCCCGGTGCTCAATGTCGACAACTACGGCGGCGCGCGGGTGATGACGCGCCACCTGCGCGACAGCGGCCATCGCCGCATTGCCTTCATCGCCGGCCCGGCCGACAACTTCGACGCGCACGAGCGCCTGCGCGGCTATCGCGACGAGCTGGCGCTGGATGCGGATGCGCAGCCGTGGGTGCTGCCGGGCAACTTCGATGAAGAATCCGGCTACCGCGCCGGCCAGGCGCTGGCGCAGGACGTGCATCCGGATGCGGTGTTCGCCGCCAACGACATGATGGCGCTGGGCTGCCTGTTTGCGCTCGGCCATGCCGGGTTGAAAGTGCCGCAGGACATCGCGCTGGCTGGCTTCGACGATGTGCCGATGGCGCGTTACGTGTTGCCTGCGCTGACCACCATGCGGGTGGATATCGCCGGGCTGGGCGCGCGTGCGCTGCGCTTGCTGTTGGGCCAGCAGTTGGTGGATGCACCCGCGCCGCCTGCCGATGCTGCGCCTCCGGCGTTTTCGGAAATGGTGCCTGAGCTGATCGTGCGTGCGTCCAGCGCGCCACGCGCCTCGCCTGGCGGGTGACACCATGCGCCACGTCGCATCTTCACGAATTCTTTGCAGTTTCTTATGCTTTTTATAACGCCTGTCGTTTGTTTGTTGCCGTTCTGCTGTCTTTGAAACAACGCACCACCCGCGCCACGCCGACCACTTTGCCGGTACGCGCCTGACCCCTGGGAGGGGGAAAGTCATGAAGACCTACCGCACCGTGTCCACCCTGCCGGCACGCAGCCTGTTGTGCTGCGCCCTCGCCGCTTCGTTGTTGTCCGCCGCTCCGGCGATGGCCCAGTCCAGCAATGCCACATTGCGCGGACAGGTGACCACGTCCCAGGCAGGCACCACCGTGACCGCGACCAATGTCGCCAGCGGCGCGGTGCGACGAGTGACCACCGGTACGGACGGGACCTATGCGCTGGTCGGCCTGCCGCCGGGCACCTACAAAGTGGATGCTGGCCCGGGCACCGAAAAGACCGTGACCCTGTCGGTGGCCTCCTCGGTCAGCCTGGACCTGGGCGGCGGCGATGCGACGGCCACGGCGCCGGCCGGCGACGCCACCACGCTGGACGCGGTGCAGGTCACCGCCACCACGCTGCAGGAGGTCAAGACCTCCGAGGTGGGCACCAACATCTCGTTGAAGCAGATCAACACGGTGCCGCAGCTGACGCGCAACTTCCTGGAATTTGCCGACACCGTGCCGGGCATGCAGTTCGAGACCGATGCCAACGGCAACAGCCGCATCCGCGGCGGTGCGCAGGCCAGCTCGGCGGTCAACGTCTATATCGATGGTGTGGGCCAGAAGAGCTATCTGTTCGGCGGCGTCTCCGGCCAGCAGCAGAGCGCGGGCAACCCGTTCCCGCAGTTGGCGATCGGCGAGTACAAGGTCATCACCTCCAACTACAAGGCCGAGTTTGATCAGGTCGGGTCGGCGGCGATCGTGGCGTCCACCAAGTCCGGCGGTAACGAATTCCACGGCGAGATCTTCGGGCGCACCACCAATACCGATTTCCGCGCCCGCCAGGCCGACGAGCGCGCCGGCGCGCCCAACGCCGACGGTGAAAAGCGCAAGACTCACCAGGACGAATACGGCTTTGCGCTGAGCGGGCCGATCGTCCAGGACAAGGCGCACTTTTTCTTCAGCTACGAAGGCAAGGGCTTTGAAGTCTCGGCCAACCCGGTTGCGGTGCCGGACGCCTTCAGCGCACTGCGCGACGATTTGCCGGCCGGCGTGCAGAGCCGGCTGGGCTCGGTCACCCGTCCGTTCAACGAAGACCTGTACTTCGGCAAGATCGATTGGGACATCGGCGACAACGACCGCCTGGAGCTCACCGCCAAGGTGCGCGACGAAGAAAGCCGCGACAGCGTGGGCGACCAGAACACCGCCATCGCCGCCAAGACCAATCTCAATTCCGAAGAACGCTACGACCTGCGTTGGCAGCATTTTGGCGAGAACTACGTCAACGAAGCGCGGGTGTCGTATGAAGACGTGCTGTTCAACCCGACCGCCTACACCATCGGCAGCCAGACCGTGTACACGCGCGGCATCGCCGAAGACGATGTGCTGCTCAACGACGATGCCACCAGCGGCCTGGCGATTCAGCGCAAGGGACAAAAAGGCCCCAGCTTCCAGAACGACCTGACCTTCAACAACATCGAGTGGCACGGCAGCCACGTCATCAAGATGGGCGTGAAGTACAAGGAAGTGGAGTTGACCCAGAGCGAAAATTCCGCGGCCAACCCGTCGTTCTACTACGCGGTGACCGATGGCGCGGGCACTGCGTCCATTCCCTACCAGGTGCGTTTCAATCTGCCGTTTGCCGGCGCCGCGCCGTCGGTGACCACCACCAGCAAACAGCTTGGCCTGTACCTGCAGGACGATTGGGACGTCAACGACAAGTTGCAGTTGAACATCGGTGTGCGCTGGGATGGCGAAAAGATTCCGTCCTACCTGGACAACGTGACCCCGCCGGAAGTGATCGCCGCATTGAACGGCCCCGGCACCAACCCGGCGGTCAGCGCCACCTATGCCGAACAACTGGCCAAGGGTGGCGTGAACATCAACGACTACATCAGCAACGGCCGTAATCGCAAACAGGACAACAACAACTTCGCGCCGCGTCTGGGCTTTTCCTACGACTTCCGAGGCGACGAATCGCTGGTGCTGTTCGGTGGCGCCGGGCGCAGCTACGACCGCAATCTGTTCGACATCATGGGGCTGGAGCAGGTCAAGTCAGCGCTGTCGCAGTACACCGTTCGCTTTGTCGAATCCTCCGGTTGCACCCCGGCTGCCGGCACCTGTACCAACTTCAATCCGTCCTTTGTCAGCAACCCGGACAGCCTGGGCGGCCTGGTCAATGCACGTGTGCGCAACGGCGAGATCGACCTGCTCAACAACGATCTGAAAACGCCGTATTCGGACCAGTATTCGCTCGGCCTGCGCACGCGCGTGGGCGAGTGGAGCAACTCGGCGACGGTGTCGTACATCCACAGCAAGGACGGTTTGATCTTGACCTTGGGCAATCGCTTTCCCAATGGCGATTTCTTCCAGGCCGGTGCGCAGCCGTGGAGCCAGCCGCCGCAAGGCTTCGGCAACCTGATCATCGGCAACAACGGTGTCGAAACCAAGACCGCGCAGCTGCTGTTGTCCACCGACAAGGCCTACACCAAGGAAAGCGGCTGGGGCCTGACCGCCGCCTACACGTTCTCGCACGCACGCGGTAACCGCGGCAACGACGATCAGTACGGCTTCGATGCGGCGACGATCGCCAACTACCCGTTCCTGGATCTGAACTCGGTGCCGCGCCACCGGCTGGTGCTCACCGGCATCTACGATCTGTTCTGGGGCATCAGCGCCTCGGCCAAGCTGACCCTGGCTACGGTGGCGCCACGCAACGAAGCGGTGTCGTTCGATCAGTACGGCGGCCCGACATCGGACAACATCCGCATCGTGTCGGTGGATGCACCGGGCGGCAAGTTCCTGGCCGGCGGCGACATCTTCGGCACGCGTCAACTGGATCTGTCGTTGTCCAAGGACATGCATGTCACCGATGCACTCACCGTGCAGGTGCGTGGCGATCTGATCAATGCGCTGAACTTCCGCAACTACGACCAGTACGCCATCGACTGGGGCAATGCCGGCGTGTATAGCCCGCGCGTGAGCATCAACCAGTACGGCGCGATCTCCACCCCGCCCCGTACCTTGTTCATGAGCGCCCGCATCATCTGGTAAGCCGGCCCTGCGATCTGCACCACCGACTGGTGCAGATCGCAGGTGTCGCACGCTTCTGTTTCCCGCGCACGGAGATCGCGCCGTTCTGGACTGGTAACGCTTACTGGTTCGGTGCGGCGCATGCCGCGACGCATGCCGTACAGCGCACTGACTGCGCGCTGCGCCCCGCAACGTTTGCGCCTTTGCCGTTTTTGTTTGCAGTTGCTGTTGTTTGTTGCGTTGCCCGTTGTCCCGTATCACTCACATCAAAGTACCAACCTCGACGCGCCAGTCACTCCACTGGTTCGCGCTTTACCCCTGGGAGGGGGAAAGTCATGAAGAAGCACCGCACCGTCTCCACCCTGCCGGCACGCAGCCTGTTGTGCTGCGCCCTGGCCGCCTCGTTGTTCGCCACCACCCCGGCCATGGCCCAGTCCAGCAACGCCACGTTGCGCGGCCAGGTCGCCTCCGCGCAGAGCGGCAGCGAAGTCGTCGTCACCAATATCGCCACCGGCTCGGTGCGTCGTGCGCCGGTCAATGCGAACGGCAACTACACCATCGTCGGGTTGCAGCCGGGTACCTACAAGGTCGAGTCCAACGGCGTCAGCCGCACGGTGACCTTGTCGGTGGCCTCCAGCGCCACTGTCGATCTGGGCACCGAGACGGCTGCACCGGCAGGCGATGCGACCACGCTGGAGACGGTGACGGTCAGCGCGCCGATGATTCGCGACGTCAAGACGTCCGAGGTGGGGAACACCATTTCCGCGCGGCAGATTCAGCAGTTGCCGCAAGCCACGCGCAACTTCCTGGAGTTTGCAGACACCGTGCCCGGCATGGTGTTTCAGGTGGACGGCAACGGCAACACCAAGCTGCGCGGCGGTGCGTCCAACGCCAGTGCCGGCAATCTGTACATCGATGGCGTGGGCCAGAAGAGCTACGTGCGCAGCGGCGGCGTCGCCGGCCAGAGCGACACGCAAGGCAATCCGTTCCCGCAGCTCGCCATTGGCGAGTACAAGGTGATCACCTCCAACTACAAGGCCGAATACGGCCAGATCAGTGGCGCGGCGATCACCGCGGCCACCAAGTCCGGCACCAACGAGCTGCACGGCGAAGTGTTCTATCGCTATACCGATCAGGATCTGCGCGATAAGCGGCCCGACGAGGAAGACAACGGCAAGATCGACTCGCAGACCAAGGAATACGGGTTTGCGTTGGGCGGGCCGATCATCCAGGACCGCATGCATTTCTTCGTTGCCTACGAGGGCAAGGAAAACGTTGCGCCCAAGAGCGTGCAGCCCAGCGCAGAGGCGGCCACCTTCGTCAATCAGCTGCCGTCCAACCTGGCCAGCCAGTACGGCCCGGCCAACATGCCGTTCGAAGAAGACCTGTTCTTCGGCAAGATCGATTTCGAACCCACCGACCGCGATCGCATCGAGCTGAGCACGATCTACCGCGACGAAACGCAGACCGCCAATGTCGGCGGCACCAATACGCTGGCGCAGGCCACCGACAAGATCAACAAGGACAAGCGCACCAATCTGCGTTGGCAGCACAGCGCCGACAACTGGTTCAATGAGGTCATCGTCGGCACCGAGAATTCGGAGAACAATCCGACCCCGCGCACGCTCGGCAACGGCATCGTCTATACGTATTTCCAGCCACGTGCCGGCTCCACCGATATCGATGAGCGCACCTTTTTGACCACCGGCTCGGCGGGTGGCCTCAATGCGCAGCGCAAGAGTCAAAAAGGCTGGTTCATCCAGAACGATCTGACCTTCACCAGCTTCCAGTGGCACGGCGAACACACCATCAAGATGGGTGTGAACTACAAGGACATCGAGCTGACCTCGCAGGACGCCGCGGCGGTGAACCCGCAATTCAGCTACCGCGTCAACGGTGGCAGCGTGGAGTCCACGCCGTACCGCGTGGACTTCGTGGCGCCGTACACCACGCCGGGCCAGCGCGCCACGGTAGTGTCGCCGTCCAAGCAGTACGGTATCTACCTGCAGGACGATTGGGCCGCCACCGACAAGCTGATGATCAACATCGGCGTGCGCTGGGATTACGAAGACACCCCGGCCTACACCAACTTCGTCACCTCGCCGGACTTTGTCACCGCGCTCTACGCCAACGATGCCGAAAACCCTGGCCAACCGTGGGCCAACCGCCTGCTGCCCAGCGGCATCAACGTGGCCGACTACATCAGTACCGGCAATAACCGCAAGAACTTCAAGGACGCCTGGGCGCCGCGCTTCGGCTTCTCGTACGACTTCTTCGGCGATGAGAGCGCCATCCTGCACGGCGGTGCGGCGCGCTCGTACGACCGCAATCTGTTCGAACAGTTGGCACTGGAAACCAGCAAGGCGGCGTTGTCGCCGGTGGCGGTGTATTTCGAAAATCCGGCGTCAGGCCAGTGCTATCGCGCAGATCGCTCCTGCGTTGCATTCGACCCGCGCTATCTCAACGGCATCGATCAGCTCAATACCATTCCCGGTGTCAGCGGCAGCGCCGAGCTGTTTATGTTCAACAACAAGCTCAAGACGCCGTACAGCGATCAGTACAGCATCGGCATCACCAATCAGGTGGGCGATTGGTTGACCGATGTGACCTTCCAGCGCGTGCTGAGCTACGACGGGTTTGCGATGGGTTTGATCAACCGCTACCCGGATGGTTCGTACTTCGAGAATGGCAATGTGCCGTGGGGCGAGCCGGTACCGGGCTACCAGAACACCATCCTGGGCACCAATGGTCTGGAGCAGCGCAACAGCCAGGTGCTGCTGTCGGCCGACAAGCCGTACACCAAGGAATCCGGTTGGGGCCTGACCCTGTCCTACACGCACACCAGCGCGCGCCAGAACCGCAACATCGACGAGCCGTACGGCTTCGACAAGGCCACCATTCGCGACTATCCGTTCGTCAAATCCGACGCGGTGTCCGCGCATCGCTTTGTGGCCTCCGGCTCGATCGACGGCCCGTGGGGTGTGACGCTGGGTGCCAAGCTGGTACTGGCAACGCCCGAGCCGATCAACACGATCGCCTGCTTCGGCTTCACCGATCCCGACGGTGCGACCTGCCAGCAGGTGGGCGTCACGCCGCCGGGCAGCGGCAAGTTCCTGGTCGGTGGCGATATCTGGGGCTACCGCACGGTGGACTTCCAGGCCACCAAGGAGTTCACCGTTGTTGGCGACTTCAAGATGTCGGCGCGCGTCAACCTGCTCAATGCCTTCAACTTCAAGAACTACAGCGCGTATTCCTATAACAGCTTCGGCAGCAATGGGCAGTTCGATCCGGATATCAGCCTCAACACCAGCGGCGAGATCAACTACGTGCCGCGCAGCGTGGTGTTGGAAGTCGGCGCAAAGTTCTGATTGAGCGTCATCGCCACACGCGTGCGGCTGCGCGCGTGTGGTCTTCGCAACGGGGCCAGCTGGCCCCGTTCGTTTGTCCGTCCTCTCTCGATCAGGAACGTGCAGGCATGATCCCCGCTCCACTTCGCAACATCGTCATCGTCGGTGGCGGCACCGCCGGCTGGATGGCGGCCGCCGCCTTCGCGCGCGTGCTTGGCCCCACCTTCAACGTGCAGCTGATCGAGTCCGAGCAGCTCGGCACCGTGGGTGTCGGCGAAGCCACCGTGCCGCACATCAAGGCCTTCAATAACCTGCTCGGTATCGATGAGGCCGAGTTCGTGCGCCAGACCCAGGGCAGCTTCAAACTGGGGATCGAATTCGTCGACTGGCAACGCGCGGGCAGCGCGTATATCCACGGTTTCGGCACGCAGATCGGCCATTCGCTTGGGCTGCTGCCATTCCATCAATACTGGATCAGGCAACAGCTGCGCGGCAAAGCGCAGCCGTTGGGCGCGTACACGCTCAATACCGTGGCCGCGGCGCGCGGCAAGTTCATGACCTCGGCCGGCGATGTGCCGGCCACTTCGCCACTGGCCAACATCGCCTACGCGTATCACTTCGATGCCTCGCTGTATGCGCGCTTCTTGCGCGGGTTTGCCGAAGCGCGCGGTGTGCGCCGCATCGAAGGCATGGTGGAGCAGGTGCAACTGCATCCCGAGTCGGGCCATGTGGTGTCGTTGCAGCTGGCGTCCGGCCAGGTCATTGCCGGCGACCTGTTTATCGATTGCTCGGGCTTTCGCGGCCTGTTGATCGAAGACGCGTTGCACACCGGCTACCACGACTTCACCCACTGGCTGCCGTGCGACCGCGCGCTGGCCGTGCCCTGCGAAAAGATCGGCCCGCCCACGCCGTACACGCGCTGCACCGCGCGCGCAGCCGGCTGGCAATGGCGTATCCCGCTGCAGCACCGCACCGGCAATGGCTACGTGTATTCCAGCGCGCACATCAGCGACGACGAAGCCGCCGCCAGCTTGCTCGCCAACCTGGATGGCGCGCCCTTGGGCGACCCGCGCCCGCTGCGCTTCACCACCGGCCGGCGCAAACAGTGCTGGAACCGCAATGTGGTCGCGCTGGGCCTGGCCAGCGGTTTTCTGGAACCGCTGGAATCGACCAGCATCCATCTGATCCAGTCCGGCATTTCCAAGTTGCTGGAGCTGTTCCCGCGGCAGGGCATCAGCCCGGTGCTGGTGCAGCGCTACAACGACCGGCTGGCGTTCGAGTTCGACCGCATCCGCGATTTCCTGCTGCTGCACTACCACGCCACCGAGCGCGACGACAGCGCGTTCTGGCGCCACTGCCGCAGCATGCCGATCACCCCTGAGCTGCAAGCCACGCTGGACCTGTTCCGCGACAGCGGGCGGTTCTATCGCAATGCCGAAGAGATGTTCGCCGAGATCAGCTGGGTGCAGGTGATGGTGGGCCAGGGCATCCTGCCAACCGGCTACCATCCGCTGGTGGACCAGGTGCCGGACACTGACGCCGAAGGCTTCCTGGCCAGCATGGCGCAGACCATCAGCCACTGCGTGGACGTCATGCCGACCCACCAGCAGTTCATCGACCGCTATTGCAAGGCCGCGCCGCTGCGGTGAGCGCCCGCCGCTGCAGCGATCGGTAGCGGGCGAGTGCCTCCCGACCTTGGCGAGGCAGTGCCGGAGTGGCGTGCGATCGTGCCGAAGACCCCGCTCCCAGCACGGTGCGCAGTCGGGCAGCGGCGCATCCGCGCCGGGCGGCGGCCAAAAAAAAGGATCGGGCACAAGGCCCGATCCCTTCGAAAACCGGGACAAGCCCGGTGGACAATGAGTGGCACAGCTTCCGACTGACATCGGACGCGGCATGCTAACCAGACTTTAACGTTAAAGCAACACTTTAACTCTATTTGGTTAACTTGTTGATTTTGTTGGCAGCGTATGCGCTAGCGTACGGCACGCGTGTTGTCATTCCCGGTGCTGTCCGATTGCTACGCGGATTTCGGCCTGGATAGCGGCGGCGGCCGCTGCCGGGTCGGCGGCCAGGCGGATCGGCCGGCCGACGACAATCGCATCGGCGCCATCGGTGAAGGCCTGCGCCACGCCCACGGTGCGTTGCTGGTCGTCGCCGACCGGGCCGCCGGGACGGATACCGGGGCAGACGATCGAAAAGGCCGGGCCAGTGGCGCGGCGGATCGGGCCGGCTTCCTGGCCGGAAGCGATCACGCCGTCGATACCGGCGGCCTGGGCGGCCAGCGCGCGCTCCACCACTACGTCCACCGGTTCGCGGTCGATGCCCATCGCGGCCAGGTCAGGACGCCCCATCGAGGTCAGCACGGTCACTGCCAGCAGGCGCATGTCGCCCTGGTTGGCCTCGGCGGCGGCCTGCAGCATGCCGGCGTGCCAGCCGTGCACGGTGCAATAGCTCACCGGCCATTGCGACAGGCGGCGGATGGTGCCGGCCACGGTGGCGGGGATGTCGAAGAACTTCAGGTCGACGAACACGCGCTTGTTGCGCTTGGCCAAGGCATCGAGCACATGGAAGTACTCGCCCGACGCCAGCAGCTCCATGCCGATCTTGTAGAAGGCCACAGAGTCGCCCAACCGGTCGACCCAGGCGATCGCCTCGTCATGGCTGGGCACGTCCAACGCGAAGATCAGCCGCTCGTGCGCGGCCAGCGGCAAGGGGGGACGGCTCATCGTGCAAGCTCCAGTGCGGCGCGCTTGGCGTCGTGGCGGATCTGCCAGGGTTGGGAATAATCGTTGTTGAACTGCGCCGGCTCCCAGCCGCCATAGCTGGGATTGGGCAGCATCCACCAGCGCTCGCCGAACCAGTCGTGGTACTGCTGCAGCAACGCGCCACGCGCCTGGCTGGTGTTGGCGGTCACCTGTACGAAGTCGCCCAGCTGGTCGCCGAACTGCATCAGCACGCGGTAGGTCTGCCCGGCCAGCTGACGACGGCAGTTCTTCTCGCTGCCGTTCTGCTCGCAGCCTTGCACCACCGTGCCCAGGCCGAGAAACACGCTGTCGTCGGCCACCGGCAGGCCGGCGCTACGCAGGTTGGCCAGCGTGGCGTCCTTGAGGTGCACGGCGCGGTTGGAGATGTAGATCAGGGTGATGCCGCGCGCATTGGCGGTCTTGGCGAAATCCACTACGCCGGGGATCGGCTTGGCCTTCTTCTCGGCCACCCACTGGTCCCAGCTCAATTCGTCATACTCCTTGCCATCGCGCAGCAGGCGCGCCTGGTAGGGCGAGTTGTCCAGCACGGTCTCGTCCACGTCCAGCACCACTGCCGGCTTCAGGCCGGTGGCGGCATTGCCGCGTTCTTCCGGCACCAGCGCATCCCAATTGGGCTGCTTGAGCGCGGTATCGAGTTTGTCCGCCGCAGCGCGGTAGGTCTGCTCGGCCACCGCACGGTATTCCTCCGAGCGCTGCATCCACAGCACCGCGTTGAGGTTGTCGTCGCCGGCTGGGGTGGTGCTGGCAGTGGGCGTGGAGGCCTGTTTCGCCGCAGCGGCACTGGCTGCCGCGTTGGCCGACACGGCAGCGGCTTGCGCACGCTGGCCCATCTCCTCTTGGCCGGGCTTGCAGGCGCTCAAGGCCAGCGCGGTGCAGGCGAGCAAGGACAACGGTGCGTAAAGCGAGGGGCGCATGGCATCCACCAGAACAGGAGCGGTAATGAAGAGCGCAATTTTAGCGGGTTCGCGCCGCACCGCTCGCCGCTGCCGAAGGCGGTGCATTCGAGAGCCGCAGAGGCACACCGCCGCTGGCCTGGTCGATCCGGGTTTTCGGTGCGACGGCCGGTGGCCGGATGGCGGCGCTGGTTACGTCCCCGCGCGCGCGCCATTGCGGCTCCGGCGCCGCAATGGCGTGTCCATACCGACGCGCCACGCTGCACGATCGCAGGGGCCGAAGAACGCCGATGCCGGATCGGCATATCCTTGCGGGCTGATCGCCCCTGGAGCCACCCATGACAGAGACCTCGCCACCGCCCGTCCTCGATGCCGCTCAGGCCCGCGTGCTTGGTTGCCTGATCGAAAAGGAAGCGACCACCCCGGACGCTTATCCGCTCACCGTCAACGCCGCACAGGTGGCCGCCAACCAGAAAACTGCGCGCGAGCCGGTGCTGAACCTGCAGACCGGCGTGGTGCATCACGCGCTGCGCCAGCTGGAAACGCTGGGACTGGTGCGCCAGCAGTTCTCCTCGCGTGCAGAACGTTACGAACACCGGCTGGGCAGCGTGCTGGATCTGACGCGCCAGCAAGTGGCCCTGATCGGCCTGCTGCTGTTACGCGGCCCGCAGACCCTGGGCGAGCTGTTCGCGCGCAGCGAGCGGCTGGCGCGCTTCAACGATACCGACGACGTGCGCCATCACCTGGACCGGCTGATCCAGCGCAGCCTGGCGGTACAACTGCCGCGCGCCAGCGGCCAGCGCGAAGAGCGTTATGCGCACCTGCTCAGTGGCGAGCTGGATCTCGACGCGCTGCAGGCCGCCGCCGCAACGCGCGAAAGCACGCCGCGCGGCGCCGACACCGCCGCTCTGGAAGCGCGGGTGCAGAGTCTGGAAGAGCAGCTGCAGGAACTGCGCGAGCAGGTGACCGAGCTGCGTACCCGCTTGGGCGAGTAAGCACAGGGATTGAAGCGACTGCGCCGCCGCGTCGTGGGTGGCGTGCTGCTTCCAGAACAACCGCCGCATGAGCCGCGCCGGTCTGATCCGGCTGGGTCGCACGGTGTACCCGTTCCTGCAGGTCGAGCTGTTCCTGCCATGGAGCGAAGACCGCTTTGCCGAACGCATCGAACAGACCATCGACATGTTCGTGCGCGAAGGCCAGGGCGCACGCCGCAATCTTCGATGCGGCGTCACGTGCGCACTCCGCCGAAGAACGCCCGTCAGCGGCTATCAGCCGCTCCGGAGCAAGTCACCGGTCTGCAGTGGCCGGCTCACGCCATCGCCGGCACCCGTTCCAGCACGCCGCCTGCATAGTCGGCCTGGAACGGCAGGTCCGGCCGATGCGCATAGCCGATGAAGCAATCGCATCGCGCATTGGGGCAGCTGCGAGTGCGTAACTGCGCTGCGAAACTGCCGTCGTAGAGATTGCCTAGCGGCGTATCGACGAAGTGGCAGCGCCGCACGGTGCCGTCGCCATCCACCGACAACACCGATTCGCCAGTCAGGCAGGGCGCGCCGAAGCTGGGCGGCGGGGCGAGGTTGTAGCCGAAATGTGGATCGATCCGGCTCAAGCGCTGCACCTGCTCGGGCGTGTAGTAATCGGGCGGACGCGGATCGAAGGCGTTGAGCCACATCGGCGTGGTGTCGGGCAAGGCCGCACGTAGCGCTTCGATTTCGTCCATGTGCGCGTGCGCGGCGACCATGCCCACGCTGTGGCGCACGCCGCGTTCGCGCAACGCCTGGCAGCGCCGCAGGAAGGCCGCGCGCGTCACCTGGCTGGGATGGTAAGTGCACCACAACGCCAGGCGGTCGAGATTGGCCGCGTCGAGCCAGCGCATGCCCGTGCACAGGTTGGTCTGGATCGCCACGCGGCGCAGCTGCGGCAGCTGGCTCAGCTGCACCATCGCCTCGCGGTAATGCCGCCGCACCAGGCCCTCGCCCCAGGGCGTGAACAGGATCGACAACGGCCGCGTCTGCGCCTGTGCCCAGCCGACAAACCGCGCCAGATCCTGCGCGTCGCGACGCAGCGCGGCGGGGCTGTCGTAGGTCTTGGCGAACGGGCAGTAATCGCAGGCGTAATTGCAGCTGCTCAGCCGGCCGCGATAGAGCAATGACAGATGCATCGGCCGCTTACCCGACCTGGTACTGCTGCATGCGCTCGACTATCGGCGCCGAGGTCAGCCACGGGCCGATGGTGTCGGCCCGCTCCATGCCTGCGGCGGTGAGCGCCAGCAGCGCTCCGTGCCGCTGCGCCAGCCCTAACGCCAGTAACTCCTGCAGCTGCGGCAAGGCATCCAGGCAATCGCGGCCAAAGCGCTGACGGAACTCATCGCAGTCCAGCCCCGGAAACACCAGCAGCGACTGGATCGCATGCCGTCGCATGGCATCGTCGGCATCCAGCGCAATGCCGTAGTCGGCGCAGGCGAAACTGGCCGGATCGCGCGCCAGATAGTGTTCGAGAATCTCCGCCACCGAGCGCCGGCTGACCCCGTATTCGCTGGAGTAATGCAGGCCGGCGGTATACGAGCGCGCACCGCAGCCGATGCCCACCATGCCATCGCTCTGGCAGCAGTACACCGGCGCCTCGCTATCGCGCGCATGCGGGGCGCGGAACATGCGCATCGACACCTGCGTGTAGCCGGCCGCCAGCAGATGGTCACGGCCGGCGCGGTACAGCACCAGGCGCTCGTCCAGCGGCTCGGGTTGCAGCACAAAGCTGCGTCGCCCGCCGCTCTTGGCCTCGATCCGGCCCAAGCCGGTCATCGGACGCACGTACAGCGGATACAGATACAGTTCTTCGGGCGCATGCTGCAGTGCGCTGTCGATGGAGGCCAGGAAACTGTCCACGGTCTGCCCGGCGATGCCGTAGATCAGATCCAGATTCAGCGTTGGAATGTCCTGGGCGCGAATGATGGCGATCGCCCGCTCCACCGTATCGCGCTGCTGCGGCCGCACCAGTGCGCTCACTTCGGCAGCGCTGAAACTCTGGATGCCCATGCTGACGCGATCGATGCCGGCCTGCCGGCAGACCCGCAGCCGCTCGGCATCGACGGTTTCCGGCGACACCTCGATGCCGGCCGGAATGGTGTCCAGCGCAATCGTCGCGTGGCGGTCCACCATGTCGAACACGCGCTGCAATTGCGCCGGATCCAGATAGCTCGGCGTGCCGCCGCCCATCGCAAAGCGCACGAAGCGGTGCGTGCCCAACGCCTGCACGGTGGCGCGCAGTTGCTGCTCCATCTGCGCCAGATACGCCTCCACCTGCGCCGGTGCCGGCCGCGCCAGTGCGAACAGATTGCAGAACCCGCAGCGGTACGAGCAGAACGGAATATGCAGGTACAAAAACAGTGCCTGCCGGGGCTCGTCGGCCCAGACCTGCGACAACGGCACGGCCGGCTGCAGCGGCCGGTAGCTGGTCTTGTGCGGATACGAGTACGAATAGGCCTGATACGGCGGCTGGCGCAGCAATTCGGCCAACGAAGGCAGGCTCATGGGGTCACCAGGAAATGGGCATAAGGCACGGTCATCACCACCTCGTGGGCCAGGCGATGGCCATGGTAGCCATCCTCGCCGTAGGCAGTGCCGTGGTCGGAACAGACGATGGCAAACGCACCGCCGCGCGCGCGCAGTGCGGCAAACAACGGCGCCAGCGCGGCATCCACATAGCGCAGCGCGGCGCAGTGGCTATCGAGGTCGTCGCGCACCGCGCCGGGCAGGTAATGGCAATTGGGCTGATGCATGGCCGAGACGTTGATGAACAGAAAACAGCGGGTCTCGCGCAGCGCGGGGTCGCCCAGACGTGCGCAGGCCAGCGCGACCTGGCGCTCGGTCGAATCGGCGGCGGTGACGCCAAACTCCGGCGACCAGTGGCTTTCGCGGAACAGGCCGGGCAACTGTGCGCCGAGCGCGTTGCGCTTGTTGAAGAAACCGGTGCCGCCGATGCACAGCGTGTGGTATCCGCAACGCGCCAGGCCATCGATGATAGTGCCGCTGTCGGCGAACACCTGGGTCTGCGCAACGATGGTTTCGCTGCCATCGAAGGCCAGCGCAAACAGGCGCGGATGCGGTCCCTGCCGCGCCGGAGTCGGCAAAAAGCCGGCGAAAAACGCCATGTGCGCCGCATACGTAAAGCTGCCCGGCGTGTGCCGCCGCTCCCAGCCGTCGGCCGGCAGATACGGCGCCAGCACCGGCAGTTCGCCCCGCGCAAAACAGCGCTGCGCGGCGTCGTAGCGCAGCGTATCCAAGGTGATCAGCACGATGTCGTGCGCACCAACAATCGCGCGCATGTCCGGCAGCAGCTCAGCCATGCAGCAGGCCCTCCGGGAGCGTGTCGACGGTCATGCCAGCAGCGGCGGCGATGGCGCCGAGTGCCGCCTGATCTTCGTAGGTGGTGCGTCCCTGCCAGCGCAGTTCCGGCAGCAGATCGCCAAAGCCGTTGGCCTCCAGCACATGGCAGCGCCCGGCGCGCTGGATCAGGTCGAAACCGATCATGCGAGAGTCGGCAAACGCGCTGGCCGCCTGCGCCACGGTGCTGGCCACCGCCGCATCCACGTTGGCGCTCTGCCAGGCCTGCGCCGGCAGACGCCAGTTACCCAGGTGCAGATTGGTCAACGGGCCGCGGCTGGCACGCGCCACGCGTTGCCGCGCCACGCCGTCGAACGCGACCACGCGCAGGTCGTAGTGATAACCGGGCAGGCCGGGCGCGCGCGGTTTGGGAATCCACTGTTCCAGGTAAGCGCCCTGCGCGGCGATCGCATCGACCAGCGGCGCGATCTCGTCGGTGCGGGTATAGCGGCGCTGGCGCAAGGCGTTGAACACGCGCACCTGGCCGTCCTGCACCACCAGCTCGGCCGAACCGCTGGCGATCTGGCGTCCATCGCGATGCCAGCGATACGCCAGCACGCCCGCGCCGGACGAGCCGTAGCGCGGCTTGAGAAATGCCTGGGTGCAGCCGCTGGCCTGCAAGCATTCGCGCAGGCCGGCGTAGCTGTCGATCGTACCCAGCAGGGCCGGCACGCTGACCCCTGCCGCGGCCAAGCGCTGCTGGCAGCCAAGTTTGTCGGTCATTGCCAGCAGGTCCGCCGGTGGATTGAGATAGCGCGCCGCCGGCAAGGTTGCGAGCAGGTCTGCAAACCCGGCATGCCACAGGTGCTGATGCGCCAGTTCGCCATGCGCCAATGGCGCAGGTGCCGGCCCAGGCTGTCCCAGACAGTGCCAGCCGCGCACGATCAGCGCCTGATGCAACGCCGGCGCCTCGCCCGGCGATTCCAGCTTGACCAGCGCGGCCGGATGCCGCGCCAGCCAGTCCTGCAACGGCGCGGCGGTGTCCAGCAGCTGCAGATAGTCGAACACCGTCGCCGCGGGCTGCCCCTGCGCCTGCAATGCCTGCTGCAGGGCGGCCACTCTGCGGCTACCCTGCGGCCCCACCAACACCCAATGCGCGCTCACGTCATTCGGAGACAGCGACGTAGCGCTCGTCTTCGTCTTCCTGTTCGTGCTCTTCCAGGATCACCGTGGCCGGCAGCGTCGCCAGACGGGCCTGCCAGTCGGCAGAAATGTAGTGATGGCTCAGATCGATCCGCTGCAGCTGACCCAGCTGCGTGCTTTCGACCAGCGCCCGCGCACCGACATCGCCGATGGTGCCCAGCGACAGGTCCAGCGTGTCCAGGCTGCCCAGCCACGGCTGGGTGGCCAGCCAGGTGGCCAGTTCGTCGGTGTTGGCGGCGTTGCGCAGCCCCAGATAGCGCAGACGCTCCGGGCCGATGGCTGCCAGCAGCCGCTGGTAGGTGCCCAGATCGCCGTCGTAACCGTAGTCCTCCACGCCCAGCCACAGCTCCAGGTGCTGCAGCGCCGGCAGCGTGGAGTCGGCGATCGCCTGCACGATGGCAGACGGCAGCCCACCGCATTCGATCGCCAGTTCCTGCAGCTGCGTGTGCGTGAACGGGGTCAGCACCAATTTGGACGACCCGCGCACGCGCAGTGATTGCAGCGCCGGAAATGCGGCCAGCAGCGGGGTGTAGTCGGTCTGGATGATCCACGACACCTCGCAGTCCTCGCAGACCATGTCGCCGACGAACAGCGCGCGCAGCGCGGTCAGTTCGTCGCGGCGTTCGATCAGCCGCTGCAGATAGCCGCTGGGGCCTTCCTCGTAGGATTCGCGCCACGGGCCGATGATCAATGCCTGGATGCTGGCCGGGTCGACCTGCGCCAGCAGGGTGTCGAGCAACTCCGCCTGGCTGCCTTCGCTTTCGTACTCCTGCCGCAGCCGGTACACCACGTCGCCGCCGCTGGCGGGCTGGTCCACACTGAAGTCCACCACGCGCTTGCCGCGATAGAATTCCGAATACTCGCCGATCGTCATTGCATTGCCTCCCTGGCTCGGTGAGGTCACAGGATAACCGCACGGTCATGGCAACCTCGTTAATGCCATGCGCCACCGTTCCATTGCCCGTTCCACAGGCGGTCACCGGTGCCTGCACCGCGCCGCACGTTTTGTTCGAAGGACCGATCGCATGCATGCCCATCCCGCCGCCGCGCGCATTCGCGCCACCGTCCAGGCCGCCACCACCGGATTGATCGAGCGCGATCAGCTGGCCGAATTGATCGTGCTCGCTGCAGTGGCGCAGGAACATCTGCTGATCATCGGCCCGCCGGGCACCGCCAAGAGCGCGGTGGTGCGGCGCGTCGCCGCCGCACTGGGCGGCCGCTATTTTGAGTATCTGCTCGGCCGCTTCACCGAACCGGCTGAATTATTCGGCCCGGTGGACCTGCGCAAACTGCGCGAGGGCAGCGTGCAGACCGATGTGACCGGGATGTTGCCGGAAGCGGACATCGCCTTCCTCGACGAAGTCTTCCTGGGTTCCACCGCCATCCTCAACACCTTGCTCGGGCTGCTCAACGAACGCCGCTTCCGGCGTGGCCAGACCGACCTGCATTGCCCGTTGCGCCTGTGCGTGGGCGCGGCCAACGCGCTGCCGGAAGACGATGCGCTGGCAGCCTTCAGCGACCGCTTCCTGCTGCATCTGTTCGTCGACCCGGTGGCAGACCATCAGCTCGAAGCGCTGCTGGCCGGCGGATGGCAGGCCGAGCGTGCGCCGCTGCAGCCTGTGGCCGGGCTGGCCGATCTGGACCTGTTGTGCGAACAGGCGCGTGCGGTGGACATGGAGGGCGCGCGCACGGCGCTCGCCGCAGCGATCCGGACATTGCGCGGCGCAGGCGTGCAGCTGTCGGACCGTCGCCTGGTCAAGACCCAGCGGCTGATCGCCGCCGCCTGCGTGCTGGCCGGACGCACCCAGGCCAGCGAGGCCGATCTGTGGCCGCTGTTCTATGTGCTGCCGACGCGCGCGCAGCAAGCCAGCGCACAGGATCTGCTACGCGGCACCCTGGCCGTTGCTGCCAATCCCACCTTGCGCGCGGCCGTCGAACAAGCCGCCCTGCAACCGCTCTCGCGCACTGCGCGGCTGGTGGAGGCGGCCCAGTCTTGCCTGCAGGATCAGCACAATCCCGCCCTGCGCACCATGGCCGAAGCCTTGCTGCGCGAGATCGATGCCAACTTCACGGCCGCCTCGCTGCCAGCCGAGCTGGCCCACGAACGCACGCGCCTGATCGAGCAGATCGGCAGCGCCGCGTGACCTGGTCGTGGCAGGACGAGCCGCTGCCGGTCGCCCCGCAAGGAGTGATCGGCGTGGGCGAGGCCGCACGCGCGTTGCTGGCGGCATGGGCGCGCTTGCCCGACGGCGCGGGTTTGCTGGTCACCGCCACCGCGCAGGCGTTGCTGCTGACCGGCCCTGCGCCGCAGCTGCCCTGGGCCAACGGCGTGCAGTACGTGGCACCGCGCGCGGACGCCGCTGGCCTGTGGTTGCCCACTGCCGAACGCCCAGCGCTTCCGCTGGAACTGCTGGAGCGTGCGCTGCGCCGCCAGCACGGGCCGCAGCCGCTGTTGCTGCTGCGATCACCTGCGCTGGTGCTGCCGCTGCATCGGTTGCTGCCGGCGCGTGCCGAGGTCGTGGCGCAGATCCGTCAGCGTTGGGAGGCCGCGTGAGCGCCGCGCTGCAGGTGCCCGCCCCGCTCCAGGCCTGGCGGCTGTGGCTGGACTGGTTCGACCCGGACATCGCTTCCCAGCTCGGCACCTGGTTGTTGCGTCTGGACCCCTTGCTCGGCCGCGACAGCCTGCGCCGCCGCGATGGCGACAGCGAGCCGGACGGTATCGACGACCTGCGTCGGCGCGGCAGCTACGACCACCTGCTGCTGAGCGAGTGGGCACTGGCCGACGCACTGCCGGAGGAATTCCTGCGCCGCGCCGCGCATGCCGAGCACCTGTTCCTGGTGCCCCGCATGCAGACCCGCGCGCGCGATGCGCGTCTGGTGGCGATCTTCGATGCCGGTCCGGCGCAATGGGGCGCGCCGCGTCTGGCACAGATCGCGTTGTGGATCCTGCTGGCACGCCGTGCGCAGGCCGCCAATGCGCGCTTTGTCTGGGGCCTGGCGCATCTGCCCGGCGACCTGCACGACGCCGACAGCCCTGCCCGGCTGCAACAGCTGCTGCAGGGCCGCACCTTCGAGGCGACCGGCCCGCAGCACGCGCAGGCCTGGGCCACGCAGTGGGCAAGCGCGACCCCGACCACCAGCGAGTGCTGGTGGATCGGCGCGCAACCGGTGCGTGTGGCGCCATTCAACCACCAGGCCAGCATCGTGCCTGCGGCCGATGCGCATCTGCAGGTGGTGCTGCAAACGCGCCACGGCACCCGCAGCAGCCTGTTGCCGGTGCCTGCCAGCATGGCCGCCAGGCAGCTGCTGCTTGGGCACTTCACCGACACGCAACGCCCCGCCGAGGCCGACACCGCAAACCACGTGGTCAAGGGTAAGTTTTCGCTGCGCCACGCGCCGCTGTTCAGCCCGGACGGCAGCCATGTGGCGCTGCTGCTGGCAGACGGCTACCGCAGCGCGATGGTGAAGGTGCAGCCCGCCGACATCCCCAAACGGGCGGCGCCGCGCTACCACCAATGGGCGCAGGGCGGTCAGCCGCTTTGCCTGACGGCGCAGAACAAGCACGTAGGCGGCATCGTTGCTTTCGGGGAGCAGGCCGCGTTCTGGAATCTCGATGGCATGCACGGCTCCATCGAAGCCGGCGGGCAGAGCCTCTGCCCCGCACCCGGCCAGGTGCGGCTGCGTCCATGCGTGTGGCTCAACAGCGGCGGCAAGCCACAGCGGTTCCTGCTGTGGGACCAGCACGGCCGGCTGATGACCTGGACGCGCGATACCAACCAGCGGCAGCGGGTTGCGCAAGGCAGCGAGCTCGCCGGGCAGGTGGTGGCGCTGGCGCAAGGCGATGCCGAACACGCGGTCTACGCCACCCATGTCGCTGGCGAACTGCGGGTGCTGCGCCTGCATCGCAACGGCAAGCAGGACCTCATCCTGCAGCTGGCGCTGGGGTCGCGCCCGCCGGTCGTGTTGCTGCGCAACCTGGTCCAGGAGGGCCAATGGCGTGGCGCCATCGCCCTCGAACTGGCAAGCCGTCAGGCCGGCGGCGACCGCTCGCTGGCTTACCGGGTGCTGCACGGGGGCCCGGCCGATGGCTTTCAGGAATTCGAGGCGATCGTGGCGTCCGGCGACCGACCGATCGGCCTGATCGGCGACCCGGACGCGCCGCAGCACAGCCTGCTGCTGGTGCTGCGCGCCGATCGTCGCGCGCTGCTCGCCATCGGGGCCAGCGGCCGGCGGACACTGCATCGCGCCGCCAGCGAGATCAGCGCCGCGGCGGTGTCCAGCGATGGCGCGCGGGTCGCACTGGTGACCCTGCAGGGGCAGGCGTGGATCTTGGGCGATGGCGGGCTGACCCCGCTGATGGTCGTGCAAGGCCAGGCCGAGCAACCCGGCCATGACTAGCCCGGCACGCACGGACAACGCGGGCGGCAGCGTGCGCTACCCGCTGTGGCACGGCAGCCAGATGGTGTCGGCGTTGTGGTTCTCGGCAGCGTGGCTCAGCCCGCAGCAACGCCTGGCCAGGCTCGTGCGCGCCTGGCAACCGGGTAGCCGGGCGCTGCGCTTTGCAGACGGCGATGTGCTGTGCTTCGCCGCGCCGCGTGCGCTGGTCTGCGAGCAGGCGCCCGGCCTGGCGCTGTGCCAGGTGCACGGCGGCCTGTTCTCGGGCGCGTTGACTGCCGCCGAGGCCGCGCAGTTGCCCCCCGCCGATATCGGCCTGGTGCATGGCGCCCAGGTGATCGCCTTGCAGTGGCAACACGCGGTGGCGCTGGATCCTTCCGAGGCGATCGACGTGTCCGGCTACCCACTGCACATGCCCTACGACTGCAGCCCGAGCGAGCCACCGCTGCAGGTGGACCGGCTGCGCGGCAAACCGCTGCGGCAATTGCTGGGCAATGCCGTCCCGCCAGCCAGCGCCGAGCGCGATGCATTCCTGCACGCGCTGAAGACGCAGCGCCCCGCCGTGCAGAACACCACGCTGTGGCAACGCCTGCTGACGCGCGCTCAGCGCACCTTGAGCCGCGAGCACGCACCGGCATCGAACGGATCCGCAGCGTCTGGCGCCGGCACCGCCACCGGGCAGAACACCACCCTGCCGGCACGCCGGGGCGCTGCATCGGTATCGGCCTGGCGCACGCGGCTGGCCCGCGCACTGGTTGCCTCAAGGATAGCCAGCCTGGTCGGACGTCATCAGGGCGCCTACATGCGCCGGATGCTGCGCCAGTTCGAAAACGGCGATCTGGACGAAGCCTTGCGCAACGCGCTGCCGCTCGATGGCCTGGGCGAATCCTTGGGGCAGGCGTTCGGGGTGCCACAGCGGCGCAGCGACCTGAGTCTGTCGCGCACGCGCGGCGCCGGCACCAGCATCGGCCTGGGCGAAGAGCTGCAGGCGCATCTGCGCGCGACCTATCGCAGCGCCTTCGCGCGCCTGGACCGCGAAGGCCAGATCGATCGTGCAGTGTTCGTGCTGGCCGAATTGCTCAATGCGCGCCAGGAAGCGCTCGACTATCTGGTCAAGCACGCCCGTTACAAACAGGCCGCGGAGCTGGCGCTGGGCTGGGACATGTCGGCGGCGATGATCATCCGGCTGCTGATGCTGGCCGGCGACCGCGCGCGTGCGGTGCAGGTCGCGCGCCGCGATGGCGCCTTTGCCGCCGCCATCCAGCTGCTGCACGGCACCGACCGCGTATTGGCCGACGCGCTGCGGCTGGACTGGGGCCAGGCGCTGGTGCAGGCCGGCGACTGGCTGGCGGCTGTGGAGGCAGTGTGGCCGTTGCACAACGCGCGCCACCAGGCTGCGCAGTGGCTGCTGGCCGCAGAACAGACCGGCAGCACGCTGCACGCACGCGCGCTGGTCAAACGCGCGCAGCTGTTGCCGGACACGCTGAAACACTACGCAGACCGCATCGCCGCGCTTGCAGACCCCAGCGCCGATCCCGCACCGCGCAGCGACATGGCAGCCGCGCTGCTGGTGGATGCTGCCCCCAACCGCTCGCTGCAACAACTGGCGCGGCAACTGCTGCCGGCGATTGCCGCCGATCATGCGTTCGCCCGCAACAGCCTGTCCGTCGGCGATCTGACCACGCTGCTGAAACTGGCCAAGGACCCGCTGCTCAGCGCCGATATTCCAACCTTCAAACCACACGTCGCGGCCAGCCAATCCAAGCTCTGGGACGGCGCCACCACGCTACGACTGCAGGCACCGCAAGCCGGCCTGGCGGCCATCCACGATGTGGCTACACTCCCGGGTCGCCGCTATCTGCTGGCCCTGGGCGAAGCCGGCGCGGCGGTGGTGGACGCGCACGGGCGCATGCTGCGGCGCTACCCGGCGCCTGCCTTTGGCGTGGTCATCGCCGACAGCGGGCAGGTCGCCCTGGCAATCGCACCCCGCGAGCGCGTGTCCACCGTCCACCGCCTGGATTTGATCACCCATGCGGTGCGCGACCTTGGCCAGCTCGCACTGCAGTACGCCGCGCCCAGCTACAGCGGAATCGGCTGGAGCATCGTGGTCGACAACCGGCTGCTGGTGGTCGATACCGACAAGGATCTGCACAGCGTGCTGTGGCATGTCGGCGACCTGCCCGGGCCGGTGATTGCGGCGGGATTCTTCAGCGATTGCGAGGTGTATCTGGTGCAGGCCGGCGAGCACCTGGAGGACTGGACCTACAGCCTGCCCGCGCGACGCCTCAAAGCGCGCGATCCCCTGCGCGTGGACCCGCAAGCGCCGGTGCTCGCGCATCGGCTCGGCAGCGTGCAGCAAACGGAGGTGCGCACCGATCCCAATGGCGACAGTTACCTGCACTACCAGCACATCGGCAGCGCCCGTCAGTCCCGGTTGCACGAACACAGTGCCGCATTCGGCGCTCCGGATGGATCGAACGTGGTGGCGCTTGAAGCGGGATTCCTGGTTGGCCTGCATTGGCCGCACGACTCGCGCTATCTGGTGGTGCGCCACCATGACGGCGGCATCGTTGCGTCGCTGGACTGGCCTGCGGGCAGCACAGTCAAGGTGCGCGAGCAGTCCGGCCATCTGCTGTTCCATGACGCGCACGGCCGCTTGCTGGATCTGCAAACCGACCGCTCGCTGACCCACGCCATGTCCTTCCTCGGCTAGGGAGGGTCCGAACAACGCGCGGCATGACGGGGGAACCTGGGATGTCGCTCAAACGCGGCGGTCTTCCCTGCTGAACATCAAACGCTTGCGCGTAGTGAAGATGGCCAGCGGTGTTGATCGAAACCACACGGACGCGTTGTTCAGCGCTTGCCTGGCACGTGTGAGAACCACACGCCATGGCAGGCGCGACGCCATAACGCCATGCGGATGCATCCCTTGAGGGACGCTTAGAGCAGCTAACAAAACTACTGTGCAGCCGCCAGGCGGGCGCGGCCGGTGCTCGGAATCCTCATGTACCACCCGTACACTCCGGTTCCTCCGCGCCGTCCACACCCACCTGACGACTGCTCGCTACGTTTTGTTAGCCGCTCTTAGCCCCGACGTGATCGGTGCTCGCTCCGCTCAGGTCGGCGTATCCACCTCGTCCCATTCCGCATCTTCAAAGTGCAGCAGCCAGTTGAGCGCGTAATGGCGCTCGTACACCACGCCGGGCACGATGCCGGCCGGCGGTGCCTGCTGGGTCTGGCCGGCCTGGCGCACGGCCCAGTGCAGGCGCAGATGCAGGTCCAACGCATCCAGCAGTTCGGGCAGCGGCCGCAGCGTGAGCGCAGGCGCCTGCGCATGCTCCAGCGCGCGCTGCGCGGCCAGCGGCACGTCGCACAGGGCGGTCGGCTGCGGCAAGCTGTCGGCCAGGCCCAGCGCCCACTGCAACACGGCCAGGCTTTCATAACGCCAGCCAAAATTGGCCAGCATCTGTGCTTCTGGGTGCGCCTCGGCGAAGAAGTCGCGCTCCTGCGGCGACAGCGCAGCCGTCACGCCGGGCAAGCGCGTCTCCACCTCCTCCAACGCCGGTGGCGCATCGCCGGCGGCCAGCATCTCCGCACGCAAGGCCACCGCAAACAACGCCAGCATCCGTTGCGTCACCGCCGTCGCCTCGCGCACCCGCGCTTCGCCCCCGCCAGCCACCGGCGGCAAGCTCGGCGGTACGCGAATGCCCTGTGCGCTCAGCTGCGCCAGATGATGCGCTCGCCGCTCGAGCGCGTCCGGCGGGTACGGCACCTGCGCTTGGTCATCGAGCGCCGGCTCGCCCTGGCTGATCAGCACACGCCCCTGCGGGTCGCGCACGCTGCCGTCGGCCAGAAAACACACCGCATTGGCCTGCTCGGCCCACTGCGCCAGATCGCCAAACGCGCTGTCGTCGACCTCGAAGCTGAAGTGCTGCCGCACCCGCTGCACATGCCGCATCAGGTGATACCGCGACTGGGTCATTTGCCCGTCGCCCGCCTGATTCACATAGCCGACAAAGCCATGCAGATGGTTGGCCAGCTCCGGGTCGGCATGGTCGCGATGCTGCACAGCGTCGTGCGGCAGAAAGTCCGGCCAGCGCGGTTCGCGCAACGTGGAATAGGCATTGACCAGCAGCGGCATGCGGGTGTCCTTATGCAGTCGGAGGCAGGCCGGCAGGGTGCCGCACACCTGGGGTGCTGTCCATGTCGGCGGGAGCGAGATCGATCATGTAATACGCCAGCGCATCGGTGCCGGGACTCAACACCCGCAGGCCCTCGCGGTGCAGCCCCAGCGCTTCCAGCGCGCGAATGGAAGCGGCGTTGTCCGGCGACACGATCGCGCACAGCTGGGTCAGCCCCAGCCCATCGCGTGCGTAATCCAGCACCGCACGCCCGGCTTCGCTTACATAGCCCTTGCCGCGATAGGCCGGCAACAGTGCAAAGCCGAGATGCGGCACCGGCAAGGTGTCGCGGCACAACAAACCCAACGTCCCCATGAAGGTGGACCCGTCGCGCGTCTCCAGTGCCCAATGCGCAAACCCGTACATGTCGTGATGCGCCTGTGCCCACTCGCGCAGATGCGCGCTCGCCTGCTCGCGGGTACGGATGCCGCGGTCGTTGATGCCGGCGATAAAGCCGGGGTCGTTGACCAGCGTCAATATCGCATCGGCATCGCGCTCGGGATCGAGCGTGCGCAAGCGCAAGCGCGGGGTTTCGATCACGACAGTCACGGCGCACTCCTGCAACAGGGAAAACCAGACTGCCGTGCGGGTGTGGCGCTGGCAAGCCTCAGCGCGCGCTACAGCCAAGTGGGACCGGCAATCATCCAGCAGACGAACCGCGCCGTGCATACACGCGCCGCCAACCTGGCACGTCGATGTCGATGTCGACGTCGACGGTCACAATCCATTCCGCGCGCAGCAAACGCCAGTCTTTCGACAACCGCACACTGCCGCGCCGCGATGCGATGCGATGCGATGCGGCAGTGTGCGGATCCGTACAGCAGCCACTCTCACGCGTGTTGAAGCGCATGACACGCCTGGAACGGTCGGCACACCGCCGCCAATACGCTGGCGCGTGCCAGACCGCGGTGCCAAACGCTAACCACGCATCAGCCGCGCCCACCCGACGACAAGCGTGGTGGCTTGATCAGCCGCGGCTAATCGAACAACGCCTGGATCGCCGCCAGCCCGGCGCTGGCGCGCTCTTTTTTGCGCTCGGCATCGGCAACCGGGTCGGCACCATCGCGCTGCAGTTCTTCGGCAGGAATCTCATCGAAGAACCGGCTCGGCTTGAGCCGCACATGCTCGCCAAACTTGCGCGTCAGCTTGCTGTGACTCATCCACAGCTGCTCCTTGGCGCGGGTGATGCCCACATACAGCAGCCGGCGCTCTTCCTGCAGATTGCCTTCTTCCAGGCTCACTTCGTGCGGCAGCACACCGTCTTCGCAGCCGACGATGAACACATAGCGGAACTCCAGACCCTTAGACGCATGCATGGTCATCATGCGCACCTGGTTGCCGCCGTCGTCCTTGTCGTTGCGCGACAACAGCGCCAGCTGCGCGGCCAGATCGCTTGCGCTCGCGCCACGTGGGCCGCCTTCGAACCACTCGGCCAACTCGTCCAGATTGCGCTTGCGGCGTTGGAAGCCGGTTTCGTCCTTGGATTGATTGCGCAGGTCGTTGAGCAGGCCAGATTTGTCGGCCAGCGTCCGCACCAATTCGCCGGCCGGCATGGTCGCCGAGTGCTCGCGCATGTCGCGCAGAATATCGGTGAAGGCACTCAGGCCATTGGCTGCGCGCGGCGGCAGGTGCTGCAATGCGCCCATCGATTCGGCCGCGCGCGACATCGGCACCGACTTCGCACTGGCCAGCTCGGCCAACCGCGCCAGCGAGGTCGCCCCCACTTCGCGCTTGGGCGATTGCACCGCGCGCAAAAACGCCGCGTCATCCTCGGGGTTGACGATCAGACGTAGCCACGACAGCACGTCCTTGACCTCCTGCCGCTCCAGAAACGCGGTGCCGCCGGTGAGGTGATACGGCACCCTCAGCAGCTGCATGGCTTTTTCCAGCGGCCGCGACTGGAAGTTACCGCGAAACAGAATGCAGAAATCGCTCCACGGCACCTGCTTGGCGGTGCCCAGAAACGAGATTTCGGCCGCGACCTTTTCGGCCTCGTGCTCGCTGTCGCGGCATTCCCACACGCGGATACGTTCGCCGTCGGCCTGGTCGCTCCACAGCGTCTTCAAATGCTCGTGCGGGTTGTGCGCAATCAGCGCATTGGCCGCGCGCAACACGCGATTGGAGCAGCGATAATTCTGCTCCAGCTTGATGATTTCCAGCGCCGGGTAATCGCGCGCCATCTGCTGCAGGTTTTCCGGGTTGGCGCCGCGCCAGGCGTAGATGCTCTGGTCGTCGTCGCCCACGCAGGTGAAGTTGCCGCGCGGCCCGGCCAGCATCTTCAACAGCCGGTACTGGGCATCGTTGGTGTCCTGGCACTCGTCCACCAGCAGGTAGCCGATGCGCTCGCGCCAGCCCATCACGATCTCTTCGTTGGCTTCCAGGATCTGCACCGGCAGGCGGATCAGATCGTCGAAGTCCACCGCATTGAAGGTGGTCAGTCGCGCCTGGTAGCGCTCGTACAGGCTGGCGGCTTCCTTCTCGCGGTTGCTGCGCGCAGCGGCCATCGCCTGTTCCGGCGACAGGCCGGCATTCTTGGCGCGCGAGATCAGGTTCTTGGCATCTTCGATCGCATCGGGCTTGGCGCCATGCATCAAGTCCTTGATCTGCGCGGCAGCATCGTCGGAATCGAAGATCGAAAAACCGCGCTTCAAGCCGGCCGCGGCATGTTCGATCTGCAGGAACTTCAGCCCCAGCGCATGGAAGGTGCAGATGGTCAGGCCATCGGCGCCATCGCCGCGGATGCGCTTGGCCACACGCTCACGCATTTCCTTGGCCGACTTGTTGGTGAAGGTGATCGCGGCGATGCGCTTGGCCGGATAGCGGCCGATCGCGATCAGATGCGCGATCTTTTCCACGATCACGCGCGTCTTGCCGCTGCCGGCACCGGCCAGCACCAACAAGGGACCTTCGCAGTGCAGCACCGCGGCGCTTTGCGGGGGATTGAGACCGTGCATAGAGGCTTCCGACAGAGCGCGCCATTGTACCGGGGCGGCCCCGGGCTGGCCGGCGCGATGGATTCAGGTCGGCAGGGGAATGGTTCTGTCGCGCCAGGTCTGCAGGTGCGGCGGCACGGCAGCAGCCCTCGCCAGCCCGCGTTGGCCCGCGCGGCAGCACTCACCAATAGCGCGCGCTGCATGCAGCCGCCCGGCCCGGTAAAATCGCCCGATGGCCAAGCTCTATTTCTATTATTCGGCGATGAATGCCGGCAAGACCACCACCTTGCTGCAGTCGGCGCACAACTACCGCGAACGCGGCATGCGCACGCTGATCCTGACGCCCAAACTCGACCACCGCGCCGGCAGCGGCGTGGTCGCATCGCGGATTGGCTTGCGTGCAGACGGGCGCGCGTTCGATCGCGACACCGAACTGCAGCAGCTGGTCGAACGCGACATCGCCACCCAGGGGGCCCTGCATTGCGTGCTGGTCGATGAGGCGCAGTTCCTCAGCCGCGCACAGGTCTGGCAGTTGAGCGAGGTGGTCGACCGGCTGCGTATCCCGGTGCTGTGCTACGGCCTGCGGACGGATTTTCGCGGCGAGCTGTTCGAAGGCAGCCAGTTCCTGCTGGCCTGGGCCGACGAGCTGGAAGAGATCAAGACCATCTGCCACAGCGGCAGCAAGGCCACCATGACCGTGCGCGTGGACGCGCAAGGGCATGCGGTGCAGGACGGCCCGCAAGTGGAGATCGGCGGCAACGAGCGCTACGTGTCGGTCAGCCGCCCCGAGTTCAAGAAGATCATGCGCGGCGAAGGCCGCATCGACCCACTGCAGATCGCCTTGCCGCTGCCGTCTGCCGACGCCTGAGTAACCGGCATCCTGCCGACTGGCGACACCGCAGCGTCGGTCCGTCCGGCCTGCGCCGGGTAGTGCCCGCCCATTCCGCCACACGTCGCATGGCGTCGCCGTCAGCGGTAGATGGCGGCGTGGCACGAACACACGAATCACCCGTCGCCTTGGTCAGCGCAGCGCCGTTGGACAGCTGCGGTAGCGCCGCCACCATCTGTGGCGGCATCCCTGATCGCCAGCGCGCATTGGCGCCAAGCTATACGCTGCGAACGCATCGCTAAACCTATGCAGGCGTGCATTTGCAGCGGCATCGCCGACACCGGCCGACAAGGCGTATCGTTGGCATCGATTGCAGTGGCTTGGCACGTCACCAGGCCCAACTGCAGTCCTGTAAACTGGCGATCATCCACTTGTCGGGAGGCACACATGGGTACGCTTCCTCCCGAGTTACGCGCCGATATCGCGCGTGTTGGCCGGCTCTCGTCGGTCCCCGATGTGCTGAACATCCTGACCCGCCTCACCGGCATGGGCTTTGCCGCCGTCGCGCGGGTGACCGAGGCGCGCTGGATCACCTGCCAGGTGCGCGACGAGTTGTCCTTCGGTCTGATGCCGGGCGACGAGCTGCCGCTGGCCACCACCTTCTGCGACAGCGTGCGGGTGAAGGGCAACGCGGTGTGGTTCGGGCATGCCTCCGACGACCCGGTCTATCGCGACCACCCATCGCCGCGGTTGTATGGCTTCGAAAGCTACGTCTCGGTGCCGATCCGTTTCGACGATGGCAGCGTGTTCGGCACCTTGTGCGCGCTGGATCCGTTACCGCGGGTCATGGACCAGCAGTTGGTGGAGAAGGTCGAGTTGCTCGCGCAGTTGCTGGCCGCGCAGATCCAGGCCGAACAGCGCGCTGAAGAGAGCGCGCAGGAATCGCGGCGCGCACGCAGCGAACTGGGCCGCGCCGGCGCCTCGGCGCGGTTGCGCGAAGAGTTCATCGGCATCCTCGGGCACGACTTGCGCAACCCGCTGCAGTCCATGCATGCGGTGGTGGACATGCTCGCCATCGACCCGCTCAACCAGCGCCAGGGCGGCGCCATCCGCTGCCTGCAACGCAGCCTGCAGCGCATGGAAGAACTGATCGATTTCGCCTCCGATTTCGCGCGTGGCATCGAGCGCGACTGGCTGCAACTGGATTACGGCAGCGGCAGCGACCTGCTCGATGCGCTGTCGCAGGTCGTCGACGAAACCCGCGCCGCCTATCCCAACCAGGTGCTGTCCACGCACGTGGCCATCGACGAACCCGTGCATGGCGATGCGGTGCGCCTGGCGCAGATGTTCGGCAGCATGATGATCAATGCGGTGGTGCAGGGGCAGCAGAGTTCGCTGATCAAGGCGGTCGCGGTCACCGAACAGGGCCGCCTGCGCATCGACGTCTGCAATCTGGATGGCATCGATCCACGCCGGCTGGATGTGCTGCATGCCTCCACCCACGTACACACCGCCGGCCGCCCCGTGCCGGAAGTGGATCTGGGCCTGCACATGGCCGCGCAGATCGCACAGGCGCATCAGGGCGAGCTGCGTATCACCAGCGGCAAGGACGGCACCTGCTTCCGCGTGGAGCTGGCCTGCGCACGACCACGTGCGCGCATGCACCTGGTCAGCGGCACCACCTCGGCCTGAGTGCTTAAACCCGGCGATACCGCCTCATGGCGGCGATCGCGTCCTGCAGCAGTGCGGTTGCGCTCCGGAAACGCGTCCACGCATAGGCGCTTTTGGCGACACGCACGTTTTCGTGCGGCGATCACTCCAGGACGCGACGTGCGTGGGTGCATTGGCGGACGCAGCATGTCTGAAATCGCATGTCGGTCATTGGCGTCATCCCAGCCTGATCGGCGCGCTGTGCAACGGTGCACCGCCGGATGCCCAGATCGCATGTCGGTCGCTGGTGTCAGCACAGGCCTGATCGGCGAGATGTACGGCAGGCGCAGGCATTGCTCGCCTACGCCGCACAACACGTAAGGACGCGGCGTGCATGGGCGCATTGGCAGACGCAGCATGTCCGAGATCGCACGTCGGTCGCTGATGTCAGCCAGGCCTGATCGGCGAGATGTGCGGCAGGCGCAGGCATTGTTCGCCTACGCCGCGCAACACGTACTCATGGCTGGGAGAGCGACGGTCCGTCACCGTTGCGGCCGACGCACGCATGTCGGCGATCCACTCACCACGCCGAGATCACTGCAGCATTCTCGCTTCTAGCTTCGATCGCCCAGGATCGCTCTACAAAGACGTCGCTTTGCAGACGAAACCGCGCGATACGCACTCGCGTGCGCACCGCCACACACTCAATAGATCTTGCGCTCGCTCACCGGCGGCGGCGTCCATTGATAGAGCCAGGTTTCGGTCAGCGGCTTGCCGTTGGCGCGCAGGTACAGGCGGATATCGATCTGCTGCATGCTGTCATCCGGCGGCACCAGGTCGAACATGGCCCGATAGCCCTTGAGTTCATGCAACGGCCGCGCCGAGACAATCTCGGTGGTGCCGCGCGACACCTGGATCACCGCTTCGACCTTGGTCTTGGCGTCCTTCACCAACCCAGGCAAGTCGCCGCCGGCAAAGTCCACCGCAAAGCGCCATGAAAAATGGCTGCGCTTCTGCCCAACGATGCCGCCCAACCCGGTGCGGGTGGCCACGCAATGCGCCAAGTGCGAACTGGCCGGCGGTTGGGCGCCCCAATACAACCGGTAGCCCATCAACAGCTCCTGTCCCGGCTGCGGCTTGGCCTGCGGGTTCCAGAACGCCACGATGTTGTCGAAGGTCTCGTCCACGGTCGGGATCTCGACCAACTGCACCGAACCCTTGCCCCAGCCGCTCTTCGGTTCCACCCACAGGCACGGGCGCTTCTCGTAGAACACGCCGTCGTCCTGGTAATGGTCGAAATTGCGGTCGCGCTGCAACAGCCCGAACCCACGCGGGTTTTCATCGACAAACATGTTGAAGCGCAGATGCGGCGGGTTGCACAGCGGCCGCCAGATCCATTCGCCACCGCCGGTCCACATCGCCAGACCATCGGTATCGTGGATCTCCGGGCGCCAGTCCCAATCCATCCGGCTGTCGTTTTCGCCGACCTGGTACATGCTGGTGCATGGGCCGATGCCGAGCCGTTCGATGGCCTTGCGCGGGTACAGCGCGCTGTCGATATCCATCACCAGCACGTCGCCATTGGTGATGGCAAAGCGGTAGGCGCCGGCGACACTGGGCGAATCCAGCAGGCCGTACACCACCACGGTGTCGGAGTGGTCGGCAGGCTGCTCCAGGTAGTAGGCGATGAAGTCCGGAAACTCTTCCGGTCCACCGGTGCCGGTATCGATCGCCAGCCCGCGCGCCGACTGCCCGTACTGGCCTTCCTTGCCCACCGCACGGAAATAGCTCGCGCCCAGAAATGCCGAAAAGTCGCGATCGGTGTCCTTGCGCGTGTTGAGCCGGAAGCCGGCAAAGCCCAGATCCTTCGGCAACTGCTTGCCGCCTAGCCCACTGCTGCCGTAATCGAACGCAGCCGGGTCGTAGGCCAGCTGCTGGGCCTTGCCATCGACGATGTCGTAGATGTGCACGGGGGTATGGAAGTACAGCCCCAGGTGGAAGAACTTCGCCTGAAACTTGCCGTTGCCATCGGCCCACAACGCGTGGTCCTGCCGATAGCGAATCGACTGATACTGATCCCAGTTCAACGCTTCCAGCGGCCCCGGCAGCACCTGCTTGTGGCTTTTGTACGGCGCCTTGGCCAGCCCACGCGCCTGCCCCTTGAGCCACGCATAGTCGAACGGTTGCGGCTGCCCGAGCCGACGCAGCCCCACGGCCTTGGCAGCCAACGCCCACTGCGGCAATGCCGGTAAACCGAGCGCGGCCAAGGCGGCAGCGGCATTCTTCAGGAAGTGGCGTCGTTGCATGCGCATCGATCTGATCGGGAATTGGGCGACATCATAGCCACAAGCCCGGCGTGGACGCGCGTGCGTGCGTCAAGGCGCCGCAGCTGCGGCATCGCACGCATTGTCCAAAGCCAGCTCTGTCGCCTTGCTGCACAGGAAGCGCCGCTGCGCCTGCACCTCGTCCGGCCCGCTGTACTGCAGCAACGTCCACTGCTCCTGCGCCTGCATCTGCGCACCTGGCGCAAGCTGGCGATACGGTGCATGCACCTCCATTTCCAGCAAGCCCTGCTCGGGATGCAGGGGCGGGGCATCCAGGTACAGCTCCACCTGTCCTTGTTCCGGATGGATCGCGGCCAACGGCTGATGCACGAAGCGGATCACCAGCACCTGCGCGCCGGCAAAGCCGGCCATCCAGCCCGCCGACGGTTGCAGCAACACCTTGCCGCGCTGGACCATGCCGTCATCTCGTACGTCGGCACGCAACGCCAGAACGCCCGCATGGTGGCCGAACACGGGCGGCACCGTGCCTGGCTCGCTCGGCGGTTGCACCCGAATATCGCCGGCATCGGCCACCGGCACAAAGACCCGCGTACTCGCCGCAACCCGGGTGTTGAACCACAGATCCCAGGCGATTGCATCCTTGCGGATATTGCGCGCCGTGGCTTGCACGTCCACCGTGTCGGCGCGCGTTGTAGACAGGGCGATGCGCTTGCTCAGTTGCACGCCCGTCACCGGGCTGGGCACGCCCTTCAGGGTCACCTCGGTCGGTCCACGTACAACGGCCCGCGTACTGGCCAACGAGAGATACGGATCCGGCGGCCACACCGCGGCGGCGGCCTTGCGCTCGAGGTTGACCTGCTGATGCAACCACCACTGACTCTGCGGCCCCACCCACACATCGTGACCGAGATACGGAACATCGCCTGCGCTGGCAGACACCGTAGGCGCAGGCTGGCGATCCACTGCTGCTCCGATCTTCAACACACTAGGGTGTCCGCGCAGGCTGAAGGACAGCACACGGCCACCAAATGCCGGCGTGACGCTCAGCTCCACTGCATCGTTGTGCAACTGGATACGTTCTACTGGCGCGAGGCCAGTTTTCGCGGACTCATCCGCATGTGCCTTGCCAGGAAGCAATAGCGCCAGTGCACCGCAAGCCACCAAGGGAATGAAAAGAGGCCGTGACATGGGCATAACGCAGTTCCAAATGCAGGACGTATCGATTGTGGCGTGGTGCACGTGTGGAAACTAGCCGTTTGCTTCTTGTTACCGCGAAAGTGGAGCCATTGATCGCCCGGCCGGTGGTCTATCCGTTGAGGCTGCACATCGATCGCGAAGATCCATCTGATCCGGGAGGCAGCAGGAACTGCTTAAAAGGTGCTGCCATACCTCAACGCTGGCAACTGCTGCACCACACCGTCGCGCGTTGTCCAATCGTTGCGTGTTTCAAAGCCCGCCCGCACTGTTTGCAGGGCTCACCCTCGCGGCCGTAGACCGTCAGTTCCTGCTCGAAATAGCCAGGTGCCCCGTCCGGGCTGATGAAGTCGCGCAATGTCGTGCCGCCGCGCTGGATGGCGTATCCCAGAATATCCTTCACCGCAGTAGCCAGATGCCGGTATCGATCAAGCGACACCTTTCCAGCTTCGCGCAATGGGCTGATTCCCGCACGGTGCAGACTCTCAGCGGCATAGATATTTCCTACGCCGACAACCACTGCTTGATCCATCAGAAAGGTTTTGACTGCAGCGCGACGACCGCGCGATAGCGCATAGAGATAATCGCCAGTAAATGCCTCCGATAATGGCTCCGGACCTAGCGCAGCAAGCAGCTCATGCACCTGCGTATCGGATTGCCACAGCAGGCAACCAAACCGACGCGGGTCGTTGAAGCGCAGCACACGCCCGTTCTGCAGGCTGATATCTACATGATCATGTGCGCGCGGCAGCGTGTCTCCAGGCAATACACGCAAGCTCCCGGACATGCCCAGATGCAGCAACGCACTCCCGCCGGCATCGGTATCCATCAATAGATACTTGGCACGTCGACGGACGTGCGTGATGGTAGCTCCAGGAAGCAAGCGCTCGATCTGCTCGGCAATGGGCCAACGCAGATCTGGCCGACGCAGGATCACCCCATGGATGCGCTGCCCGACCAGATGCGGCGCTAGGCCGCGCACCGTGGTTTCGACTTCAGGCAATTCCGGCATCAGCGCATCCAGCAACAGCCGGTCACGCACCGGCACGGCACGATATGGAGGTCGGCATGCAGAAAAGCAATCGAGTGGCGGTCAGTCAGCCACCAGATAGCGGTCTCCAGGAGCAGCCGAGGGTTTGCGATCGAGAGTTTATAAGCGACGCATATGGTGTGCGTCGTCGCCTGGCTGCGGCTAGTTTCGCGGCCAATACTGCCCTTACATCAACCGCGCTTGTAGCGCGCTGGCTCCAGCGGGTCGCCGCGCCGGGCAGGCGTACGCGTGTCGCAGGCCTGCCGTTTGTAGCGTGACACGCGGTCCGGCGCGGATTTGGCGGGCTTGCGGAGTATTTTCCTAACGCCCAGGCAAAAAGAAACCCTCAGTCCAGTTGGACTG
>NZ_JBEGDW010000005.1:0-332808 GCF_040202875.1 Xanthomonas sp. WHRI 10204
CTGATCGGCAAGACCTTCGATCAGAACCACGGCAGCGATCCTAATGCCGTGTTGCAGGGGCTGTCGCATGCCGTGCTTGGTATAAAAGCAAAAGCAATTCAAAACTCGACGCTTGGTAATTTTATGGCCAATACTGCAGGATCAGGAAATTCTAAAAATTCCACCACCATAAGATTTAGCGGCAATAAGCAGTTATGAGGATTGCTCAATGACTTTTAATCCAGTTAAAACAAGATTTCAAATGTTTGAACCAGAAATGCTTAAATTTTGTCTGGATTACGACTATGCGAGCCACCCTTTTCCAGGGAACGCTGTCGCACACCAGGTTGACGTTGTTCTAGCCGCGTGGCTTGTGGGGCTCCACGTTGAGATTGGTCCAGTAATTCGTGAGTCCAACATCTGGATCGACAGAGCAATAGAGAGAGGGGAAGACGAGCACTTTGGAACAGATCCTAATGCACACCGAGTTACGCTGAATTCGGCCAAGGCAATCCTTAACTGGTTAGAAACTGGATCGGATGACAAGTCGTCCTGGAATCTTTCTCGAAGCTGTGAAGAAGCCCGTTGGTCCTTTCAGAAGCAGCCATGGACAACGAAGGAGATTCGTCATTATGGCTTGGACGACTATATGGCTTTTTGCTACCAATGTGGCGAGCATGAGGCTGCTATTAATATGTATGAAAAATGGCGGGAAATTAAAACACCCTTTACCTTGTCCAAGGTGGCAAAGCCAAACGACTTTGTATATGCGATTTGTCTTGACGCAGCTGGCCTAAGATTCTTTGAAAAAGAGGACTTGTTGAAAGCGGGTAGAAAGATTCTCCGTCTCAATCTGCAGGATAATTGGCTTGGACGTGGGCTGTTCACAACAGCGGCTATTTGGCTGAAGATTGTTTACTGGGATCGCGAAAATAAATTAAATCCTCTAGAAGTGATATTGAAAGCCTATGAAGATATGCCCAAAGTTTCTCGACCTGGATTTGTGCATGGTGATTAATTCCATACCCCTAATCAATCTTCGGTAACCTGAGTACACCGCTCTCCCACACCACCGACACCAATGCCAACGGCCGTAACTTCCAGCGCAACAGCGAGATTACCCACCTCGGCACCACCGTGCAGGCCGCGGGCAGCGTGGTGCTGGCCGCCGGTAACGATCTCACTGAATAAAACGAACAAAGTTACACCCGAAGTTTACGGAGTAGAGACCTATCCGCCCGTAATTGATTGGTCCAAGCTGCAATTTCCGATGAGATGATTTATAATAATTTGATTGTAATTGGCGCCCCGTACAATGAAAATATTTCGTCTAATACTTAATTTTCTTTGTTTTTCCTACTGGACGCTTGCCGCAGTAAGAATGACTCTCGGCATGCGCCTGGGCGCATGCACTGGAAAGCCGTGCCAAATGTTAGCTGACTTTTTAAACCATGTTACGGATTTAATTTTTATTATTCCTGCATTGGCCATGCTGCCTGTGATTACTCTTGTTTTCTTTGCATCGTGGTGGCGAACAAAGGTCTTCCTTAAAGTTGAACGCAACTTATGCATAGGTAGCTGGTTACTTTTCGCATATTGTTTTTTTTCAATCCCAGCTTTCTAGTCGAATTTTATTAATATGATTTCCGCTAGACGCATCCTATTCTATAGAAGACTTATACAATCAAATCCGTCGATGCAGCCAGCTTGGTGGCATTAGCCCTATCCAGTTCGAAGCGGCAAACCGGCCACATCGCTCGTGTAATACCAGCAGCTATCGCTCTAATACATCGCAGAATGAGGAAACCAGCGACGCGGAGTTTGTGCAGAAAAGAAGTTAATCAGAATTATTGCCGGGAATTTTAAGTGCAATGAAAGTCAGCAATAAGATGGCAGAAGTGTCCTTTAACAAAGATTTCTTCAGAATAATAACTATGTCTCAAGGCATGTTTTTTTATGCTGATCCAGATGCTCCGTCGCTATATTTAGACCCTAATGTTGCGGACATTGAATTAGGACGCGCACTGCGCTCTGCTCTCGAAAAGAGCAAATCCGTCAGTACTGAAGTCTTCCAAGAAATTTTTCATTCGGGCGAAATTGAGAGAATATCTCAAGAGAGAGATGCATTTGCCATGAAAAATTACGCACACAAATCAAAAAAGTCTATGCAGAAGAAAACGAGTATATGCACTGTAACTGTGAATGAAGAAATCGAAATTCAACCCACGCACCAGAATTCCCTAGGTAGTTATACTGTGAAAAAAGATAAGGGGCCCTATGTTTTGCGTTTTCCACTTGGGCTAACCGATACTGAGCTAGGTGCTGCAGTACGCGAGGGCTTTAATTACTGCACAAGTTCCGTTAGATAAATTTCTAGAGTTAAAGTGTTTTATACCTATTAAAAGAGCATCGCTGTATTCTGAAGATCGGCGCGTTCGCGCGCATCAAGTCGCCGCTGATCGATCTGATTAACAACGTGGACGATGCGCGTCAGTCGGATGGGCGGCTCAGTACCATGCAGAACATGGCCGCTGCGGCCAATGCCTATCAAAGCGTCAAGGCCGCCAAGAGCGGCACGATTCTGAGCATCGAGGCCGGCGTCGGCTTTGCCACCAGCGAAAGCAGCTTCAATAGTAATAGTCAGACATCGCTTGGCTCCACCATCACCGGTGGCGGCAACGTCAGCCTGAAAACCACCGAAGGCGACCTGCACATCGTGCAGGGCAACCTCAAAGCCGGCGACACGCTGAGCCTGGATTCGGCGCGGGACCTGGTGTTGGAAGCCGGCCAATCCGTTGGCTCCGAGCAAAGCAAGGGCAGCAATGCCGGCTTCGAAGTCGGGGTCGGTGCGCAAACCGGTGTGTACGCCTATGTGCAGGCCAGCGCCGGTAGCCACAATTCGAACGCGCAAAGCACGACCTGGGAAAACACCCAGTTAGCGGGCAAGAACGTCGTGCTGACCTCCAAGGGCGACACGACGCTGCGCGGTGCCGTGGTTACGGCGGATCGGATCGATGCGGCCGCATTGCAGTTGGTATCGCATGCGGTGCTTGGCGCGGTACTTGCCGAAGTAAACGGCGCGTCCATGACCGGCGGCGCGTTGGCAGGGGCCGGTGGTGAATTGGCGGCAAAGTACTTGACCCAAACCCTTTACGGCGATGATCCCCGTGTAATGATCCACCGACACTCTGCTCAGGTGTTAGTTTTCAGAGGGGACATTGATGAGTGCAGTGATGGACGAATAACAGATCAAGCGCTGGACGGCCCGACGCAAGTCGGCGCTGGTGCTGGAGATCATCCAGGGGAAGACGACGGTGGCCTTGGCCAGCCGGCAGTTCGACCTGACGCCCAATGAGATCGAAGGTGAGTCGAGTAAGGTAAGCGCGGGCTGGAGAACGCGCTGCGGGCCAAACCTGAAGACGTGCGCAAGCACCAGCTCAAGGACCTGGAGGAAGCCTACGGCGAAGCCATGCTGGAACTGGGCGCCCGAAAAAAGTTGGCAGCCCTGGTGGGCAAGGACGAGAGCTGAAGGTCTCGATCCAGCAGGGCCTGAAGGAAGACGGGTTCGACGTCTCGATGGTCGAGCTGTGCCGCTGGTTCGGTGTGGCCCGGCGCAGCTTGTACCACACGCCGCGCAAGGCAGCGCCGAAGGTGAAGCCGGAGCTGGCCGAACCGATCAAAGCCATGATCGAGGCCGAGCCGTCGTTCGGATATCGGACGGTGGCCGGACTGTTGGGGATGAACAAGCACACGGTGCAGCGGATCTTTCAGATCAGTTGCTGGCAGGTGCGCAAACGGGCCGACCGGGGATCGAGACCTTGCCCTAGGTGGCCAGCGCGACGAACCAACGCGGGGCCACCTACCTGTGCCGGGCCTGGGGCGGCAAGGACGGCTGGCCGAGCCTGGCCCTGGTGATCGATTGCCATACCCGGCAATTGCTGGGCTGGCAGCTTTCGCGCACAGGAAGGGCCAGCACTCGTGGCCGCCTTGGAGCTGGCGCTGATCACCCGCTTCGGCACGCTGTGCAAGGTAAAGGAGCGGTTCCTGCTGCGCTCGGACAATGGCCTGGTCTTCACCAGCCGCGACTACACCCGCTTGGTAGCCGGCTACGGCCTGAAGCAGGAGTTCATCACTCCACACTATCCGCAGCAGAACGGAATGGTCGAGCGCGTCATCCGAACGCTCAAGAAACAGTGCGTTCATCGGCACCGGTTCGAGAGCCTGGCCCACGCCCTACGCGTCATTGGCGGCTAGATTGGGTTCTACAACCGGCAGCGGCCCCATCAGGCACTGAAGATGATGAAGCCTGACCAAGCCTATGCCGCTACATTAACCACCTGACCTGTGCAGAAACCGATGGGTCATTACAGAATTTCCAAGAAAATCTAAGCCGAGCGAAATCTTATGAAAAATCTGAATGTTATCGGCAAGCTGGATGGTATGAAAAAATATCAAAGATGGAAGACGTCCTGGGGTAATGAAGATGTAGACGTATTTTCTTTTCTATCAAGCGAAGGGAGTCCGGAAGAAGCCTTAATATTCTGTAAGATTATTTTACCCGATCTTGTAATATTCAAGAATTTTGTTTTTTTGGAGTTTCGCTTCGACGAAAAGCAGATTTCTACATGGGCAACGGAGTTCGAAAATAATATGGCGAAGTTGCAGGGCTTTGTAAATTCCGTCCATTTATACGACATTTTTGCTGGCTATCAAGATGACGTGGATAAGGCTGTTTTTGACAGCCTCGCTGAAGCAGTTGCAACTTCTTGGGACATGGTTCTTAAGAAGAAATTTCCTTCTCATGATTTTGTAATCAATAGATATTCTGGTGAGCATGGGTATGGGCCTGCTGTTAGCTTTTGCCAACTTTTGCCTTTTGAAGAAGATTAACACACCCTACCTTTGGTATTTTTAGTTGCTGAATAGGTTCGCGCGCATCAAATCCCCGCTGATCGATCTGATCAACAACGTGGACGATGCGCGCAAGTCCGATTGGCGGCTCAGTACCATGCAGAACATGGCTGCCGCGGCCAATGCCTATCAAAGAATCCAGGAGAACAGCCATAAATAATTTATGTTACTTATATACTGAACGCATGGTTACGATAATTGGAAGTAAAATTTATTTGGTTCCGGAGAACCATTACGACGAAGAGAAATCCGAAGAGCCAATTGAAATATCACGTCCCGAGATAATATTTTCAATAATGGAAGAGGTTCCGATACTAGGTGGCGGTTGTAGGAGCTCCATATTCCACAGAGCGAAGGCAGAGGGCCTATTATTAAGTAATTATCCAAAAAAGATAAAAATTACGTCGCTATCATTGGAATGCGAGGGCAAGGCTATCAGAATAAAAACGGATGACGAGTACCTTGAAAGGCATAAAAAAAGATATATTGAAATGGTGAAAGATTCTTTTAAAGTTAAGTCAACAGACTGGCTAGACAATGTTTAATTTTAAATATCCGCTCTACCTCTCACTGAATTTGAGGGGCACGTCAGCCTGAATATCCATTGCCGCACCCCGATCAGATTAGACGTGAAAAAGCGCTTTCCCGAAGAGCAGATCATCTATTTTCTGCATGCAGCACAAGTAAGTGTTGCGATCAATAGCATATATCGACTGTCGCCCAACCCCTAATTCAACGCAAGCAAAAATTAAAATCCCGCGTTTGATATTGATCACGGAACTCGGCGGGCGTTAGCCAATTCAGATGACGCAGTCTGTTGGCCCGACCGATGGCAATTTCGTCATCCGCGCGGGCAACCAACTGACCATTGGCGCCTTGGACATCGGTGCCGGCAAGGACCTGACGCTAGCGGCCGGAACGTAACCTGCCGCAATGCATCCAGACCGACAATGGCAGCAAGTTCATCTCGATGGTGATGGATCGCTGGTCCTAGGACAACGGCGTAACCATGGATTATTCCCGACCCGGCAAACCAACCGACAACCCGTTCATCGAATCGTGCAATGGCAGCTTCCGGGACGAGTGCCTCAACACGCACTGTTTCCTGTCGCTCAACGCCGCCCGTGAAAAGATCGAAAACTGTAGGGTCGATTACAATCATTTCCGTACGCACTGCTTGATCGGCAATGTCTCACCGGCCGAGTTCACCGCCCGATTCTCTTTTCCACCCAAAGCTGAATCTTCCGGTTCTGCCAAAGCCTAACACGGCGTAGGAGGTCACAGACCAGATTTAGTCACTTAGATTATTATTTATTGGAAATCTTCGCCGGATCAAATGGATGAGCCACCATTATTAGTTGGTGACATAAACCATAAATCCACCTCATCTATGACATGGAGAATAAAATTGAAAAGAGATCCCAAGGGTTCAATTCTGTATTGGAACACATGGATAGATTTTCATGAAAAGAACGTAGCAAAAATGCTCGAGCAAGCTAGCGAGCCTTTTCCTAACCCGGAGTATTTGCCTCAATTTCTATTCGAGATAGCAATAAAAGCATCTAATCTGATGCTTTATCGTTACTCGCGTGGAGACGATATCGATTTAATAATTGAAAGATTCGATGTACTGCTGGATGCTTGGGAAAAATCCGTCAAATTGGGTAGCGACGTCTGGGACGAAGACACCAGACGAACTAGAAATTCATGGGAGCTTAATATTGATTTTTATTCATTTTGCTTCCGCCTTATAGCATTTTCTATGCTTTTGAAACTACCTGCCCCCCAGTGGCAACGACTAGTCAATTTGGTTGGCAATGAGGGTGAAGATGCCGTCCTTGATCGAATCATTAATTACAAATCTCCTGGAAGAATTATAGGATCTAAAGTTTGTTTTCCAAAGGCGTACAGTTCGCTCTTGAATGTAATGATCAACCAAGATGAAAACCAATCGCTGAGTTTGAAGAATTTTATTTCAGGATGGTTTTTGAGTTTGCGCGATGCAGGGCCCAAAAGTGTCCCGCCTGCACATCGTACGCCATACTGGTGGAAGTCCTGCGCCGATGAGTCATTTGGCATGCAGGGGAGTTATCATGGCTGCTGGTGCGTTGAGGCAGCAATCGCCGCAAAAATATATCAGATAGACGACAGTGCATGCGTCGAGATGCCATTTTATCCTGCCGATCTTGTTTCAGACGGCCGAAGCCCTCGATACCATGATGTCCCATCTCCTTTTGAGCCCAAGAAGGATACAAAAAAGAAGGAGTTTAGTTGGCTAAAGGAAATTTTTAGATTTTGGAGAAAGTGAAGATATCCAAAAATTTTCACAAGTGGATTATTCCGTAATAATCACAGCACTTGCGGGATTAATTTGACCAGTTTTATGACTAGTCAAATTGCCGCTGGCATTACTGCTGTGTCATCCGTTTTTTTTGACCAGGCGAGCCAACATAATGAAGGCCATCACACAATGCATTATTAGCCTGTAGGGATATTAGATGTTTAGCAGCAAGCGCAAGGCGATGGGTGGCAGCGCAACCTTCGGGGTGGCTTCAATGCCAACGCCAGCTGCAGCAAAAACTTAGCGGCAACAAGTTCAATGGCGATTTTTGGTACAGTAGTCAGTGACAGATCCGATGCTATAAAAGCACTTGCTAGATCTAATCGATGATGGAGAATCATGATCTTTGGAAACCCACATAAGTTCGCAATCCTCGCTGCTCCTGTGAGTGAATGGACTGACCCAGAAAGCTATGTGAATGGAATCTTTCACTTCATCATTGACGGCGAAATATTCCCTGAAAAGCTTAGAGTAGCAACTCTTGGCGGTGATGCGGTTTGCTTCGACTTTAATCACCCACTCATAGCATTCCCTGAAAATGAACGCATATTCCATTCCTCATCATTAGATGCTTTCAATGAAATGATGGAGTTAGCACTGCCTCAAAACCTTAATGAAGCTGAAGAATATCCTGAATCTGACGAAAAATACAAAGCATCCACTTTTAACCTGGAAGACGGCGGCGCTTATGTTTTTTCAGTCTCGTATAGAGATCAGGTGAGATTAGTTGGAGCGCAGGTGAGCCGTCAGAAGCTAGACTCAGCGGGTGTACTGCAATGGGAAGATCTGTTACCCCTCGTCATATATGAGGCTTATTTAACAAAGAATGAAATCTCGGAAGTAGTAAATGGCTTCCTCTCATCAATAGAATAAAAAAATATTTTTCACATCAATGTTTAGCTTCGCCATTTCTTGAAGCGCAAGCGGCTCGCGTGGCAAGGCCGACGGCGGAGACATTATCCAACGCAACAGCCACCTGTCTGCAGGCAAGACCGCAACGATCATCAGCGGCAACGACACAACCCTGACGCGAGCTATAGCAGGAATAAGGTCAATGGCGACTTCGCCAGCGTTACCAAGCAAAACAGCACCCAGGCGGCGGTGAATGCCGGCGTCAATCGAGCAAAATATAAGAAAAATTACTGTGAGGGTTGCACCTTAATGACTACGTATAAGCTTGAGTTTCGTCACAGGCCAAAATTTTCAGAGTCGATTGAAAAGCGGCACAAAAATTTTCTCGAGAAGCTGTCCGGCTTAGGCAAGCCATGGGATCTGGCCGATGCTGTAGAAGTTCCCGATATTGAAGACGAGCTTGTTATTTCTGTTTCTTTAGATAAATTCCTGCCAAAGGGAATAAAGGGCCAAGTTACGTACTCTCTTAGAAATGAAAAATATCTAGAGGATAATGCTCAATTTGATGACTCCCTATTTTTTGAGCTTTCGAATGCTGAAATTTATTATTCCGACTTGTTGAAAATAATTTTCCCTGCATACGTAAGTGCTTTTGGTGCCTATAGAGCCGCGCTGCATGATTGGTCGGTTACTAGAAGTGACTGGCCCGCAGTAGTCGCTGCATGCGATGCTACAAAAAAAGATGTTAACGGGAGAGATGGTGTTTTCCGCATAAGTGCGGTTAATTATTTTGATGGGGAATTGTGTCTTCGCGCATTTGGGAAAAGTCCTCAGCAGATTATTAGCTGTCTCAAAGGGCACGTTGAGGAGGCGTCGGAATTGGCCGGAGGTGTGTTAATTGTGGTTAGCTATACGCCGCTGTCCACCAGCGAGATAAATACTGCCGGGGAACTACTAAGAAAACTTTTGGTTGGTGATTTGGCTGGGTGATGCGAGGAAAAGGGAACATATTTGAATGGTATTGAGTAAGAAATGGGTGGAGTAAGAACGGGGTCAGGTGTAGTTAATAAGTCAATCTGACCCTGCATTCGGCCGAAGGCAACGCCTTGCTGCTCGCCAGCAAGGACATCGTTTTCGATGTCGCACACAAGACCCAGTCCAGCGGCAACGCCAGCACCGGCAACGGCCAGACCGACACCATCACCGGCACTCAGTTGTCGGTGGGCGGCAATGCCAGCCTGACCACCACGCAGGGCGACATCACGCTGACCGCAAGCAATGTCGCGGCGCAAGGCAATGTCAGCATGCGTGCGGCGGGCGATCTGACCATCCAGAGTGGCCAGGACATCCTGGGCAATACCAATCAGTCCACCAGCAAGGGCATCGGCACGGTGGTCATTTCCGACACCGAGCGTTTTGCCGGCTACAACAAGAAGAACCACTTCGACGACAACGCCCAGGTCGCGCAGGTGGCCAGCACTGTCGGCAGCCTGGGCGGCAATGTGAGCCTGACCGCAGGCGGCACGTATACGCAGTCGGCCAGCAACGTGGTCGCAGCCAAGGACGTGGACATCACCGCAGCCTCGATCCAGCTGCTGACCGCCAACCAGAGCAGCTCCGCCTCGCAGAAGGACGACGACCTCAAGATCGGCGCGTTCGCGCGCATCAAATCCCCGCTGATCGATCTGATCAACAACGTGGACGATGCGCGTCAGTCCGATGGGCGCTTGGGCGCGATGCAGGGCATGGCGGCGGCGGCGAATGCGTATCAGTCGGCCAGTGCGATCAGCAGCATGGCCGGGGCCGGTGGCGCGGGTAGCGGTTCTTTACTCAGTGTCGAAGCGGGCGTGGGTTTCGCCACCAACGAGAGCAGCTTCAACAGCAGCAGCCAGATTTCGCAAGGTTCGACCATCACCGGTGGTGGCAATGTGCGCCTGAAAACCACCGAAGGCGACCTGCGCATCGTGCAGGGCAACCTCAAGGCCGGCGACACGCTGAGCCTGGATTCGGCTAGCGATCTGGTGCTGGAGGCAGGCAACTCCAGCAACACCGAACAGAGCAAGCCCTTATTTAGCTGACTTATCTCGAGAAGTGAACTTGGCCCCGTTTGTCGCTTGGACTTCCAGACGTAATAGGTCGGCTCGCTGATCCCGTGCTTGCGGCAGGTCTCGCCAACCCTTGCACCGGCCTCGACTTCTTTGAGGATCCGAACCATCTGTTCTTCGGTGAACTTCGACTTCTTCATACAGAGCTCCTTGGGATGGAACTCTACTTCCAAATGGATCGAGTTAACGAGGACGCTTCACTCCCAATCTGGCGGCACCAAATGAGCCAAGCCGCACATTGACCCCTGCAGAAACGGGGCATCCGGACCATGCCATGCATCAGCAGATCCGAAGCAAAGTGGAGCAGTTAGATGAAGCCAACGGCCGCACGTTTGACGCGACAAGTGAACGGATGACAGCGAGTCTGCTGACGCTAGCCAAAGAAAATTGACTAACCGGGGTAGACCACGTGTTGCTCAGCGAAAAGATCAAAGACTCGACCGCTGCCCAGACCTTGTTTGTAGTGCAAGGCGATCCAAAGGATCCAGCCATGTTGCGCGCTCATATGCCAACGGCCGACGCTGCGGTTCGGCCTGTTCAAGAGAGCTATACCCAACTGGAATCTGTCAACCAGCGACTAGCGCAGGAGCGCATGCAAGAGCTGGCAGTGGACCAGCAGCGCTTGCAGGAACAACAACAGCGCGGCCCTGTTCCATCGCTTTGAGGCGATGACGTACCCGCACTTATCATCATCAAACTGCTAGCAGCCATTGATCGACAAGTAACGGGAGCTGATGCCTAAGTGAATCTGGCCCCGTTCTTCGCCATGATTATCTGAAGGACAATGCCGCAATCAAGAGAAGGCGCGGAATCCAGCCGAACGCCATCCACGCGAGAGCATCCATCCCTGCCTGCTTTTTCCCGATGGCGAAGTTGACAAGCGAGATGATGATTGCAAGAAGATCCGCAAAGATGAAGCAGACGGCTTTGCCAAGAACGCCAAGAGGAGCATTCGATACCTCAACTTCCACCGCATTTTCCTTTTGCAACTCAGCTGACTCCAGAGCCACAACGGGATGCTCTCTGTCAGAGATCCCTCGCTTAGACAGCTCTTCCCGCGCTAGCTCAATAGCAGCAGGCACATAGCCCTCGGGACTAAGAAATGCAATGCGAATCAGACTCTCAGAGTCTTGGATTTCATAGCGACGCCTAGCCACCAAGGGATCAAAGTAATCGGTCACTACGGACTCCCCCTAATTCCGGACTCCTATTGTACCGCCTAAGCGCGGCATAACGTAATCCTCGCCGACTCCCCAGCCAAGGTCAATCGCAGCAATCATTTAAATCTCGTCACTTTCAGCTGTGTAGAGGGAATTGGGTCAGGGAACTGGATCAGATTTACTTAAGTAAATCTGATCCAGTTCCCTGCAATTATTCCAAGTAACGGATCAAGCCGTCCTGCAGTATTGAATCTTCGATCGAAAAAACATCAAAAAGCTGCGGCTCGCGCAGGCGAGCAGCGTTATAGATAAGCTGACCTAGCCGTAGGTCTGGGTCTCTGCGCCAAACCTCTTCGAGTAGCGCCAGTACTTGATCAATGCGCGCCGGATCTCTCATGACTGGCCGATATATAAGTCAAGCCGCGCCGCGAAGCGCGTCGGGTTGCACGAATTGTTAGAGCTCAGGGTCATTGCAGGTATTTACTGGTTGCGAGATCCAAGTGGAAAGAATATCACGGTCAATCAATGCGCCACGTTCCTCCCTTTGCTTAGACCGAGGTAACTCGGACGTCCTGGAGGCCGTCCCATGCCGAGCGACGGCTTCGCCATTCAAAGCAGGACTAGCTGAAACGCGAGGGAGACAAGCCACTGGAGGAGACCTTGACCGGGAAACCGATAAGGTTGACTTCTTGATTGAACCTAAACCAGTTCTTTATGTGACTACCAAAACTTCCACCATGGTTTATCGGGCTTCGAAGGAGCGGCCTGTTCCAGTAGGCGCAACATCGTGTCGTGTCCTTGCTGCGTAGCAAAATCAAGCGCGGTTTTGCCGGTCGCTGTCTTAATTGTGATATCTGCGCCGCAGGCAAGAAGCAGCTTAACGTTATCGACACATCCATTCTCGGCGGCTCCGTGAAGGGCTGTGTATCCATCGCCCCGGTGCTCGTTGACATCATTACCGGCAGCAATAGCTTGCTTCAAATGTGCGATTGCGTCAGGTTTTCGAATTACTGACCAATACTGAAGTGCGCTCATTGGGATGGAATCGGCAAATATGGATGCAAATGAGCTTTGTTGAGCTGAGTTGACCTCTTTTACAAGACCCATAATGCGAGCATCTTGTTCCAACGAGGCCTTTTCCTCAGGTGTTAGTTGTAGATTCGGATCGGTCATGATGGCTCCATACTCCCAAAGGCCCAATGTCTAGTATTTTAGGCGGCCTGCGCCCGTAGCGCGTGATCGCGTGATCGGCCTCGCCCTGTGCAAGTTAGCTTCGGGAACGGAACCAGGTTGATCTTTAAGTGAGCCTGACGCCATCATTGTGGATCCATCAGGACGTCTGCCTTTCAGTATTGTGATAACAGCAAATATTGGATAGATGATGCAAGCGAGCAATACTACAGGCTTGGCGAAGCTAGCCAATAATCTAAGCCAGAAATCCAGTCTGTCAATTAACCGCGGCTCGAATGTCGTGGCGAATGCGCGACTAGTGTAGTACGCGTGATACGCGATGTTAAGAAGAAGCAGGCATGATGCAGTTACGAGAAGTGCGCGGGAGAATAGCGAAGGCCTTGGCAGGCTGGTACGAAGCGGAAAATAAGCAATTACCCACGGCGCAATAGAGAGAAAAAGAATCGGAAGGTCGCGATAGCGATACCCAAAAAATTCGTTCGCGAATTGGGTTGACTGCCAAGAGTGGGTTAGCCAATAAGTCAGGAATCCATAGCAAATGGGGAGGGAAATCATTAGCTTCCTATCCATCATTGGATCGCTTAAGCGTGGTATGACGTGATCCTCATTGACTTCCTGCTCCATGTCAATCGTTACTAGCAGCAGCCCGCGCCGTAGGGTAGTCGCGGTGGATAAATTAGAAAACGCTTATCCTTAGGAGCCTATACCCGCTCCTGCCACAGGTGCCTTGCCGTGCTGACTTCGCGGCCCCCGTTCGACAACTCATCTAAAAGCGCTTGAGGCACATCGCCATCCGAAGCCGGTAGAACATACACCCAATCAAAAGTGTCTTCGTACGCTGCGAGACCGAACTTCTGCATTGCATCGAATACAAGTGCGCGAAATTGATCATTGATGAAAGGGCGATTGAACGCAATGCAAAGAGCACCCCTCACTTCGTCGCCGACAACATGCGCTAGTTCTGCAATCTCATCTGGAGGAAAGGTTACATGACTTCTATAATCCCCGTTGCCAGGGGTTCCATAGCCAGCTAGAAATTCGATAGCTTCATCGAAGGGCATCGCTAGTTCGCGACCCTGACGAAACTTGTGGAGAAATACGTTGGAACTCATCAATCCTCCAACTCATTAATCGGTACAACTTTCAAATTCTATCGTCAGTTCCATAGTTTCGCCCGGGTCCTTCAGCGTGCCGCTGTACTTCGACGTCATCAATGGTCGATTTCACGGCAGAGCCATTGCTGCAACGATCAACACTAGCATCAGTATGTCTTTTTTTTCCAGCCATGGCTACGCACCCAGCGCGCTTTCTTCCGGCGGCAGATTCAGTATGCGGATACCACGCTAATCACCAACCCGCCGTTGCCTAGGCGGATGGGGAGTTTGCTGCCGATGGTGAAGCCGAGTTGTTCCAGCCAGGGGTGCGTAGGCGCGGCGTAGGGATGCGTTGGTCGATGGCGGGGTAATAGGCGTAGCCGACGGTGCGGTGATGCGTGGCACGCTGGTGTCCTGGGCGGCGCGGCTTGCTAGTTTCAGTGTGGGGCTCGGGGGTTGGGGTGCGCTCGAGATAGGGGCGCGGCTTGGTCGAGGTTTCAGGCAGCGGGGTCAGGCTGATTTCTTGAGTGAACCTGCCCCCTGTTCCTCGAATTGTTAGGCGCTTGCTGGTCAAGCCACATGGTGTAGAGGCAGCGCCCCTCCGATGCACGACAGAAGAACACCCACGTTTCTTGCTCCATCTGCAAGGACCAAACCGAGTAGCCAAGACGTGCTTGCGCCGAGATGTTAGCCGAGTACTCAGGGTACGGCACTGTGCCGGGAGGACCTCTGTGCAACTTTTGGAAAAGATCGCCTGAGTCGTCCGGGCGGAAGGAGAACTCGCCCTCCGATTGATTCAGGTCGAGGTTGTTACTGGTGCGGATATTGAAGGCTGAAGCGGGCAGCACGTCGGGCAGCCATCCGCGACCGAAGAGTTGGTCAGCGCGAGCTTCGGCGAGAGTGGCGTAGTTGCTCTCCACAACATCCGATGTGCACGCTGCCAGAAAGATCAGGCTCAAGAGTGCGAGTAATTTCTTCATGTGTCTAAGGATTAATGCACCGCCTAAGCACGGTATAAACCGATCCTCGCGAACTTCCTGACAGCAGTCAATCGCCACAGGCGTTTGAAGTTCACCGTTTTTCCAGATATGCACCTGCCGCTGCCAACAGGGTTTAGGCCGCATCCTTGCGAGCCCATGCTGTTACACCTAATCATATGCGGTCTAACGCCCAGCAAACGGAGCCAGATCGAAGTACAGAGTGAACCTGACTGCGTCCTTCCTTTGTCGTAGCCGACGGTGCAGTGTTGTGGGGCACGTGGGTAGCCGGGGCGGCGCGGCGTGCTGGATTCGGTGCGGGGCTTGGATGTGCGCTTGCGGTAGGACCGCGGCTTGGTCGAGAAGTCGAGCGAGTGCCAGCCGATCTCGGCGTGCGTGGCACCGTGGCGCGCTTTCGCGTGGGCGTGGAGCGGGATGTGGATCGAAGCATGGCAAAGCCCTCCTTGACGAACAGGCCCGGTCGCCGGTTGGCGATGGGATGTCGGCAGGTTGGAGACCACAAGTCGCCGACCAACGTATTTCTTGGAAGATGTTGTCACCAGCCTTCTCAAGGCAGGCATGTCTCGGTTTGACCGGCACAACTAAGCAGCAAACTTTTCAGAAATGGCGCTGTCTTCAGCATACAGACCTTACGAAGACACCTAGTTCCTTAAGATATTTTTCCTGTAGCCCGAATCGGCCATCAGACGTGGGTACTTTTCGAAATCAACCAGATCGCGTGCCCGGGATGAGAAGTGCGCCTCCTCATAAATAAATTTGCAAGATGCGTTATCGAAAAATTCTCGCAACTTCCCTCTTACCTTCGCGGCAATGCCGCTATCACATAAGATGGCCATCTGAACAATGTCTAGTTGATCAGTCAAATCTTTGTATAGGTCTATAGCGAAAACGGTATGGCTTTCTTCTTTTTGATAGTAGTAAACATCCCCGGTTCCGATCTTAGTGCGATCGAAATATTCTATGTAGAGGCCAGCGAGATCGACTTTGATCCCGAGCTCTTGTATTGCTTTTTTAAGTTGGCTGTTGACGGAAAAATCTCGTTCGCCGCTCCCAACCCAAGTGACAACATCGACCATCGAAACAACAATATAGAAATCATACGCCGACAGCCTAGTTTCCATCCAAATTCTCCGATTAAGCAGTGTGTTATTGCGATCTTTGGCAATTGATTGCTACAAGCCGTACGAACACGACATCAGGCAATCCTCGGATGGGCACTCGCGATAGTCAATCATCGGGGGTCACTTGCTTCCATATCTTGCTCATCCTCATCGAACACGCTGACGACCAGCTCGCCGTTGCGCAAGCGGATGTGGAGTTTGCTGCCGATGGTGAAGCCGAGTTGTTCCAGCCAGCGGCCACGTAGGCGGAGGGTGGGGATGCGTTGGTGGCTGGCGGCGTAATGGCCTTAGCCGACAGTGCAGTGTGCGGGGCACGTGGGTGGCCGTGGCGTGCGGGCGGGGTTGGGGTGGGCTCGACTTAGGGCCGCGGCTTGACCGAGGGATGCAGCGAGTGCCAGCCGATCTCGCGGGGCGGCGGCTCCGTGGTGCGCTTGCGTGCTGATGTGGAACGGGATGGGACGCGAAGCATGGCAAAGCCCCTCCCTCGACGAGTAGGCCGCGTCGCCGGGTGGGGACGGGATGTCGGGAGGTTAGAAACCGCTTAGAGCCGGCAGGCGCATTTCCCCGAAGGGGGTTGTCAACCGCCCTCCCGACGCAGGCATTGCGTCAGCGCGGCTTTATCATCATTCGGGCATCGAAAACATGGCACTGATGACTGAATGCTTTGCTACTTTTTGTGCCACATCAAACGTCCAACTTTGTATGAAAGCCAAGCCGCAAGCGCAGTGAAGGCTGGCAGCCAAATTATCATAGACAACCCAAATGCCCAGCTCATGGCCTCCCGGTCCCCAGGCTGGGCGTTCCGTATGAAAAACTCCACACCAACAAAAGGAAGATAGAGGACAGCAAAGAACAAGACTGGAACGATTAAAATAGCTGCGATGCGATAAGTCACAAGGGATATAGTCATGAGAACCAAGTATGCCGGGAACCTCAAATGCTCGGAGGACGTTTAACCTAGATGAGCCCCTATGGACTCTCGCTAAAATCAAATAATATGGCACAGGGATCGAACGTTCCAAAAATTACAATCTCTGACTCCTGCGTTTGAAAAATTTTTCCGTATCTGGTTCCGATACCGAATATGTACCAAGCATGCCAGCTTTGCAGTCATCCCCGAAGCGAGTTCTCCTACCACTCATCATACGGGTATAGGAGCAGTTGGCTGGTCATTCAGCAGCTACCACGCTGACGACTAGCTCGCCGTTGCGCAAGCGGATGTGGAGTTTGCTGCCGATGGTGAAGCCGAGTTGTTCCAGCCAGCGGCCGCGTAGGCGCAGCGTTGGGATTCGTTGGTGGCTGTCGGGGTAGTAGCCGTAGCCGACGGTGCAGTGGTGGGGGGCACGCGGGTGGCCGGGGCGGCGCGGCTTGCTGGGATCGGGGCGGGGCTCGGGGATGGGGTTGCGTTCGAGGTAGGGCCGCGGGGTGATCGAGGGGTCGAGCGAGTGCCAGCCGATCTCGGTGGGCTGTGGCACCGTGGCGCGCTGGCGCGCAGGCTTGGGACGGGACGTGGATCGACGCATGGCAAAGCCCTCCTTGACGAACAGGCCCCGCCGCCGGGTGGCGACGGGATGTCGGGAGGTTAGAAACCGCTAAGAGTCGGCGGGCGTATTTCCCCGAAGGGTGTTGTATTAGCCGCCCTCCCGACGCAGGCATCGCGTCGGTTGCACCCGCAAGATGCTGCAGGCACAAAAAACCCACCGGTTTGACGGAGGTGGGTACCGCTCTTAGAGGAGTTTCTACGCTCCTTGTGGTAGAGATTGCTGCGGGTTTGTTGGGATGTCAACTGCTCCGAGCTACAAAGTGACGGTTTTTTTTTGAGTGCGGCCACTACGAAGAACATGTAGATCGCTCCACCTTGTTTACTCGCCTCGTACCATGCAGCGGACTATCGTTTGGTCGAGGAATTGAGATTGTCCATATCCGAGAAGATCAACCACGGCTTGCCGGGAGCTCGATGCAGCGTGAGGGTGAACTTTCCTATGTCGCCGGGTGCATCTCCGTAGCCGTACGCACCTATGATGTAGGCGACATTACCTTCTACGGAAAAACCGAGTGAGCGCAGACGCAGCGGGCCTCCGCTGCTACCTTCATAGGCCGCTTCAATAGCTGCCCTGCCCCGGATTGGAGGACGATCGCTCTGTAGCAAAAAGCCATCTTCCGCAAATAACGCAGCAAGCGCACCTGCGTCGCCCTTACGCCATGCGCGCTCATAGTCGCGGAGTACCCGATCAAGTTCGGGCGGCAACGCCACGGTGGAAAGCTCTCTTGACTCATTTTTCGCTTTGGCATTCTCTGCGCACAACGGCCCTGTTGCAAGCATGAGACCAAATGCTAAGAAAGCAATGATTGATCGGCTCATTGGTCTCAATCGTTCTCGAGTTTGGCTGGCTAACTACCGAATCGTGCCGCGCTTCGCAACTAAAGGAATCAGGCTCACGTTACAACTTCAACTGGTACGGCTCTGTCGGGCAGGTCACCGCCACGAAGCCATCCATCAGCACATTTTCTCGGCCACCGCCTAACGTCAAAACTCAGCGTACCGGCGAGAGCGCACTTTTTGACGGATTCGCGCGAATCCACCTTTTGTACTCAATTGCTTGCTTACTAGCCAGCCTCTCAACTTCCGACCGTTTGGTTATTGATTCATATCCGGCGTGCGCCTTTAACTGGTATCCGCAATCGCTTGGCTCAAGAAATACGATAAATCGCCTGCTTCGTGGCGCATTTGGCGCGGATGGAGTGTACATATTTGCCATGAAAGAAGCGCCGCTCGTCATGTTTCCTTGGCGAAGCACGCAATCCTGATAGTACATGACGTTATTTCGGACGTGGATTTTTTGACCGGGCTTTACATTGAATCCCGGGGCATTCTTGATAACTGCGATGACGGACAAATTCCATTCATAGGAAGCACACCCGTACTCTCTTTTCAAGATAGCTTCGGGGGCTACTGCAGTAACAACCGCAATCATTTCTGATGAATAGGTCAGCCCGGAAAGCGAAAGATCACTCACTATAGGCCGACCGGCGAAGCATAGAACCGGTGCTCCAAGACACACGACAACAACGATTTTCTTTAAGATTCTAAGCGCAATCATTTTTATACCCGCCGCTAGAGTTAAGCCGAGTTTCGAATCACCTTCAGCTCTAATGAGTTGTTAGGCAGTGATTGATCGCAAAGGTGGGATGATAAATCATGCTCCCCAGTACTGCCGCCTGCGCCGAGCAGGCCACAAATTAAGAGATGGAGCGTGGTAATGACGGCGCCATGATTGATGCAGCGCGAGATGTAACGGAAATGGCGGAAAAGGGGTCGGGTTGACTCATTAAGTGCACCTGACCCCGTTTTTCTCTGTCAGGTTAACCCATTAAGTGAACCTGACCCCGTTCTTCTTGGAGTCCGGAAAACAGGGTGAAATGGGCTGCAATTGAATCTAACAACGTTACTAGAAGATTAAATCAGCCTCGTAACCCCGGCGGATACGACTTCTAGATTACGGACTTTCTAGACCAAATATCCAGATCACTACTGCAGGCAGCGACAATATAATTTCCGCACCAAGAAAATCCATATGCTCTTAGATAGCCCGTGTACATGATGGTACAACCGGACTGATGCCCTTCAAAAAATAGACTCTTATTTGGCTTACTTAAAATTAGATAGCTTTCAGGCCACTCAGGTGAGACGACATCTAGTGATTCACCCGCCTCATTACTGAGAGGCAACCCGCCGCCGTATAACCCGCCAAGCGAAATAATCTCATCCTTTATAATTCCGACGCCTTGACAATGTAGTCCGTGCTTATCTAGCCCCACATTTTCTTCATAGTCCCGTTCAACTTTTTCCCCTGTTTTACAATCAATGACGCCACGGCCCGAGCTGGAAACAACGAGAAGGCAAGGCAACTCGCGGGAGAACCCCACGCACGCAAGCCCACCTACCGCAATCGAAGCTACATGACCCCATCCCTCTGGGCTCTTCTTAGCCGGTATTTGGCTGATTAATTCGATGAGACGTCCTCTATTTTTCTCTTTGCTTGAGCTCATCATTATCCGAGTTTGTTTTGAGGACTAACGCCGTGAAATTGTATCAGGTTGACTCTAAGGAAGGTCTGAACAAGGAGGCTTGAGAGTGCGGGATGTCGCATCGTTCCGGAGAGTCTCGTTTGGATCTTCGGAGTTTTGCCATTTCTGGCGCTTTCCGTGGGAATTCCCCGGTTATAGACGCACACTCCCCATAGCAGGCACTAACTGCTTTCGCTTCATCCACGGGTTTGACAGCGCAAACAAGGTCAGTAAGGAACGGGGCCAGGTTGACTTCCGAAGTGAACCTGAGCACGTTTTCTCGGGCTCGTCTTGAATCAATTTTTGCATTCATATATCGATGAAATCCCCGGTCTCGGCATCGTAGAATCTGGCACCAAGCAAATTGCACAACCTCTGCAAGATTGCAGACTCTCTTTGACCCCAGACGCCTGATACGGATATGGTCCGCGGCTCCTCGCTATCCTCAGGTTCCTCGACTCGGAAATTTAATGCCAAGCTGGCATCGTCAGCTGGCACGCAACTTTCGATTGCAGCCAGGACATCTGCACTTGAACCAAGCGGCTCTGGAGCCCAGTCGTCAGGTAACTCGTCCAGCTTTTCACTTGCTCGCAAGATAATTCCGATGCTTGCCATGAGTTCTAACGCCTGAATTAATCCAATTTTCTATGAAATGCAGTCAGCTTTTTTGAAGTTAACCTGGCCCAGTTTTTACATCTTCGATTACACCGGATATCTGTAAAAGAGCTTCGGAGAAAATTCGCTGAGGTCCATATTTTTATCCAGAGACAAAAAAACTGGAACACGCAAAAGCAGTGGCTTGAATCAATTGTCGGTACTAAGCTTCGTCATCTTGCGACGGCGAGCCAAAAGCAAGCGGAACATCAGAAGCACCGGAAATGCAAGGACGGCGACTCGCAGGTGTAGCGTCGGTGTCACACCCTCTTTCGGCCAGAAGGAAAGCCAGATCGCGAGTGCCGCGAGGCAGCACAGTGTCAGCATCAGCAATCGCTTGGCTGCGCGGATAGAAAACGGCACTGCCAACACAGGAGCGGCCATCAAGAGAAATCCGATGCCGCTGATCAGGGTACCAGCCTCACCCTCATGTACTTTGCCGGCTAAAACCAACGCTATCAGCAATGCGCCTGCAGCTGCGAGCATGACACCGGCGAGGCCAGCCAGTAGCTTCAGGAGTTTTTGATAGCGCATTCTTTGCGTCCTGGTTCTTGCATTACGCTGCACATCCGAGTGGCGTTGGCTGCAAGCCTGCTAGGACTTGTGACGCCGATAGTGGTTGCTGGTACTGGTGCTGCGGTAGCTGCCACCCTTATGCGAGGCGCCGTGGCCTGCGCTGTAGTGACCGCCGTGACTGGTGGTGTGGTGCGTGCCGGCGACCCTGACGCGCGCTTGCGCTGTTGGGGCAAACAAGCCAAGTGCGGCCACAGTCAGTGCCACGATGCTCCATGCCTTGCTCAACATTGTTCTTCCCCCTGAAGAAATGTGTGGCTTTCCGGCTGCATTAGATACTGCGTGCATTGATCCTCGCCGAGTTTTTGGGTTGCGTCAATGCGCTTGCGAGAGTGGTCATTGGTGTTGTCGGCTTTGCCCTCATCCGCCCTTCGGGCACCTTCTCCCGCGTGCGGGAGAAGGGATTGGTGAGTTGGTTATGGGCTGTTTTTTGTCGTTGGTGCGGTGGTTGGGGTTGGCAGCGACAGCGTATTGTTGAGGCTGGTAATTTCTGCGGCGTTGCCATCGGTGATGACGCGTAGTTGTGCGGTTTTTAGGTTTGCGGCGTTGGTTAGCGGCAGGCGCACCTGCGTGGTGATTGGCTGCAGATTGCGTGGTGCGGCGAGTGCCGGGAACGCGGTTCTTGCCAGCTCCTTGCCACGCGCGTCCTCCAACGCCACAAACCCTGCCGGTGCATCGGCATGGCCTAGGCTATGCACGGTCACTTCGATGGCGTCTGCGGTCATGCGTACGTCGCCGTGGCCGATGCCCAGGTCCGGGCGCAGTTCGACCGGGGTGGTGGCTGCGATGCGTTCGAGCTGCAGGATGGTGGTGCGGGCTGCGGGGAAGTCGATGTCGATGGAGGCGCTTTTTTCGAAGGCCAGTTCCCGCGTCTTGGTTGCGCTGTCGAGCTTCCCGTCGCCATCGCGGTCCACGCCTTGGGTGATGCGCCATTGGCCTGGGGCGACGTTCCAGCCGGTCATGCTGGCGCGCTGAGGTTTACTGGAGGTGTTGTAGGCGATGACGGTGAAGCGGTCTTGCCGGGGTGCGGGGATGGCGATGGCTACTTGCGTGGCGGCCTCTGGGTTGTTGAAGCGCCAGCTCACGGTATGGCCGGGGTAGGTCTGGTTGCGCTTGAGCGCCACGCCGCCAAGGCGGGCGCGTTGCAGGTTGACCGTGGGGGATTCCACGCGGTCGCTCCACCAGTGGCCTTCGGTGTTCATGTAGAAGTTTTGCAGTTTCTCTCTGGCCTCGCTGCGGTAAATGGCGGCGAGATAATCGAGATTGCCGGTTTGCTCCCAGGCAACAAAGTGCGGGAAGTCAGGTGCGCTGCCATCCTCTTTGTTTGCGGCATCAACCAGCTTGCCGCTCCAGTCGCTGCGCTTGCCCATGACGTCGAGAAAGTTTTCGTTGAGCAGCGACAGGCCATTGGGGCCGCTGTTGGCGACGCGGTAGTTAATCGGTTTGAGATAGCGCTCGTCGCCGGTGAAGCGGTAAGCGGCCCAGAAAGTGTGCAAGGTGTCGGCGCCGCCGCTGCCTTCGAACAGTTCGCCGCCGCGAGTTTTGCCGGTCTGCCAGTTGATTTCGTTGGGCAGGGCCCAGTTGCCCTTGGCGTTGGTGTAGGCATGGGCGAGGTAGCCATCCGCCAGCCCGGTGACGATGCGGCGGCTGTTGGGGTCGGCATTAAAGCCGCCCAGGATGATGGCCGGGTGCACGACAGGAAACGAGTACGGCTTTTGCCATTGCCAGTTGGGCTCGCGGTAGACCTTGCGGCCGCCAAACCAGTTGCTGGCAAACAGCAGGTGGCCTTGCGGGTTGACCTGGATGATGGTGTCGAAGGCTTTCACCGTTTCCATCAGGCGCTCGACGGTGCGCGGGTCGCCCCAGTTGAGATACAGCAGGGCGCTGTTGAGGTTGATGCCCTCCTCGTAGGAATGCAGCTCGTCGGTTTCGATGGTGGACAGGCCGTTGGTGAACATGCCGTTGCGATAGTTGGCATCGGACAAGGCCAGCATGGAGGCGTTGAGGATGTCCGGGTCCACGCCCATCAGGGCGACGCCGGGCCATTGCTGCACCAGGTCGGAGTCGTCGGAGATGCCACCGCCGAAATCGCCGTACGCCACCTGGCGCTGCTCGATCCACCAGCGGATGTAGCGACGCGTGGCGCTGAGGTCTTGCAGCTGCCAGAACGCCCAGGCGGGCACGCCCTTGGGCACTGCAGGCATCTCGACAGGCAGCGTGCCCTGGTTGGCGTAGCTGATGTCGTTCCAGTACTGGCGGCCGAGTGCGTGGTCCGGGTCCACGCGCAGCAGGTCGGTGATGTCGGCGTCCAGCCGCTTGTAGAGCAGTTGGCGCTTGGAGGTGGTGTGTTCTTCGACCAAAAAGCCCCAGTTGTCCTTGACCTGATTGAAGCGGTCGGCGACGTGCTCGGTGATGGCCTCGGCGCGTGGTTTGAACACCAGCTGCAACTGGGTGCCGTCGAGTGCGCCGGCATCGAAGCCGGGCGCAGCGGCGGCGATGCTGAGCATCAAGCTGTCGTTGCTCAAGATGCGGTCGCGCAGGTCCAGCCACAGTGTGCGCGGCTGGCCGGGGGTGACCGCGACCGAGACATCGATCATGTCGCGCGCGGGCCAGATGGGGTCCTTGATGCGGATGTTGAGCGGGATGCTGCCGTTGTGGGTGGCCGGCAGGTTCAGCGCCGGCAGGGTGATGGCGATGCCGTCCAGGCCGTCGTGCATGTTTTCCCAGCCGTACGACCAGCTGCGCATCAGCGCCTGGTCTGGCGGCGGGTCGCCCAGGCTGGACGGCACCAGGATGTGCACGATGGGGTGCTGCGCGGTGTTAGCAGTCTTGTCGCTGGGGCGCTTGCGGGCCGGTGCCTTGGTGGGCAGCGCGATAACGGTCTGGCGCTCGCTCAGCGGGTAACGGCCGGCGATGTAGTCGCGCAGCGAGGAGAGGTTGTCGTAGTCGGGCTGGATGTCGCTGCGCACGGTGTAACTGAGTTGCGCGCTGCCTTTGGGCACCTCGCCCGGTTGCACGTTGTAGGCCCAGAGTTCCTGGATGGGGGTTTCCTGCGCGGTGTTGGCAAAGCGCAGCGTGCCGCCGCGGCGTGGCGCGAACTGGTCCACGCTGCGCACCACGCCTTGCTTGCGCTCGAACAGCGGCTGCGCTGGTGAATTGGGCGCGGCGTAGCTGGCCTGGCCGTAGGCGGCACCGCGCAGCTCGATGCGGTTGACCGGCTCGTCCGGCAGGGTGAGGTCCAGCGCCTTGCCGCCTTCGACGTAGGTGTTCCAGTCGGGCAGCTGGAAGTAATCGTTGCGCCCCGGCAGACGCGAGCGGTTGTAGACGCCGGGCCAGGTGGTTTCGGCGATGCCGTCGGTGGCCTTCCACATCCATTGCTTGAGGTCGCGCGCGTCGGTGAATTCCACCTTGCGGATGCTGGTGACCGGTGCGTCCAGCACGGGCGGTGCGTGGCCGTTGTCCCAACCGAAGCGATGCAGAAAAGCAGCGCTTTGCGCGGCCTGGGTGGGCGGCTCGGCGGTGCTGGGCTCTTGCAGACGCGCCAGTGCGGCGGCGCCGTTGGCATCGAGCATGCGGTCGTAGATGCGGATCTCATCGAAATCGCTGCCGCGCAAAAAGTTGTAGCGGCTCTGCACCTGATGCGGCGACATGACGCGGCCGGCGAGGCCGAACTGGTCGAGTGCGGCATCGTAATCGAGCGCACCGCCGTTGGTGCAGGGTGCACCGCAGTCCACGCGTGCGGCCTCTTTGCCGTCTACGTACAGGCGTACGCCGCGGGTTTCGTCCCAGGCAAAGGCGATATGGGTCCACGCGCTGGCGCTGGGGTTTTTATCCAGCTTGAAGGAGACGCGGGTACGCGCGAGGTTGGCATCGGTGACGAAGGCGTCGAAGCCGTGGCCGTTCCAGTCGATGCGCAGCCAGGCCATGTCCCAGCTGGTGTGGTCGGCGTAGCCGACGCGGAAGATCACGAACGGCGCTTCGCCGACCGGGTAACGCGAACGCCAGAAGAAGCCGAGCGTGCCGCGCTGGGTGTAGAGGTTGCCGGGCGCATTCCACGACAGCACGCCGTCGTCGGCCCATTCGATGGCATTGCCGCGTTTGCCGGTGGGCACCAGCATGATCTTGTCGCGGAAGTTGGGGACGCGATCGCCGCGGGCCACATCGGCCTCCAGGCTGCGATCGGCCGAGACCCGGAACAGCAACTCCGGGGCCGTGGGGGTGGCCGCACTCACCGGCAGCGCGATCAGACACAACAAACCCATCCAAACCTTCAGCACACGCACCTCGTCTCTTTCAAAACCACTGCCGCACCGCATGGGCGACAGACACTGCAACGTGCCACCACAACGCAGCACGCGGCGCACGCTTGGCGGCGAGCACGCGGGCCGGCACGTACGAGAGTACATGCCGTGCCTGCGTGCTGCGCGCGCCAGCCTGCGCCGCGTGCGGTGGTGCGATCGCTGCGTCCACTACAGCCCGTTTGCGGCCTTCCACTTGGGAATCTCGTCCTTCAACAACTTGTCCGGCCAGGTGCCATGCCAGGCATAGCCGACGCGGCGTTCGTTGGGCACCTGCATGTAGTCGGTCAAGGCCTTGCCCTCGCGGTTGGCATACAAGGGGCGTTGATTCTGCAGGTCGTAGAAGCGTGCCCATAACGACGCACCGGGTTGCGCGACCAGGATCACGTCCTTGCCGGTTTCCTGGTTGGGGTCGTCGATTTTCTTGGTGGCCAGATCGCGCATGCGGTGGGTGTCGAACCAGACACCGGCCGATTGCACCGCGGTCTTGATCTTGGCCGACGGGTTGGGCTGGCGCATCAAAAACCGCACGATGCTCACCGACTCGCTGGACGACAACGAGGCTAGTTCATACGCGCGTGCCTTGGCCGGCTTGAGCGTGACTTCGTCGTACTGCGCGCCCCACACGGTGAGCGTGCTGCCGATCTTGACCTGGGTGGCGAGCACGCATTCCAGGCCCTTGGTGACTGCCTGCACTGCGCGTGCGCCGTGGCTGCTGCGCAGCTGCGCGCCGGTGTCGCCCTTGCCCTCGCCGATGTCCTGCAGCAGGTTGAGCACACGCACCATCGCATCATCGTTGTAGGTGATCTGATGGTGATAGGACGACAGGTCCGGGTAGAACTGCGGCCAGCCACCGTTGGCGTACTGCGCCTTGAGCAGATAGTCCACGCCACGGCGTGCGGCAGCGATGTACTTGGCGTTCTTTTCGTTCTTGAAGGCGGTGGACAGGTACGTGATTTCGGACGTGGTCGCCTTGTTGTCGATGGTGGCGTCGTCCTTGCGCCCGGGCTGTTGCAGCTCGGCGATTTCGGCGGCGGTAAAGGTGCGCGTGTAGTCCACCGCCACGCCCTTGTACTGCTTGGACCAGCCACCGGAGGCGGTCTGCAGCAGCAACATGTTGTCGGCGATCTTGTCGGCCATGGCCGACAGCGGGGCCAGCAGCAATGCGGTGGTGAATGCGAGTGTCGATAAGCGGATCATCAGAACGGCCTCCAGCTGCCCAGGATGGTGTTACGGTCCAGCGCGGCGGCCTGCGCAGCGGTGAGCTGGCGCGACCACTTCACGCGGCGCGACGGGTTGGCGCCGTTGCCGCTGCTCTGGTATTCGCTATAACGGGCGGTCGCCTCGTTGGCGGTGTTGCCCCAGTTGTTCCAGCCTTCGGGCAGGATGTGTGCGCCCAGCTGGCTGCTGATAAAGCTGACGCTGGCATACGGCCGCCACGGGCGCCCGAGGTGCACGCGCGAGACACCGCTGGCGGCGGTGACGCGGGCATTGCGGAACACGAAGCCGCGCGCGCTTTCCTGCGGGGTAGAAGCGGCGGTGAGATAGCCATCGCCCAGCGAGTGCAATTGCACGTTTTCGAACAGCGCGGTGCCGGCGCCGAACACGAAGTCCACCGTGCCTTCCACATAGCAATCCAAAAAGTACGACAGCTTGGCGCCGCGCAGGTACAGCGTGTCCTGGTAACCGAGGAAGCGTACGTTGCGGAACGCAGCGCGATCGCCATCCACACGCACCGCCACCGCCTGCCCCACCGGGCCTGCGTGATTGCCCAAGGCGAGTTTTTCGGCGGTGAAGTCGTTGCCGGCGATGATGACGCTGGACGAGCCGGAGGTGCCGTATTCCTTTCCGATGGCCGGATTGATGCGCGAGGCGTAGTTGTCGTAGGTGATGATGGTCTGGGTGGGGCCGGCGCCGGTGAGCTTGAGTGCCGGTGCGTTGGACGGCACCACGATCAGTTCCTGGTAGGTGCCGGCGCCGATGTTGATCTGCGCGCGTTTGCCGCCCTGTACGGCGGCGTCGATGGCGGCCTGTACGGTGCGGTAGCCGGCGCTGCCCTGCTTGGCCACGGTGTAGACCGGGTCGGCGGCCAGGGCCACCGTACTGCAGAGCGAGAACCCCGCCAGCATGGCGGTGGCGGCGAGGTTGCGTAACACGATCCTGCGATGCAATTGCATTGCTGTGCTCCTGTTAGAACTTGTAGCGCGCGCCGACGTAGTACTGGCGTCCGGTGACGGTGTATTTGTCCGGCAGTTCCAGCGTGGAATCGACGTAGCGACGGTCGGGGGTGTCGAGGAGGTTGATCGCCTCAAAGGTCAGCGACAGGTGGTCGTTGAGCTTGTAGGACATGTTGAAATCGACGTTTTCAACGCTGTATTTGCCGGTGACATCGGCGGTGACAAGACGCTTGCCGTCCAGGTCGTAGACGTCTTCCTGGGCGAGGATGTTGTTGATGTAGCCATCGCGATAACTGGTGGACACGCGCGCACTGAAGCGGCCGTCGTCGTAATAGACGGTGGCGTTGTAGGACTGCGGCGAGAGATTGAGCAGGTCGCGCTCGGTGGTGGTGGTGGTGATGCTGGTATTGCTGTTGCCGGCGGTACTGAACAGGTAATTGATCTTGGAATCGACCTGGGTGTAGTTGAGCTGCACGCCGAAGTTGCGCCAGAAGCCGGGCAGGAAATCGAAGGCCTGCTGATACGTCAGCTCGAAGCCCTTGAGCGGGCCGCCGGGCGTGTTGAAGTAGCTCTGCACATTGAAGATGGTGTCCGGGGTGAAGCCTGCGGGCAGCAGATCCAGCGAGTAGCCCATCGCTTCCCAGGTGGTGAGCACACGGGTGCGCTGCACGTAACTCTGGATGTCCTTGTAGAACACCGCCGCCGACAGCAGCGAGCCTTCGCGGAAATACCATTCGGCGCTGAGGTCGTAGTTGGTGGAGCGGAACGGGTCGAGCTTGGGATTGCCCAGATTGATCGAGAAAAAGCGCCCGTCGTCGAAGAACTGGGTGGGGCCGCCGCTGACGCTGGGCGACAGGTAGGCCAGCGTGGGGCGTGCCATGGTCTTGGCCGCACCGAAGCGCAGCACGACCTCATCGCTGACATCCCATGACAGGTTCAACGAGGGCAACACATCGCGGTAATTGTGATTGACGGTGGTGGGCACCAGCAGGCGCTCGCCGGGGTTGGCGGTGGCGCTGGCCACGCCGAAGAACGACTCGCAGTTAGGCGAGATGGCGCCGGAGGCGGTGGCCGTGCACGGTGCATAGCCGCTGGCGGCGATCTGCGTCTGCACGTAGCGCACGCCCAGGTTGCCGCGCAGCGCGCGACCCCACAGGTCGGTATTGAAATCCAGCTGCAGATACGTGCCCAGGCTCTTTTCGTTGACCGCGAAATTATTGTTGGACGAGCCGAAATGGCCGACATCGGCCAGGCGGTAATCGCCACCGGGCACGCCGGTATCGCAGTTGCAATTGATGTTGAGCAGGTCGGCGACTTTCTGGAAATCCGGAATCACCCAGGTGGTGGGGAAGTTGCCGTTCAAGCTGCGGCCGAAGCCGTCCAGCGTGGTGTTCAGATCGCCCACGCCCACGCCGGCCGGCAACGCCTGCGCCAGGCGACCGTAGGAGACATGGCGCGACTCGGTCGTCTCCATGTCGTAGTCCTTGTAGGCCAGACCGGTGCGGAAGGTGAAGGTGGAATTGATGTTGAATTCCAGATCCAGCTTGGCGGTGTCGAAGGTGTTGCTGACCGACTGCGGATTGAGCCGCACTTCGCTGATGTTGGTGCCGCGCGCGGTGCCATTGCTGTTGACCGGCACCGCGCCATAGCCGAGCCACTGCCAGTTGTTGGGGTCGGCGGCGTCGAACGGGAACGTCATGCTGGGGTAGTCGCCACCATTACGCCGGTCGAGTACGAAACCGTCGAGGTTGGTGTTGTCGAAGCTGACCAGCGAGAACACCGGGCGCTCGTAATCGGAGGTGGAATGGCCGACCAATGCAGTCATGCGCACCTGGTCGTTGAAGCGGTGCGCCAGGTCCAGGTTGAACTGCTTGAACTCGGTGGATTCTTCGATGGTGCTGGATTCGGTGCGGTAGTCGACGTTGTCGAACACGCCGTAGGTGAGGCGGTTCTGCTCGTCCACTTGCGCTTCGCGCACCGCAATCTGGGTCTTGCCGCCGAAGTTGGCGGTGCGGTGCAGGTTGGCGCCAACCGAATCTTCGCGCTGGTCCTTGTCCAACTTGGAATACAGCAGGTCGACGTTGAGCAGCGTGTCGTCGCTGAACTTGAATTGCAGTGCGCCAGTGACACCGAGCCGCTTGATCTCGTGATCGGTGCGGATATAGCGCGGGTAGCGCGGAATCCATGCATCGGTGGCGGTTTCGTAGGCCTGGATGTTTTCGGGCGTATTGGCCGGGCGCGCGATGCCGGTGCCACAGCTGGTGGCACTGATGCCGTAGCTGCCCCAGCCGTTGTTGCGGTCTTGGTTGGCCTGCGAGCCTACGCCAGCGCGGGTTTCATTCAACAACGGGTTGCGCGGGGTTTGCGGGTTGTAGCCCACTGGCGAGCAGAACCCGTAGGTGCCGTTGTTGGTGGCGGTGCTCTGGTTGGAGTTGCGGTAGTTGCCGTGCTCCCAGCGCACCGGGTTGTAGCCTTCTTCGCGCAGATGGCGCTCGCTGTAGGACACCGACATCAATGCGCCGACGCGACCATCGGCCCAGATGTTGCTGATCAGGCCGGAGAAGCGCGGGTCTTTTTCGCGCGAGAGATCGTTGTAGCCGTATTGCGTGGACGCAGCGGCTTCAAAGCCATCGAAGTCGAACGGCCGCGAGCCACGCAAATCGACGGTGGCGCCCAATGAGCCTTCGTCCATCTGCGCCGACTGGGTCTTGCTGATGGTGACGCGGCTGAACAACTCGGAGGCGAAGGTATTGAAGTCGAAACCACGGCTGCGGTTGACGCCATCGCTGCCGCTGCCGGCGGTGGCCAATGCTTCCAGCCCGTTGATGCGCACGCGGGTGAAATCCGAACCCAGGCCGCGCACCGAGATCTGCTTGCCCTCGCCGCCTTCGCGGTCGATGGAGACGCCGGCGATGCGCTGCATCGATTCGGCCAGATTCAGATCGGGAAACTTGCCGATATCTTCGGCATAGATCGCATCCACCTGCTCCACGCTGTAACGCTTGGCGTCCAGCGATTGCTGAAGGCTTTCGCGGTAGGTGGCCTTGACCTGCACACGGTCCAGATCCACCGGATCGGTGGGCGTGGTGGGCGAACCGACGGTTTGCGCGGCAGCGCCGACACCGTGCAAGGCCAGCACAATGGCCACCGACAGACGCGCGGCGGACAGGCGGGCGCCTGCCGCGTGGGCAGGACGACACGAACGGGCTTGCATGATGCGGCTCTCTCCCTGGCACTGGCTGCAAAGACGCGCTCAGCCCCCCAAGGCCATCGGCGTCGCACGAAACATCCCGCCCACCGCGTTGCATGCGCGCCCGAAAAACCGGGCGCAAGACGTCATCGCGATCAGGCGTTGGAATCAGGCCCGCTGCGCGTGTGCGCAGCGGGCGGACACGCGTTAGAACTTGTAGCGGGCGCCGAGCAGGAACTGGCGACCGGTTTCACCGTATTGCAGCGGCAACTGGCCGGTGCGCGGCGAGGACACCCATTCGTCGGAGGCTTCGTTGGTGAGATTGATGCCTTCCAGGCTCAGCTCCAGCTGCTTGCTGATCTTGTAGCGCAGCGAGGCGTCGATCATGGTGGTGCCGGTCATGCCGTGCACGCCATCGACGTTGAAGCCGGCTTCCGAACCCGGTGCCTGGGTCAGGTAGTCGTCGCGGTTGGTGGCCGACACGCGCCCTGCGAAGGATTCGCCTTCGTAGAACAAGGTGGCATTCCACGACGAGCGCGACAGCCCGAGCAGATCGTTCTTCATCACCGGCGCGCCGCTGCTGGCCAGGTACTGGATCTGCGAGTCGACCCAGGTGTAGTTGAGCTGCACGCCCAGGTTGGCCCACTTGCCCGGCAGGAAGGTGAAGGGCTGGGTGTAGTTGGCTTCCACGCCCTTCAATTCGCCGCCCGGGGTATTGAGCGGAATGCTGAAGGCGAAGTCGTCGTTGACGGTGGCACCGGTGCCGTCCAGCAACGAGGCCGGCAGGCCGCTGCTGGAATACGGGCGCACTTCGCGCGCGGTTTGGATAAAGCTTTCGATGTCCTTGTAGAACAGGCCGACACCGACCATGGCGCCTTCGTTGAAGTACCACTCCAGGCCGAGGTCGACGTTGGTGGCTTCGATCGGGTCCAGATCCGGGTTGCCGCCAGCCACGGTGCGCGACCCGCCGGCCACGGCCACGGTGACGCCGGGGGTGAGGCTGCCCAGGCCGGGACGGCTCATGACCTTGGCCGCACCCAGGCGCAGCAGCAGGTCGGGCATCAGCTCGGCCACCAGATTGAACGAGGGCAACGTGTTGTTGTACTTGCGGCCCACGGTGGTCTGCGTCGGGATGTTGTTGATCAACGCGAAACCGGTGGACTCCTGCTCGGTGCGCACGTAACGCACGCCGAAGTTACCCGACAGCGGAATGGACCCCAGGTCGGTGGAGAACTCGCCCATCAACCACACGCCGCGGTCCTTTTCTTCGACGCTACGGCTGTTGTTGACGCGCGGAGCCACTGCAAAGGTGCCGCTGTTGCTGTAGATACCGAACTGATCGGCCACCGCATCCAGGTTGGGCACGACCCAGGCATTGGGGCTGCCGTTGATGCCCTTGAGCCCGGCCTGTTCGGTCAGGTCTGCCGGCACGATGGTGGTGCCGTTAGCGAAGGTGGGCACGGCCAGCTCATTGGCGCGGCGCAGTTCGACGGTGCTGAAGGTGTAGTTCTTGGCCAGCACGCCGCCCTTGAGGCGGAAGCCGGGGCTGACGTTCCAGTTGAAGTCGATCTGCCCGGTGTCGAAGTCGTTATCCACCGACTGCGGACGCAAACGGATTTCGGCCAGCTCCCAGCCATTGGGATTGGTCGGGTCGATCCCGTAGTTCAGCACCGGCGCGCGGTTGTTGCCGCGGTAGTCGTAGCTGTACCCGTCGACGTCGTACTTGTCCATGATGATGGTGGTCTGGATCGGGTTCTCGTGCGCAGAGCGCGAGGTGCCCACCCGGGCATTGACGCTGAAGGCATCGTTGAAACGATGCTCCATGTCGAAGCTGATCTGCTTGAACTCGGTGTTCCACTCGTCGTGGCGGTTTTCGGTACGGATGTCGACGTTGTCGAATTCGCCGTAAACCAAGGCGTTGTTGCGGATCTCGCCGTTGCGCACGATGGTGGCCGGCTTGCCGTCACGCACTGCACGACGCGGGGTGAGCCCGTCGCGGTTGCGGCTGAAGGAGATCGCTTCGATGTAGTGCTCGTCGCGCTTGGCGTCGATCTTGGAATACAGCATGTCCAGCGACAGCGTGGTGCGATCGGATGGCTTCCACTGCAGCGAGCCGGTGATGCCCAGGCGCTGCTGGTCGTGGATCTGCTGGGTGTAGCGCGGGAAGCGCGGGTGGTAGACATCGGCCGAGCGCGCGGCGGCGAACGGCGAGGTGGCGCTGAAACCGCCGTTGCTGGTGCCATTGGCCCAGCGGCCGGTGTTGGAACCTTCTTCCAGCACTTCGCGCTCGGTGTAGGCCACCGACAGCAAGGCGCCGAAGGTGTTGTCGGCCCAGGTATTAGCGATCAAGCCGGCCACGCGCGGGTTGGCCTTTTCGGCCATCGCGTTATAAGCGGCCTGGGTGCTGGCAGCGAAGGTGAAGCCGTTGTAGTCGAACGGACGCGCGGTGCGCAGGTCGACGGTGGCGCCGAGCGAGCCTTCTTCCACGTCGGCCGAGGCGGTCTTGCGCGCGATCAGCTGCGAGAACAGGTCCGAGGCGAACACGTTGAAGTCGAAGCCGCGGCCGCGGTTGGTGCCACCGCTCTGGTCGCCGGCGCCCACGGTGGTGAGCGCTTCCATGCCGTTGATGCGCACGCGGGTGAACTCCGGGCCCAGACCACGCACCGAAATGGCGCGGCCTTCGCCGGCCTCACGGGTGATCACCACGCCGGGGATGCGCTGCAGCGATTCGGCCAGGTTGAGGTCGGGGAACTTGCCGATGTCCTCAGCGACAATCGCATCGACCACGCCGGCTTCGCCGCGCTTGATGTCCAGGGCCTTTTCCACCGAGGCGCGATAGCCGGTCACCGTGACGGTGTCCAGGTCCACGGCCGGTTCTGCAGGCGCTTGGGTGGTTTCTTGTGCTGCCAGGTGGCCGCTCAGCGCCAGGCCGATCGACAACGCCAGCAAGGTAACCGGTGTCTTCCGGTTGGTGGTCCGAAATTGCATGTCCTCCCCTCCCAAGGGTCCATGAACAATGTGAAATGCGGGGTGTGAGCGGCAATGACACCGCTGGTCAAAACGACGTTACCAGCTGAATCGTCGTTCAACATCTTGCAGCGCAGCAGAAAACGTCATCATATTTGCCCTAAAGGGGTGCAAGCGGTCGCTTCAGGTCGCATCATGACGCTCGCCCGGCGGGTTTGCGGCCGGCTAGAATGACACCGATGGTCATCGTAACGCGCCACCGGTCCCCCACCCTGTGACGCACCACACAGCCGAGGTACTACCGCATGAGTCGAGCCCGCATCCTGTGTTTTGGAGAGTTGTTGCTGCGCCTGGGGGCGCCTGGTCACGAGCTGCTGTTGCAGCAGCCGCGACTGGACGTGCATTGCGGTGGTGCCGAAGCCAACGTCGGCGTGTCGCTGGCGCATTTCGGCCACGACGTGGCCATGGTCAGCACCGTGGCCGACAACCCGCTGGGCGCCGCGGTACTCGGCGAGCTGCGCCGGCATGACGTGGACACGCGGCATGTGCGGCGGGTGGATGGCCGCATGGGCCTGTACTTTTTGACTACCGGCGCGATCCATCGCCCCAGCGAAGTGGTCTACGACCGCGCCGATTCGGCGTTTGCGCTGGCGTCCGCCGATGCCTACGACTGGCCGCGCCTGCTTGACGGTGCGCAATGGCTGCATCTGTCCGGGGTGAGCCCGGCGCTGGGCGCCGAGGTGGCGCAGGCCACGCTGGCGGCAGCGCGCGCCGCGCGGGCGGCCGGGGTCAAGGTGTCGTTCGACGGCAACTACCGGCCCAAGTTGTGGCAGCGCTGGCAGGGCGATGCACGCGGCATCCTGCATCAGCTGTTCGACTGCGCCGATGTGGTGTTTGCCGACTACCGCGATATCGGTGTGGTGCTCGGTGGCGAGTTCCCGCAGGACACGCTGGAGGCGCGCGTGGAAGCGGCCGCGCAGCAGGCGTTTGCCGCATTCCCGCAGCTGCAGTTGATGGCCTGCACGCAACGCGTGGCGCATAACGTGGACCACCACAGCCTGGGCGCGATGCTGGTGCCGCGCGAGGGCGCGGTGGCGCGCGCGCCCAGCGAAGAACTCACCCCCATCATCGACCGCATCGGCGGTGGCGACGCGTTTGCAGCCGGCGTGCTGCACGGCCTGATCGAAGGCTGGTCGCTGGACGACACGGTGCGCTTCGGCCTGGCTGCCGGTTGTTTGAAGCACTCGATTCCCGGCGATTTCAATCCGCTGTCGGTGGCCGATGTGCAAGCCTGTGTGGGCGATGCGCGGTTCGATGTGAAGCGGTGAGGAGCGGGGAATCGGGAATCGTAAGAGCTGAAGCTGGTCGCCTCATCGGTTGAAACGCTGCAGCGCATGAAACGCGCCGCGGCGCGAACCAATCAAGAGCGACTAACGAAACTGCTGGGCGGCCATGAGGTCGCCCGCTGCATCCGTTCCCCGCTCCACTTCAGATCGGTGCCTCACGCCCAGCGCGTGCGCGGCGCTTGTCGATGAGCCATGCCATGGCGGCGCTCACCATCACCACGCATACCGATGCCGGAACGCTGAAAAACGCGGCGATCAGCAATGCGTTCTGCCAGGGAGGCGCGGAGCCGTCCTGCATCACCACGACGCACACCACCACTGTGGTGACCAGAAGATTGATGACGGCTTTCAGCGCGCCGTGCAACCGACTAAAGCGCAACAGCACAGCGCAGACGGTGCTGACGAGCAAGGCCAGGACGAGATGGGCGATGAGTTTGTCCATTGGGTGCCGGGATTAGGGAGTGATCGTTCGGGAGTGGTGGCGGTGTCGCTGACGCAATGCTGCGTGTCTCTGGAAGCGATGAGCAACACGCGGACTGATCCCTTCCCCGCTGGCTTGGGAGAAGCTGCCCGAAGCGCGGATGAGGATACGGTGGCTCGACGTTGCGCCATCCACCGTGTTGGCAATGAAGGCGTCACCGAGCGCGTCGAATCAGTTGCCGGGAGCCGCGACGCAACACTGCAGCCGCGCGCCGCATCAACGCGCGGCGATAGCGCATCCCGCCGCATAGCTACGCAACAACAGCAACACCACGGCCTGCCCCCATAAGAACGGCCGGGCATCACTGCCGGCCGTTTTCTATAGCTCCGTGTGTGTGCGGAAACTGGAAGAACAGGGAGTCACGCTCTTGCGATTCCCCATTCCCCATTCCCGATTCCTCACCCCAACTCGATGCAATCGAAGCTCACGTCCGTCGCCACATCGGCGTCGTAATCCACGTCGTCGCGCTCGAAGCCGAACAGCTTGAGGAACTCGTGCTTGTAGCCGGCGTAGTCGGTGAGCGCGAACAGGTTCTCGGTGGTGACCTGCGGCCATAGCGCCTTGCAGGCGTCCTGCACGTCGTCGCGCAGTTCCCAGTCGTCCAGGCGCAGGCGGTTTTCGTCATCCAGCTCGGCCGGCTGGCCGTCTTCGCGGTACAGGCGCTCACGGAACAGGCGGTCGAGCTGGTCGATGGTGCCTTCGTGCAAGCCCTTTTCCTTCATGATCTTGTAGACCATGGAGATGTACAGCGGCATCACCGGGATCGCCGCGCTGGCCTGTGTCACCACCGACTTGAGTACCGCCACATTGGCGCTGCCGCCGCGGGCGGCCAGGCGCGCGTTCAAGCGTTGCGCGGTGTGGTCCAAGTCCACCTTGGCCTTGCCCAGCGCGCCGTGCCAGTAGATCGGCCAGGTGATTTCGGTGCCGATATAGCTGAAGGCCACGCTGCGCGCGCCGTCGGCGAGCACGCCGGCGCCTTCCAGCGCGTCGATCCACAGTTCCCAATCCTGCCCACCCATCACGGTGATGGTGTCGTCGATTTCCTGCTCGGTCGCCGGCTCGATCGAGGCCTGGATGATGGCGTCCTTGTTGGTGTCGATGGCGGTGGCGGTATAGGTGTTGCCGATCGGCTTGAGCGCCGAGCGCTTCACTTCGCCGCTGCCCGGCAGCTTGCGCACCGGCGAGGCCAGCGAATACACCACCAGATCGACGCTGCCGCCCATCTCGGTCTTGATCAGCTCGATCACTTTTTCGCGCGCCGCATCCGAAAACGCATCGCCATTGATCGACTTGCTGTACAGGCCCGCGGCCTTGGCGTGTTTGTCGAAAGCCGCCGAGTTGTACCAGCCGGCGGTGCCGGCCTTGGTGGCGGTGCCGGGTTTTTCGAAAAACACGCCCAGCGTGTCCGCACCGAACCCGAACGCGGCAGTGATGCGCGAAGCCAGGCCGTAGCCGCTGGACGCGCCGATCACCAAGACCTTCTTCGGGCCGTCGTTGCGCACGCCGCGCGTGCGCGTTGCGGCGATCTGCTCGAGCACATTGCGCTCGCAGCCAAGCGGATGCGTGGTGGTGCAGATGAAGCCGCGCACTTTGGGATGGATGATCAACGTGGACTCCTGGTCAGCAAGATGCTGGCGGCATCTTAATCGGTGCACCGCATGCGAAACAGCCTGATGCGTAACACACGCTGCTGTATGGAGGGCGATACGCCCGCGCGCGGCGACTGCCTGCCACGCGCGTCGCCCTGCCAGCCGCCGGCCCGCCGCGCCCCGACAACACGGCCCTGCGCTCGCGCGTCACGCCGTGTGAAGCGCGACGCCGGGCAATTGCCGCCGCAACAGCTGTGCTATTTTTCGGGGCTGCCCTGCCGTGCCGTGCCTGTTGGCGATTGTCCAGGCCCCTTCCAGTTGTACGACCGGTATCCGAGCGATGTCTCTTCGTAGCGAGCGCGTCACGCAGCTGAGCTCCGTTCCGCGGTTCCGCCTCGGCCCGCTGCTGGTCGAGCCCGAGCGGCTGACGCTGATCGACGACGGCCAGACCATCACGCTGGAACCGCGCATGATGGAAGTGCTGATCGCACTGGCCGAGCGCGCCGGCGAAGTGATCAGCGCCGAGCAGCTGCTGATCGAGGTGTGGCACGGCAGCTTTTACGGCGATAACCCGGTGCACAAGACCATCGCGCAGCTGCGCCGCAAGCTGGGCGACGACAGCCGCCAGCCGCGCTTTATCGAAACCATCCGCAAACGCGGCTATCGGTTGCTGCCCAAGGTGGTGTTTCCGCAGGAGTATCGCGGCGCGGTGATCGGCACCGGGTCGTGGGCGCAGGGCAGCCCGTACGTCGGCCTGCAGGCGTTCGACCCGGCGCACGCAGAGGTGTTTTTCGGCCGCAGCCACGCAATTGCGCAAGTCGTTGCGGCGTTGCGCGCGCAGCTGCACAGCCAGCGCGGGCTGGTGCTGGTGAGTGGAGCGAGCGGCTGCGGCAAGACCTCGTTGTTGCGGGCCGGCGTGGTGCCGTTGCTGTCGCACGCCGGCGGGCTGGATGGGCTGGAAGCGGTGGCGGTGACGTACTGCAATCTGGCGCAATGCCGCGGCGGCGATGTGCACGACACGCTCGCGCGCGCACTCGGCCAGTGGTCAATCGCCGAGCGTGCGGTGTTCTCGCCCGCACAACTGGCACGGCTTGCGGAGTGGCTGCAACACCCTGCCCCGCTGCATGCCGCAATCGTCGAAGCGCTACGGTACAGCGCCCCGGTACGCGATAGCGCGCAGATCCAACGGCATCTGCTGCTGGTGATCGACCATGCCGAAGCCATGGTGGCCGCACCCGGCATCACCGATGCCGACCGCAGCGCGCTGGCCGCTGTATTGCAGGCGCTGTGCAGCAGCGCGCATGTGGCGGTGTTACTGCTGACCCGCAGCGACTTTTATCCGCGGCTGATCGATGCATTGCCGGACATCGTCGAACTCAAACGCAGCGACGGGCATGTGGATCTGCTGCCGCCGCGCGACGGCGAGATCGGCCAGATCATTCGCGTGCCGGCAGCGATGGCCGGGCTGCGCTTCGAAGAAGAGCACGACAGCGTCAGCCGCCTGGACGATGTACTGCGCGACGCCACCGCGCGCCAGCCCGATGCGTTGCCGTTGTTGCAGCATTTGTTGCATGCGCTACACGCGCAGCGCAGCGACGATGGCCTGCTGACGTTTGCAGCCTACCGCGCCTTGGGTGGATTGGAAGGCGCGTTGGCGCACCACGCCGAAGCGACCTTTCGAGCCTTGCCGGCCGCCGCGCAGGCAGCGCTGGGCGAGGTTCTGACACAGCTGAGCGTGATCCACCCCGACAGTGCTGCGGTGACCGCACGCCGTGCACTCTGGTCGGCGTTGCCGGCCGACGGTGCAGCGCATGCGCTGGTCGATGCCTTCGTGCATGCGCGGCTGTTCGTCAGCGAACTGGTGGCCGGCGAGCCGGGGTTTGCGGTGGCGCACGAAGCCTTGTTGCGGCAATGGCCACGTGCGGCCGAGTGGATCCACGAAAACCGCCGATTACTGCAGGCACGCAAGCGCTTGCAGCTGGCCGCGCAGCGTTGGGCAAGCGAGGGCCGGCGCACCGATCACCTGCTCAACAGCGGGCGCCCGTTGAGCGAAGCGCGCGAAGCCGCACGGCGCATGCCGCAGGATCTGGATGCGGTGGATGTGGCGTTCCTGCGTGCCTGCGAACGCTCGCAGCAACGCCGCCGCGGCCTGTATGCAACAGCCGCCACCTTGTTGGTGGTGCTGGCCAGCGCATCGCTCCTGCTCGGTTGGCAGGCGCGCCAGGCCCAGCAAGTGGCAGAAGAGCGCCGCGATCAGGCGCAGCAACTGGTGAGCTACATGCTGGGCGATCTGGCCGAGCAGTTGCGCACGGTGGGCAATCTCAAGCTGCTCGACAGCGTGGGCAGCCGCTCGCTGCGCTATCTGGAAGATCTGCCCAACGCCAGCATGCAACCGGGCGATCTGATCAACCACGCCCGGGCCCTGCGGACCACCGGCGAAGTGCTGATGAACCAGGGCAAGTTGGACGAGGCGCAGGCGGCGTTTACGCGTGCGGCCGCCACCGCCGAGCAGGCACGCCTGCGCGCACCCGACATGCTGGATGCACATGCGGAAACCGGCCAGGCGGCGTATTGGCTGGGGAATATGGCCTATCGCAAGAAGCAGTTCGCGCTGGCGCACACCCATTGGTCGCAATATCTGGCCGCGAGCGAGTGGCTGGTGCGCAGCGTGCCGGCCGATCCTCACTGGCAGCTGGAACTGTCGTACGCGCTCAACAATCTCGGCATGCTGGCCAACGCGCAGGGCGATGTCGCAACGGCGATCGGGTTTTTTGCGCGCGACATCGCGCTCAAGCGGGTGCTCAGCGCGCGCGCTCCGGACAATGCATCACTGCGCTACGAATTGATCGACAGCTTGTCCGGGCTGAGCCTGGCGCAGGAAAACCAGGGCCTGCTGGCACCTGCCGAGCAGGGGTATCGCGAACAGATCGCAATGCTGCGCGTGCTGGTGGACAACGACCCGCAGGCGCAGGCCTGGCAGCGTCGCCTGGCGGTGTCGTTGGTCCGCGTGTCCAATCTGGCGTTGGTGCAGGGTCATCTGACCCAGGCGCAGCGCGACGCGCAGGACAGCGTACGCATCCTGCAGCCGCTGGTGGCCTTGCAGCCGGACAATCAGACCTGGCGCAGCGATCTGGGGCATGCCTATACGCAGGCCGGCTGGATCGCCGCATTGGACGGGCAGTCTGCGCAGGCCACGCAGCAATTGGGTCAGGCGCGTCACACCATGGCCAGCCTGCTGCTGCAGTCGCAGCCGCTGCCCGACTGGGAATTGCTGGATGCCATCATCGCGTTGCGCTTGCACCACATCCAGGCCGCTCATGCGGGCAGCCTGGATCAGATCGTGGCGCGCGTGGATGCACTGCATCGCGCCAAACCCGACGATCTGTCGGCTATTTCGACATTGGCACTCGCGTTGGTCTGGCAGGGCGAACAACGCGCAGCTGCGGGCGATGACAATGGCGCACGTGCTGCATGGCAGCGCGCGGTGACACTGTTTGGCAAGGACATCGGCAACAGCCGCGACAAGAACCTGCTCGACCCCTGGATTCGCGCCCAAGTGCATCTGGGCCAGCGCACTGCTGTTACGCAACAGCTCGGATGGCTGTACCAAGCGGGCTACCGCCACCCGGGGTTTGTCTCCTTCTATGCCCCGCTTCTCAAGGAACAGGACAAGTCATGACGGACTTCAGCATCAAGCTCACGGTCGCTCGGGTGGGATTCGGCGGGAACACGGGCGCTGGCGAATATTTCTACAGCTTTGCTCCGGATCTGCTGATTGTCGACAAGGACGACGGCGTATCGACGTTGACTTATCACTTCGATGAAGACGTTGTTCCCAAGCATTTCAAGATCAAGAGTTTGCTGACGACCGACGCGTTCAAACAGATCAGTGAACCCTTGATTGCCCCCGGCGGCCGCAGCGTCTCGGTCGTCAACGCCAATAGCGTCCCCACACTGATCTTTCTGACTCTCATCGTTGAAGACCCAAGCCGCAAGGACAAGAAAGGAAATAAAGTCTGGTTCAGTTGCGATCCCCAGGTCGGCAACGATCCAAAGATCAACCCGCAGGAACGTCCGCCCCGAGAATAAGAACGGCTGACAAGACGTAGCGAGCGGCTGCCAGGTCGGTGAGGACGGCGCGCAGAGACCGGCAGGTACGCGTGTGGTACGTGCCCGATTCTGAGCACCGGCCGCGCCCGCCTGGTGGTCGCGCAGTGATTTTTTAGTCGCTCCTCATCTGCTGCTGCACGCGGTCTGCCAGTTCGCTGCCAGGCGATGCGCCGCTCGGCTAGGTTGGACGGTCGAGCGATAAGGGCCGCGCAATGCGTGCGACCGTCAGGGCACTGAGCCGTGATGCGCTCACTGCTGGCAAGTGCCGCTGCGAATCAGTCGCACCGGCGGCGTTGGATGCCGAGGTGCCAGCCGGTGGAGACAGACGGTCGGCACCGGGAGCGCACTGTCGTGCCGGTCGGCGTGCCTGGAAAAGACGCTATGGATCCGCCGGTTCCCGGCAACCCTGACAGGCCGCTGTTTGCCTGCCGGTGGTTGCTTGCTCCCTGCGTTGGTCATAACCAGGCCGGGGACGCGTCGGGGCCGAGTGGATTGCAGGCATCTTTGTCGCAGACGCGAGCTGCGGCGCGCTGCCTGTCCAGCTCGCCAGGACCGAAGACCATGCGCAGAACAGGGTCGACCGCCGACGGCTTGGTCAGCAATGCGGCCTGGGCCCAGGGTGCGGGCAGTTCGGCCTGCGTTGGACCCGACCAGCCCACCATGACGAGCAGAACGAGAAGCACAGCGACGGATCGGGGTTGGCGCATGACGGACTCCGCAGCAGACCGGAGCGCGGCGCGTTTCCGGGCGGCGCCAGTGGCCGCCGGATCACCTTGGTGCGTGGCCGCTCGCCAGACCTGACGGCAACCTTACGGTTGCTGGCGGAAGCTGACGGATTCTCAGAATCTTTTTTGAAACAACTAGATAGAGCAGCCGTGCGGAGTGCTGGCTGGTTGACGGACCGGCGTGCTTGGCGTCGCTGCCTGCCTTCGCCACAGCTGCGTGACCTGTGGGAAAAGGGGCATTTGGGTGCAGCTCTTAGGTCAACCCAGGGGTAAACCTGGAGTGGCTGGTCGCTGGCACCGAGCCATGCGGACTGGCTGCGGGCGGTTACTTCTCCCTTTGCGCGAAGCTGCTCCGCAGGGATGGGCGAGGTTGAGAGCGAAGCTCCGTGTCGTCAGATTCCGCGGGTGGCTTCGCCCCGTACCCTCACCCCAACCCCTCTCCCGCAGGAGAGGGGCTTTAGGCTCCCCGTTATCTCCTCGACAGAGGAAGATTCCCCCCATCGACATGCGGATCAGCCTTGGTCAACCGGAAGCAGACGACAGGCTTCCCGGTCGCCATGGAGCTCTCCCTTCTCCCATCGGGAGGGAGCTCTTTCTTCTCCCATCGGGAGAAGGTGCCCCGCAAGGGCGGATGAGGGTACGGGCGAAGCCTCATGCCCCCACTTCGCCTGGCACTCGCACCCAACCCCCGCCCTCAAATCACCCGCAAGGTGATCGCCTTCAGCACCGCGCGGGTGCGGTCGCGGGTGCCGAGCTTTTCCAGGATGGTTGAGACGTAGTTCTTCACCGTTCCTTCGGCCAGGAACAGGGTGCGGGCGATTTCCTTGTTGGAATAGCCGCCGGCCAGCAGGCGCAGGATCGCCACCTCGCGTTCGCTGAAGGTCTCGCTCGGGGCCTGTTGGTCGCGGAACTGGTAACGCGCGCGCACCGGGTCGGTGCTGACCGGTTGCAGCAGGGTTTCGCCGGCGGCGACGCGGGCGATGGCATCGCGCAGGTCTTCCGGGGCGGCGTCCTTGAGCAGGAAGCCCTGCGCGCCGGCTTCGGTGGCGCGCAGCAGCAGGTCGCTGTCGTCGAAGGTGGTCAGCAGCAGCACGGGGGTGCGGTCGCCGCGGGCGCGCAGTTGCCCCAGCGCCTGGATGCCGTCAACGCCGGGCATGCGGATATCGCTGAGCACCACATCCACCGCGGTGACGCTGAGCGCATCCAGCAATGCCTGGCCGTCGTCGGCCTCGCAGACCACCTCCACGCCTTGCTGCTGCAGCAAAGCGCGCAAGCCGGCGCGGACCAGGATCTGGTCGTCGGCCAGGGCGACTCGAAGTGAACTCATAGCGGAACTCTCGCAGTCAGATGCATGCCGCCCGTGGGGGTAAGGCCTAGATCGAGGTGGCCTTGCAGGGACGCCAGGCGTTCGCGCATGCCGGTGATGCCGTTGCCTTCGCGGATGCACTCGGCGCGGCGGCCGTCGTCTTGAATGTCCACGCGCAGCTGCGCGTTCTCGCAGTGCAGATGCACCGCGACTTCATCGGCATCGGCATGCCGCACGGCGTTGGTCAGCGCCTCCTGCACCAGCCGCAGCAACAATTCGGCCACGCGAGCATCGGTGATGCGCACGTCCGGGTCGATGCGCAGGCGCAGCGCCGGGCGCGGGAACGGTGCGGCCAGCGCGCGCAACGCGGTTTGCAGGTCCAGGCCGCGATCGTCGCGCACGGACTGCACCACGTTGCGGATGTCGGCCAGCAGTTCGGCAGACAGCTGCTCCAGCACCGCAATGTCGTCGCGCTGCGCCAACGCGGGGTCGGCGCTGAGCAGGCGCAGATTGATGCGCATGGCGGTGAGTTTGTGGCCAGCCACATCGTGCAGCTCGCGCGCCAGGCGCAGGCGCTCGGCGTCGCGGGCGCTGTCGGCCAGCAACGCGCGCGTGGCCAGCAGATCGGCGTTGACGTAGGCCAGCGCATCGCGCGCGCGCTCGGCACTGCGCGCGTAGTTGGCGGTCAGCGCGGCAAAGGCCTGGAAGCTGGTGTAGATGGTCACCATCAGCAGTGGGCGCGGGAGATGCACCTGCACGAAAATCGCATACGTGGCCGCATTGATCACCAGCATCAGCGCCAGCACCTGCGGCGGTTGCCAGCGTATCGCCGCCTGCGCGACCACCAGCACCAGCAACACCGGCGAGGTCCCGGTGCGCGGCTCCAGCCAGACCAAGGCCACCGCCAGCAGTGCCTGCAGCAACAGGGCGCCCCGCTGCGGCAGCGGCCGTGGCGGCAGCAGGTAGCGCAACAGGAACACCAGCGTGAAGCCAATCAAGGTGGCCCAGCGCCATCGCGCAGACGGTGAGAGTTCCGGACCGAACGACAGCATGACCGCCGCGATGGTGAGCATGCCGGCCAGGTTGAGCGGTTTGGCGATGTCGCGCAGGGGGGATGTCATACGGCGATGCTGACCGCCGCGTGCCCGCTCGGCAATGGTGCGCCTGCAGAAAGTGACTTCCGGCAGGTGGGATCGATGACCTGCGGCCCCTGTGCCGGGCGCGGCGCCTGCGCACACTGGCATCACCAACCCACCCCAACGCCACGGAGTTACGCCATGTCTGCGTCCAGTCTGTTTCTCGCACTCAATCTGATCTGGGGCGGCTATGAAGTGCTGCTCAGCCGCCGGCGCCGCGCCAGCGATGGCGGCGCGCAGGATCAGGGCACGCTGCAGCAGTTGTGGCGAGTGCTGTATGCGGCGGTGGCTATTGCGGTGGCGCTGGCCTACAGCGGGCTGGCGCATTGGCCGCAGAGCTGGCAAGCGCCGCTGCAGTGGGCCGGCTGCGCCTTGATCGGCGGCGGGTTGGCGCTGCGGGTGTGGGCCATCCAGGTGCTGGCACGCTGGTTCACGGTGGATGTGACCATCCAGCCAGACCATCAACTGGTGCGCAGCGGGCCGTATGGCCTGCTGCGTCATCCGTCCTATACCGGCGCGCTGATGGCCTTCTACGGACTGGCGCTGGGCATGGGCAATGCGTTGTCGGTGGTGGCGATCGTGGTGCCGGTGACGTTGGCGTTCCTGCATCGCATCCGGATCGAAGAAGCCGCACTGCAACGCGCCTTCCCGGTTGCCTACCCGGCCTATGCCGCGCAGAGCCGCCGCTTGCTGCCGCTGGTGTGGTGAGTTGGCAGCAGCGCCTGCAACGCTGCGGGGCTTCGCGCGCTCGCACACCGGTTCGGCCTGCGCCGCATGCACGCAGGAGCAGTGCCGCACTGTCTGGTGTCGCTGCCGCATCGGCCGATCTGCGACGGCCGCCACCGCTGCCGGGTTGGCGCGCTGCGTACCATCGGGCTGCGCGCGCCGCATCCCCCATCGTTGCCAGGAGAGTTGCATGCTTGCCCGCACTTACGCCGTTGTCGCCTTGGTCAGCCTGCTTGGCAGCGCTGCCGTCAACGCCGCCGATCTGGACGTGGGCATCAGCGGCCTGCGCTCGCAACAGGGCCAGTTACGGATTGCGGTGATCGCCACCGCCGCGCAACTGGATAGCGCCCAGCCACCGGTGCAGGCGCAGACGGTGCCGATCACCGGCAGCGCACCGCATATCCAGTTCAAGAATCTGGCGCCCGGGCGCTACGCGGTGATGGTCAATCACGACGAAAACGCCAACGGCAAGCTGGACACCAACCTGATCGGCATGCCGGTGGAAGGCTACGGCTTCAGCAACAACCCCACCGGCATGCGTAAACCCGGCTTCGACGAAATCGTCTTCGACCTGCCGGCCAGCGGCAAACGCCTCAGCGTGCAGATGCGCTGAGGCCCACGCGCGAAAGGAGCCATGCATGCACCGCCGCCGTTTCCTGCAATCGTTACTGGCCGCCACCGGCAGCGCTGCGCTGGGCGGCCTTGCCTTGCGCAGCCTGCCTGCACACGCCGCAGAAGCGGCCGCATTCCAGGCGCAGTTGCAGCGCACGCCGTGGTTGCTGGGCTGGCGTAGCGTCACCAGCCCCAACCTGGGGCCGGCCACCGCAACGTTGCAGGGCACATTGCCCGAGGGATTGGCGGGCAGCCTGTATCGCAATGGCCCGGCCTGGACCGAGCGCGCCGGGTTTCGCTACGAACACTGGTTCGACGGCGACGGCATGGTGCACCGCTGGCAGCTGGGCGGTGGGCAGGTGCAGCACCGCGGACGCATGGTGGCCACCCACAAGTTCACCCAGGAGCAGCAGGCCGGGCGCTTTCTGTATCGCGCGGCCGGCACCTCCGTGCCGAACATGCAGCCGGCGCGCAACAATGACGACGTCAACACCGCCAACATCTCGGTCACGATGCTCAATGGCCGCCTGTTCGCGCTATGGGAAGCCGGCTCGGCGATCGAACTGGACCCCGATGCGCTAAGCACCATCGGCCCGGTCACCTGGCGCGAGGATCTGGCTGCGATGCCGTTTTCTGCGCACCCATTGACCGACCACGATGGCAGCGTCTGGAATGTCGGCTCGATTAGCGTGGTGGGCTCCACCGGCGTGGTGCTCTGGCACCTGGGCGCCGATGCCACGTTGCGCAACGTGCAGCTGCTGCAGACCGATGCGCCGGCCTATATGCACAGCTTTGCGATGACCGATCGCCATCTGATCCTGGTCATGGCGCCGTATCGGCGGCTGGACGGCGACGGCGCGTTCTTCGAGCAAATTCGCTTCACCCCGGACGCGCCGTGCCGGATTGCGGTAGTGCCCAAGGATGCACTGGACCAACCGCGCTGGTTCGAGGCCGACTTTGCGGTGGCCTATCACTTTGCCGATGCCTACGCGCAGCAGGACCGCATCGTGGTGCGCGCCATCGTGCACACCGATCCGGAAGAAGCCCGCTCGCCGATGCGTGCGGCCATGCACGGCGACCCGAACGCCAAGCCGGCAGCGGTGCAGCTACGCAGCCTGCATCTGGACCTGGCCAGCGGCCGCGCGCACTGGCAGGTGCATCCGGTGGATAACCTGGAACTGCCGCTGTTCGACCACCGCACCCCACGCACGCAGGGCGCACGCCTGTATGCGCCGTGCATCGATGGCCCGAACCAGTCGCCGTTTCTCAACGCCGTGGCCGGCTACGACCTGGAACGCGACCGCCGCCAGGTGCACCGCTACGGCCCGCATGTGCTGGCCGAAGAACATGTGTTCGTCGCCAAGCCGGGCAGCACCCGCCCGGATCAGGGCTGGCTGGTGGGAACGGTGCTCGACACCCAGCGCGCACGCACCGGGTTGATGGTGCTGGACGCACAGCACATCGATGCCGGGCCGATCGCGCAGGCATGGCTGCCCTACGCGATTCCGCTGGGATTCCATGGGCATTTTGTGGCGGCTGCGTAGCGCGGCCGAGGACCTGGCCGCGCTTGCGTCCTGTGACCGCTGACAACCTGATCCACCGAGCGACGCCTGGCGCGTTGCGAACGACAAGGCCATCGCCACACTGACGAACAGCGTGGCCGTTGTAAGACACGCGTTGCTACCAACAGACGCGCCGCCCATCCCCGCAACACACCGATCGCCTTACACTCAACGGCTACCCCGCAGCTGTCGTCCGTCTTCGATGATCATTTCTGCCGCTTCCGATTACCGTGCCGCTGCGCAGGCGCGCTTGCCGCCGTTCCTGTTCCATTACATCGATGGCGGCGCCTACGCCGAGCACACGCTGCGGCGCAATGTCTCGGATCTGGCCGATATCGCGCTGCGCCAGCGGGTGCTGCGCAACATGTCCGACCTGAGCCTGAGCACCGAGCTGTTCGGCGAAACCCTGGCGATGCCAGTGGCTTTGGCACCGGTCGGGCTCACCGGCATGTATGCCCGGCGCGGCGAAGTGCAGGCCGCACGTGCGGCGGCCGCGCGCGGGATCCCGTTCACTCTCTCCACAGTGTCGGTGTGCCCGATCGAAGAAGTGGCGCCTGCCATCAGCCGGCCGATGTGGTTCCAGCTGTATGTGCTCAAGGACCGCGGCTTCATGCGCAATGCGCTGGAGCGCGCCAAGGCGGCCGGCGTCACCACGTTGGTATTCACCGTGGACATGCCCACGCCGGGCGCGCGCTACCGCGATGCGCACTCGGGCATGAGCGGGCCCAATGCATCGCTGCGGCGGATGCTGCAGGCGGTGACGCATCCGCGCTGGGCGTGGGACGTGGGCCTGCTCGGCAAACCACATGATCTGGGCAACATCTCGGCCTATCGCGGCAGCCCCACCGGCTTGCAGGACTACATCGGCTGGCTCGGCGCCAACTTCGACCCGTCGATTGCGTGGAAGGATCTGGAATGGATCCGCGAGTTCTGGACCGGGCCGATGGTGATCAAGGGCATCCTGGACCCGGACGATGCGCGCGATGCGGTGCGCTTCGGCGCCGACGGCATCGTGGTGTCCAACCACGGTGGACGCCAGCTCGATGGCGTGCTGTCCAGCGCACGCGCGTTGCCGGCCATTGCCGATGCGGTGAAGGGGCAGCTCAAGATCCTGGCCGACTCGGGCATCCGCAGTGGGCTGGATGTGGTGCGCATGCTCGCGCTCGGCGCCGATGCGGTGTTGTTGGGCCGCGCATTCGTCTACGCGCTGGCGGCCGGCGGCCAGGCCGGTGTAGAGAATTTGCTGACCTTGATCGAGAAGGAAATGCGCGTGGCGATGACGCTGACCGGCACGCATTCGATTGCCGAGATCAGCGGCGATGCGTTGAGCCGGGTGACGCGCGAGAACGCTGTGTCGCCTTGAATCGGGAATGGAGAATCGGGAATCGGTAAAAGCGCTTGGCCGCATTGGTTTTGCTGGGTGCATGCCGGGCAGTAAGCAATGGCGGCGTTGTCTGCCATCGCTCCGCGCCTTTTCTCTCAGCCGGCTAGAGCGGCTGCAGTCTTTGCTTGAGCGGGCACGATGCTTCGACATCGGGACGTACGCGTATCTCCTACGCCGTACTGGTTCTGCGTAGCGACTGCGCAGCCGTCGTGTCGATCGTTAGCGCTTGCCCTCGCCTGTCGGCAACCGTTGCTTCACTGCCAGCACCTCCGCCCACGGGTCACTACGCTGTCGCTTGGCACGTTGCACGGCCTTGTCGATCGGAAACGCATCGGGCCCGCTGATCTTGCCGAGCTCTTCCCAGTGCAGCGGTACTGCGACGGTGGCCTTCGCGCGCGCGCGCAGCGACCACGAACACACGCTGGTGTTGCCGCGGCCGTTACGCAGCCAGTCGACAAAGATCACCCCATGCCGCTTGTCCTTGCTCATGGTGGCCACGTAATGCTCCGGCGCCTGTGTGGCCAGCGCCTGCGCGAATGCCTCACAGAAATCGCGCGCTTGCTCCCAGCTGGCATCGGGCACGATCGGCACGACGACATGCAGCCCCTTGCCGCCGGATAAGCGCACTGCGCTTTCCAGTCCTGCCGCACGCAGCTTGTTGCGGATGTCGCGCGCGGCAGCCACCACGGCGGACCAGGCGACCTGTTCGCCCGGATCCAGGTCGAATACCAGGCGGTCCGGATGCTCCGGGTCGTCGATGCACGACCCCCACGGATGCAGCTCCAGTGTGTTCATCTGCACCAGCTCGAGCAAGCCGGCTGCATCCTCGATATACAAGTAATCCTCAGTGCCGCTTTTCTGCTTGAGCGCAATCGCCTCGATATGCGTGCCCAAATGCCGGCCCTGGTGCTTCTGAAAGAAACAGTCGCCACCCACGCCATCGGGGCAGCGCAGCAACGACAGCGGCCGGCGCGCAACTTCCAGCAACACCAGCGGTGCGACGGCACGGTAGTAGGCCGCCACCTCGCCCTTGCTGATGCCCAGCGCAGGAAACACCACACGCTCGGGATGGGTGATGGTGACGCCGTCGGTGGGCAGCGCCGCCGCTGTCTTCTTCGCCGTGGCCGATGCAGTGCTGGTGACGCTCGACGCTATGGATGTGCTGCTCTTGGATGCTGCCTCGCCAGCACGTGTGCGTGTGCTCGCAACGCTGCTCGTGGTCCTGGAGACTTTTTTGGTCGCGGTCTTCCGCTTCGCCACGCTCGATTTCGCTACCGCAGCGCGTGTCTTGGTCGCGCGCTTGGCGGGTGCAGCGCGGTCGCCACCTAGATCGGTCATGGGTTTGTCTTGCCGTAAGCGCTTGAACGCGGCCTGCCGCAACAGCCCTTGCTTGGCCCAGCCACGGAATGCCACTTCGGCGATCAGCGCCGGCCGCACCCAATGCACATCGCGCGGACGGCCCGGCAGATGCGATGGCAGTTCCAACGTGGCGGTGTCGCTGTGCAGCGCACGCAGTTGCGTGGTGATCTTGCCCAGCAATGCGTCATCGAAACCGGTGCCCACGCGGCCCACGTAACGCAGCGCCTTGCCGTCCAGTTGTGCAAGCAGCAACGCACCGAAGCCGCTGCGCGCGCCCTTGGGATCTGTGTATCCCACCACCACAAACTCGTCGCTGTCTTCGTGCTTGATCTTGACCCAATCCGCACCGCGGCCGCCGTGATACGCCGCATCGGCGCGCTTGCTGACGATGCCTTCCCAGCCCTTGTCGGCACTGGCCGCAAATACCGCTGGCCCGCGTCCGATCACATGGTCGCTGTAAGCCAACGTGCCCGGGGTGTCGCCCAGCAATGCACGCAGCAGCTGTTTGCGCTGCAGCAGCGGCGCGGCGCGCAGATCGACGCCGGCCAGACCGAGCAGATCGAACACGAGATAGCGCAGCGGCTGCCGCACGCTGCCATCCAGCGCCCGTTGCAATGCGGAGAAATCGCTACGTCCCTGCGCATCCAGCACCACCAGCTCACCATCCAGCCGCGCGTCGCGCACCGGCAACGCCTGCAGCGCGCTCACTACCTCCGGGAAGCGCTCGGTCCATGCCTGATCGTTACGCGAGCGCAGTTGCACACGGCCATCGACCAGGTCGGCCAGCAGGCGATACCCATCCCATTTGATTTCGTGCAGCCATCCATCGCCGTCTGGGGCCTGCTCGCGCAGCAGCGTGAGCTGCGCACGCAAGTCGGTCGGACACGGCGCATCGCGTGCGCCATCCAACTTCAGTGCATGCGTGCGCCAGGTGGCTTGCGTTGGGCTGCGCTTGGTGGCGTGGTCGTGCCGGCCCATCGGCTAGCCGGCCTTGCGCCGCGGTGCGGCTTTTGCAGCGGTTTTCTTGGTCGCCTTGCTCGCCGTCTTCTTGGTGGCTTTCTTTGCGACCTTCTTGGTTGCAGCCTTTTTGACCGACGCAGCGTTCGAGCCAACTGTGCCGGTCCTCTTGGCTGGCGTGCGCGTATTGGCCTGCAGGCTTTTTTGCAGCAAGGACATGAAATCCACCACATTGGTGGTGGCGTCTTCATGCTGGGTGGGTTCCACCTCCACCTGCGTGGTGCCGCCCTTTTCCTGGATGCGCTTGCGCAGGATCTTCTCGAGCTTGCCGCGGAATTCGTCGTGATAGTCCTCCGGCTGCCAGGTGCCGGACATCGACTCGATCAGCTGCCTGGCCATCTCCTGTTCCTTGGGCGTGATGCGGTACTCACCCACCGCACCTGCCGGCAATTTGAAGTCCTGCGGGTCCACCACTTCCTGTTGATAGCGCAGCAGCAACAGGATCAACGCATCACCCTGCGGCATCACCGCGGCTAGGTATTCGCGGGTGCGGATCACCACCTTGGCAATACCCACCTTGCCGGTGTCGCGTAGCGTTTCGCGCAGCAGCACATAGCCCTTTTCGGCCTTCTTGCCTGGCACCAGGATGTAGGGCTTTTCGAAATAGCGCGGGTCGATGTCGGCCGCATCGACAAAGGTTTCCACCTCCACCGTCTCGTGGCTTTCCGGCGACGCCGAGCGGATGTCCTGCTCTTCGACGATGACGTAGCTGCCCTTGTCGTACTCGAATGCCTTGACGATTTCCTTCCACGGCACTTCATCGCCGGTATCGGCGTTGACGCGCTCGAAGCGGATCGGCTTCTTGTCGCGCGAGTCGAGCATGCGGAAGTGCAGGTCCACCTTGCGTTCGCCGGACATCAACGCCACCGGCACATTGAGCAAGCCAAACGACAGGGTTCCGGTCCAGATCGGTCGTGCCATCAGTGCGCCGCTCCGTGGATGGCTGCGTCGGGAATATGGTCCAGCGCCAGCCACGCGTCCTCGACGATGGTGCGCGCATGCGGCCAGTCCAGGCGCGAATTGTCGCGCATGCTGTCCCACTGCGCCGCCAGCGCCTGTTCGCAGTGCGCATCATTGCCGCGCGGCCAGTCTGCAGCGTGGGTCAGGCGGGCGAACGCATAGGCCGGCGACAGATCGCGCCAGGTGGGCCCGCCCCGGCGGCGGCGGCGCTGGTAATCGGCCAGGCTGTAGCACTGGAAGTCCTGCGCCACACCGACTGCATCGACTTGTGGTCGCTTGCGATGGGTCCGCTTGGCCGCGGCAGGCTCCACCTGCGCCCTGAACAGGCGACGGTCGGGACGGCGGTCCTGGGGGCGCATGGTCTGCTCCACGGTGCAGCATTGAGGGCCCACATCAGTAGCGCCGCTGCCGTGATCCAGACGTGAGAAATCCGCTTATATCGTGCGATTTGCGTGCCCTTCACCACGCACGCGCTGAACTGGCAGCCCATCCAGACACCAGGAGCGGCGCCATGTCCCGCGACCCCTTACGCGACCAACCCACCCAACCGGGCGAACAGCACGGCAAGCGCGATGCCGAGCACTATGAGGATCGCGGTGCAGGCGATGCACCAGGCCGCTTGATCCCGGCCGATGACGACACCTTTGCCAAGACCCCGGGCAGCACACCGGCAGCCGAGCACTGACAGCGGCGCGATCGCGGGGCGAGTCTGGCGGTGCTAGGCCCGCCCCGCCGCCTGCAGACGGCGGAACTCGTCATCGCTGAAGAGCCGCGAGCGCACCAGAAATCGCACGCCTTCGCCATTTTCCAGCGAGAACATGCCACCACGGCCTGGCACCACATCGATGATCAGCTGGGTGTGCTTCCAGTACTCGAATTGCGGCGCGCTGATGTAGAACGATGCGCCGCCGATCTCGCCCAGCAACACGTCGCGATCGCCAACGATGAAGTCGCCCACCGCAAAGCACATCGGCGACGAGCCATCGCAACACCCACCGGATTGATGGAACAGCAGATCGCCGTGCCGCGCACGCAGTGTGTCGATCAGCTGTAATGCTGGCAGCGTGGCCATAACCTGCAATGGCAGGTCCGTCTGAGTGATCGTGCCGTGCATCATCCGCCTCCAATGGCCGCGTCAGGCTGCCATATCGCGCACGATACGCCCCTCGCAGTCATGCTGGCGCGCATGCATACGACAGTGGATGTGGCTGTCGCGTGTGTCGGTCGGAACGGTCGTAGCCACCCAGGTGTTCTGCAGGGGGCCTGTACCGCTTGAGGTCAAGCGGCAGGAGGCAAGTCAGATTCGGCCGTATCCGCGATCAACCATTATCCGAGCACCGGACAACCACGCAGCCTGCGCGTGCGCCCGCTCCCCACAGCCGCATGGAGCGCAGACATGGCGGTACGCGCAAGAGGCGCCGGCCGCGCGGACGCAGCCGATAGTCGCCGCCCTCACATGCCACTCGTACACTCCGCCTTTGTGCGCCATCCGCATCCGCCCGACGCCTGCGCGTCACGTGGTGCTGGTCACTGTGCGCTTTAACGCTCATACGGAAGGAACCACACCATGAAGCAACGCCTGCTCACCGCCGCCCTGCTTGCCCTGCTACTGCAAGGCTGTCAGGCGCCCGAGTCCACTGCCGCCGCCGATCCCGCTGCGCCGACCTCCACGGCCACGACAACCGCCGCCCCGGAACCGGCACCTCCGGCCACCCCGGCAGCACAGCGCCCCGCGCTGCCCCAGGGAGCCTGCGAGAAAACCGAAGACGGCTTCTCTGCGTTTCTGGAAGCGATCGTCGCCGATCCGGCGTTACGCGCGGCCTACAGTGCCCCACACGTCGAAGAACGCGACCTGCGCGACCCGTCCAAGCCGGTGGACCGCCCCGGCGAGCCGTTCCGGCTGGTCCTGATCGATTCGCGCTGGTCCTACGACGAACCCGACAAGCAGCCCGAGCAACTGACGCGGGTGAAGCTGGAGCTCAAGCCCGACGGCGAGCGCATGCGCGCAGAGTTCATCAGGGCCGAGTTCTCCCCCGACGAAGAAGTCATCAAGACCGTCGGGACACCGGAGGCCTATGTGTTCGACTACACGCAGCAATGCTGGCAGTTGACCCAGCATCTGCGCTGATCGGCGGCTAGCCCGCCCGCAGGCTGACTCCGTCACTCTTGGTTGTCTCGCTATCAATAAGGAAATTGCACATGCCCAGGCACACCATCGTCGAATCGGTCGGACGCGGCGTCCAGCACATCCACGACTACGAAGACATCGAGCGCCATCACCCCACGCGCGGTAACGAGCGCGGGCGCGTGTACGGCACCGTCAATGGCGAGCGCGAAGAACTGCTCGGCAACTACAACGGCGCGGCAACCGTCTCGCGCGATGGCGACCATTACGTGTCGAAGGATTTCGTGCTGCAGGCCGGTGGGGCCAGTGCGGTGCCGGTGCCGGCCATTGCCAGCGGCTATATCGGCCGCGTGGATGCCAGCGACGGGATCGTGCAGATCTACGACAAGCCCGCCTCCGATCCGAGCCGCGAAATGATCGCGCAGTACCGGCATCTGGACCTGCGCAATACCCAGCTGGAAACCGGCGCGCGCATCGAATACGGGCAATCGGTGGGCATCCAGGGCGGCTTCAACAACGGCAATCCCAGTGCGTTCGGCAAGCACGTGCATGTGGACATCAACACCAGCTACCTTCCACAGGCCGAACGCTATGTGCGCGACATCAGCAGCGGCGCGATCACCACCGATCAGCGCCCGCAACACGCCCAGCCCAACCTCACCGGTACGGCCCAGGTGACGGACATTTCAGGCAATGGCCGCACAGTCGCTGCGCCGGGCGGGGCCGCGGCGGTGAGCGCCGCTCCAATGGCCGATGGCGTGCTGCGCAAGAACGAACACGGACCGGACGTCACAGCGCTGCAGCAACGCCTCAATGCGCTGGGATACACCGATGCCCAGGGCCAGGCATTGGGCACCGACGGCAAGTTTGGCGATCGCACCCTGCAGGCTGTGCAGGCATTCCAGCGCGATCACCAATTGAACGATGACGGCATCGCCGGCCGGGACACCTTCAAGGCGCTGGCCGGCGCCCAGCCGCGCCAGCCCGAGCATGCCGCTGCCGCGGAGCAACGTGACGCGTCATCGCGCCAACCGCTGTTGTCCGATCAGGCGCATCCGCAGCATGCGATGTACCAACAGGCAGTGGGCGCGCTGGAAAAGCTCGGTCCTGCGGGCGGGTTCAAGGACCGTAAGGAGCTGGAGCAGGCCGCCGGCACTCTCACCCACGACGCCAGCATCAGCGGGCTGACCCGCATCGACCACGTCACGCCCAACAAGGCGGGCAACGGTCTGTTTGCGGTGGAAGGCAGGCTAGACGACCCGGCACACCGCCGCGCCTACGTCGATCGCGACCAGGCGGTGCAACAGACGCTTGAGCAATCGACGCAGAAACTGCGGCAGGATCTGCCGACCGGCATCGAACAAGAGCCGGCGCGCGAAACCAACCGCGCGATGGCGATGTAGCCGGTTATCGGTTATCGGTTATCGGTTATCGGTTATCGGTTATCGGTTATCGGTTATCGGTTATCGGTTATCGGTTATCGCAACATCCTGCAGGCGGCAGGGTCTGCTGCCTGCGAGGAGTTGCTGCATGCGCGATTGATCGATCGGGACACGCGACGAACAGTTGCAACGTGACAACGGACTGCGTGCAGGAGCTACGTTCGGATGATACGAGCCGCAGCGCGCAACGGCCCTTCCGTCGTCTACTGGTCACGCTGACACCCACGCTGCGGAGGCTCCGTGCCTGCGCTGTTGATGGCGTGCCGCCCGAACAGGCGGCACGCCATCGGCTCAGAAGAACCCCAGCGCTTTCGGCGAATAGCTCACCAGCAGGTTCTTGGTCTGCTGGTAATGGTCGAGCATCATCTTGTGGTTTTCGCGGCCGATACCTGATTGCTTGTAACCGCCGAACGCAGCATGCGCGGGATAGGCGTGATAGCAGTTGGTCCACACGCGCCCGGCCTGGATCGCGCGGCCCATGCGGTACAACCGCGACGCATCGCGACTCCACACGCCAGCGCCCAGGCCGTAGAGCGTGTCGTTGGCAATCGCCAGCGCCTCGGCTTCGTCCTTGAAGGTGGTGACCGACACCACCGGCCCGAAGATCTCTTCCTGGAACACGCGCATCTTGTTGTGTCCCTTGAACACGGTGGGCTTGACGTAGAAGCCCTCGGCCAGCTCGCCATCGAGCGTGTTGCGCTCACCACCGATCAACACTTCGGCACCTTCCTGCCTGCCGATGTCGATGTACGACAGGATTTTTTCCAGCTGCTCGCTCGATGCCTGCGCGCCAACCATGGTGTTGGGATCGAGCGGATTGCCCTGCTTGATTGCGGCCACGCGCTTGAGCGCTTTCTCCATGAACTTGTCGTAGATCGATTCCTGGATCAGCGCGCGCGAGGGGCAAGTGCACACCTCGCCCTGATTGAAGGCGAACAGCACAAAACCTTCCACCGCCTTGTCGAGAAAATCATCGTCTTCGGCCATTACATCGGCAAAGAAGATGTTGGGCGATTTGCCGCCCAGCTCCAGCGTCACCGGAATCAGGTTCTGGCTGGCGTATTGCATGATCAGCCGGCCGGTGGTGGTTTCGCCGGTGAAGGCGATCTTGGCGATGCGCGGGTTGCTGGCCAGCGGCTTGCCGGCCTCCAACCCAAAACCATTGACCACGTTGAGCACGCCGGGCGGTAGCAGATCGCCGATGACTTCCATCAACACCAGGATCGACGCCGGCGTCTGTTCGGCCGGCTTCATCACCACGCAGTTACCGGCCGCCAGTGCGGGCGCCAGTTTCCAGCATGCCATCAGCAGCGGGAAATTCCACGGAATGATCTGCCCCACCACGCCGAGCGGCTCGTGGAAATGGTAGGCGATGGTGTCGCTGTCGATCTCGGAAATGCCACCTTCCTGCGCCCGGATCGCGCCGGCAAAATAACGGAAGTGATCCACGCACAGCGGCACATCGGCATTGAGCGTTTCGCGCACCGGTTTGCCGTTGTCCCAGGTTTCGGCATAGGCCAGCAATTCCAGATTCTGCTCGATGCGGTCGGCGATCTTGAGCAGCACATTGGAGCGATCGGTGGTGGAGGTCTTGCCCCAGGCCTCTTTTGCCGCGTGCGCAGCATCCAGCGCTGCCTCGATATCCGGTGCGGTGGAGCGCGCAATCGAGGTAAACACCTTGCCGCTGATCGGCGTGGTGTTGTCGAAATACTGGCCGCCGTGCGGTGCAACCCACGCACCGCCGATGAAGTTGTCGTAGCGCGATTTGAAGATGGACTGCGGGTCGGTATTGAGCGGTTTGGTTGAGGCAAGCGCGTTCATCATGGTCTCCTGGCAGCGTGGTCCGATGCGAACGTGTATACCCGCCCAAGTGCTAGCGCAATGTCATGTCAGGCGCTGTTGCGCTGCGTCATTTCCTGCTACGCAGAAAGACTGGTTTTCCCGCTCAAATGCATTGCAGCGCATCATCGCCTATAGGCGTAAGGCGACGATCAACAGGCAGTAAAGAGCGCGTGTGGCGGCAATACCGATGGCAGCGTGACGTTGATATCGGCGTGCGGGCACTGTCGCCAAGGTCAACGCGTGGTTGTGTGTGTCCCTGACGGCATCGGCTCGTCCAGCGGTGCCTTGCAGTCGGCGACGCTTTTTTGATGGTAGGAGCGCAACTGCCATGCAGCAGCCGGCGTCTGCTGCCATTCATAGACCCAGCGATAACGCTGACCGGCGTTGCACGCATCGATGGTGACTTCATCGCGCGGCTGACCGCGTACCGGCAGGGGTGCTGCCTCGCCTGCAGCGTCGGTGCGAGTGCCCAATGGACGATCGAATAAGGCAGTGCTGATGCGAATAGCGCCCAAGTCGGCAGCGCTGGCCGGCGGCGCAATCTGCCGGGGCTGTGTCTTCAGCCTCGACTGCTGCAGCAACCAGCTGTGTATCTGGGCCGTGGCCGCAGTGCCGGCGGGATAGTCGCGCACGACATGCAGGTCAACGTCTGCCCTGGCCACATTGCAGGCCAGCAGACACGCCACCGTCGCCGAAAAAACCAACGCTTGCTTCCAGGCTGTCATCGTTGCGCTCCTTGCAGTGAATGAGTGATCCAAACTATCACGCACGTGTTGAGTGACGACAGCCTTCTTCGCATAGCGCGACGCTGCTTCAAGCCGCCGTCGTACCTCCTGCGGCACGCCATGCCTGCACTGCCGCAAGCACGCGGTTGCCATGCAGGGCGCTGCTATCGCGCACGGCATAGGCGTGTGGTCTGGCTTGTACCTGCGCGGCAAGCTGAGCGCAGGCGGCGTGCGCATCTACCAACACATCGGCGAGCTCTGTTGCGTTCAACGACAGCAGGATCGAGAAGCCGGTGGCCGACATCGTGCAGTTGATGTCCAGCCAGTAGCGGCTGTCCTCGCGCAGGAGAAACCAGTCAGCGGGGGCGTGATCGATGACGCGCATGGTGTGACCTGGCGTTTTACTGAAGATGCCTCTGCGCGCTGCTGTGGCAGCCGCGTAGCGAGGCGTGCTATCGGGACGGCTTCGTCGCGCCCGGGTGCGCTCCTACGGGGCAGCGGGCGCGTTGTTGGACGCGCACCGCCTGCGGCCTAGTCAGCCACCAAAATCCCACTGCAGCCCCACCGTGTACGTGCGATCCGGACCCGGCTCGTAATAACGCCCGTTGCCATCGTTGACGATCACCGAGCCCACGTACTGCCGGTCCAGCGCGTTGTCGATGCGTGCAAACGTACGCAGCGCACCCTGCGCAGTGGTCCAGCGGCGCGAGGCTTCCAGATTGACCAACGCATAGCCGGGCGCGCGTTCGGTGGCAAGGTCGTTGGCCACGGTGGCGTCGGAGGCCACCGTTTCGGCGGCGAACTGCCACTGCGCCGGTTGCCACTGCCAGCGCGCGAACAATTGCTGGCGCGGCACGCCGGGCAGGCGCGAGCCGCTGGCCACCGGTGCGGTGGGCGTGGCGCAGCCGCTGCTGGCGCAGGTGAGATAGCCATCGCGCACGGTGGCGTCGACAAACGTATAAGCCAGCTGCACTTGCTGGGTGGCGCCCAGCGGTTGCTGCCAACTGAGCTCCGCGCCCTGGCGGCGGGTGGCGCCGATGTTGCGGAAAGTGCTGCGGCCGTTGGTATTGCTGGCCACCGCAAGTTCGTCGTCAGTATCGGCGCGAAACAACGCCACCTGCAGCGCCGCGCCGCTCTGCGCGCGCCACTTGCTACCGACTTCGTAATTGCGGCTCGCGGCCGAGCCCAGATCCAGCGCCAGACCGGCGGCGCCATCGTTGCGATAGCCCAGCTCGTTGAAGGTAGGCGTTTCGAAGCCGCGTCCGGCCGAGGCGTAAAAACGCAGATCGTCAGTGGCGCGGAACACGATGCCGCCCACCGGCGTGGTGGCCGAATAATCGCGCCGCCCGCTATCGTCGGGATTGCGGCCCACGATGTAGTGGTCGTCCGACTTGAAACGTACCTGGCTATGCCGCACGCCCAGCAGTGCCGACCAGCGGTCGCTCCACTGCCACCAGGCCTGCGCAAACTGGTCCACGTTTTCGACCTGGTCGCGCTGATTGCGGCGCAGCGCGCCCTGCACGCCCAACGTGGCGCCGACGAAGTTTTCGTAGCCAGTACGGTGCTGCCGTTGGCGATCGACGTTCGCGCCCACGGTGAGCTGCAGCGGCCGGCCCAGCGCCTGCCCCTGCCACGCCCAGCGCGCGTCGGCGCCTTCGTAATTGCTGTCCAGATCGATCACGCCACCGGCGTGCAGCGGGTTACGCTGCACCGCCACCGGCACCGCCAGAAACTGCTCCACGCTGCGCTGGCCGCCATAGGCCATCAGCCGCAGCGTCTGGCTGTCGAATTGCTGGGTGAAGATCGCCCCGGCCTGCGATTGACGCACCGATTTGCGGGTATTGAATTGCGTGGCCACCGATGTGGCCTGGCGCGGGTCGGCGTTGAATTGCGCGCGGGTCAGACCCAGCGGGTCCTGCGCATCGGGCGCGTCGAGATAATTGAGCACCAGATCCAGGCGGCTGCCGGGCGCCAGATCAAAACCGAGCTTGGCGTTGACCGAGTCGCGCTTGGCGCGGCTATGGTCGCGGAAGCCAGCGGTTTCGAAGTGATTGGCGGCCAGGTTGTAGTGCACCGCGCCCTGCTGGCCGAGCAACTGCGCGCCCACATTGACGGTGGCATTGCTGCCGTAGGTGGCACGCAGCCGCCACGGGTCATCGGGCTTGCCGTCGGCGCTCCATAGCTGCAGCACGCCGCCGGAAGAGTTGCCGTACAGCGCCGAAAACGGCCCGCGCAGCACTTCCACCCGCTCGGCGCCCAGCACGTTGAAGTGCGACAACTGGCCCTGACCATCGGGCATGCTCGCCGGGATGCCGTCCACCAGCAGGCGCACACCGCGTACGCCAAAGGTGGAACGCGCACCGAAACCGCGGATCGACAGCTGGGTGTCCTGCGCGTAATTCTGGCGGTCGCGCGCCACCAGCCCGGGGATGCCGTCCAGCAGCTCGGACACCTGCGCGCCGCGGCGGTTGTCGTCGTCGGCCGACACCACGGTGAACGAGGCCGGCAGGTCGAAGTCGTCCACCCCGTGCACGCGCGCGGCATCCACCTGCACGGCTGGCAGCAGCTGGGGTGTGGGCTCGGCGGCCAGGGCGGGCGCAACGGCGCTCGCAACGAACACGCCGCACGCGGCGGCCAACAAGGTGAGTCTGGGCATGCGCGTAGTGTCCCTCATCCGTCCTGTGGCCGTATCGTTGCGTGCGGAACGAAGCATGCTACGCCCGCCACGCCCTGCTACGATGAAGTGGTTTGGCCCAGCAGCGGCCAACGATCCGGAAGTACCCCACTCTTTCGTCCTTCAGTGAGTCATGCCGTGTCCTTCTTTGCAAACGTAGAACAGGTTCCAGGCGACCCCATCCTGGGCCTGACCGAGGCCTACAACGCCGATAGCCGCCCCAACAAGGTCAACCTGGGCGTGGGTATCTATTACGACGAAAACGGCCGCATCCCGCTGCTGCGCGCCGTGCACAAGATCGAGCAGCAGCTCGCGCAGGAAGCCAAACCGCGCGGCTATCTGCCCATCGACGGTCTGGCTGCCTACGACAAGGCCACCCAGGAGCTGCTGTTCGGTGCCGAATCGGCACTGGTGGCCTCCGGGCGCGTGGCGACCTCGCAGACCGTCGGCGGCAGCGGTGCGCTGCGCGTGGGCGCAGACCTGCTCAAGAAGTTGCTGCCCACCTCCACCATCGCCATCAGCAACCCGAGCTGGGAAAACCACCGCGCGGTGTTCGGCGCGGCCGGCTTCGAGGTCGTGGATTACACCTACTTCGACGCAGCGACCCACGGCCTGAACTTCGACGGCATGCTCGCCGATCTGGCAAAACTCGAACCGGGTACGGTGGTGCTGCTGCACGCCTGCTGCCACAACCCCACTGGCGCGGACCTGACCAAGGACCAGTGGAAGCAGGTTGCCGGCCTGTTGAAGGAACGCAACCTGTTCCCGTTCGTGGACATCGCCTACCAGGGCTTCGACAAGGGCATCGAGGCCGATGCCTACGCGGTGCGCCTGCTCGCTGCCGAAGGCATCGACAGCTACGTGGTGGCCAGCTCGTATTCCAAGTCGTTCTCGCTGTATGGCGAGCGCGTGGGCGCGCTGTCGGTGGTCTCGGCCACTGCGGCCGAAGCCAAGGCTGTGCAGTCGCAGGTCAAGCGCATCATCCGCACCATCTACTCCAGCCCGTCCACGCATGGCGCCGCACTGGTGGCCGGCGTGCTGACCAGCCCGGAACTGCGCGATGTGTGGGAACAGGAATTGACCGAAATGCGCGAGCGCATCCACGCCCTGCGCGCCGGTCTGGTCGAGCGGCTGGCCACGCTGGGCTCACCGGAATTTGAGTTCATCCAGCGCCAGGCCGGCATGTTCTCGTACTCGGGCCTGACCAGGTCGCAAGTGGACCGCCTGCGGGACGAGTTCGCCATCTACGCCGTGGGCACCGGCCGCATCTGCGTGGCCGCATTGAGCCAGCGCAATCTGGACTACGTGGCCCAGGCCGTGGCGACCGTCAGCCGGATGTAAGCGGCCACCGATGCGGTTGACCGCATCGGTCGATCTACGCAACGCAAGTACCGGGAGCGCGCAAGCCTCCCGGTTTTTTTATGCCCGCGCAGCAGAGCCTTTGGCAGGCCTGCGGCCACACGACGCGCTCCACAGCCCACCGCGGACAATCCACGTGACAGGGCGGCGACACGTTCCAGGCCCGACGCCGTCGCTTGCCAGAGGCACAAGCCGCGAGCGACGACAAACGCTTCGCCTGCCAGTGCCGCATGCGCGGGAGCAGCCACGCTATCGGCCGGCGACGCGCACTGCCTGCTCCCTTCCCCCGCCCGCGGGGGAAGGTGCCCGAAGGGCGGATGGGGGCAAGCGCAGCGCAGCGCAACCATCCCAGCCCCCCATTCGCACATGTTCGATCAACCGCGCTCCGAAACGCGCAGCAAGTGATCGAAATCTAACGGCGCAATGGCGACAATGGCGGCCCACTTCCTACACAGGCTGCCCGCCCCCATGTCGCGTCCCTCGCTGACCCGCTTCCTGATCGAAGAACAACACGCCGGCCGTATCGATGCGGAATTGCGCCAGCTGATCACCATCGTCTCGCGCGCCTGCAAGCGCATTTCCATCGCCGTGAGCAAGGGTGCGCTGGGCGGCGTGCTCGGCGACGCCGGTACCGGCAACGTGCAGGGCGAGGCGCAGAAAAAGCTCGACGTGCTGAGCAACGACATCCTGCTCGAAGCCAATGCCTGGGGCGGACACCTGGCCGCGTGCGCCTCCGAAGAAATGGACCACAGCCAGCCGGTGCCCGACCAATACCCCAGCGGCGATTTCCTGCTGCTGTTCGACCCGCTCGATGGCAGCTCCAACATCGACGTCAACGTCTCGGTCGGCACCATCTTCTCGGTACTGCGCGCGCCCAAGGGCACCGAAAAGCCCGGCGACGAACACTTCCTGCAGCCGGGCACCCAGCAAGTCGCCGCCGGCTACTGCATCTACGGCCCCAGCACCATGCTGGTACTTACGCTGGGCCACGGCACCCACGCCTTCACCCTGGAGCGCGAAGAAGGCAGCTTCCTGCTGACCCAAGCCAACATGCGCGTGCCCGAAGACACCGCCGAATACGCCATCAACATGTCCAACCAGCGCCACTGGGAACCGGCCATGCAGGCCTATGTGGGCGACCTGCTGGCCGGCAAGGACGGCACCCGCGGCAAGGACTTCAACATGCGCTGGATCGCCAGCATGGTCGCCGACGTGCACCGCATCCTTACCCGCGGCGGCATCTTCATCTACCCCTGGGACAAGAAGGACGCCGCCAAGCCCGGCAAGCTGCGCCTGATGTACGAAGCCAACCCGATGAGCATGCTGGTGGAACAAGCCGGCGGCGCGGCCACCACCGGGCGCGAACGCATCCTCGACATCCAGCCCACACAACTGCACCAGCGCGTGCCGGTGTTCCTGGGCTCGAAGAATGAAGTGGCGCAGGCCACGCGGTATCACCTGGATGCGGATAAGGCGTAACGCCGAGTTTCGGCTTGGCCACGGACAAGGCCTGGTTTACTCAAGACACCCGCCTGGTGCGGGCGTCTTGAGGATTGTCGCCAGGAGTGGCGTATTCGTTGGTGATAGATCGCAACTGTGCCAACGACCGCAGAGGCCTGGCGACCTACACGAGCGCATGTGTCGCTCGCCTCGCGCCCTATGCCGGTTCCTGGCAGGGCCTGCTATTTGAGACAGGCCAGTAACCAAAGTACGTTGTGTACACGTACGCACAAGGTGGATCTGCACGTGTGGACATCCACAGCGCGCGTGCAGGTGATCTGCTCTGCCCCAGGCAGGACGTGCATTGCAGGCTTGATGACAGCGACCGCATCCGCATTGGAGAACTGGCGTGTTGATCTTGAATGCGACCTTCGCGGCGACGCAGCCGACATGACGTGGGCCGCTTTAGCGCAAGGCCCTATTGCTAGCCATGGCACAGGTGGCGAAAGCGGGCTTGAAGATTCTTGTCATATCGATTTACGCCTGCCTTACCGCGTCGTTTTTCAGCAGCTTCATCCTTTTCACCATGGCAGTATTTTTCGGCGATGCTGATAGTGCAGGCAGCCTTCTTTCTGGTTTTTTTGTTATTTCATTCGTCATGGGTTTGCCTGCATTTCTGGTTCTGGGCGTGCCCGTATTGCACTTGATTCCCAGGCTGAAGCACGCGCGTCCTCGCTACGCGGCCCTGCCCGGGGCAATCAGTGCAGCGATCGTCGACTGTTGGCTGTACTTGTTTAGCCATGTCCCGGAGCTAACCGATTCCCTGCGGGCTGCGACGATATTTTTTGGATCCAACATCGTCTGGGCCGCATTCGCCGGCTTGCTGTATCAGTACACCAGGAAATCACCGTAAAACGCGCAGCTGCAGCGTATGGCCGTGGTGTTCCTTGCTGCGCACCACCAAACGCAAGACATGCTGGACTGCAGGATGTTCGCGCGGCGCACGGTGCCTCCATGCTCATCAGCATGGCACGCGTTTTACCATCCAGATGTCGATCTATGGCGCGAACGGATAGCCACATGTTGCATACCAGGGGACGTTGACGCACGCGCATCCATCCACAAGTATTGGCGCGCTCGCACTCCCGCCGCGCCAACCGAGCTGTACCGATGCGTATGCGCACTGCCCGTTGCCTGCTGGTTGTTGTTGGCTTGGTACTTCCGTACGCGGCGCGACTGCCGTATGGCATGGACTGGTTGCGGCAATACACCGACACCGGCTGGGGCGGGTGGCTGTTGTTGGGCGGATTCAACGCAATCGCCTGGGGGGCGCTGCTGGCGATCAGTTTTGCGTACCGGCGGGCGGTCGCGCTGCTAATGCCGTGCCTGCTTGGCTTCGGTGCGTTGGCCTGGGCGCACGCCACGCTGGATCTGCGTGCCGACGCGCAGTCGGCGCTGGCGCTGATCTTCATTCCAATCTATGCGCTGCTGCCCATCGCCATCGGCGGCCTGCTGGGCTATCTGTTGGACCGGCGATTGCGGGCTCTACCTGCACGCTGAGTCCGCCATGGCGCATTGCCTGGAACCCAGGGTTTACGCGATGGGCATGACGGAGCTGCAGATGGAGCTGCCAGATGCCGCGTCGCCGCTGCCCCCTTGACCGCCATCGCCCGCACCAGCCAGTCTCGGGGGCTGGCGCGGCGGGGAGTCGTGCCGCTCGCCTTCAACGGAGAACCGCTGTGGACCGTCGTACCTTCCTCACCTTGTCCGGCATCGGTGCAGCCGGGTTGCTGCTGCCGCATACGCGGCTGATCGCTGCAGAGCAATTGCTCAGCCCGGTGGATGCGGCACGCAACCGGCGCCTGTCCGATACCGCGCTGACCACGGCCAAGGCGGCCGGTGCCAGCTATTGCGATGTGCGCGTGGGCCGGTATCTGCGCCAGTTCGTGATCACTCGCGAGGCGCAGGTGGAGAACGTGGTCAATGCAGAATCCAGTGGCGTTGGTGTGCGCGTGCTGGCCGAGGGTGCGTGGGGCTTTGCGGCGACCAATACGCTGACCAGCGATGGCGTGGCTACCGCCACGCGGCAGGCGGTGGCGATTGCCAAGGCCAATGCGCGGCTGGGCGGCACGCCGGTGCAGCTGGCGCCGGTGACGCCGGCCGGGCAGGTCAGTTGGAAGACACCGATCAAGAAAAACGCGATGGAAGTGCCGCTGCAAGACAAAGTCGCGCTACTGATGGACGTCAACGCGGCCGCGCTCAACGCCGGCGCCACCTTCGTGGCCTCGCGCATGTTTGCGATCAACGAGCAGAAGTATTTCGCCAGCAGCGATGGCTCGTATATCGACCAGGATGTGCACCGGCTGTGGCTGCCCTTCACCGTGACCGCGGTGGACAAGGCCAGCGGCAAATTCCGTACCCGCGACGGGCTGTCCTCGCCGATGGGCATGGGGTATGAGTATCTGGATGGCGATGCGCGCGAGAAGCACGCGCTGCCTGGCGGGCTGGTCGGTTATGGAAACAGCTACGATGCGCGCGAAGACGCCATTGCCGCGGCAAAGCAGGCGCGCGCCAAGCTCACTGCGCCGTCGGTGAAGGCCGGCAAGTACGATCTGGTGATCGACCCGAGCAATCTGTTTCTCACCATCCACGAGTCGGTGGGCCATCCGCTCGAGCTCGATCGTGTGCTGGGCTATGAGGCCAACTACGCCGGCACCAGTTTCGCCACGCTGGACAAGCGCGATGCGAAGTTCCGCTGGGGTAGCGACGCGGTGACCTTTGTCGCCGACAAGACGCAGCCGGGTAGCCTGGGTGCGGTGGGCTACGACGATGAGGGCGTCAAGACCAAGCAGTGGGACTTGGTGAAGGACGGCATCCTGGTCGATTACCAATGCACGCGCGATCAGGCGCATCTGCTCGGCAAGACCGCCTCCGACGGCTGCAGTTACGCCGATTCGTGGTCCAACGTGCAGTTCCAGCGCATGCCCAACGTGTCGCTGGCAGCGGGCAAGACGCCGCTGGCGGTGGCGGACATGATCAAGAACGTCGAGCGCGGGCTATACATCCATGGACGCGGTTCGTACTCGATCGATCAGCAGCGCTACAACGCGCAGTTCGGTGGACAGCTGTTCTACGAGATCGAAAACGGCCAGGTCACGCGGCTGGTGGAAGACGGCGCTTACCAAATCCGCACGCCGGAATTCTGGAACGCCTGCAGCGCGGTCTGCGACGCGCGCGACTTCCGGTTGGGCGGCTCGTTCTTCGATGGCAAGGGGCAACCGAGCCAGGTGTCGGCGGTGTCGCATGGTTCGGCCACCGCACGCTTCGATGGTATAAACGTGATCAATACCGCGCGTTCGTTGGGCTGAAGTCTTTGAGCTGAAAGCGGCTAACGGGATGGTTTGTTCGCAGGTGTAGGGCGAGATACCCGCAGCGCTAACGGGACACTCAGCGCTCCCTTTGCTGGACGGCTTGGTTGGGCATCCAGTGCGTCGAATGTGCGGTGCCCTCACCGCACGCGGGTCACGCTGTGAATCCATCCTTGGACGCTCCGTGGCGGCATCCATGCCGCCACAGGGTCCCGCAAGCGGTAAGAACACCGCACCAGACAGTGTGCTGGCCGCTTTATTGAAAACCCAACACACCGAGCCTCTTCACTGGTCCTTGCCCGCCTACCGTCGCGGGACCTTTGGCGGCATGGATGCCGCCAAAGAGCTTACATGGACGTACTTGCAGCGTGTCCCGCGATGGTAGGCGGGCAAGGACCTTGCAGCCAAGCCGCAGCTGTATCACTGCGCGACCAAAGCCTCCACAGCCTTTTTCCAGCTGCTTGGAACATGTAAGACAACTACTGCGCACAACGCTGCGATCTTCACGCAAGGCGCGATCGTCAACGTGACAAACGCGTGCAGCATCGATCAACCGCGTGTCGCGGCGATGATGTAGCACGCATGTGCAGCCAGTCGTGTTCGCCACGTTTCAAGACAGATCCGCCGCGTCACTGACGTCATGTGGGACATCGCTTACCCACACCCCCCTGCCGAAAGTCATTTGACGCCGCATTCTTCGCCCGGCAAGAATCGGAGATACCGCGTGCAGAGCTGTGCGCGTCACCACACCACCTGCGCGCCGCGCGGGACTATTGGGGAGTTGCCGTGCAGCGACGTGATTTCCTGGCCCTGACCGGGCTGACCATGGGCGGGCTGATCGTGCCGGCCTACTTCGGCAAGGCGATTGCCGCCGAACAGTTGTTGACGCCCTTCGATGTGGGCCGCAAGAAGCGCCTGGCCGATGCCGGGCTCACCGCCGCGCGTCAGGCCGGAGCCAGTTATTGCGATGTGCGCATCGGCCGCTATCTGCGCCAGTTCGTGATCACCCGCGAAGACAAGGTGCAGAACGTGGTCAACACCGAGTCCATCGGTGCCGGCATCCGCGTGATCGTGGGCGGTGCGTGGGGCTTTGCTGCCACCAACGATCTGACCGAGCAGGGCGTGGCCAAGGCCGCCGCACAGGCCGCTGCCATCGCCAAGGCCAATGCCAAGGTGCAGGGCACGCCGGTGCAGCTGGCGCCCACGCCCGGTGTCGGCGAGGTCAGCTGGAAGACGCCGATCACCAAGAACGCGATGGAAGTGCCGATCAAGGACAAGGTGGATCTGCTGCTGGGCGTCAATGCCGCCGCCACCGCGGCCGGCGCCAGCTTCGTCAACTCGATGCTGTTCGTGGTCAACGAGCAAAAGTATTTTGCCAGCACCGATGGCTCCTACATCGACCAGGATGTGCATCGCATCTGGGCGCCACTGACCGTGACCGCCATCGACAAGGCCAGCGGCAAGTTCCGCACCCGCGAGGGGCTGTCCGCGCCGATGGGCCTGGGCTACGAATATCTGGATGGCGCAGCGTCGGGCAAGTTCGTCTCGCCCAATGGCGTGGTGAACTACGGCCTGTCCTACGACATGAAGGAAGATGCCATCGCCGCCGCCAAGCAGGCACAGGAAAAACTCAAGGCGCCGTCGGTGAAGCCGGGCAAGTACGACCTGGTGCTGGACCCCTCGCACACCTGGCTCACCATCCACGAATCGGTGGGCCACCCGCTGGAGCTGGACCGCGTGCTCGGCTACGAGGCCAACTACGCCGGCACCAGTTTCGCCACGCTGGACAAGCTCAAGGCCGGTTTCCAGTACGGCAGCGACAAGGTGCATATCCTCGCCGACAAGACCCAGCCCGGCAGCCTGGGCGCGGTGGGTTACGACGATGAAGGCGTCAAGACCAAACAGTGGGACCTGATCCGCGACGGCAAGCTGGTGGACTACCAGGCGATCCGCGACCAGGCGCATATCCTCGGCAAGACCGCCTCCGATGGCTGCTGCTACGCGGACTCGTGGTCGAGCGTGCAGTTCCAGCGCATGGCCAATGTGTCGCTGGCCGCCGGCAAGACGCCGCTGAGCGTGAGCGACTTGATCAAGAACGTCGAGAACGGCATCTACATCATCGGCGACGGCTCGTTCTCCATCGACCAACAGCGCTACAACGCGCAGTTCGGTGGTCAGTTGTTTTACGAAATCAAGAATGGTGCGATCACCCGCATGCTCGAAGACGTGGCCTACCAGATCCGCACGCCAGAATTCTGGAATGCCTGCAGCGCGGTGGCCGATCAGCGCGACTACCGCCTGGGCGGTTCGTTCTTCGATGGCAAGGGCCAGCCCAGCCAATCCTCGGCGGTCTCGCATGGTTCGTCCACCGCACGCTTCGATGGCATCAACGTCATCAGCACCGCCCGCTCGCTCGGCTGACAGGAGAAACCCACATGAGCATCCTTACCGAAGCGCAGGCCAAGGCCATCCTGGACAAGGTCATCAAACTGTCCAAGGCCGACGAGTGCACCGCCACGCTCACTGGCGCAATCGACGGCAATATCCGCTTTGCGCTCAATAACGTGTCCACCAGCGGCATTGTCGACAACACCGATCTGCAGGTGCAGGTGGCGTTTGGCAAGCGCGTGGGCACCGCCACCATCAATGAGTTCGACGATGCATCGCTGGAGCGTGTGGTACGCCGCGCCGAAGATCTGGCAAAGCTGGCACCGGAAAATCCGGAGTTCATGCCGGCCGTCGACAAGCAGACCTACACCGCCAGCCCCACCTTCAGCGCATCCACTGCAGCGGTAGACCCGGCGTTCCGCGCGCAGGTCGCAGCCGATTCGATCGCCCCCTGCAAGGGCAAGGGACTGATCGCTGCCGGCTTTCTGGAAGATGGCCAGAGTTTTACCGCCTTTGCCAACAGCAAAGGCAACTTCGGCTATCAGCGCAACGCACGCTTCGACTACACCTGTACCGTGCGCACCGAAGACGGCCGCGGCTCGGGCTGGGTGGGGCGCAATCTGAAAGACGCATCCGACTTCAAGGCCGAGCAGGACGTCCGCATCGCAATGCGCAAGGCCAGCGATTCGGCCGAAGCCAAGGCGCTGGAACCGGGCAAATACACCGTGATTCTGGAGCCGGCAGCAGCGGCCGGGCTGATCTCGTTCATGATGCGCTACTTCGATGCGCGCATGGCCGACGAGGGCCGCAGCTTCCTGTCCAAGAAGGGCGGCGGCAACAAACTGGGCGAGCAGGTGTACGACCCGCGCGTCAACATCACCGCCGACCCATGGGACGCGCGTGCAGCAGTGATGCCGTGGGACGAAGAAGGCCTGCCGCGCGAGAAGATGTCCATCGTCGAAAACGGCAAGGTCGCCAACCTGCAATATTCGCGCTACTGGGCGCAGAAGAACGGCAAGCGTGCGATCGGCGAGCCGGGCAATCTGCTGATGGCCGGCGGCGACAAGAACATCGCCGAGCTGGTGCGCGGCACCGAGAAAGGCATCCTGGTTACGCGCACCTGGTACATCCGCATGGTCGACCCGCAGACGGTGTTGCTGACCGGGCTGACCCGCGATGGCACCTTTTACATCGAGAACGGGCAGATCAAATACCCGGTGAAAAATTTCCGCTTCAACGAATCGCCGATCATCATGCTCAACAACATCGACGAACTGGGCAAGCCGGTGCGCGTGGCCGGCGATGAATCCAGCTACGTGATGATGATCCCACCGATGCGGCTGCGTGATTTCACGTTTACCTCGTTGTCGGATGCGGTGTGAGTAGAAGCCGGGAATCGGGAGTCGGGAATCGGGAATGGAAGAGCAAGAGCGGCTTCTCTCAACCTGAGTGTTCACGAGTGCTTCCGGTTCCCGGTGTCCTCCCGGCGCCTGCAACGCGCCGCCATTTCCTGCAACTGTTGCTTGGCAGCGCCGCCAGTTTGGCGCTGCCATGGCCGGCGCGTGCGGCCGGCGCTTACGATTTCTGGTTTACGCGGCTGCGCTACGACTCCGGCGATTGGGATGTGGATGCGCGCATGCCGTCCAACCTGATCACCTCGCTGATCGACTACACACAGCTGCGGGTGGACCCGGAAGAACACGTTATCGACCTGGCCGATCCGCGCATGTTGCAGGCGCCGTTCTGCTATCTGTCCGGGCACAAGCTGGTGGAATTCAATCCGGCCGAGCGGCGCAATTTCGAACAGTACGTGCGTAACGGCGGCTTCGTGTTTGTGGACGATTGCAACCACGACATCGATGGCTTGTTCGCTACCTCGTTCGAGGCGCAGATGACCGCGCTGTTCGGCAAGAGCGCGCTGCAGAAATTACCGAAGAACCATCGTCTTTACAGCGCATTCTTCAAGTTCCCGGACGGCCCGCCCGCCACCAGCTTCGAACTCAATGGCTGGGGCGATGATCTGGTGCACGACTACCTCAAGGGCATCAGCATCGATGGAAGATTGGGTGTGCTCTACAGCAACAAGGATTACGGCTGCGAATGGGATTACGACTGGCGCAACAAACGCTTCCTCGCCGAAGACAACACCAAGTTCGGCGTGAACATCGTGATGTATGCGTTGACCAACTGACATGCTGCGCAGCGCACGCGATGCGGCCCACCGATAACGTGTCGCGCGCAGGCACGCTGCTACGTAAAGCACATCTGGCTGGGTAACCTCATCGCATACGCAGATCACCGTGGCTTCGCAGGAATGTGCTCGCACCATGCAACACCATCGATAACACCGTACTACGCGCCAATACGCCGTACGCACGCCGCCACATCACCAGAGACTCCGCATGACCTCCCCCGACGAAGACACACTCACTGCCCAGCTCTCGCAACTTGGCGCGCTGCGCGCCGCTTTGGCCCAGGCCGTGGTCGGGCAGGATGCGGTGGTGGAGCAGCTATTGATCGGCCTGCTGGCTGGTGGTCACTGCCTGCTGGAAGGCGCCCCCGGGCTGGGCAAGACGCTGCTCGTGCGTTCGCTCGGCCAGGCGTTGGAACTGCAATTTCGCCGCGTGCAGTTCACCCCCGATCTGATGCCCAGCGACATCCTGGGCACCGAGTTGCTGGAAGAAGACCACGGCACCGGGCACCGGCATTTCCGGTTTCAGCAAGGCCCGATCTTCACCAACCTGCTGCTCGCCGACGAACTCAATCGCACCCCGCCCAAGACCCAGGCCGCATTGCTGGAGGCGATGAGCGAGCGCACGGTCAGCTATGCCGGCACCACCTATGCGTTGCCGGATCCGTTCTTCGTGCTGGCCACGCAGAACCCGATCGAGCAGGCCGGCACCTATCCGCTGCCGGAAGCACAGCTGGATCGTTTTTTACTGCATGTGCGCGTGGAGTACCCCAGCGAGCAGGAAGAGCGCGACATCCTCAGTCAGACCACCGGCAGCGCAAGCGCGCGGGTGCCCAAGGTGATGGATGCGGCCAGCGTGCAGGCGCTGCAGCGGCAAGTGCGGCAGGTGCATGTGAGCGCGGATCTGCTGACCTGGATCAATCGCCTGGTGCGGGCAAGCCGGCCCGGTCCGCAGGCCAGCGACGAGGTGCGGCAATGGATCAAATGGGGCGCCGGCCCGCGTGCCGGGCAATCGCTGGTGCTGGCGTCCAAGGCGCGCGCCTTGCTGCATGGCCGGCTAGCCGCCACGCGCGAGGATGTGCTGGCGCTTGCGGCGCCGGTGATGCGACATCGGTTGCTGCTGTCCTTCGCTGCCGAAGCCGAACAACGCAGTGCCGATGATGTGGTCGCCGCGCTGCTGCGCGCGGTGCCGTTCCCGAGCTGAGCGCAGCGCCATGCATCCACCGCTGCCGGCTCTGATTTCCGCCGATGTGCGCAGCCGTTTGCGCGGCTTGCAGCTGCGTGCGCGTCAGGCGCAGGGCGGGCACGGGATTGGCCAGCACGCCAGTCGCAGCCGCGGCGCCGGGCTGGAATTTGCGCAATACCGCGCCTACGAGCCGGGCGATGCGCTGCGCCAGATCGACTGGAAGCTCTACGCGCGCTCGGACCGGTTTTTCGTGCGCGAAGCCGAGCGCGAAAGCCCGCTGACGCTCTGGCTATTGCTCGATGCCACCGCGTCGGCTGGGCAGACCGACAGCGCGCGGCCGGAGCACACCCGCCTGCAGACGATGGCGACACTGGCCGCCTGCGCGGCCGAAGTGGCGCTGCAGCAAGGCGACCGCGTCGGCCTGTATGCCTTGCATGGCGGCGGCCTGGTTGCGGTGCCGGCGGGTGTCGGCAGCCGCCAGCGCGACCGGCTGTGGCTGGCCATGCACGGCTTGCGCGCCGGCGGCCGCTGGCCGGGGCTGGAGGCGTTACGGCCGTTGTGGGAACGCATCGCCGCGCACGATTTACTGCTGTCCATCGGCGATGGGTTCGATGAAGAACTTGCGAGCGCATTGGAAAAGTTCGCCGCCGCGCGCCGTGAAGTACTGCAGCTGCAGGTGCTCACCTGCGACGAACGCGATTTTCAATTCAGCGGCGGGCATCGCTTCCGCGACCCGGAAACCGGCGAAGAACTGCTCGGCGACGGCGCGGCGATGCGCGAGGACTATCTGCAACGCTTTGCCGCGGCCCAGCGCGCGCGGCAGGCGCGCTGGCAGGCGGCCGGCATCGCGCATGCCGTGCATTACCTGGATGCGCCGGCCGATGCCGCGCTGCGCCAGCTGTTCGGTCAGGGTACGGCTCGATGAGCGTGTGCTTGCGCGGGGCGGCGACGGCGCATTGCAGCTCGCGATCAGTCTCGCGATCGGCAGTGGCGGTACAGCAGCCACCACGGTGGCAAACTCGTCCTGCAAACAGCTGGCATAGCCCGCAGTGGCAACCACGCGTGCCGGGCCGCATCACGCATTGCATGTCGATACCAGTGCGGCGTGCAGCGCTGTGCGCGATGTATCTGCATTACCCAGGCAACGCCTGCGCATGAGTGCAGTGCAGACCACCGTTGCGCATGCGCACTCCATGCAACTGCGCATGCCATCGCTGTTGCGATTGCAGTCGCAGTTGCGGCCACAGTTGCCTAGGCAACGTCTTCGCATGAGTACAACGCCGACCACCGTCGCGCGCGTGCACGGCTTGCGGCTGCGATTGCAGGTGGAGTCGCAGTTACGGCTACAACTGCTGTTGCCGCTGAGACAGCAAACCCACCCTTTCCACAGCCACCCGCACACCGGCAGCACCATGCACGCACTCGTGCACAGCGTCAGCGCAGAGGCAGGGGCATGAACCTGCTCTTGCTGTTCCCCGCCGGGCTCGCGGCATTGGCCGCGTTGCTGCTGCCGCTGCTGATCCATCTAGCGCGGCGTAGCGAGCACCGGCCTACCGACTTCGCTGCGCTGCGCTGGTTGCGTGCAGTGCCACGCCCACGCCACCGCGTGCGCCTGGACGAGCTGCCGTTGCTGCTGGTGCGCCTGCTGCTATTGGCAGCGTTGGCGCTGCTGCTGGCAGAACCGGCGTTGCGTGCGCATCCGGATGCGCGCCCGCGTATCGCAGTGAGTCCGGGTGTGGACCTGGCCGCCGCACGCGCGCTGGCGCAGCCCAAGGATGCGCAATGGGTGTGGCTGGCGCCGGGCTTTGCAGCGATCGATGCCGAGGCAGATGTCACCAACAGTAATGGTGCGCAGGCCGGCAGTCCGCAACCGGTTGGCAGCCTGCTGCGCGAACTCGATGCCAGCCTGCCTGCAGACGCGCCGCTCAGCGTGATCGTGCCCGCGCAGTGGGGCGTGGTGGATGCGCAGCGGGTGCAGTTGTCGCGTGCAGTGCAGTGGCAGGTGCTGCCCGGTGCATCGCCGGTGGCCGCCACGCCTGCCACCGTACCGCTGCGCATGCAGGCAATTGCCGACGACCGCGCCGCGCCGGCCCTGCGCTATCTGCGCGCGGTGCATGCCGCCTGGGCGCTGCCGGGCAGCTTGCCGGTGGGCGTGCCTGCCGATGCCGTGCCGGCGCGCTGGGCACCCGGCACGGTGGTGGCGTGGCTGTCGCCCACCGCCCCGCCCGCGCCGGTGCTGGATTGGGTTGCGACCGGCGGCCAGCTGCTGCTGGATGCGCGCACGCCGGTGCCGCCCGCACTCGCCGCGCCGCTGCAACCCGTGCTCGAAACACAGGGGCAGCCGGTGCTCGACGCCGCCGCGTTCGGGCGCGGGCGCCTGCTGCGCTGGGCCGCGCCGTTGCAGCCGCAGCAGCTGCCGGCGTTGTTGGACGCCGGGTTCCCCACCCGCCTGTACGCTGCGCTGCAACCACCAACCATCCCGCAGCGCGCCCTGGCGCAGACCCAACAGCCGCAGCGCGGCGGCGCGATCCGGCTGACCACGCCGCCATGGCCGCTGGCACCGTGGCTGGTCGGTGTGGTGTTGCTGCTGTTTGCGCTCGAGCGCTGGCTGGCCACCGCGCCACGCCGGAGCAGCGCGGCATGAGCACGCCCGCACTGCAGCGCGCCTGGCAGGCCGCACGCCGACGTCGCGCTGCCGGGGTGCTGGTGTTCGGGTGGCCGCTGGCGCTGCTGGCGGGCGCGGGTGCCTGGCGCATGGGCGCACACGCCGCGGTGGTGCCGCTGTTGCTGTTGGGCGTCGCGATGCTGGCCGCCGTCGCGCTGCACGCGGCGCGGCAGCTGGACCAGACCTGGCTGATCCGCCGGCTGGATCGCGAACCGGACCTGGACGACAGCAGCGACCTGCTGTTCGCACCGGCCACGCAACTGGGCCCGCTGCAGGCGCTGCAACGTCAGCGGCTGGAGCAGCGCCTACGCAGCACTCCGCGCGATCTGCGCCCAGCCTGGCCATGGCGGCGCGCATGGCCCTGGAGCCTGCTCGGCCTGGCCGCCTGCAGCGCGCTGCTGCTGTGGCCGCCGCGTGAGCTGCCGCCAGCCGCCCCCGCCGACCGCGTGGCCGCCGCCCGTGCCAGCAGCGGCGCTGCGATGCTGCGTCAGGCGCAGCTGCGCAGCACACCGCCGGCCTACACCGGCCTGCCTGCCGCGCGGCTGCCCGGCCTGGATGCGCGCGTGCCCGCCGGCACCCGGCTGGACTGGCAACTGCAGGTCAGCCCGGCCCCGCGCAACGTGGCGTTGCGGCTCACCGACGGCCGCCTCATCCCACTGACCCGGCAGGGCAGCAGCGACCAATGGCAGGGCCAATGGATCGCTACGCGCGCCAACCTGTACCGCATTCTCATCGACGGCACGCCCGCCGACCGCCAACTGCACCGGCTGGACGTGCTGCCGGACCGCCCGCCGCAGGTGCGCGTGCTCGCCCCCGAGCAGAGCCTGGTGCTGTGGACACCGGCCAATGGCGCCTGGGCACTACGCTTCGAAGCCAGCGACGATTACGCCGTGGCCGCCAGCGCCGAGCTGCGCCTGACCCTGGCCCAGGGCAGCGGCGAGAACATCACCTTCAAGACCCAGCGCCGCACGCTCACCGGCAGCGGCCCGGTCACCCGCCGCAACTTCGCCGCCACGCTGCAGCCGCAGGCGCTGGGCATGGCCGCCGGCGATGACCTGATCGCGCAGCTGATCGTGCATGACACCCGCCAGCCCGGCCCGCAGGAAGGCCGCAGCGCCAGCGTGATCCTGCGCTGGCCGCCGCCGGAACAGACCATGGCCGCCGGCCTGGAGGCGAGCGTCAAACAGACCTTGCCGGCCTACTTCCGTAGCCAGCGCCAGATCATCATCGACGCCGAGGCGCTGCTGAAGGAAAAACCGCGCCTGGACGCGGCCACCTATCTCAAACGCGCCGACGCCATCGGCGTAGACCAGCGCCTGCTGCGCCTGCGCTACGGCCAGTTCCTGGGCGAAGAAAGCGAAGGCGCGCCAAAGGGCCCGCCGACCGCCGACGCACCGCCCACCAGCGACGCCCCGGCCGATGACATGCCCACCGCCGATGCGCCGGCCGCGCCGGACGAGCACGCCCATGACGCCACGCAACCACACGCCGATCATGATCATGACCACGCCGCCGCCCCCGCCAGCGGCGCCGCTGCCCTGGACGACCACGACCACGATCACACCGATGGGCGCCCCGAGCGCAGCGGCTTCGGCCAGGCGCAGGACGTGCTGACCGAGTTCGGCCACACCCACGACCACGCCGAAGCGGCCACCTTGCTGGACCCGCAGACCCGCGCCCTGCTGCGCGCCGCGCTGGACCAGATGTGGCAATCCGAAGGCGAGTTGCGCCAGGGCCACCCCGAGCGCGCGCTGCCGTTCGCCAACAAGGCGCTGGGCTTCATCAAGCAGGTGCAGCAGGCCGAGCGCATCTATCTGGCACGCGTCGGCACGCAACTGCCGCCGATCGACCCCAGCCGGCGCATGAGCGGCAAGCGCGACGGACTGGCGCGCGGCGCCGCTGCCCTGGACGCGCGCACCAGCCCGGATCCGCAACCGATGGCGCTCTGGCAGGCGCTGGGCAACGCTGCGCCAGCCCAGGATGCCGCCGCACTGGACGCCTTTGCGCGCTGGCTGCCGGCGCACGAGACCCAGCTCGATGCCCCGCTGGACCTGGCCGCCGCCGTCGAGACGCTGCGCGCCACACCCGACTGCGCCAGCTGCCGGCAACGCCTGCGCGCGCTGCTGTGGCCGGTACTGGTGCGTCCGCCGGCTGCCGTGCAACCGCGCACTGCCCCCGATGCTGGCGGCCAACGCTATCTCGATGCCCTGCACGCACAGGAGCGCCCCTGATGCCGGCCTGGATCATCATCGCCACCCTGGCTGGCATCACGCTGCTGGCGTGGTGGCGCCTGCGCCGTGCCCCTATCGCCGGCTGGCGCAAGGCCGCGCTGCTCGCCTTGCAGCCGGTGTGCGCCGCGCTGCTGTATTGCGCACTGGTCCCGCCGTCGCTGCCCGCGCATGGCGGCACGCTGGTGGTCGCCACCGCCGGCAGCGACACGGCAGCGCTGACCACCGCGCCCGGCGACGCGCGCATCGCGCTACCCGAGGCCCCGGCCGCGCTGCGCGATGCCGAGCGCATGCCGGATCTGGCCACCGCCTTGCGTCGCCATCCCGGCACCACCGGGCTGCGCATCGTCGGCGCCGGCCTGCCCGCGCGCGACCGCGACACCGCGCGCGACCGCGACACCGCGCGCGGCTGGCCGCTGCGCTACACCGCTCCAGCGCCCACGCCCGGCTTGAGCGAGCTGTCCACGCCATCGTTGCTGGCGCCAGGGACCGATCTGCGGATCCACGGCCGCATCACCGGTGTGCGCGAGGCCAGGCTCGAACTGCTGGACCCGGCCGGGCGCCGCGTCGATCTGGTTGCGCCCGACGCTGACGGCCGCTTCCAGCTCGGCGGCAGCGTGCGCGCCGCTGGCGACAGCGTTTTTGTGGTGCGCGTGCTCGGGCCGGACGCACGCCCACGCGACCAGGCCGAGGTGCCGGTGTCCGTGGTGGAGAGCCCTGCCGCCAACCTCTGGATCATCGCCGGCGCCCCGCAACCCGAGCTCAAGTATCTGCGTCGCTGGGCGCACGACGCCGGCCTGGACCTGCACACCCAGATCGCCACCGGCGGCGGCATGCAGCTGGGCGACGCGCAGCGTGCGCTGGACGCCGCCACGCTGGACCGCAGCGACCTGCTGATCCTCGACGAGCGTGCGCTGGCCAGCCTGTCGCGGCTGCAACGCGATGCAGTGCGGGCGGCGGTCGAACGCGGCCTGGGCCTGTTGCTGCGCCTCAGCGGCCCGCTCGATGCCGCACAACGCACTGCCATCGCCGCGCTGGGCTTGCCGCTGCGTGGCGATAACGCCGCCGCGCCGCTGCTGGTCGCGCCCGCATCCAATGCCTCGCGTCAGGCGCTGCATCAGCAATCGCCGCAGCACGCAGCGGACGCGCGCGATGCCACAAGCGAGGCACTGCCCACCCTGGAACGCCGCACGCTGGTTCCCGACGCCCCCGATGCCATCGCCGTGCTGCGCGCATCCAACGGCACGCCTTACGCGTGGTGGCGCGCCATCGGGCGCGGGCGTATCGGCCTGATCGCCGTCACCGACAGCTACCGCCTGGTGCTGCAAGGCCAACCCGATCTGCATGCCGCGCTGTGGAGCCAGATGCTCTCGCCGCTGACGCGCGCCCAACCCACAGCGCGCGTCCCCACCCGCGTTGGTTGGCGCGACCAACGCATCAGCGTCTGCAACCTGAGCCGCGATGCACAGCTGCTCTCGCCCGATGGCACCACCCACCCACTGCCACCGGACCCCGGCACCGGCGCGGCGGCATGCGCCGGCCTCTGGCCCGAGCACACCGGTTGGTATCGCTGGCAAGACGTAACACGCAGCGGCGCGCTCTACATCCGCGCACCTGCCGACGCGCCTGCCCTGTTCGCCAACACGCAACGCGATGCAACGCGTGCACTCATCAACCACAGCGCCACGCCACGCCAGGCACGCCCAACGCCCCAGCCCGGCCCACGCTGGCCATGGTGGCTGGGGTTTGTCGCCGCAGCGGCGGTGCTGTGGTGGTTGGAACGGTGGCGTGACGCACGCGCGACACCTGCCACCTAGGCAGCGATGTGTGATGCGTGCGCGCAAGGTTTGAACGCTGCCGCGTGTACGACCAAGCGCCTAGGCTAGGAGTAAGCAGCCGCACATTGCAGCGCCGCCTGCATGAGCAAGGCACCACGTTTCAACAAATGCTGGACAAGGTTCGCGCAGCACTGGCCGAGCATTATCTGCGCAAGCCCATGATGTCCAGCGCAGAGATCGCCTTGCTGCTTGGGTTTGAAAACACCAACTCGTTCGTGCGCGCCTTCCGGGTCTGGATCGGCAAGAAAGACGCCGCAGGCGGTTCGTCGCGATACGCCGCAGGAATGATGCGATGGCGCCGCGTGCGATCCAGCGCGCGCGCTGCAGTGCGGCCATTACGACAACGCGATAGGTACCCAACAGCAGCGCTACACGGTCGGCGCCGCGATGACTGCCGCCGCTGGCGCGGATGCGGTCATCGTCGGCAACTGCGCGACCGGCGCGCATCAAAACGCCAACGCGTTCTAGCCCCGCCGCCACACCCGGCAGTAGTTGTTGGCCGGCATCTCGACATCTTCCACCAGCTGCAAGCCCACCTGCGCAGCCAGCGCGTCCACGTCGGCCGCATCACGAATGCCCGATGCCGCATCGCGTGCGCGCAACATCGCATCGAAGTCGCGATTGCTGTCGCTGGTGAACTGACCATCGCGATTGAACGGCCCATACACCACCAGCACCGCCTGCGGTGCCATCACCTCGGGCAAGCCCGCAAACAAGGCCTGCACCTGCGGCCAGCCCATGATGTGCAAGGTGTTAGCGCTGTAGATCGCATCGAATCCACGCTGACCATCGGGCAGCGCGGGCAAGGCCGGCGGTGGCGCCAAGCCAAGCGTCGGCGTCAGTACAGCCTGCATGGCGATGGGCGGCGGCGTGTTGGGTAGCGCGGCGTCATCCAGCCATTGCTGCATGCCCGGCAGATGATCGGCGTGATCGCTGGCCTGCCACTGCAACCACGACATCGACGCAGCAAAATGCACCGCATGCTGGCCGGTGCCTGCGCCGATTTCCAGCACATGGTGGCGATCGGCGAAGTAACGCTGCAACACCGCAAGAATCGGATCGCGGTTACGTGCGGAAGCAGGCGAGAAAGGTTTGGTCATGGCCAAGGTCCGGACAGAAAGGAGGCATTGGAGCGCTGGTCATTGTGGCGCGTCGCGGCGCAGATTGCGTTGGCCGGGGGACGGAGATGCTCGCACTCGACACGCTGCTGTGTGCCACGCGGCGTCGAACCGTCGGTGCCGGGCTGCATGCAGCGGCTCGCGCAACAGGTGCATCCGCTCGCTGGCGCGCTGCGCTGCATGCGCCAGAAGTGCATTGCCTCGTCGGAATCGCCCGTCACTGCCGATCGCCTGAGCCAAGCCATCTCGCGCAACGGCGGCAGCCTGGGCACAGCAGCAGGCCGCAAGCGGCTAGTTCTTGTCTGAACCCTGGTTCTTGTCTGAAACGCTGGTCACCGACAGCAACACATCGGTGTAGTGGTGGCCGTTATCCGAATGAAAGAGCGTCCCGGACACGCGCGCCTGGCGGCCCTTCAACTGCTTGAACGCGCGCATGGTTGTTGCATCGAGGGACAGCTGCAACAGCGTGATGCCGGTTGCAGATGGCTCGAAGTCCTCTTTGCCATCGGTCGCCTCCACGGTGAGCGGAGCAACGAGTTTGAGCGCCGGATATCTCACCTCCGCACCATCGGGTGTCTGGCCGGTGGCACTGATGAGCATGCCCTGGAGCGTGACTTCCGGCGCGCCGTACCGATGTGACTGCGCACAGGCAGGCGCGGCGATGACGCCACACAGGATCAACAGCAAACGCCGTGCAGTTTTCATTTCACGCAGTCCCTTGCAATGGTGATCAGGGTAGATCGTGAGGCCCTATCGCGCAGGAGGCAGCGCCTCATACGCCCGCCGCACAGCCTCCTCGCCGAACTGCCGTTCCAGCCGGCGCACGATGAAGTGCCCGCGGGCCATGGCCTGGAAGTGGCGGATAAAGACCGTGTTGAGGGTGGCGCCGCTCACCGCGCCTACCAACGGCACCGCCTGCACGGCGAGTTTCTCGCCCACGTTGACCGAGAACTTGGCGGCGATGCGCGAGACCAGCGACACCAAGGCCGGCGCGCCCTTGCTGGCGAAGCCATGCGCGGCAACATGGCGGGCAGCGGCGCTGAGTTGCTGCGCCATTGCCGCACGCACTGCGAAATAGCCGGATTCGGCGCCGTCGTCCACCACGCTGCGGCCGCCGTGCGCCAGCACTTCCAGGCAGGCCAGCGCGGTGTCCGGGCTTTGCAGCGATTCGCCTTCGGCGCGCGCGATGTCGGCGATGGAGCGCAGCATCACGGTGGTGGTCAGCGGCAGCTCCACCATCAGGCCCGGCAGGCCGAAGAAGCCGCCGGCACCACCGGCCACGGCCACCGCCAGGGTGTGCCGGGTGGTGGAGGCCGGCTGCAGCGTCTCACGCTTGCCGCGCAGGCTCAGCAATGCCGACTTCATGGCCACCTGCAGCGCGCGACGGGTGAGGCCATCGATGCTGCGGGTCACCATCTTGGGCAGCCGTTTGGTGATCAAGCTCTCGATCGGCGCGCCCAGCGCGTTGGCCAGCTGGGCTGCCACGCCGGGGTTTTCCAGCAGCGCGTGCGCCGTGGCCAGGTCGCGCTGCGCGGCCACATCCATCACCGGTATCGGAAGCGTCGTCATGCCTGCTCTCGTCATAGGGTCTGCGTCGATGGTACCCAGCGCCGTGTGAGCGCCGGACGAGCGGCCGGTCGCAGATCGGCCAAAGCTGCAATTGGCTGGCAAAATGCGCGATCATCGGCGTCCACGCAGGCAATGCCCATCAGATGAACCGTGAGATCCGCCACAGCATCGTGATCGCCGCCGCACCGGAAGTGGTGTCCGCCGCGCTATCCGAGCCCGTGCAGCTGGCGCGCTGGTGGACGCGCGAGGTGCAGCAGGCCGACGACTGCGTGCGCCTGGATTGGAGCAGCCACGGCTGGCAAGTGGTCCTGCGCATCGACGAAGGCGCCGACCATCGGCTGGTGCGCTGGCGCTGCGAGCGCTCCAACATGCTCGACACCGCGGCCTGGGAGGGCACGGTGATGCGCTTCGATCTGATCTCCATCAGCCAGGGCACGCGCGTGGAGTTCGTGCAGTCCGGCTACCGCGACTCGCCGTGTCTGGAGGCGTGCACCCAGGGCTGGCAGTACTTCCTGGGCAGCAGCCTCAAGCGCTATGTGGAAACCGGGCAGGGCATGCCCTACCCGGACATGCCCGACACCCGCGACCCCGCATTGCGCTGAGCACAGTACGCGCTCATGCAGTGCGCGGCTGGCCCACCGACGGCACGCCGGGTACCGGCAACTGCGCATCCACCGTGACCGGGCTATCGGCCTGCAGCAGCGCGCGCGCCTCCGCAGCGCTGGCCACCGCCGGCGGTGAGCCACGCAACGGCAGCCCGGCGGTTTCGCGTACGAACAGCATCGTCACCAGCCCGATCGCCGCCGCGCCCATCAGGTAATACGCCGGCACCAACGGGTCGCCGGTGCGCTCCACCAGCCAGGCAGTCACCAGCGGCGTGGTGCCGCCGAACAACGACACCGACACGTTGAAGCCGATCGACAAGGCGCTGTAGCGCACCGGCGTGTAGAACAGCGCCGGCAAGGTGGACGGCATCGAGCTGGTAAAGCACACCAGCGCCAGACCCAGCAGCATCAATCCGAGGAAGATCAGCGCATCCGAGCCGCTGCCGATCAGCAGCAGGCACGGAATCGCCAGCGCAAACAGGGCGATGCACGCGCCGATGATCATCGGCCGACGCCCCAGTTTGTCGCTGAACATGCCGCCGACAATATTGAGCGGCATCATCACCAGCATGACCAGGATGATCAGCAGCAAGCCCTTGCTTTCCGCATAGCCCATGGTGACGCTGAGGTAGCTGGGCATATAGGTCAGCAGCATGTAGTCGGTGACGTTGAACACCAGCACCAGGCCAACGCACTTGAGCAGTTGCGGCCAATGCAGGCGCAGCAGGGTCATCAGGCCCTGACCGGCAGTCTCCCGTTCGCGCTGTTCGGATTGCTCGGTGTAGGCACGAAACGCCGGGGTTTCTTCCAGTTTCATGCGCATGTACAGGCCCAGCAGTCCCAGTGGGCCGGCGATCAAAAAGGGCACGCGCCAGCCCCAATCGAGCATTTGCGACGGTGTCACGCTCATGTGCAACGCGGTCACCGTGGCGGCACCGGCGATATAGCCGCCCAGCGTGCCGAATTCCAGCCAGCTGCCCATTACACCGCGATTGCGATCGGTGGCGTATTCGGCAATGAAGGTGGCCGCGCCGCCGTATTCGCCGCCGGTGGAAAACCCTTGCAACAAGCGCGCCAGCAACAGCAATGCCGGTGCCCACAGACCGATGCGTTCGTAGGAGGGAATCAGGCCGATGCTGAAGGTGCCCAAGGCCATCAGGATCATCGTGGCCGCCAGCACCTTCTGGCGCCCATAGCGGTCGCCCAGCGGGCCGAACACCATGCCGCCGATGGGCCGCACCAGAAAGGCGACGGTGAAGGTGGCGAAGGTGGCGATCAACTGCGCAGTGGGATTGCTCGCCGGGAAGAACACCTGCCCCAGCGTCACCGCCAGATAGCCGTACACACCGAAGTCGAACCACTCCATCGCGTTGCCCAGCGCCGCGGCGCTCACCGCGCGGCGCAGCATGTTGCGATCCACCACGGTGACGTCGTCGAGTTGCAGTTGGCGGCGGCGTTTGAACCAACCGAAGTGCGAACGAATCGCGCGCGTGTCGTGCATGTGCTTGGTCTCCAGGTGCGTTGCAGCTGCGGGCCATCGCTGCCCGCACGTCCTGACAACACACAGGACACGGCACTTCACACACACGGCAGGAGCACATGCACTGGAGAGACCGGAGGCATTCCCGGACGGCCGCGTCAACTCAGCGGCGCTGCGGGACAGATGACCAAAGGGATGGGCGTACGCCCAAGGGCTTGATCAGCCCGCCATGTTACTACAGCGAGCAATTGGCTGCAGACGCGACCGTGCGCGACGCAGGATGTGCGCTGATTTCAGGCGTTTTTCTTGATTTTTTGCAATTGCATCAACGGCGGCAATACCTGCTCCGCGATGACAATGGCGACGTTTTGATGCCGTGGCACTACTGCACGCTTGGAGCAGCCAACAAAACGCGTGTGCAGCCGCCAGGCAGGAGCGACATGTACTCAGTGCGACATGTACGACTCGTACATTGCAATTCCGAGTGCGCCGTCTGCATCCACCCGACGACTGCTCACTGCATTTTTAGCCGCTCTCGGTTCGTTTGCGCGAGATGACGCGCGCGATCGGGCAACCTCAACACATCCACGACAGCGCATGTTGCAATCACAACGCGCGTCAACCTGCCTCCAGCACCGCCAGCACGTCTTGCAGATCTTCACGGGTCTGCGGGCGCACCGCGCGGGCGACTTCTTCGCCATCGCGCAGCAGGATCACCGTCGGCCAGAGCTTGACGCGAAAGGAGCGACCCAACGGCCGCCCTTTTCCATCTTCGAACTTGTAGTACGCCATCGCGTCATAACCACCCAGCAGTTTCTGCAACAACGGCTGCGCCGCGATGCAATGCCCGCACCAATCGGTACCGAATTCCAGTAGCTGCAGCCCGGCCTGCGCATCCACCTCGCTACGTTCCGGTGCCTGTGTGGCGTAATCGCGAACAAACCCCATCGACACTGTCTCCATGACCGTAAGTGACCCACACCCTACCGCACAGGCGATCGATCGCTGCGCAAGGTGCGTTCGGCAGCGCGGTGCACGAACGCTATCTCCCAGATCCCAAACGCCGGCCGCGCGGGCCGAACGGCGCTCGGTTCGATCGTTGCGCTTACGATAATGCGCGCTGGATGTCTTCCAGCGGCAGATTGGTCAGGTCCTTGGCCAGATCGCCCACCAGGCGCTGCTGGGTTTCCTTGTGCAGCAACGGACGGATGCGGCCCAGCGTGGTCGGGTCGGCCACCAGCACCAGGTGCATGTACTCGTGCTTCAGTGCGCCATCGTTCAACGCGTGCGACAGCTGTTTGGCGAAGGTCATTTCGTCCCGGTCTGCGTCGGTGAGATCCTGCGGCGCCTTGCCGGCCGGGCCGTCGTCGTCGACGTTCTGCACATCGGTGCGCGCATGCTGGCGCAGCACGACCTTGGCTTCGTTGCCGGTATTGGTGAACCAACGCGCTTCGCCGCCGTCGGCCACTACCACCAAGGCACCCTGAGGAATTTGCAGGCTCATCCGATTTCTCCTGTTTCGATGATCGGTGCGGCATGTGCTGCACCCAGTCGGTCTCAACCTAGGCGAGAAGATGTAAGCACTGTGCCTAGCCAGTGTCAGTGCCGCGTTAGCGTGGCGCGGCGAGGGTGGCAGCGGCAGCCCCAAGATGTCGGCTGAAAAAGCGCGTGATCGCGCGCAGCACCTGCTGGCTTTCCGGCAACGTGTCGGTGAGATGGAACCCGTGGCCCAACCCATCTCACACGTGCGTGCCTGGCGTTGGCAGTCGCGTACGTGCGCGATGGCGCCACACCTTGCATCTCTGCTGAAGACGATCAGCGGCAGGGATGCAGATGCACATGCACATGCAGTGGCGCATCCATCAGACGCGCGCTGTGCACGCGCATCGGCGCTCGGCGTTGGTGCGCCTTTCCCCGCACAGCGACTCCTGCGTCACCGGCACGCAGCGGAGCACTGCGTGCCAGCTGCTGTGCGCCACGCTCAGCCCAGATACGGCCGCTCGTTGGTAAACAGCAAGTTCCGTGCGCCGTCGCGCCATGCCTGGGGACAGCGCTGGCCGAGCAACACCGCCGCCATCGCATACGCCACGCCGCGCCCGGTCAGGCTGACTCCCTTCAATGCCGCCTCGGCATCTTGCTGGCTGTTGCCTGCCTGCACGGCGGTAAAGAAATGCGAGATTGCCGTGGCATCGTCGCCGAGATCGCGCAGGGTGGTGTCGCGCGCTGCCTGCACCGGCCAGCCCTGACGTGCGGCCAAGGCCCATGCAACGGGTGCGGTGAAATAATCGATCCCCGCCTCATCGCCGAGCGCGCGTGCCTGTTGCAGCAGTGCCGCGGTGGCGCCCTCCGATGCTGCCGCCAGCCGCACCAGCCGTGCCTGGACCTCGGGGTCTGCCGCAGCACCCGCCACCGCAGCGTCCAACTGGCCAGCGGCCAATGCGTGATAGCCCTGGTATGGCGTGTCCTGCGTGCCCTCGCCGCTTGCCAGCGCAAGCATCGAGGCCAGCGCCGGCGAGCGCTGCGCCATCGCCGCAAGATCCGGGGCCAGGCCACGGTAACGCTGCAGCCGCACCAGCTGCGGCACGATGTCATCGGCCATCGCCGGAACCTGTGCGACTTGTTCGTAAAGCGCCTGCGCTTCCGGCAAGCGGCCTTGTTCGGCATGCACGGCGGCGGCAGCGCGTTGCAGCCACGGGTCGTTCGGCCAGCGCGCGTGCGCATCGAGGAAGGCCCGATCGCGCGCCGCCGGGTCGCTGCCGCAACGGATCGCCGCGTACTGCAATGCCGGCGCGTCGGGGCGGGCCAGGGCCATCGCCGTGTGCTGTTTGCAGACCTGAGCACGCTGCTCCGGGGTGGCGGTGTCCTGCTGGACGCGCAAGGCCACCACATCCAGCGGGTCGCGCTGCAGGCGCTCGGCCAGGATCGCCGGCACTGCCTGCGGCGCCGCGCGTTGCAACCGATCCAGCCATTGCTCCAGATAGGCCGATTGCGCGCCATCCCAGCGTGCATGCGCCTGCATCAGCGCCAGATCCTGCGCAGGTGTCAGCTCGCCCAGCAGTTGGTGCGGTGGCCGATCGGACACCGCAGTCACCACATCGCGGTACTGGCTGCCCTTGCCGCTGACCGTTTGCGGCGGCTCGTTGAAGACCGCCTGCGCGGTGGTGCGTTCCCAGCGTGCGTTGTCGAGATGGCGTGTGCTGTCTTCTGCTGCCGCGCCATAGCTGGCGCGCCAGTGCAGCAGCAGCGCGGCGCCGGCCACGTTGTAGGCGAACTGGCCGCCGTGTCCGCCACTGGGCGCATCGAAGGTTTCGATCATGCCGCCCGCCGCAGAGCGCGTGCTGATGTGGTGCGTTGCCTGCTCTGCCAGCTGGAACACATGGCGACCGTTCGGCGGCAGCGAGGCGATCTGGTCGTCGATGCGCACTGTCACCGCCTGCTGCAAGCCGTTGTAGGCCACCACCTCGGCCAGGCCGACCGTGCCGCCGGCCCACAGCACCCCGGCCACGATGGACGCGGCCACCGCAACGCGCGCAACGGAGGGAAACAGGCCATCGGCGGCCAGAAAACGCTGCCACAGGTTTTGTTTGAGGTTGCGCTGGCGCTCCTCGCCCGGCAGACGCACCGGATAGTCCGCAGGTGCCGCCGCCGGTGTGTCGCTGGTGGGCGCCGGCACGCCGTGGCGCATCTGCTCGGCCACTGCATCTTCGGCGTGCAGCAACTGCTCCAGGCTGGCATCGCGCAGCTCGCCCAGCGCGCTCATGGTGACCTGCACCCAGCCCTTGGCCGCATCCATCCACGGGTTGATGTTGTTTTCGTCGGCCTCGGACAGCCGGAACTCCGGCAGGCACTGCTGCCACTGTTGTTTGCCCAGGGCAGCGGCCAGCGGTGCATTCAAGCGCATGTGCGCGACCTGTTCGTACACCCGGCGCAGCACCCGTTGCAGCTCATTGCATGCGGCCACCAGCTGGCGCAGCTCCTTGGCCGACACCCGGCCATCGGCGATCACGCTGTGGAAGGTCTGCAGATACAGCAGATGCGCATCGTCCAGATCGGCGAGGGTGTGGTCGGTGTAATGCAGCACGGCCAGGTAGCCACGCAACAGCTCGGGCCAGCCGCCGCCGAGGGTGTGGGCTGCGGCCAGATGCACGCTGCGGCAGCGTCGGTCGTGGCCGCTGACCCGCGCACGCAACACCTGTAGCTCGTCATCGAGTGTTGCGATCACCGCAGGCAGCTGCGCGCGCGTCAGGCTGGTGCCTTTCCAGGTCACCACGCCGCCATTTGCACGCAGCCGGCCGTCCATCAAGGCCTGCAGGCTGGCGCGTTGCCGCTCGCGTTCGCGCAGTTGCTCGATGGCCTGGCCATCCTCAGGCAGGTACAACCCATCCAGCGCCTGCAGCAGATCGCCCTGCGGCAACGGATCGGCATACAGCTCGGCCACGGTCCGCGCAGCGCGGGTGCAGGAGCGGCCCAGATACAGGCCTTGATAGCGCCGCGATAACGACAGGGCCGCAAACTCGCGCTCCAGCGCGGCCAGCGACACCTCGATGTCCACACAGGTGGGCGCCTGCCCATTGAACAAGCCGAGCGAGACCTGCTCGCGCAGCGCTTGTGCGTTGCGCAGCACGTCCATGGCCGGGCGGGCGTCGATCGGGCAGGCGATGTAGTGACGCTTGAGGTTTTCTTCGCGCGCTGCGCTGGGCGGATGGGTGGCCCACATCTGCGAGGCTTGTGCGATGTCGTTCTGAAACAGCCGGTACGCGTGCGCCGCATCCTCGGGCACCGCCGGCACCACGCCGTGGCCGGGGTCGTTCAAGACCACGCGCATGTGTTCGATGGTGCGCGACTGGATGGCGAACAGATCCTTGACCGGCCGGTCCTGCGCAAACTCGCGCCCGGCAAAACGCAACGCGCGCTGCCAGCCGTCGTCGGCCGCTTCCAGCTTGTGCAGCGCGTGGACGAGGGCGTCGCTGCCGGTGAGCGAGGCGGCTACCAGATCGGCCTGGTATTCCATCTCGCGCGATAGCGCGCGCTGCGCCAGCACCACGCCGCGGAAGGCGATTTCGACCAACGAACGGATCGACCACACGATCAACGACAGGCCCCAGCCGATCCACGCCACGCGCAGGTCGATCCGCGACAGCGTCGCCAGCAGCTTGTCCAGGGCATCGCGCTTGCCCACGATATGCGCGGCGATTTGCTGGGCGATGTAGACCCAGCGGCCCACCGCCATCGTGCGTTGAGCGAAATGGCCGAATTCGTGCGCAAGCACGGCCTTCAATTCGCCCAGGTTCAGCACATTGACCAGGCCCAGGCCGATATCCAGATTCTTGCGCGAGGGCAGCAGCAGGTTGAGCAGCGACAGGTCGTAAAACACGCCGGCATTGACCTGCGCCGACAGGTAGACCTTGTGCGGACGCGGCGCACCGGCTTCGTCGGCCAACCGATGCAGGAACGCGAACAGCTCCGGTTGCTCGGCCGGGCGCAGTTCCAGCGCGCGCGTATCGCGCTCGGCACGCTTGTTGAACACCAATGCCTTGGCCATGAAGACGGCCAGAAACGCGGCGCCTACGGCCACCAACCACATCCACACGGCCTGCTCGCCGCCGGAGCCCTGCAGCAGCCCGGACGCCAGCCGATACGCCGTCCAACCGAACCACCCCAGCAATCCCAGATACACGGCGATGAAGCCACCCAGCCCGAGCATGGCCAGCCAGGCATTGCGTCGGTATTTGCTGCTGGGTGCGGTGAGCCGTTCCGGCACTACCGCCGGGCCTTGCGGATAGAGCGATTCCATTCTTCTTCCCTGTAATGAGTAACCGGGCGCAACGCAGTCAATCGGCATCCCGGCCGGGTGATTCGATGTCCAGGCGCGATCTCCCCTCGCCCCGGACGCGCCAAAAATAACGGACTGCTGCTGCAAAATCCATGTGTGCCTGCGGGCGCCGCGCGCTGCCACGCGCGGCCCGCAGCAGCAACACGTGTCAGGCGGGTTGTGCGTCCTGTTCCGCCTGAAGCTGCTGCACCGCCTGCCTCGCCGAGCGGGTCAGCGGCGTGGGCAGTGCATCCAGGGCAAACCAGCCGATATCCAGCAGCACCTGCGGTTCGCGCAGTTCGGCGGTTTCGCTGCCTTCGATGGTGGCCAGATACACCGGCGCCACCCAATGCTGCGGCGGGTCCATGTCCGGCTCGAAGTGGCTGACCACACACAGCACGCGCTGCGGATGCACCTGCAGGCCGGTTTCTTCCAGCACCTCGCGCACTACCGTGGCTTCCACCGTTTCCATCCAGTCCACCTTGCCGCCGGGCAGTCCCCAATGCCCCTGCTCGGGCGCCCGCCCGCGCAACACCAGCAGCAAGTGGCCATCGGCGCGTTGGATGAAGGCACCGCAGCCAACGCGGGCACGCAGATCGGAATGGGGCATGAGCTGCCTCGTGAGCGGGCTGGCAATTGTCCCAGATGTGGCCGTACGGGTAACGCGTCACGCGCAGGTTGGCATTGTTCCGGCGTGGGTGACGTCCCCGTCCACCGCTCACGTCTTCCAGGTACAGCTCACCTGCGTCGCGCCTGGGCGTCAGCGCGTGCCTTGCCGCGCAGCGCCACCGCCGCCTGACACTGGGCGCAGCGTCCCTCGCACGCGCTAGTGGCCAGGAACCGCTGCGCGCGCGCCGGCCGCAAATCCGTGGGTGCGTGCGGACCATGCAATCGCCCATCCGATTGCCAGCAACACTGCCATGGCGGTCGGAAAGCTCTGCGCTCCCCAATGCTCCAGCAGCACTCCGCCCAACACGCCACCGCCGGCGATGACGCTGTTCCAGGCCACGACATTAAGCGACAGCGCGACATCGGCGCCGTCGCCTGCGCTATCGGCAAGCGCTGTTTGCAACAGGGTCGCCGCACCGCCGAAGGTCAGCCCCCAGACCGCGACGCACGCATACACGACCGGCTGCACTCCCTGCAGCAAGGCAAGCACCACCGACACCCCAAAGAACGTCGCCAACGACACCAGCACGGTGCTGCGCAGATGCTGTTCCACCAACTTGCCGGCGATACCGATGCCCACCAGGGCCGCCATGCCGAAGGTCAGCAGCAGCACGTCCACGCGATGGCCCAGGCCTGCACGTGCCGCGAACGGTGCCACGTAGGTGTAGAGAATGTTGTGCGCCAGCATCCAGGCCATCACCGTGGCAAGCACCGGGCGGACGCCGGGCGTGCCGAGCACCTTGCGCAACGGCACCCGCTGCGTTGCAGTCTGGCCGGGGTAGTCCGGCACCTTGAGCAACACCCAGACGATCAGCGCGACCGTCAGTGCCGACATGGCCGCGAACGCGGTGCGCCAGCCGATCAGCCCGCCCATCCAGGTTCCCAGCGGCACGCCGAGCGACAGCGCAATCGGTGTGCCAACCATCGCAATCGCCATGGCCTTTCCCTGCTGTTCCGGTTGAACCATGCGCCGGGCGTACCCGGCAAGCAGGCTCCACGCCAGGCCCGCCGCTGCGCCAGCGAAGAACCGTGCCACCAGGGTCAGACCATAGTGGGTGGATAGCGCGGTGACGGAGTTGAACACCAGGAAGCCGACGATGGTGAGCAACAGGACGCGACGACGACGCCAGTGCTGGGTGGCGATGGTCAACGGGATCGCCGCCAGCAGCGAGCCCACCGCATAGGCGGTCACGGTCTGCCCGGCGAGCGCGGGGGTCACTGCCAAGCCGTCGGAGATCTGCGGCAGCAAGCCAGCCGGCAGCGTTTCGGTCACGATGCAGATGAAGCCGGTCATGGCCAAGGCCAGCAGCGCGGCGATGGGTAGCGGAGCAGCACCGGCAGGTGCCGGCGAGGCAGTGGAAGAAGTCACAAGATGTCCTTGGTCATGAGCAATGAAATTCTTTATTTATGTATCGATCGATATATATCTGAGAAAAAAAGAGACCCGCTGCGCAGGCCTGTCGACATTGTCATCTCGCGACGTCGCAAGATATGTATCGATAGATATAAATCTAGGTCGGTAGTCCTCGGTTGTCAATGACATATGTATCGAATAGTATTTATCTAAGCGGCGGAGCGCGTTATGGCACAGATGGGCAGACCACGGACCTTCGATCGGGATGTCGCGGTGGAGGAAGCACTGCATTTGTTCTGGGAACAGGGTTACGAGTCGACGTCGCTAAGCCAGCTCAAGGCTGCGATCGGCGGCGGGATCACCGCGCCCAGCTTTTATGCAGCCTTCGGTTCCAAGGAAGCGCTCTACAAAGAATGCATGGAGCGCTATCTAACGACTTACGCGCAGGTCACGCATTGTTTGTGGGATGCGTCGCTTGCGCCAAGACAGGCGCTGGAACTTGCGCTGCGGCGCTCGGCCAAGATGCAGTGCGAACGCGGGCATCCAAAGGGCTGCATGGTTGCCTTAGGGGTCATGAGCGCACCCTCCCCGGAACTGGCTGCGATCTCGGCTCCGCTGATGCGGTCGCGCGCGCGGACACGTGCGGGCATCCGCGCCTGCGTGGAGCGGGCAATTGCCAGCGGAGAATTGGCAGCCGACCTCGATGCAGCCGCATTGACCTGCGTCTTCGACAGCTTCCTGCTTGGGCTTTCCACGCTCGCCAGGGATGGCGTGGGCTTCAAGCTGATGGATGCAGCCATCGCGCAGGTGCTGCAGCTCTGGGATCACAACAGCACTGGATAGCCGATGCCTGGCAATCGTTCGGTGCGGCAGCGCGCATGCATCGCCCGCCGCGCCGCATCCACGGCAGCGACAACACGTATCGCTGGATGACGGCTCCCATCAGAGAACGGTGACACCGCATGGCGAGCGCTCTTCAGCTTGGGATGGACGGTGTCGTGCCTCAGCAGTGCTGTGCTCTGCTCACTGCCTCTGGTCGCTGACAGCGTTCTTCGCGGCTGCAAATCTTGCACGCTCGATCCATCGAAAGAACGCGCACCCCTCTGCGCTGACATCGTCTTAGCGTCGCATTGGCGAGGATGATCGCCCTCGGCGCTGTGTCGGCGCACATCGGTTGGAGTTGTGTATGTCTCGTATCCTCGTCATCGGTGGCCACGGCAAGGTGGCACGTTTACTCACCCCACTGCTGTTGACCAGCGGGCACCACGTCACCGCGCTATTCCGCAATCCCGAGCACGAAGGCGATGTGATTGCCGATGGCGCCACGCCGCTGGTGTTCGACATCGAACACGCCGACACCGACGCCATCGCCGCGCAGCTGGCCGGCCACGATGCGGTGGTGTGGTCGGCCGGTGCCGGTGGCGGCGATGCCGCGCGCACCTATGCGGTGGACCGCGATGCAGCCATCCGTTCGATGCATGCGGCCGAACAGGCCCGCGTGCGCCGCTACGTCATGGTGTCGTATCTCGGCGCCGGGCTGGAACACGGCATCGGACCGGATGACGGGTTCTTTGCCTACGCGCAAGCCAAGGCCGCAGCCGACGCGCATCTGCGCAGTACCCATCTGGACTGGACCGTGCTCGGCCCCGGTCGGCTGACGCTTGATCCGCCGTCGGGCCGCATCACCCGCGACCCGGGCAGCGATGCCGACGGTGGCGTCTCGCGTGCCAACGTGGCCCAGGTGATCGCCGCGGCACTGGCAACGCCGGCCACCATCGGCAAGAGCGTCGGCTTTATCGACGGGCAGACCCCGATCCAGGACGCCTTGGCGCAGCTGGACTGAACGCCAGGTCTGTCGCAACGCGCTGCACGGGCGCAACACGACCAGGCCTAACGTTTTCCTAAACCCGGCCTCGGCATAGTCGCGGGTGCACCCCACTGTGGAGTCCGCTGATGTCTGCGCCCCTAGCCCCGCGCCGTGCCGGCATCCTGCCGCCGTATCTGCTGGACCATATGGCACAGGCGGCGCCCGAACATGCACGCCATTGCGCGCAACTGTCCAGCCAGATCACCGCCCACCTGCGCCAGCAGCGCGCGCGTGGGCTGCTGGCACGCGGACAGGCCCTAGCAGCGGATGCCGCACCGGCCATGCAAGCGGTGCGGCGGCGCATCTACGATGCGCAACAGGGCACCGCATTGCCCGGCATCCTGGTCCGCGACGAGGGCGCTGCGGCCACCGATGATGTGGCAGTGACCGAGGCCTACGATTCTCTCGGTGCCACGCACGAGTTCTTCCAGACCGTCTACGGGCGCAATTCCATCGATGGCGCAGGCATGCCGTTGATCGGCAGCGTGCATTACGAGCGTAGCTACGACAACGCGTTCTGGGATGGCGAGCAGATGGTGTTCGGCGATGGCGATGGCGAGGTCTTCAACCGCTTCACCATCGCCATCGATGTGGTGGGCCATGAGCTCGCTCACGGCGTCACCGAACGCACCGCCAACCTGATCTACCAGGGGCAATCGGGCGCATTGAACGAATCGGTGTCGGATGTGTTCGGGGTGCTGATCAAGCAGTACACGTTGCACCAAACCGCAAGCGAGGCCGACTGGATCATCGGCGCAGGTCTGCTGATGCCTGGCATCAACGGAGTGGGACTGCGCTCGATGCGGGCGCCCGGCAGCGCGTACGATGACCCTGCACTGGGAAAAGACCCGCAACCGGCCACGATGGCCGACTACGTCAACACACAGGAGGACGATGGCGGCGTGCACTACAACTCCGGCATCCCCAATCACGCGTTCTATCGCGCTGCGGTCGCGATCGGTGGCGCTGCGTGGGAGACAACCGGCCGCATCTGGTATCGCACGGTCACCGGTAGCGAACTCGCCGCAACTGCGGATTTCGCCACCTTTGCCGCACGCACTGTCACTGTCGCCAGCACCGATTACGGCGCTGACAGCGCAGAGACACACGCCGTGCAACAGGCCTGGCGCGACGTAGGCGTCCTCGCATGAGTCCACAGCGGCCGCCGGTGGAGTTGGGCGTGACGCTACGTCTTGCACGCGAGGGCGGCGTGGCGGCGTTCCCGGCCATGCGCCGCGAGCGGCAACTGCCAATGGATGCGTTGGACGATGCGCAGCGGCTGCACCTGCGCGCGTTGCTGGACCAATGCCTGGTGCATGCGTTGCCGCGCCCGCAGGCTGGTGGCGGCGACCGGCGCTATTTCAGCATCGCCTGGGACGGTGCCAGCGAACCGTTGCGCATTCCCGAAGAACATGCGCCGGCCGAAATTGTGCGGCTGTGGAAGCAGGGCACGCTGTAGCACGCGGTGTGCTGCACTGAGCATGCGCTTGGTGCACCGCGCGCGTGCACATACCGCGCAAACGAAGACACCGTGCAGTGCACGGTGTCTGTCGAAGGTGGTCCAACTGCGGATGCCTGCACCCTTTAAGCTGCCTAGATGCTCTAGAACTGCACAGCTGGTGACGCATGGTGGGGATCGGTGCGTTAGCGCAACGTGCAGCGCAGGCGTCAGCTTGAAGACACGCCCATCATTGCTGCACTGCAGCCATCGCTGCAGCCCCCATTCCACACCCTTGCAGCAGCTGACACTGCGCACTGTGTGCACGCCCGCCTGCTGTTGCGCACCCCAACAACACGATGCACGCGTGATCAGTACCGGCGCGCAACGCCGGGTGCGCCGACGCTGCCACGCGCACTCGGATCCGGCGCGCTCACTGCTCTGTCTGCGCTTCTACCAGATGCGCCAGCAGCGTCAGCGAGTCCTGCCATCCCAGGTAGCAGGCATACAACGGAATCTGCTCGGGGATGCCGTCCTGCACGATGTGCACATCGGTGCCGCAGGGCAGCGCATGCAGCTGCACGGTGGTCAACATGGTGCCCGGCAACGCCGGGTCGTCGAACACGTCGTTGTAGCGCAGCAAGGCGCTGGGCTGCAGCTCCAGGTACGTCCCGCCAAACGCATGGCGCTGACCATTGGCGAAGTTGGTAAACGCCATCCGGAAGGTACCGCCCACCTGCGCATCCAGATGCTCGACGGTGCCGGTGAAGCCGGCAGGCGGCAGCCACTTGACCAGCGCATCGGCATCGAGGAAGGCGCGGTAGATGCGCTCGGGGCTGGCACGTAAGACGCGGTGGAGCGTAACGGTGGACATAGGACACCCACTTGGCTGGCAGAGGACGTCCATCATGCTACCGGTCGATGACGTTGGGGTGCAGCTGCAGCGTTGGTGGGCGCGGCAGACAGCATCGCAGCATGCGCAGCGTGGCGCGCCATGGCCGCAAATACATCGGTATGGCGGGTCGTTGCAGCCTGCCAAGCCGCGCTTCTTCCTGGGCGCCTGCGGTCATGCGCTGCGCCCATCAGTGCACGCGACATTGCCGCCGCGCCCGCCATCGCCGATAGTCGCGGCATTCATCAGACAACGACCTATGATGCTCGCGATTGTGTTGCTGCTTATTGCCGGACTTGTCGCTGTGGCGATGATTGTCGGTGCCATCGTGTGGTGGATGCGCATGCGCCAGCACGCGCCCGAGGCCTCTGCCCCGGCAGCCGGTGGTTCCGCTGCGCCCGACGCGCCGGCCGCGCGAACCTCGGTCGCACCGGCACCGATCGCGATGGACGAGCAAGCGCCGCCGCAGCCAACGCCTGCCGCAGCGCAGCCCTTGCAGGCCGAGCCGCCACCGATGCGTCCGCTGTTGCGCCGCATGTATGCCGCCGTGATGGCCAACCCGTCGCTGGCCGACGGCAGCCTGCCCAGCGACCCCGCACAGGTCGCCGTGCTGGAGGTGGCGACCGCCGCGCTCGACCACGTCGACCTGCGCCCGCAGCTGTTGCCACGTCGCCCGCATCTGCTGCCGCAGCTGATGCGCGCGGTCAACGACCCGGACGCGTCCGGGCGCGGTATCGCCGCGATCATCGCGCAAGACCCCGCGCTGTCGGCCAACCTGCTGCGCATCGCCAACAGTGCGCTATACCGCCCGCAAGGCGCTCCGCTGGAAAGCCTGGAGCGCGCGGTGGTGCACATCGGCACCGAGGGCGTGCGCCAGATCGTCGCCGCGGCGGTGATGCAACCGGTGTTGAGCCTGGATGGCGGCCTGCACTCGCGCCTGCCCGCGGCGGTGTGGGACTACGCGCTGCGCACTGCCACCGCAGCGGCCGCCTATATGCGCGAACGCGGCGGCGACACCTTGTCGGCGCAGCTGGCCGGCCTGCTGCAGGGCCTGGGCGCGGTGGTGATCCTGCGCGTGCTGCGCGACGCCTACGCCGAACGCCCCGGCCTGCCCTACAGCCTGGAGGTGGCTGCCGCCCTGGTCGAACGCCATACCGCCGCAGTGGCCAAGACCATCGCCACCACCTGGGAGCTGCCGGCAGTGCTGGGCACCGCACTGGACGAACAGCGCCCCGAGCACGACACCACCTTGCTGGCCACCAGCCTGGGGCGCGCCCTGCGCTACGGCCGCCTGGCCGCCGCGCTGGCCATGCTGGCCCGCTGCGGCGCCGAGCAGGAGGACCACGCCCTCAGCGTGCTCGCCACGCTGGAACCGGATGAAGAAGCAAACGCTGCGTTGTGGCAGCGGCTGGTCGCTGCCAGCGTGGAGTAGATCGGCAGCTGCCTGCCGTTGGCTCGCGCATCGCGTGCATTGACCGTTATCCGCGCAAGCGTTGCGCTGCTGGCCTGCACCGCTGCGCCGACCGGCTGATCACGCCGCCACGCTGGAGGCATCTGCCAGGCCCGCTCCCCGCTCAACGCGCATGGCATCGGCACGCAGCCACACGAACAACCCGACCAACTGATCGACCGGGCGGTCTGCCGCCGCACGCGACGCGCGGGAGCGATGTCGAGTCGGTCACAACGCGTTGCACCGGTGCTGGCCAGCGCAGTTTCCGCTTCGCTCGCCACGCTGTGGCTTCGCATCGCAGTCTCCGAGGCCGCCGGCAGTCTCCACAAGCTAAGCACCGGTCTGATCCGCTCGCTGCATCACGACCTTGGGATGACATGCCGGCTGCAACGCACGTGCGCAATGACCGTGCGCGGCGGGGTGTGTGTGATCGCCACACCCTCGCAGCGCCTCCCTCTGCCACAGGTGCACCATGTCCCAGCGCAATGCCGGTACCGTGCGACACCCGCTTGTCGTGCTGTTTGGTCTCTTGCTGGCTGTGCCGCTCTGCGTTGGCGCGCAGCAGCAGGTGCAGGCGGCCAGTGCCAACACCCCGTATATCGATCGCATCGCCTATTCGGTCAAGGCCGATGCCGGGCTGGATGCCAGCGTCGCCAGCGAGCGCTCTGCGTTGATGCATTACCTGTGGCGCGGCAAGCAGGACACCGTGGCCTACAGCGTACGCACCGGCCACCTGATTGCGCGCGACGCTGCCGGGCAGCCGCAAGCGACCTTGTCGTATGTGGCCTACACCGCGCCGGCACGCAACGGCAAACCGCGGCCGCTGACGTTTTTCTACAACGGCGGTCCCGGCGCATCGGCATCGCTGTTGCATCTGGCCTCGTTCGCACCCAAGCGCATGGCCACCGCAGCGCCCAGCTTCGGCAGCTGGCCCAATTACCCGATGGTGGACAATGCAGAGAGCCTGATCGCCAGCACCGACATGGTGTTTATCGATCCGCCGGGTACCGGCCTGTCGCAGGCGATCTTGCCCAACACCAATGCCAGCTTCTGGGGCAGCGATGCCGATGTGCGGGTGATGCGCGACTTCATCCAGCGCTATGTACAGGTCAATCGCCGTGCCAATGCACCGCTGTATCTGTTCGGCGAATCCTATGGCACCACCCGCTCCGCCATGCTGGCGCTGGCGCTGGAATCGGCTGGGGTACGTTTGCGCGGCATCGTGCTGCAGTCGTCGATCCTGAACTACTACGCCGACGCGATTGCGAGCGGTGGGCTGTATTACCCGGATTACGCAAAAGGCATGAAATACAGCGGCGACACCATCGGCGGCTATTTCCCCAGTTATGCCGCAGTTGCCGCGTATCACAAGCAGACCGAGGTCAGCGCAAGCGATGAGTTCTATGCGCTGCAGATGCGCGCGTTCGTCAGCGTGGTGCACGCGGAGTTTCAGCGCTATGGCCCCACCTGGGTGCTCAGTCAGTATGGGTTTCCAACCATCCTGGGCAAGCCGGTACAACCCGGTGCAGCGGTGCTGACGCGGTGGCGGCCACTGTCCGGGTTGACCACGCAGGCCTTGCAAGGCTACTTCTCGCTGGCCTCGTTCAATCAAGGCCTGCTGCCCGGCACTAGCATCGGCCGCTACGACGGGCGCGTCAGCCTACCCAACAGCGACGGGCGACTGAAGAACGATAACGACCCGTCCAACATCCTGATCGAGCGCCCCCTGACCAACGCGCTGGCGCAGCAGTTCAGCACCTATCTGGGGTATAGCGCGCCCAACGCAACCTACACCTCGCTCAACATGGACATCATCAACGTCTGGGACTTCCGCCATGCAGGCCGGCTGCTGCCAGATACCCTGCCAGACCTGCTCGGCGCGCTGCGCCTGAATCCGGCGCTCAAGGTCTTTGCGGTCAGCGGTTATCACGATCTTGCAACGCCGTTCTACAGCAACGAAAAACAACTGGCGCGGCTACGCACCATTCGCAATCTCGATGCCGATGTGCAGGTAGCCACCTACGCGGGCGGCCACATGATCTATCTCGACGACAACTCGCGCCCCAAGTTGCAGGCCGACCTCACCGCCTACTACGCCAACGCGCCGATCGCCGATGCCGTGCCGTTGGCCTTGCTGGATTCGCCATGGCCGGACAACCGCAACGTCAATGCCGCGACTGCTGCAACCGCAACGCCATGATCGCGCTCCGCTCATCCATCGCGAGGAACTCCTGATGCGCCTGCTCCGCTGCCTCCGTTACGCCACCGCCATGCTTGCCGTGGTGGCGACCACCGTCAGTGCGCAAGCGTTGCCGCCGCAACGCGTCGCGTCCATCACATCCAACGCCCACCACGGAGGGATCGATGGCCCATTCATGCCCATCGCGCAGCTCGGCCTCGAAGCGGAGCGCACGGACAGCACCGGCGACACGCTGGAAGACCAGGCGCAACAGCGCATCACCAGCACGCTCGACGAGAGTGGTGCACTGGCGCATCGCGATGCGCTCACCAAGCAGCAGGCGCAGGCGCGCGGGCTGGGGTTTGTCGCCACGCACTTCGAGCAGATCGATCGCAGCGGCAGCGGTCGCGTCACACTGCAGGACGTCGAGGCGTACTTGCGCGATCAACGTCGCGACAAGTGATGCAGACCACTGCAGCCACCAGTGAACACCGCCTCTGTCATGGACGCATGGCTGCAGCAGGGTCGCGGCGCAGGCACTCGCAGCGCGAGCGAGTTCCTGCCCGCACACTCATCCCTGCGTGGAAATCAGTTCCTTCACCCGCGCGGTCAGCACGCTCACGCTGAAAGGTTTGGTCAGTACCGCCATGCCCGCTTCCAGGTGGCGGTCGTCCAGCAATGCGTTTTCGGCAAACCCGGTAATGAAGAGCACCTTGAGACCTGCGCGGTGGGCGCGGCCGGCATCGGCCATCTGGCGGCCGTTCATGCCGCCGGGCAGGCCCACGTCGCTGATCAACAGATCGATACGCGCGTCCGATTGCAGCAGGCCCAGGCCTGCCACGCTGTCGCCGGCTTCGATGACCGTGTAGCCCAACTCCTGCAGCACCTCGCCCAACAGCAGACGGATGGACGGTTCGTCGTCGACGATCAGCACCGTCTCGCCGGCATCGGTGGGGGTGAGTTGCAGCGGGTGGGCATTGGCATCGGGCTGCGCTGCATCGCCCAGGTGACGCGGCAGATAGAGACACACACTGGAGCCCTTGCCCACTTCCGACTGGATCCGCACCTGCCCGCCGGACTGCTTGGCAAAGCCGTAGATCATCGATAGCCCCAGCCCGGTACCTTCGCCTAGCGGCTTGGTGGTGAAGAACGGATCGAACGCGCGCGCCACCACGTCCGGCGGCATGCCGGTACCGGTGTCGCCGACGCAGAGCCACAGGTACGGGCCCTGACGCATGCCCAGTTGCCGCGCCAGATCGTGGTCGATCCAGTGGTTGCCGGTCTCGATCCGCAGACAACCGCCATTGGGCATGGCATCGCGCGCGTTGATGCACAGATTGAGCAACGCATTTTCCAGCTGCGATGCGTCCACCAGCGCAGGCCACAGTGCGGCGTTGGGCGTGTACTCCACATGGATGCCCGGGCCCACCGTGCGCTGCACCAGCTCCAGGATATCGACGATCAACTGGCTGACATTGGTCGGCTTGGGCAATAACGTCTGCCGCCGTGCAAACGCCAGCAAGCGGTGCGTCAAGGCCGATGCGCGGGTGGTGGCGCTCTGCGCGATGCCTAGGTACCGCGGCAGCTCGGGAAAACGCTGCTGCTCCATGCGCAGCGTCATCAACTCCAGTGCGCCGGAGATGCCGGCCAGCAGATTGTTGAAGTCGTGCGCCAGCCCGCCGGTGAGCTGACCCACCGCTTCCATCTTCTGCGATTGGCGCAGCGCTTCTTCGGCGACCATCAGCTCGCGCGTGCGCGCGGTGACGCGCTGTTCCAGCGTCTCGCTCAGCTCGCGCAATGCGGCCAACGCGCGGTCGCGCTCTTCGGACAAAGCGTGTCGCGCATCGATGTCCAGCAACACGCCCGGAAACCGCAGCGGCGTGCCGTCGGGCGCATGTTCGACGCGGCCATTGGCCTCCAGCCAGTAGTAATTGCCGTCGCGACGCTTGACCCGGTACTGGTGCGCATAGGCGCCGCCACGTGCGGTCGCTTCGCTGATCGCCGCGCGCAGGCCGTCGCGATCGTCCGGATGCACCGTGGCGATGACCTGCTCCAACGGCAGGCCGGTGCGACTGATGGACGGATCGAAACCAAACGTGTCGGCAAAGGCCTCGTCCACCGAAAACGCATCGGTGGGCAGGTCCCAGATCCAGGTGCCGATGATGGCGCCGGCCGCCAGCGCCAACTGCACGCGCTCGGCATTGCGGCGTGCGACGGTCTCCGCTTCCAGCGCGCGATCGCGCTCGCTGGTGCGGCTCACCACTTCATGCACCAGATGCGTGTTCGCATTGCTCAGCATCGCGTTTTGAATCTCGCGATGGCGCTCGGCCGCCACTTGCGCGGTGGTTTCGATGGCGATGTTCAACAGCCCCACGATGCTGCCGTCTTCTCCGCGGATGGGCGAGGCGGTGGAATTCCAGTACGTGGTTTCGCGCACGCCGTTGCGCACCATCGGCAACGAAACAACGCCCTGGCCGTAGCCGTCGCCGGTCCGCATCACCTGCGCAAAATCCTCGGCGATGGGCGCATAGGTTTCGCCCCATACCTCGGCTACCGGTTGCCCCAGTGCGTGCGGATGGCGGTCGCCCAACGATTGCAGGTAGACATCGTTGTAGAACAGGCGCAGTTGCGGCCCCCACAGCACCGCACCCAACAACTTGGCGTTGAGCATCATCGACAACGCCGAGCGCAGCGATTGCGGCCAGGTGTGCGGGTCGCCCAGCGGCGTGGCCGCCCAGTCGTGCGCACGCATCACCGCGCCCATGACACCACCGCCGGAGAGGAATTCCAGACCGCTCGGCTCGATGGCGGGGTGCGCTGTGCTCACGTGGTGGCGGCCGTGCCTGGTTGGAAGTGGCCGCATTGTGGCATGTGCTTCTGCGCGGGATGTGCAGTGCCCGTGCGGCGTCGGCCGGGTGAGGCGGCCGGTGTCTGCGGTGGCGTGGGCGCCGTGGTTGCCTGCGGTTACCGCTGCGACATGGCGGCAGCTGACCAGGCCTGTCGGCACCCACACCGCCCCGACGCGACACCCAAAAAAACACCGGGCCATCCCTAGATGGCCCGGTGTCGAGCGAGTCGCGGCATCCATTGCCGGGAAGGGTTACCCCTGCACCTTGCTCACGTCCTGCTCCTTGTCGACAGCGCCGGCTTGCGCACGACGCCCTGCTGCAGGCCACGGTCCCCACCGTGTGCCTTCAACGCAAGCGCTTATACCTCGATGATCGGGTCGGTGCGGCGGCCGATACGGCCAGCGCCAAACGCAATGCCGGCGCCCAGGATCAATAGCACCAAGGTGGTCCAGGCCGCGCGCGACACGCCACGGGCAGCTACATCACCGGCCTCACGGGCCTTCTGCTCGGCGGTGCGCTTGAGCGATGCGTACTGCGCCATGGCCTGCTGATAGGTCTGCGCGTAGTTGTCGGCAATCTGCTCGGCCTGCGCGCGCGGCTTGCCGGTGCGGGCCATGATCAGGTTGACCAGAGCATCGCGGTCGGCGGCGTCGATGGCCGGCTTGGCCTGGGCACGCACCCGGTCGAACCAGGCGGCAAAGGCGTCTGGTGCGGCCTGCGGAGTCTGCGCCGCGTCGCTGGCGGTGGCCTTGCCGTCGTTGCTGGCACCTTCAGCCTGGTCCTTCAAGCGCTCGGGGTTGAGCTCGGCCTTGCCGGTCTGGCGCAGCACCGTTTCCAGCTGGCCGCGCAGGTCGCCCCATTCCAGGTCGATGCCCTGCTTCTTGAGTTCATCCTGCACGCCGTTACCCAGCGTCGGTGCGGCGGCGGCAATGCCCTGACCGGTCAGCGACAGGCCCTTGCCGACCACGCCGGACACCGCGCCCACCGCGCTGCTGGCCAGCGCGGCCACCAACCAGAGGGTCACCAGCGAGGTCACCGCCCAGCTCAGCAGGCCGTGCGTGCCGCCACGAGAGGTAGCAAGCCGGCCGGCGACAAATGCGCCCACCGCCATCGAAATCAGGGTGCTCACGCCCAGCCAGATGCCGGCGCCGGTGCCCAGCCCGCTGACCGGGTTGACCTCGCGCAGCGGGTCGATGGTGGACGCGCCGATCGCGGTGCCCAGCACGCTCAGGGTCAGATAGGTCACCAGCGCGACGGTGCAGCCGGCGAGCACGGCGCCCCACGACATCTTGGGAGCGTAGGAAGGACGGATAACCTGTGCCATGGAGTGGCCTCGTTACAGTGGAAAAGTGCGGCTAGTGTGGGAGTGGCACCGGCTGGACGCCTGAGCCGAATGCACCAGTGCAGCTAGTGCATTCGCGTCAGGCAGCCGCTACCGTGAGCGCCCACTGTTGGTTTCTACCGCCGTTGTTTGCCCAAGGGTCACCCATGTCGTCAGGCAGTGAAGCCGCATCCCCCAGCAGCCCGCCCAGTTCCACCAATCGCCGCCAGTTGCAGCAGATCATCACCGGCCTGAGCGAAGGGGTGATCCTGATCGAGCCGGATCAGACCATCACCTGGGCCAACGAGGCCGCGCTGGCCATGCATGGCGCCAGCGAACTTGCCGAGCTCGGCGCCACCGTCAGCGATTACCGCACGCGCTTTCAGTTGCGCTATCGCAACAACCATCGCTTGAATGCCGGCAACTACCCCATCGACCGCGTGATTGCCGGCGAAGTCTTCAACGACGTGGTGGTGGAAGTGGTGCGCGAAGGCACCGATGCGCAATGGGTGCACCGCGTGCGCAGCCTGGTGCTCACCGACGCGCAAGGCGAACCGGATTGCCTGGTGCTGATCGTGGCCGACGCCAGCGATTGGGCCAGCGCCGAACAACGCTTCGAGCGCACCTTCAACGCCAATCCTGCGCCGGCCTGCATCTGCCGGCTCGACGACAAGCGCTACATCAAGGCCAATCAGGGCTTTCTGGAAATGACCGGCTACACGCGCGAAGCGGTGGTGGGCAAGAGCGTGTTCGAAGTGGACGTGATGGAAATGGCCGACCGCCGCGAGCTGGGGCTGGAGCGGCTCAACGAGGGCGCCACCATCCCGCAGATGCAGGCCGAACTCAGCCTGCCCGATGGCACCACCAAGCTGGTGGTGGTGGCCGGCCAGCCGATCGAAATCGGCGAAGAAGCCTGCATGCTGTTTACCTTCATGGACCTGGAACCGCGCCGCCGCGCCGAAGTGGCGTTGCGTCAAAGCGAGGAGCGCTTTGCCAAGGCGTTTCGCATCACCCCGGTGCCCACCCTGATGTGCAATGCAGAAACCTTGCAGATCGTGGAAATCAACGACGCCGTCTCGCAGATCACCCAGTACGCCACCGAAGACATCGTTGGCAAACCCATCGAAGACATCGGCCTGTTTCCCAGCCGCCAGGCCTACCAACAGTTTCATCGTGCGCTGGCCGAGACCGGCAGCATACTCAATGTCGAATACGCCATCGCGCGCAAGGACGGCGAGCAACTGGACTGCCTGGTCTCCGCGGAAACCGTGAGCATCCACGGCGTGCAGTGCTATCTGCTGTCGCTGATGGACATCACCGACCGCAAACGCACCGAGATGGAACTGGTCACCGCCATCGAAGCGGTGATGCAGGACGCTTCGTGGTTCAGTCAGAGCCTGCTGGAGAAACTGGCCAACGTGCGCCGCGCCAATCGGCCCAGCCAGACCAGCGGCTGCGGCATCGCCGAGCTCACCGACCGCGAGCGCGACGTGCTCGGACACATCGCCGAAGGCCTGGCCGACAAGCAGATCGCGCAGGAACTGGGCGTCTCGCCCAATACGGTGCGCAATCACGTGGCGGCGTTGTATTCAAAGATCGACGTGCATAGCCGCGGTGAAGCGATTGTCTGGGCACGCGAGCGCGGCTTTGTCGGTCGTAGCGCCAAACCGGCAGCGCGCAAGAAGTAACTGCACACGTGGCGCGAATGCACTAATGCATTTAGTGCATTCGCAACTGGGCCGGCCACGCGCGAGCGCACATCATGCTCACACCGGCCCGGAGACACTGGCCGGGTTCCCCAAACTACGAGAAACGTCCCATGGATAAGAACCGTATCGAAGGTACCGCCAAGCAGATCAAGGGCTCGGTCAAGGAAGCCATCGGCCGTGTCACCGGCGACAAGAGCACCGAGCTGGAAGGCGCCGCCGAAAAGAATATCGGCAAGGTGCAAGCCAAGGCCGGTGAAGTGGCCGACAAGGTGCGTGACGCTTCGAAGTAAGCGTGGCGTGAGGGTTTGCGAGGTTGCAAGAGTGCGAGAGTTGGCGCGATAAGTTGATGGTGCGACGAGTTGCAGGCGGTAGCCGAACAGCAGCTTGTCGACGCCTTGGCTTCAAGTAGTAGTGCGGTTGTGCCAAGCAAGAGCTAAGGCTGTTCCAAGCAAGAGCTGAGTTGGCCGAATCGAGTAGCAACTTGGTTGGCCGGATGAGGTGTCTGGATGGATGAGGTGTCTGGATCATCTGCTTGCTACGCCGGATTATCTGCTCGTGTCGACTCGCGCTACCCATTAACTCGCGTTGCACAGCGTTAAAACGCTGGACACCCTCACCACCAAGCGCCAAACAAACAACGACGCCCCGACTAAATCGGGGCGTCGTTGTTTTTATCGTATCCAGTCAAAGCCCAAGTTACTTGGTCACGCGAAACCCAGCTAACGCACGCCCGGCAAGTCAACCAAAGCACGTGCAGCCTCCCTTCTCCCCTCGGGAGAAGGTGGCCCAAAGGGCCAGATGAGGGTACGGGCGAAGCCTGATGCAACTGAGCCATCAAGTGTGGCCGTACCCTCACCCCAACCCCTCTCCCGCAGGGAGAGGGGCTAGTGGCCGCATACGTCCAGCACATCCATCTGCGCCACGGCCATCGCGCTGGTCTAGTGTTCGTATGCAAACCAACCGAAGCACTTACAGCCATTCCCTTCTCCCTTCGGGAGAAGGTGGCCCAAAGGGCCGGATGAGGGTACGGGCAAAGCCTGGTGCAACTGAACCACCAAGCATGGCCGTACCCTCACCCCAACCCCTCTCCCGCGGGGAGAGGGGCTAGTCAGCGCGTACATCCAACCCATCCGTCTGCGCCCTGAGGCAATCACGCCGTTCAGCGCTCGCATCGCGCCACGGCCATCGCGCTGGTCTAGCGTTCGTATGCAAACCAACCGAAGCACGTACAGCCATTCCCTTCTCCCTTCGGGAGAAGGTGGCCCGAAGGGCCGGATGAGGGTGCGGGCGAAGCCTGATGCAACTGAGCCATCAAGTGTGGCCCGTACCCTCACCCCAACCCCTTTCCCGCAGGGAGAGGCTAAACACCGCGCACGTCCAGCAAGCGCTGTCACAGCGCCTTTTCCCTGTGTCACGTGGTGCGCATCAATGGTTGCTAGCGCTGCAACCATTGATGCGCAGCACTGTTGTTATGGTTCGCCCGATGCCAGCAACTGTGCACTGGAAGATGACGCCGACGCCCTTACTCACACCGGCCGATACGTCTGCGCCATAAACCCGCTTGGGAAGGTCTTGGTGCCGATCAGCGTGAGCGGCCGTGGTGCGGGCAGGCCATCGAAGATCGGCAGGCCCTTGCCCAGCACGATCGGGTATACGCCCAGCACGTACTCATCGACCAGATTGTGCGCAATCAAACTGCGCGCAAACGCCGCACCGCCATGCGCGATGATCGGCTTGTCACCGTGCGCCTTGAGCTTGGCCACTTCTTCAGCCAGATCGCCACTGGCCACATAGGCCTGCGACCAACTCTGCGCGCCAGCCTGCAATGGTGCGCGTGCCGCGTCGGCCTGTGCCTGCGCAGCCTGGAGCGCGGTAACGGCCGCTTCCAATACTGCTGCGCCCTGCGCAGAGAACACCGCCTTGGGGATCTGATTCATGGGCGGCGCAAACGGGGAGGTGGCTGTTGGCCAAAAAGTCGCCATGCCCTGAAAGACGCGGCTGCCCATGATGTGCAGGCTGGCCTCCCACGCAGTGGCGACCTTCCAGGCGATCGCCTCCTGGTCACCGCTGAATATCCAGTCCACCTCGCCATCCGGCCCACTGACAAAGCTGTCCAACGACACCGACATCATCAATTTCAGCTCACCCATTGCAGTTTCCTCGTGCGCGCCGGCGGGAGCTAGACGGCGGTGGGCGGGATACCAGCCTTGCAACAACGACAAGGGGACTGTACGAAATTCGACATACGTCTGCACCGCGTTGCCTGCTGCCATACAGACCGTCCGGCAGCGAGAGCAGCCTTGCGGCAAGGCTGGGACAGTCTTGGTCCCCGCTTCTGACGATCAAAGGAGCTTCGCTGGCATCTTTTGGGGTGCTGCCGCGTCATCTGTCCAGGCATATCTAATCGACTCGCGAGCGAGAGCAGCGGGCAGGCACCTGCAGTAAGCTCATCGCCACTACACGACCGCGTCTGATTGGGTCCCGTGCCATGCCAGCAGCCGTAAGCACCAGGCATTACTCACCTTCAACTCGGCGTCCGCGACCAACATTGCGGTGCGCACCCATAAGGCGCATCCGATGACGCACGCCGTGCCAGCACCCATGCGACCCAGCACTGCGCTGGTGGTGATCATCGTGGCGCAGTTGCTGGGCACCTCGTTGTGGTTTTCGGCCAATAGTGCGGCCGACGACGTGATGCGGCAGTGGGGCGTGGGTGCAGCGGCCATCGGGTTGCTGACCATGGCCACGCAGGTCGGTTTTATCCTGGGTACGTTGAGCTTTGCGCTAAGCGGGTTGGCCGACCGGTTTGCGGCCAGCCGCATCTTTGCCAGCTGCGCGGTAGGCGGGGCGGCGTGCAATCTGGGCTTTGCGGTGTTTGCCAGCGATGTCGCCACGGGGATGGTGTGGCGTTTTGCGGTGGGGCTCTGCCTGTCCGGCATCTACCCGATCGGGATGAAGCTGGTGGTGCAGTGGGCGCCGCAACATGCGGGCAAGGCGCTGGCGTGGTTGGTCGGCATGCTCACGCTGGGCACCGCGTTGCCGCAGGGCATCAAGGCGGTGGGCGGCGCGTTGCCGTGGCAGACGCCGATCCTGGTGGCGTCGGTACTGGCTGTGATTGCGGCAGGGATGATCCTGCGACTGGGGCCAGCTGAGTCTGCCCCGCGACGGGCGGGCGGCAAGCTGGCGTTCGGTGCGGTGTTGCAGGCGTTTTCGCTGAAGGACTTTCGCGCAGCCACATTTGGCTACTTCGGCCACATGTGGGAGTTGTATGCGATGTGGACGCTGACGCCGCTGCTGATCACCCGCGCCGGGTTGGCACAGGCGCTTGGGCTGAGCACGGCCACGTTGGCGTTTGCGGTGATTGCAGCAGGTGCCGTGGGCTGCGTGTTGGGCGGGCAGTTGAGTGCGCGCATCGGCAGCGCGCGCGTGGCAGCGGTGGCGTTGCTGATGTCGGCACTGTGTTGCCTGACGTTTCCGTGGGTGGGTGCGCAGTCGGGCTATGCAGCACTGGCGTTGATGCTGGTGTGGGGCGCCAGTGTGGTGGCGGACTCGCCGCAGTTTTCTGCATTGGCTGCACGTGCGTGCCCTCCTGCCATCGTGGGCAGCGCGTTGTCGATGCAGAACGCGATTGGCTTTGCGATCACGGTGGTGGCGATCGGCGTGACCACGCGGTATGTGGACGCGCTGGGGCTGCACATCGCGTGGGTATTGCTACCTGGCCCGCTGCTTGGGTTGCTGGCGCTGATGCCGTTGTGGCGCAAGCGGCCAGCAACTTCAGCGTGATGTGATGCCAGAAGCGAGCGCCGCGCGTTGTGGCGCAGTGCGCTACCCGGCAAGGGGTATCGAAGTCGGCAGAAGTGGCGCTAGATGCCGCGCATACGGTTGAGGGGGCCGATCTTTCGTAGCGGCATCCTTGTGTCGTCGTGGCGACCGGCGCCAGAGACAGGCCCTGAGTACCAAGCGGACTGAAGCAACCGCGCATGCAACGTGTGGGCTAGGATCGCTGCGGACCGGGGAGAACACCATGGACAGGATCACCATCGCGCGCCGTGGCGCGCTGACGCTGACAGCGCTGTGCATGCTCGCGTGTGCACAAGGCGCGCAAGCGCAGAGCATGCGCTCGGCCACTGGCAAGGCGAACAGCAAGTACATCCCGCCAACGCGGCAACCGTACAACTCCATGGCGCGCGACACCACGCCCTTCAATTGCGAGCAGCACCACGCACACCCGCATCCGGGCATGGTGCGTTACTGCCAGAGCATCGAGAACATGATGCTGCGTAACGAGGCGCGCAACCAAGGGCGCCCCGCTCCGTCGGATTCCATCATTGCGCTACCGGGCCTTGGCACGGCAGAGGCCAAACAGCTGGGTTACGCCTGCGTGGGCGGGCAAGCGATGAAGCGGCTGCGCAATGGATGGGAGCAGGTGTCGGCTGCTGCGGGTGGGTGGCAGCGGTGTCAGGGTGGATAGGTGAACCTATTCTCCGCCAGCTCTGAACAAGGCCAACATCCGCCAGGAAACAGCGGCGCTGATCAGAAATGAAATCCCCACCGCTAGCACCGGAGCGAAGCGCAGTGGCGTACGGCTAAACCCTGACCACGGGAATGCCCGCTTGATCAGCAAGAACGGATATACCAGCAAAACCGCGAAGAAAGTGGGATCCCAGCTGAATCTGTCGCCACCACGCAGTGAATTGCCCATTTCTTTCACTGTGGCGCGCATAGACGTTGGAGTGAGCGATGCGATTTCGGAGAAAGTATGTGTCGACAGCGAGAGTTAGCATCACTAACGTCGCTGTATCTGCCCCGGAGCGAGTCAGCCAAGAGAGCCAATCTCCCACCCTTTTTTGTGACGAAGATGCTTGGTCATGAATAGGAGCAGATGTGTGCGGCGCACAAGCATTCTGCGGGACGTTGTGAAGCGGTTGCCTGGGCGACAGCGTCTCTGTTTGGCAACTCAAGCGCATCGCGAGATCAACTTCATGCAGATCACAGCTTATCGGCAGTTTCCAAGTTCCATAGTTAACGTTGATAAATCGATGAATCATATGCTCTAGAAGCAGCAATTTTACGAGTAGGAACTAGACACGTGAGATAGCTGATGGCACTGCCAAGTTGCTAACGTATGATCACTAGCCCGTATGGACGAATTGCTGATGAGGCCTACCAAAGTTGCGCTAGTCTCATTCTTCGTCCTCTGCTTATGCTCGCTATGTGCATGCGCGCATACGACTACCAATCCAACCTCGCGACTTCCAGAAGAGCCACGCGCAATGACGACGCCTGAGACCTCAATGGTCAATCCCACGCTTAGCGCCGTTGAAATCGCTGAAAAGTTTTTGAAGTTGCTGGAAGGGTTGCAATCCAGAAAAGATCTGACCGTTGAGCGGATACGCGAAGTCACCGGGGTGTCTCTAAGAAAAGTTTCCTTCCCTTCCGAAAATCTTGAGTCATATATATATGGCCAGGCGCTTGGCAGTGGCTGGAGCTACTCATTAGAGCTCATCCCCGAGTCTCCCTCTCTGAAACAGGGAATAAGCCTATCCTTCATTAGCGAAGGTGATGACTATTCCAGCCTAGAAAGCAATTGCGTTGATTTTGAGAATTACAAGAATTGGCTGATAAACGCCGGGTTCATCGATTCGCCCGTATACGGTGAAGTAGGCCAATTGCAAAGTTGGCGGCTTTCCAAATTTGCGAAGGACGGGAGTGGGAACGATATTATTATCTCGATGGTTCCACAGAATGAGATACCTGGTTCGCCTGGTAGGCTCTGCGTCAAATCAGTTGGTACATTGAATTAATCAAGGATGGATGCTGATGGCGACTCCGAATCCACAACTTGAAGCGGCGTTAGCCCAGTTTGCTGGTTCTGGTGTAAGCCAGTATCAAGTTGCCCAGTTGCGTGGTGCGCTTGCAAAAGATATGACAGGCAATCGGCGGTCAACCATCAATGCCTCACCGTTTTTAGCCAACGAGCTCAAAAAGTCTGAGGCTCAGATCGATCAATCACACACGTATAGCCAGGGGAGAGCACAGTTTGAGGACTTTGGCTTCCTAAGGCTTGGTGTAGCGGCTGAAGGTACTTACGGCGGCAGCAACAGGATCATGAGCTTGCCACTGCGAGGAGTTCATGCCGGCTTGGTAGCTAATCCTTATCCAGCCTTCTATGCTCCACAATTCATCTCTTAGGATCCGCTGATGCGCTTCTCCCGAGTCGCCCTGCTCTTCCTAACCGCACTCCTTGTGCATGCATTGGGCGCTTGCGCGCATACAGCATCCCAACCCCTGAAGCCGCTTGCGAAGGAGCACGCTGACATGACCTTGCCTGAGGCCGTCACGGCCGACAAAATTACGCTAAGCGTTGAGGAGATCGGCAATCGGTTCTTGAAGCTGATCGAGGGGCTGGACTCTCGTGATGACCTAAGTCCTGAACGCATTCGGGAAGTCATGGGAATCACGCTTAAGAAGCCAGACCCAGGAAAACTGGCGGTGGGATACTGGAGCGTCGATCTGGCAGATGGGTGGCGATATGCCTTTACTTACGTGCCTGAATCCCCTTCTTTGTTAAAAGGGGTCGATCTGACATTTCAAAACACTGCAGATGATATGGCAAACATGTCTGCGATTTGCGGGCTGGATTTCAATCATTACGACAAAGCACTCCGAGCAATGGGTTTTGATGCGTCGCCCACGTACGGTCCGATTGGTCAGTTAGAAGATTGGCGCTATACAAAGCTATCTAAGAATGGTGCCGGGGGGAATATCGTCATATCAGTAATTCCTCAAAATTTGAATGGCCGCGAACCCACGCAACTTTGTGTCAAGTCGATTGGCACATTGAACGGGCGCTAGGTCACTCAGGAGAATAAGACATGGCGAAGCCAAGCCCACAGCTAGAAGCCGCGCTCTCACAGTTCTCTGCTGGGCAAGGCGTCAGTGGGGACCAAGTAACACAGCTCCGCAATGCGCTAGCTTCCGATTCCAAGTTGCTAGCTCAGTTTGAACAGCAAGCGCAGGCCGGGCAGCTTCGTGGTTTTGCTGTGCAAGCTGCGAATAACCCGCAGCCGAATTTGGCAGGAACCTACGATAAGCAGAGTGGGGTCATTACGCTACCTGCGGCAAGCTTGCAGCCATCTGGTACCACGGCAACAGCCGATTTGAAAAGCGTCTTGCAGGTTCAACAGATGTCGGTGTCATTCGCACACAGTACCTATCAGGACTTAGCCAGGAACTATCATCCTGTCACTCAGGATATGCTCGACAATCTTCAGTCGAGTATCAACAAATCGCCCTATCTTGCTGACGAAATCAAGAAAGCGGCTACGACTATCGATACATCCGATAAGAGTAAGCCGCAAAGAGCTCAACTTGAAGGCTTTGGGTTCGTTGGGCCTGACGTAGCTGCGGGAGGGACGTATGACGGAAACCAAAAGGTCATGAACCTACCAACGATTGGGCTGCAATCGGCATCGCCCTCTACTCCGGGCGGGCGCTTCAACCCACAAGATCTCACATTCGTCTTGGGCCATGAAATACAACACAGCTCTAATCACAAGGCTAAGAATCAAGCGACAGCACAATTCTTAGCTGATGTTGATCGTCAAGCCAAGGTCGCCGGCCCGGTACACGACTATACCGATGAGCTGGCGGCGTACATTCAGGCGGGGCGGGAAGACGAGGCGAAGGCAGAGATTGCTGGTTGGAATGCTTTGCTTAGCCGCGAGAAACAGCTTAGTCCCGCTGCAAACGGCTTGGACTTGATGATGGCCGCCCGAACCACGAGGCAGATGGACTTCATATCAAGGGATCCTGCTAATCCAGCAGGAGCGATAGCGAAGCCGAACCTCGCCTTCAACCAAGACGGCAGCCTTTCACAGACGCCAGGCAACATCGCGGCGATGGGGCAGCATTATTTTGATCGGCCTTCACCGCTTTACGCGCAGCCAGGTCAACGCCCGGTGGGTATTGGCGAGCACCGCAATCAGGCTGGGCAACTGCAGCCCACTGCGGACTACCCCAATTACTACGGCACGTGGGCCGTGGAGCAAATCCTACAGGCAGAAGACAAGGCAAACGTGCTGTATCAAGGTGCCCGCCCGAAGGTGACTATCGATATGGCGGCGTTGGGCTTGAAGGAACACCTTATCGAGAACGAAGGCCTGGACCGAGGCGCAAACAAGACGCCGTTTCCGTATCACGACAGCAGCACCGCGCCGCCCACCTTGCACCATTTCGATCACACCCAAGATGGCAGCGTGCGTCCGTCGCAGGACCACACCTATGTGCCCGTAGTGCCCAGCACACCTGCGTCTACCGAGCGACGTGGCCCAGACGATCCCGCACACCCCGACCACACCATGCTGGAGCAGATCCGCAATGGCGTCCGCAAGATCGATGAAAGCGTGGGCAAGCCGTACGATGAGATGAGCGAGCGCGTTAGCCGCAGTCTGTTGGCGGTATGCAAGGACAACCGCGATGCCTATCCGGGTACCGGCGACCGGTCGCTGGCAGACAACGCACTCAGCCGCGTGGACCATGTGGTGATGGGCAAGACGGGCAACGTGTTCGCAGTGGAGGGGCGACTAGATGACCCTGCACACAAGCGCGTGCATGTGGACATCGATCAGGCGATCCGTACGCCGGTCGAACAGTCTGACCAGAAGCTGCTGGCCGCCAATCAGACCATCGCCCAGGAACGCGCAGTTGCCCAACAGCAGGAACTGGCACGCGGGATAAGTGAAGCGACTCAAGGCCCGCCCACTCGATAGGGCATCAGATCACCGCGAACATCTGATGCTCAAGGGCATAAGCATCTTTGGCAGCCTTCGAAAAGTGCGGGCAAGCGCCCGTAAGCAGTGACGATGGCGGGTGAAGAGACCTCGCCAGACAGCGCGCTTGACCCTGCCAACCGGTCCCCGCACACTCCGACACGGAGCCTAGAAACTCTACACAGACAGCGGCACCCACCTCCGAGAATTTGGTGGGTTTTTTGTGTCCGGTCGGACGACCGGGCACGGCTCGGCGTTCTTGCGCCGGGAGGGCGGCGAATACAACACCCGCAAGGGGAATAAGCCCGCCGGCTGTCTGCGGTTTCTAGCCTCCCGGCATCCCGCTGCGTTGTGCAGCGGGAGTCGTCCCAGGCCAAGGAGATGCGCCATGCACGACGAACCCTGCTACTGGATGTCCGAAGGCACGCAATACCACCTGCTGCGCGTACGCGACCAACTGCGCCTGCTCGCCACTCTAGCGACACCGCGTTCGCGCGAAGAAGGCCCCATGGGCATGCCGGCCATTCCACTCCAGCAGTGGGCGCACTGCCTGCAGCACTTGGCCGAGCAGGTGGACGATGTGCTGGAGCATTTGGGTGGTGTGTCGTAACCACATGTCGTCGCAAGCGTTGGCTAAGCTGACGAAGAACCTGTTGCTCTAATTGCCCTAAGGTGCAGCCGCGTTTTCAACGACCGCTAGGACTCACCTCCGCACGAGCGAGCCATTTCTTACTCAAACCTGGAACGACAGTAGCTGCCGCTCCACGAAGATATGCGAAACCGTAAGGAATTTTATCCATCTCCAGCGAAACCAGCACTTTTTCGGCGCGGCCACGGGCAGCCTTTACCAGTGAAGCCGCGGGGTAAACCGTGAGCGACGTACCGACAACTAGCACTCTGGCGGCGGTAGAGACGTGCCACTTTGCCTCATCCATGTATTGCGTCTCTTCGCCGAACCAAACAATGTCCGGCCTGAGTTGAGTGCCATCTTCACAGCACTGCCCTAGCGAAATCGCCGAATCGTCTATGCGGTAGCGCTTTGGGTTTTCAGAGGTCCCACGCGCATAAGCAATTTCACCATGCAGGTGAATCACCTTACTGGAGCCGGCACGCTCATGGAGCCCGTCGACATTTTGCGTAACAACGACAACTTCAAATGATTGCTCCAGCTCCGCTATTGCAAGATGTGCTGCATTTGGCGCAGCATGCCATGCCTTCAACCGACGCTCGTTGTAAAAGGCTAGAACAGCTTCTGGACGTAGTTCCCATCCCTCAGGGCTGGCAACCTCTTGCCACGAATAGTTGTTCCATAGGCCCTTAGCATCCCGGAATGTGGGTAACCCACTCTCCGCGCTCATGCCGGATCCAGACAGAACAACTATCTTTCTTGGATCAACCTCAGGTTTCATGGTGACTCTGGCATCTTTTGGTCAGTCGACGCAGGTAGCATCAGCGCCTGTGGTGCTGGCTAAGGCCGATCGATCGCATTGTTGGGCATGAGATCTTAACCGGGACTGGCATCATCGTAGATACGGAATGCGCCCCTTGCGCTGTAGCGCACGTTCCCATCTCCTGATGATGCCGCGTAAGGGCTCCTGACTGTCGTCCTCGTAGCTATCAACGACATCTTGTTCGTCCACCGACAATTGCAGCACGCGCTTGATGCAGCCACATCCGGCAAGTTGCGCTCCGCAGAAAGGACATCGCTCCTTAAGGCAGAAGAGCTCATGGAGCTCGCCAGGCTGGCAACCACAGTCGGGGCAATCGGTCAGCGTCAAGAAGAATCTCCATTTGAACTAATGCTGTTAAGGAATCGCGGCAGGGTGGCGCTTGAAACTTAGTGATTTGTGCCCCCCCCCTGAAACCACATCGTCACTTATCACTTAGTCTAGTCCCGCTTTTCAAGTGGCAACATCTCAAAAAGCCAAACACATTCCGCGAAAACGCCTCTGATCCCTCCGTCCGAACTACATAGACTCATTCCTAGCGGCAGCCAACTCCGCTTTGAAAGACGTAGCACGATCACGTTTTATAGCCTTTTCATAACTCGGAATTATTTCTCTTGCCAGTGCCCGAACCGCCGTGAGACTTTTCAACTCTCGCTTGTAGTCGAAGGGGTGATCCGAGTTACTACGATCTTTTATTTCAGCGTTTAGATCAATCACGAGATCAGCAGTTATTTTCTGGGCAAGAAGAAATAAATTATCGAACCCAATTTCTTTAGCTATAGCTTCAGGATTTCGACAAAATTGCTTTCCTTCAGCATCAACTTCAAGCGCCTGACGTAATAGGTACATCAGGAAATAAGTCGTCAGCGTGTAGCTCGCCACCAACTTATTATCAATTCCACTCATAGCTTTGTTTACCGCGTCAAAGATCACAGAAATAGATGCAATTCTCCAAGCATTCACTTCTGGCCTGCCGAATATTTCGGAATGCAAATCGTCAAAAAGCCTATACGACTGATGACAGGACCAAGGCTGCTGTAGATCAAAAGCCAGTAATATTCGTGCCGCCAACTCGTTTGTGATTACGTTTTTAGCACTAATAGCTTCCCCACGCTTAATTTCGTATCCAAAGAGGTTTCCTAATTGATGCTGAAACTCCGCCTGCAGCCGACGCTGAATATTGCTATTAGATTGCAGGTCACGAGCACTAATGGAATTTTGGTTATTGCTATGCCTAGTGATTTTAGCCGCCAGCTCACTTGCAGGCGATAACCGAACAATTCTGGTGATAAGCTTTAACTCCGTCGAAATACTTTCCCTGTTTTCATAAAGAGTCGTTAAGCTTTGACAGCCATTAACTACTGTATACCCCGACATCCTAAAAACATCTCTATCGAAGCTAGCGTCTTCTGCAAGTATTGTAAGACCGTTATGGTAAAAGACGAAATTCTTATGCTCTGCCTGATTTCTAGCGCTTTCAGATATAGCTTTGTTTACTTTCGTCTTTCCAAGCGTCTGGCGAACGTTCCAAGAAAACAGCTCACCGTTCTGTAAGCCAGCCATCTGAACTAACTCGTCAGCACGAAGTACAGTTACAAAAACTTTAGCCTCGCCGGTCGAGTACTCAATAGGTTGAGCGCCGTCAAGGTTGAACTTAACTTCTGTCCCTACCGGAGCTGCTTCACCGGGAGGAACCCAGTTTTCCTTTAACGAATTTTCATCTACAACTCCAATGTCTATGCGATGTTTTAGATAATCGTCGGCATCGTCATTTATCACTGCGTTGGTTACAAATACGCCTCGAACTTCGTAACCCTTTTCTACCAAAGCACCTAGACCGGCATTTTTAATCAGGTGCTTCAGCTCATTATTCCCGGTGGATTCAGATAGTTTGGCGACAGACTCCGCCGTTTTAAGTTGATCGAGGGTTCCAGCAAAGAGTTTTAGATCGTTGTCCCCTAAAGTTTTTGCATTATTTTGTCTGAGCTTTGCTTGAAAAACAACAATCCGCTCCATATTATCATCTACATATATTCCGTCTATTCCTTTATCATCTACTCCGTCACAAATTGCGTCCTGAGCGGACGTCTCATCCAATCTAAAATAGTTTTCAAGAAACCACCCTAGGAAAGCTCGTGATTCAACTCGACCCGAAATCATATGCTTGCCAAAAAGCTGAAGAATTCTTGGGTAACTGAGATCCAGCATTAGCATTCCTACGAGTAGTGAATGTTTGACGAGATGACGTACCAGAACCTAGTCCTATGTGCGTTATCTAAATTTATTTTTTCGCTTTATGTATTTAAAAATCCAAACTTTTGATAATTAATTGGAAACGGGGTATGAATTGCTGCTCTTTAGCTCTGGCCAAATGCTGGAGTACGGCCCTGCGTAGACCAGACCACGCAAAGTGCTGGAAATAACTTGGTTAAATACAGCTTTATTGCAAGATACTGTATGGAAAGAAGGAGAAAAGAAGAGCAAATAAAGATGATCAAGTTAGCGGGATGTAATATATTGAAAACACAAAGTGCAGCGACAATAAACGCGACAAAAGCCGCACCGTGCAATCGTTGGAAGATTTTGCGTTGACTTGAAAGTTCCTCAGAAACTAGAGTAGTGCAACTGTCATTTGGATTTTGAGAGACCCCTGTTTTATTTGCAATTTCTGATGCCGATCTGACAAATTGAGTTATCACGCCAGTCTTGTATATCAAAGAGAATATCTTTTTCACCCCTAGTTCGTAGGCGCCTTTCATGGAAGCGGTAATTCCTATAGATATCATTATGGCACCAACGGAGGTTGATGAAATAATTCCTTTTTCCGTATCAAAAAGCGTTGATAGGTTCTCGCTAAAAACCAAATCAGCCGTGGGTGGCCAGCTAAGACCATTACGCTCTATCAAGTAAGCGACGGCTGCAACAATCAAGAACGCGGTTAGCGTTCCAATAGATGGCAGCTTACCTAATTCATCTGCATATCTCTCATATATTTTTTCTGATATGCCACTCATTACATCTCTCCCAAATCACGCACCAAGGCAATGAAAAGAATATCTCCCGCACCCGGATCGAACGCGCCATACTCGATCCATGGAGCCCCATAGAATTCAATGACTTCATTTTTCTCGAATGGTCTAATTAAACTAAGAAGTGCGCCTTCGCTGCCGAAATACAAGTTGGACTGCCGATCAGCTTCTAGATTTGTAATTTTTGCTGTCTTTGAAATTCTATCGAGAGATCTAATTCTTGCTTGATATATAACTGGCTGGCCAATTTCTCTACGAGAAACAACTTGGTGGAAAGCAACCGCCTCATCTCTACCAAATGTATACCTAATAGGTTCTTTCGTTGCTAGTGTCATTTCAAAGCTACTTTCGCCCGAAGCTTTTGATCTAATTATTGCAAGAATTTGGTCTATTTCCCGAACAATAGCTCGGTCTCCGTAGGTCCTAATGATTTTTGGATCTCCTGTCCGCAGGAGCTCGGAATGAGTTGACGGCTTTACTAAACCAGACGTGATTTGCGCTCTGCGTTGTGCGACCTCTTCAGCAAGAGCCTGCGTTCTATTGATGCCTTCGCTGGTCATTTTTTCAACAGCTGTTTTCAAGGCCAAATTTACTCTTTCAATAGCCGCCTTTACTCGATCGCTTTTTTTTACAAAGTCGATTATGTACCCTCCATTATATGAGGGGCCAACGAGTAATTCTGCATCTGGCCATAGCTTTTGAGGCATCTTTGAGTGCTTCCAAAGAGCTCCGTAGTTAATCTCAAGACAAGCCCTGTCTACGGCGTTTTGCAAATGGGAAAGTGTTTTCCCCAATGTGCGCATAGACACCATGTGATCACTTGCAATATCACCATCAAAATGTAGCTGCACTGCATAAGAACCGACCATATAACTTTCTCGAGAAATAATTAAAGGGCCCGGCATAAATCCTGAAAGCCCGGTTGTGTATTTATGAAAAACGAATCCTAATTCTGCATGCCTCCCTCAACGAAAATGGTCTGCACCGGATCGGCGTTATAACGCGCTAGGTATCCATGTATATCGCACACGACGCTGACGCCCACTCGCTGCCGGTTCCAATGTTTCCATCGCAGCAATGAGCAGACGCGAGCCGTTGGTTGCTGGGCTCGCTACTTTGGTGCGGATGTCAACCAGCTTGCTACGTTGATAGCCACAGGCGGACGAAGGGAGCGCGACTAGCCAGTACAAGCCAAGTACTATCCATGCGATGAGCGCAAGTGCTGCACCGATGCCTTGATTGAGGTCTTGTGCCAGTGGGTTGATCTGCTGCCAAAAAACCCATGGCAAACCGTTACGGATGGCTACAAAAACGCCAACGCCCTCAGCGGGCTCAAGCGACCATTGTGATGACCGCAGAGGCGTAAGCCTAGTACTTCTCCATCTGCTTCCCATGCATGAAACCCCCGTTCCAACCTGCACACTACCGTTGTGTAGTGGTTTTGTCAGCGGGGCACCCGGCATTTTGTATCAGCGGTGTCATCCGCTGCGATTGCACGCACTAAATTGCATGAGTAGAGGCGCCCGCCTTTGTGCGAACGCCTCCACCACTTTACTGCAGCGCTCGCTTATTTCTTTTTTCCTTTCTTGTCCGGCGTTTGACTCAAAGCGGACGCGGCCGCTGTTTTTGAATCCTTGCCGGTGCTGCCGCTACGCAAGACCTTGCTTGCGGCCTTGGCCGCTTTGGGGCCGGTTTTCTCATTGGTCGCCATGCGTGTGACCTCCTCGCCACCCCAGTGGTGGCGAGGCGAAACTAGGCCGATTATGTTGGCGGCACAAGTCTGGCTGCAGCGCGCGAGACGGCAGATACTGCAAGACCGCCGGTGTGTTATCTGGGTCAGTTATCTGGCGATGTACGCGCTGCTGTGTGCCTGATGTTTCAGGGTCGGCGTGCAACGACACGGTGCCAAGCCATCACTGCTGCGACGGTTCGGGCAACGGCTGCCGCGCGTCGCCCCAAGTGAGCATTGCATCCAGTGCGGGGCAAAGCGCCTGGCCCCATGGCGTGAGGCGGTAATCCACCTGCGGCGGTACCTGCGCGTAGACGGTGCGGAGCACCAGGCCGTCGCGTTCTAGCTGGCGCAGCTGTTGGGCGAGCATCTTCTGCGAGATGGCGGGAATCAGCCGTTCCAAGTCCGAGTAGCGCTGCACCTTGCCGTCGAACAGGTGGAACAGCAGTAGCAGTTTCCAGCGGCCTTCGATCAGTTTGAGCAGGGCTTCGACATCGCATGCGGCGGTGTCTGGGGTGTGCGGCTTTCCCATGGGTGCGTGACTTACCTTTGCGTGCGTTCTTGCGGCAGGTGATGCCGCTGCCGATCATGGCATACCCCTTTACACCGGACATCGCTGCCATGTCGCTTACCCTGCCCCACGCCATTGCCTGCTTCTTTGCCGCCAGCAACGCCGGCGATGCCACCGAGCTGGTGCCGCACCTTGCCATTGAAGCGGTGGTGCACGATGAGCGCCGCGAGCACCGTGGCGCTGCCGCCATTTCGGCGTGGCTGGCACAGACGCAGGCAACCACGCCGTATTGCGCGGTGCCGCTTGGCGTGCACACCCAGGGCGAGCAAGTGCGCGTCACTGCACAGGTGTCCGGCGATTTTCCGCAGAGCCCGTTACAGCTGGAGCACGTGTTTCAGTTGGTGGGCGGCAAGATTGCGGCGTTGCAGATTCATTGACTAGGCATGCCGGCGTATTGCGCCGTTAACACGTGCCGTGTGCCCTGCTGCCACAGCAGTCGGTACTACGTTTCGCCATGACGAGCGCTACCGCAGCGCGATGGATGCGCTGTCGCGTGCGTGATCACCGGCAGCGGCGATCACCTTCTACAACCTCTCTCTCTTTTGGAGCCAGCCAGCTGATGCATGCCCTTATCGTTGTAGCCCATCCCGAGCAGCGCTCGCACACACACGCGGTGGCCGCGCAGATTGGCGAAGCGCTGCTTGCCTCAGGCGGGGCGCATACATTCGAAGTGGCGGACCTGGCGCAGGAAGGCTTCGACCCGCGTTTTACGCCGGCCGATGTAGCGCTGTTTTCGGGGCAGGCCGGAGCGCCGCCCGATGTGGCGGCCGAGCAGGCGCGGCTGGATCGCGCAGATGCGTTGGTGCTGGTGTTCCCGATTTACTGGTGGTCGTTTCCGGCGCTGCTCAAGGGCTGGATCGACCGCGTGTTTACGCTGGGCTGGGCGTTTGATGAAGACGCTAACGGCAAGATCGTCAAGAAGCTGGGGCGTCTTTGCGTGCATGTGGTGGCGATCGGCGGCGCGGACGAGCGCACCTATGCGCGCCATGGCTACTTCGGCGCGATGAAGACGCAGATCAATCACGGCATTTTCGATTTTTGCGGTGCGCCGGTGCGCACCACGGAGTTGCTGACAGTGCCGGACCCTGCATTCCCGCAATCGCACTTTGCCACCGCGCGGGCGGTGGGTGAGCGGGTGTTTGCTGAGAGCGTGTAGCGAAGGTTGCAGAGCGGCGTGCTGCGATCCTGCAGCCAAGTGGTCAATAGCCGATGTGTCTGCCACCGCAGCGGTTTATTCAAACGGCCGCGGAGACGGTTGCCGGTTCTTGGCGTAAGTCTGGTACAGCCCTGCGGCGCGCTCGTCGGCGACGACGTTTTCGATGCTGCTCAGCCCCTTCGCGGCGATGGCCGACGACGCCTTGCCATCGCCCAACAGGTAGGCCAGGCGCAGATATGCCGCGCTATCCACCAGGTTTTTGTGCTCGGTGTCGCTGGCGTAGACCTCGGCCAGGCCGTAGTAGGCGTACAGGTTTCCGGTGGCTGCGGTCTTGCTCAAGATCGCCAGGCCTGGGTAGAAGCGGCCGCTCACTGCGGTCTTGGTGCCATAGAGCACCGTTGCGGCTTTGTTGCCTGCTTGCGATTCGGCCTTTAGGTGGGCCAGGTCCATGCGGTCCAGTCGCGCGCGTTCGGCGTGCGAGGGGTAGCCGTGGGCCAGCAGCCACTGCGCTTCTGCCTGCGAGTTGGCCACCAACGGGCTGCTGATTGAGCACGCGTGTGCGCCACGCTCGCACAGGTACTGCGCTGTGTCGGCGCCGGTTGCAGCTGGATGGGCAACCGCTGCTGGTGTTGGGTTGTTTGAAGCGGCAGTGCGGTTGGCCGTGGCTGCGTTGCGGCCGGGCGCACTGGCGGTTGATGCGGCATCGGCTTGGGTGTGTTGCTGTGCGCGTGCGCAGCCGGCCAAGGCCACTGCAACGATTGCCGCGAACAGGATGCCGGTCGGTCTCATCTCACTCTACCTTGTGGATGCGGTGACGACGGCAGTTATCCGTCATCGCCGCCATTGCGCGTTGCTGACGAATGCGCACCTTGGCGTGCAGCGATTGCGTGGTCAAGACCGATGCAACCACGCTGCTTGCGATCAGGCCGGTGCGCCACCGTCGCCATTGATCGCCCATTGCGCAGCAAACGCGCGTTGATACGCCGGCCGGCTTTCGCCACGCGCGACGTAGGCCTGCAGGTTGGGGAAGGCGTCCAGCAGGCCGGTGAGTTTGATGCGGATGAGCACGGAGATCATCAGCAGGTCGCCGGCGTTGAAGTCGCCTTCCAGCCAGGTGCGGTCGCCCAGATGGGCGCTCAGATGCTGCAGGCGGCGGTTGATGCGTTTTTGCAGCAGCGGCAAGCGCTCTGCCATCCAGGGTTTGTCGGCTTCCAGCAGCAGGGCGTTGCCCAGTTCCAGCATCGGCGGCTCGACGGTATTGAGGGCGGCAAACATCCAGGCGATGGCACGGGCACGGGCGTTGTCGTCGTGCGACAGCAAGCCAGCATGGTGCTGGGCGATGTGCAGCACGATGGCGCCTGTTTCGAACAAGGCCAAGCCATCCTGCTCGAAGGTGGGGATCTGGCCGAACGGGTGGATGGCCAGGTGCGCCGGTTCCTTGATCGCACGGAACGGCAGCAGGCGCACTGCGTAGGGTTGGCCCACTTCTTCCAACGCCCAACGCACACGGGTGTCGCGCACCAGCCCCTTGCCGCCGTCGGGCGAGCGCTCGAACGCGGTGATGGTGATCGTCATGGTCGAAAGACTCCGAGTGGCCGGCAGCTGAGGGCCTAGCGTACGCCGGGGAGACGCGCGGCCGCTGCGGGCAGTGACTGGCCTCGATGACGCGTGGATCGGTTGTCTGTCTCGCCTGCGCTGCCGCCGCACAGGTCGCGGCAAGCGCCGCATCCCTACGCGTTGGTATGGCCGTGGCAGATGCCCTCGGCCTGGCGGCGGCAGCAAGTGCCCGACCAGCCAACGCCCGCTGACAGCGCCGACCGCAGGCACGGCACGGCCCGCCCGAATCGTTTTTGCACTGCACAACGGTCGCGCCCGGTTGCCCGGTTGGCGGGGTGTTTTTAGGCGTAAAGCGCCTGCGCCTTTGCGTAATCAGGCCGATTGAGACGTTTTGCCATCCTCGTCTCACTTTCCCATTATACCGTGCTCGACATCACACACTTGTGTGACGGAACGCACATTTATAGCCGGAAAGGAGAGTCGTCATGATCGATAATGGACTGGGTTTGCAGACGCAGCCTATGGGGACGCGAGGTGCTGCAGGGCATGCGTGGGCCGGGTTTTTCCCCAGCGTGGCAACGCCATTTGGCAATGCCCCGCCGACGCGCTTACCGCCCGCACCCGCGCCCCGGCCAGACAGCCTCACCCTCAAGCGCCTGTTGCGTAAAAGCGCGCGCCGCCTGGTGCGGACGCTGCCCTGGCGGCATCAGGACCGGCTGTATTTCTTGAACACGTTCGGGCGGCTGCCCAATCTGTACCACCCCACCTACTTCAACGAAAAAGTGCTGTACCGCAAATGCGTGCACGGCGATTACCCGCTGTATCAGCGGCTGGCCGACAAGGTGGCGGTGCGGCCGTATGTGGCGGCGCGGATCGGCCAGGCGCATCTGATTCCGATGCTGCTGGACAGCGCCAATCCCGACGATCTGCTGCGCCTGCCGCGCTGGGAGCAGACGGTGATCAAGGCCAATCACGGCGCGAGCATGGTGGAAGTGGTGCGCGATGAGCCGGACGCGGCGCAGCGGCAGCGCATCGTGGCGCGTTGCAAGGACTGGCTGCGCACCGACTTCTCCGACATGGAGCGCGAGATCCATTACCACAACATCCCGCCGCGCATTCTGGTGGAGCAGTACATCGGCGACGCGCAGCAGGTGCCGGTGGATTACAAGTTCCATATGTTCCGACAGCCGGACGGCCGGTTTCAGTACGTGCTGCAGGTGATCTACGGCCGCTTCGACACGCCCAAGCTGTCGATGACGTTCTTTGTCGACAACCTGCACACGCCGTTCCACCGCATCCGCGACGACGGCCGCTCACCGCCATGCGCACCGGCGCTGCTGGAGCAGGCGCTGGAATTGAGCAAGGTGCTGGCGAGCGACTTCGATTACGTGCGTGTGGATTGGTATATCCAGCAGGGGCAGGTGTATTTCGGCGAACTCACCTTCACTCCCGGCGCAGGCATGGTCACCGGCCTGGACCGCGGGCTGGACCGGATGATGGGCGATATGTGGGTGCAGCGGCGCGCACCGGTGGAGGCGCGATTGCCGGCATATGGCATGGGTATGCGGGTGCCGGTGCGGTGAGGCATGACCGCAGGCGCAGCACCGATGCGATGACGATGCAGCGCACCAGCGATGCCTGCAGCGTTTCGGTGCGCCATGCACAAGCGTTGCGGGTGGCTGTTAGTGATGTGCTGATGTGCACGTTGCGGCAGCACGCGCGGAACGCACGCGATGCCGAGGATTCGATCGATCATGCGATCGCCGCCGCGCTGTATCCGCAATACCGGGCACCGCAAGCGTGCCTACCCGATCGGCTGGGCCACGCCTGCATGTTTGGCAAACTCGCCAGCGGCCCAGTCCAGAAACACACGCACCCGTGGCGACAGTTGCCGGGCGCGCGAATACAGTAGCGACACCGGGTTGGACGGTGGCGGTGTATCGCGCAGGATTTCCACCAGCGTGCCCTGTTGCAGGTCGTGGGCCACATGGAAGCGCGGCACCTGTGCAATCCCCAGGCCCAGGCGGATGCCGGCCAGATAACTCTCTGTGCCGGTGACGGTGAACAGGCTGGGCGGCGCGAACGTGCGCAGTCCTTGCGCGGTCTGAAACTCCAGCGGGGTGATCACGCCGGTGGTGATGGAGCGCAGGCCTACCATGCGGTGCGCGTGCAGCACATCGAGCTGCGTGGGCGTGCCGAAACGCTGCAGGTACTCCGGCGTGGCACAGGTCAGGCGTTCGAGCACGGCAACGCGACGCGCGACCAGTTCGCTGTCGCGCAACGGGCCATAGCGCAGCACGCAGTCGATGCCTTCCTCCACCAAATCCACCCAGCGGTCGCTCTCGCTCATCGCCAGCTCGATCTGTGGGTATTGCGCAAAGAACGCCGGCATCCCGGGCAGTAAAAAGTGACGCGCCAGCGTGCCCTGCACCTCCACCCGCAGCAGCCCTTTGGGTGCCACACCGCGGAAGCCGCCTTCGGCATCGTCGACGTCGTCGAGGATGCGCACGCAGCGTTGATGGAAGAGCTCGCCATCGAGCGTTGGCCGCACCACCCGCGTGGTGCGTTGTAACAAGCGCACGCCCAGACGCGCTTCCATCTCGGCGATGACCTTGGTGGCGGTGGAGCGCGGAATGTCCATGTCGTTGGCGGCCGCGGTGAAGCTGCGCCGCTCCACGATGCGCACAAACAAGCGCATGGCAGCGAACCGATCCATTGCACCCTCTGCCCACTGTTCGGGCGCTGGAAACAGTGCTGTGCATTCTAGTGTGATTATCGCCGTGTCATTGCGTTGGATAGTTTCGCAACGCCGCAGCCCGCGGCTTTGACGGAGAACTTCCCATGACGCAGCAACACAAGATCGCATTGGTTACCGGTGCCTCACGCGGTATTGGCGCCGCCATTGCCCAGCGCCTGGCCGGCGATGGTTTCACGGTGGTAATCAACTATGCCGGCCACGCCGCCGATGCCGAACAACTGGCGCACAGCATCGAGGCGGCCGGCGGCCATGCCATCACCGCGCAGGCCGATGTCAGCGACGCGGCCGCGGTGGCGGGCTTATTCGATTCGGCCGAGTCCGCTTTTGGCGGTGTGGATGTGCTGGTCAACAACGCCGGCATCATGCAGCTGGCCACGCTGTCAGACAGCGATGACGCGTTGTTCGACAAGCACATCGCGATCAATTTGAAAGGCACTTTCAACACGCTACGCCAGGCCGCACGGCGGCTGCGCGATGGCAGCCGCATCATCAACCTATCCACCAGCGTGGTGGGGCTGAAGCTGGAAACCTACGGCGTGTATGCAGCCACCAAGGCGGCGGTAGAAACGCTGACGGCGATCTTGTCCAAGGAATTGCGCGGCCGCGCGATCACCGTCAACGCGGTGGCGCCGGGGCCCACAGCCACGGCGCTGTTCCTGGACGGCAAACCGCCGGAGCTGATCGAACGCTTGTCCAAGGCCAACCCGCTGGAACGCCTTGGCAGTCCGGAAGATATCGCTGCGGCGGTGGCGTTTTTGGCTGGCCCCGATGGCGGCTGGATCAACGGGCAGGTGCTGCGCGCCAACGGCGGCATGGTCTGACCCGCTGTGGCACGCCGCATTGCGCACGCTGCTGGCTTTCCCATCAAGGAGCACTGACATGAGCAAACGCATTCTGGTCACTGGCGCGTCCAGTGGATTCGGACGACTGACTGCCGAAGCGCTGGCGGCCGCCGGCCACACCGTCTACGCCTCCATGCGCGATACCGCCGGCCGCAATGCCGGTGTTGCGCAGGAGATCGCCAACTTGGCAGGCACGCGGCAGCTGGCCTTGCATGCCGTCGAGCTGGACGTGCAATCGCAGGCGTCGGCAGACGCGGCGGTGGCTTCCATCGTGGCCAACGCAGGCGGGTTGGACGTGGTGGTGCACAATGCCGGGCACATGGTGTTCGGCCCGGCCGAAGCGTTCACTGCCGAGCAGCTGGCGCAGGTCTACGACATCAATGTGCTGGGGACGCAGCGGGTGAACCGCGCGGCGTTGCCACAGTTGCGAGCACAGCAGCAAGGCCTGCTGGTGTGGGTGTCCAGCAGCAGCTCGGCAGGCGGCACGCCGCCGTATCTGGCGCCCTACTTCGCGGCGAAGGCGGCGATGGATGCGCTGGCGGTGCAGTACGCGCGCGAGCTGGCGCGCTGGGGTATCGAGACCTCGATCATCGTGCCCGGTGCCTTCACCAAGGGCACCAATCACTTTGCCCGTGCCGGTGCCCCGGAGGATGCCGCACGCGCAGCTGCGTACGAGGCAGGCCCGTATGCAGGGTTTGGCGAACAGGTGCAGCAGGCGTTTGCGCGGATCGTGCCGGAGGATGCAGAGGTGGCCGAGGTGGCTCAGGCCATCGTGCGGGTGGTGGATACGTCATTCGGCAAGCGCCCCTTCCGCGTGCATATCGACCCGGCCGGTGATGGCGCCGATGTGGGCTTTGGCGTACTCGATCGCCTGCGTGCAGAGATGCTGCACCGTGTGGGATTGGGCGATCTGTTGGCACCGCGCGTGGTGAGGTGATGGGATGCGGCAGGGGTTGGGAGCGCCTGCCGGCTATGCTCTGTTGCGCTGAGTGCGCAGATGCAACCGCGCGCGGCAGTGTTGCTGGTTGGGTGCCGGCGTGGCGGTGGTGTTCGCACCACGCCGGCACCCTTGCTGCAGCGCTGCGGTGAGCTGGCGCTTGCGCGGACTGGCGTTTGGCCATGCAGGCCTGACGCTGGATCGCGCCCGGGTGCGCTCCAATGCGCCAATCCAGACCTGGTGTGTTTCCTCAACGCTTACAAGGACGTCGCTGTTGTTGATTGGTTCGTTGCGCATCCTCTGGCCCGTGGCCCTGGTTGGCCTGATGGCTTCCTGCAGCGAACCCTTGCACTGGTCCCTGCGCGCTCTGATTGGAAGCCGACGTCGTAAGGCGATCGACAGATCCATGACATGTCGATGCTATCGAGCAGGCAGGCAGACGCGACTGGTCGACGACAACGACAACGACAACGACAACGACAGCACGCTACACCCCACCCAACGGCCGCAGGCACAGCCAGATCGCATACCAATGCGACAACGCCCCGCCCAGCACGTGGGCGTGCCAGATGGCGCGGTTGTAGACCAGGGATTTGCGCACGTAGAACGTCACGCCCACGGTGTAGAACGCGCCGCCGGCAACGATGAGCCAGAGCACGGCGCTGTCCAGGCCGGCGATCATCTGGTCGACCACCACGATCCCGGCCCAGCCCAGCAGCAGGTAGATCGCCACCCAGAAGCCCTTGGCGATGCCGGGCAGGCAGAGCTTGGCGAACACGCCGAACAAGGCCACGCTCCAGACCGTCAGGATCATGGCCCAGCGCCAGCTGCCATCGAGCGCGACCAGAAAGAACGGTGTGTACGAGCCGGCAATCATCACGAAGATGCCGGCATGGTCGAACTTGCGCAGCATCGGTTGGCGCAGCGGCGGGGCGAAGTTGTACGCCGCCGAGCAGGCGAACATAGTCAGCAGGCCCAGCGCATACACGCAGGTGGCCAGCAACATGGTCTGGTTGGCGTGGGCGCGCCACACCATCCAGATGCCGCCGACGATGGACAGGAACAGACCGGCGGCATGCACGATCACATCGGCACGGCGGGCAGCAGGGGTTTTGTAGTGCGGAGCAATGGCGCGGGGGGGCACGGGCACGGCGGGTCTTCGAGGGGGAGGGCGCCCAGCAGCGTGCAGCGTCGGCGTGACGCGGTGGGGGCAACAGGATACCCGCTTGCTGAATCCGCTCAGTGAGGCAGGCTGGGCGGTTGCGCGCTGGTATGACGGACACACGCTTCTCTGCCCGGACGACCACGACGATGGACTTGATCAGGACGTGGAATCTCCCCGTAGCCCTGTCGCGTTGACTGCTGGGCTATCTAAAGAACCTTTCCACAACGCGCCCGCTTATTAAGGCATCCTTTAATAGCCCGCACTGGTAGTAAAGGATCCTTGCATGACACGTGTCACCGGCACATATGCCGTCATCAAGACGCATGACGAGACCGTACGGGCATTCGTTCCGGCTCCGCTCCCACCAGCTGCCCCTGTGCTGGATTCGGCTGCGTATCTGGAGCGCAATCGCCTTGCAGAGGTCGCACTGGCACGGCTGACGGGGATGGCGGGCCTGGTGGCGTCGAGCGAGTGGCTGATCTACAGCGCTGTTCGGCAAGAAGCGCTGTTGACTTCGCAACTTGAAGGCACGCAGGCCACCCTGACCGATGTCTTCGACGATGAGGCGGGGCTGGCGGTGACCAATGCAGACGATGTGGAAGAGGTCACCAACTATCTGCAGGCGTTCAAGTTCGTCCGCGAGCAGTTGCATGCGCCAACGGGACTGCCAATCTCGCTGCGCTTGCTGACCGAGGCCCACAGGATCCTATTGGCCGGCGTGCGTGGCGCCCACAAACTGCCGGGCAGCATGCGCACCAGTCAGAATTGGATCGGCGGGACCCGGCCTGGGAATGCCGCATTCGTGCCACCGCCGGCCGATCGCCTGGCCGAGGTGTTCGGTGATTTGGAGCGTTTCATCCATGACACACAGCCCACGCTGCCACCGCTGGTACGGATTGCGTTGGTGCACGCGCAGTTCGAAACCATCCATCCTTTTCTGGACGGCAACGGCCGGATCGGGCGGTTGTTGATCGCGGCCCTATTGGAAGACTGGCAGTTGCTGCCAGAGCCGTTGCTGTATGTGTCCGGCTACCTCAAAGCAAAGCAAAACGACTACTACCGGCACCTGTCAGCCATCCGCACGCATGGCGATTGGGAAGCATGGGTCGCGTTCTTTCTGGAGGCTGTGGAGGCCTCGGCCGAGCAGGCCCAGCGCAACATTGTGGCGATCGCCGCCTTGATCGCCGCCGATCGCAAGCGCGTGCTGAGTACCGGCAGCAGTACCTTGCAAGCGCTACGCCTCTACGAGTTGCTGCCCACCATGCCCAAGCTCACCGTCGACCGCGCCCAGCAAGCCCTGGAGGTTTCCTATCCCACCGCGCGCGCAGCCGTCACGACCTTGCAGGACATCGGTGTGCTGGTGGAAACGACCGGTCGCGCGCGCGGGCAGAGCTTCAGCTACCAAGCCTATGTGAACTTGTTGCGGGCTTAGAGCGACAGCGCACTGGCCCTCACGGCACCCGTTGCTGAATCCGCTCAGTGAGGCAGGCTGGGCGGTTGCGCGCTGGTCTCATACCCTGAGACACCTCCCCTGTCTCATGCCCCTCTTTGGGAGCCGCCGTATGCCTCCGTTTGCCCTCGCTCCCCGCACCGAAACCGCCGAACGCGCGCTGGCCACCACCGATGGCCGGCCCAGCCGCGATGGCGCGCTGCTCACCGAGCGCCTTGAACGGCGTTACCACGACCGCATCACCGGCAGCTTCACCCTGCCCGGGCGCGAAGGCCGTTACGCGCCGATCCCCGACGATGTGCCCAGCGCGCTGGCCGATGCCTTGCACGCGCGCGGCATCAGCCAGCTCTACAGCCACCAGGCCGACGCCTGGGCGGCGACGCAGCGCGGCGAGCATGTGGCGATCGTGACGCCCACCGCGTCGGGCAAATCGCTGTGCTACACGCTGCCGGTGGTGAGCGCGGCAATGACCGCCGGTGCCAAGGCGCTGTATCTGTTCCCCACCAAGGCGCTGGCGCAGGACCAGGTGGCCGAGCTGCTGGAGTTGAACCGCGCCGGCGAGCTGGGCGTCAAAGCCTTTACCTTCGACGGCGATACGCCCGGCGATGCGCGGCAAGCGATCCGCCTGCATGGCGACATCGTGGTGAGCAACCCGGACATGCTGCATCAGGCGATCCTGCCGCATCACACCAAGTGGGCGCAGTTCTTCGAGAACCTGCGCTATGTGGTGATCGATGAGATCCACACCTATCGCGGTGTGTTCGGCAGCCATGTCACCAATGTGCTGCGCCGGCTCAAGCGCATCTGCGCGTTCTACGGCGCCAACCCGCAGTTTATTTTGTGCTCGGCCACGATCGGCAACCCGCATGCGCACGCGCAGGCCCTGATCGAAGAACAGGTGCATGCGATCACCGAATCCGGCGCGCCCACCGGCGACAAGCACGTGCTGTTGTGGAACCCGCCGGTGGTCAATGCCGATCTCGGCCTGCGCGCGTCGGCACGCTCGCAGAGCAACCGCATTGCGCGCATTGCGATCAAGAGTGGGTTGAAGACGCTGGTGTTCGCGCAGACGCGCTTGATGGTGGAAGTGCTGACCAAATACCTCAAAGACATCTTCGACCACGACCCGCGCAAACCGGCGCGTATCCGCGCCTACCGTGGCGGGTATCTGCCCACCGAGCGGCGCGAGGTGGAGCGGGCAATGCGCGCGGGCAACATCGACGGCATCGTGTCCACCTCTGCGCTGGAACTGGGCGTGGATATCGGCGCGCTGGACGTGGTGATCCTCAATGGCTACCCCGGCAGCGTGGCGGCCACCTGGCAGCGCTTTGGCCGCGCCGGGCGGCGCCAGCAACCGGCGCTGGGCGTACTGGTGGCCAGCTCGCAACCGCTGGACCAGTACGTGGTGCGCCACCCGGATTTCTTTGCCGATGCCTCGCCCGAACATGCGCGTATCGCGCCGGATCAACCGCTGATCCTGTTCGATCACATCCGCTGCGCGGCGTTCGAATTGCCGTTCATTGCCAGCGAGCCGTTCGGGCCGATCGACCCGCTGGTGTTTCTGGAAGCCCTGGCCGAGAGCGAAGTGATTCACCAGGAAGGCGACCGCTGGGAATGGATCGCCGACAGCTACCCGGCCAATGCGGTGAGCCTGCGCTCGGTGGCCGATGGCAATTTTGTGGTGGTGGACAAGACCGACGGCAAGCAGCAGATCATCGCCGAGGTGGATTATTCCGCCGCTGCGCTCACCTTGTACGAAGGCGCCATCCACATGGTGCAGAGCACCCCGTATCAAGTGGAACGGCTGGATTGGGACGGCCGCAAGGCGTACGTGACGCGCACGCATGTGGACTACTACACCGACAGCATCGACTACACCAAGTTGAAGGTGCTGGACCGTTTTGACGGCGGCGTGGCCGGGCGCGGCGACTCGCATCATGGCGAAGTGCATGTGGTGCGGCGCGTGTCCGGCTATAAAAAGATCCGCTATTACACGCATGAAAACATCGGCTACGGCCCGGTCAATCTGCCCGACCAGGAGCTGCACACCACGGCGGTGTGGTGGCAGTTGCCGCAGGCCACCTTGGGCAAGGCGTTCGCGTCCAAGCAGGATGCGCTGGATGGATTTCTGGGTGCGGCGTATGCGCTGCATGTGGTAGCCACGGTGGCAGTGATGGCCGATGCGCGCGATCTGCAAAAGGCGGTGGGCAATGGCGACGGCGCGTGGTTTGCGGTGGCCGACCAGACCGGGCGTGGGCAACTGCGCGGCGTGGAAGAAGGCGAGCAAGGCGCGGTAGAACTGCAGCAGGCGTTCGTGCCCACGGTGTATCTGTACGACAACTTCCCTGGCGGGGTGGGCTTGAGCGAGCCGCTTTGGCTGCGTCAGGCCGAGCTGCTGCAGCGCGCGGACGAGCTGGTGCGCGGTTGCGATTGCACGGCCGGCTGCCCGGCCTGCGTGGGCCCGGTGCTGGCCGCGCATGAAGAGGGCAAAGGCGAGACGCCCAAGTCGTTAGCGCTGACGGTGCTGGCGCTGTTGTTCGATGCCAATGCGCCGTTGCGCCATGCCACCCAGGTGGACGACGATCTGGCGCTGGACGTGCTTGCATGAGGGTGAGTGCAGACCGGCTGCGGCTGCTGCGTCGGCAGGCGGGGCACACGGATGTGCGCGAGCCGGTGGCGGTTGCACATGGCGATGCAGCGCATGGCGCGGATGCCGTGCCTGCTGATGCCTTGCCTGCGGTTGCTACGGCGGGCGATGGTATCGGTGGAGGGGCGGAACTGCATTCCAGCGCGGTTGAACCGCTAACCGGTGATACGGCTGTTGCGGGTGATGTGCGCATGGAAGCCGCACCGGTTATGCATGCAGCGGCGGCGCCGACGCGTGCCCCGGCAGTGCCGGTGGCTGGCAGCGATGCAGGCGTCAGCGCAGACCGCCTGCGCTTGCTACGCCGTCAGGTCGGTGGGCTGACGCCTGCGCCGCGCACGCAGGATGCGGTGATGCCGACACGTGCGCAACGCCAGCCTGCGCCGGGTCCCGCTGCTTCTGCGTCGCGCGCTTTGCCGCGCGAGACTGTTGCACCAAGCGCGCAGCCCGGCAGCGGAAGTGCTGTCAGTGCACCGCGTCCCCCGCACACCACACCGGCAATGGCACGCCGCGCGTTGCAGCAGCCGGTTGCAGCGCCTGCGCGCGATAGCTCGGCGTTTGCCTGGGTGGACCACGATGTGCGTCACAAGCCGGCAGGCGCGGCCGCCGAGACGGCAGCGCGCGTGCCGGCTGTACGCGCAGCACCTGCGGTGCCCACATCCACCCCGGCACCGCAGCGACGCACCGATATCGCCGGATTACGCAAGATGATCGGCCTGCGCGAACGTGCGGTGTCGGCGCACACGCCGGTGCGCACGCCGTCCACCGATCGGCACCTGCCCGGCGACGAGATCGCACCGGGATTGCATCTGATCGAAGCGTTCCTGCCGCAGCCGATTCCATGCGAACCGCTCTCGCTGGCCTTCGCCAAACGCGAGGATGCGTTGCAGCCGGAGCACGTGCTGTTCTTCGACACCGAAACCACCGGCCTGGCCGGCGGTACCGGCACGCGCGCCTTCATGATCGGGGTTGCGCAGTGGTGCACCGATGCCGCGCAAGGCAGCGGCTTACGGGTGCGCCAGCTGATGATGTCCACCATGGCCGCAGAGAGCGCCATGCTGGAGTTGTTCTGCACCTGGCTCACGCCACAGACGGTGCTCTCCAGCTACAACGGCCGCTGCTACGACGCGCCGTTGCTGAAGACGCGGTACCAGCTGGCGCGGCGTGGCGACCCGATTTCTGCATTGGATCATGTGGATCTTTTGTTCCCTACCCGCCGCCGGTATCGCGGCACCTGGGAGAACTGCAAGCTGTCCACCATCGAACGGCAGCTGTTGCGCGTGGTGCGCGAAGACGACCTGCCCGGCTCCGAAGCCCCGGCCGCGTGGCTGAGCTATCTGCGCGGCGGCAGCGCGCGCAACCTGCGCCGCGTGGCCGAGCACAACCACCAGGACGTGGTGACGTTGTCGCTGTTGATGCAGCGGCTGGTGGCGGTGGAGGCGCAGGACAGAGACGTGATTCCGTTGATGGAGTCGGTGTAGCGGTCTGCCGCGAGCGCCGGCGATGCTGGCGGATCTGAGCGCATCAGATCTGGATATCGGTGATGCGGTGCGCTGGTGATCACGATCCGGCGACAGAAGTGCACTGCCCTGCCACTTTTCATCGCGGTGCGGCTGCTTTCGCTTTGTTGCGGAGCGCAGCGAGCAGCATGCGCAGGTGTGCGACGAATCGTTGTGCGATGGCCGGCGGTCTGTCTCTCCGCAGCGTGTGCGCGATGGGCAAGATGCAGTGTTTCGGCAGTCAAGCCACGCAAAAGCGGCGACCCGAACGCTTGGCCGTATTTGCGAAGAAGGCTGCCTTTTCGATGCGAAAGGTGGGGCGCTGTCATATTCGTTCTTTTCGGCGGTCTTACAGTGCAGTTGCCGTTCCGTCCGCAGCGCTGGTTTCCAGCGTTCTGCAGACCTAACCACTCACGCATGTGCAGCCTGCGAATTTGCCGCCGTGCTGCGCTGTGCGCAGTTGTCGGTTCGTGAGCTCGCCGCAGGAGCTGTCATCGACGCACACCAACGCACTGCGATGTGGCCGGAGTGATCGCGCACGTTGTGGGTTGACTCTGGATTTGAAGGATTGGCCGCATGGTTTCATTGTTGGATACACGGATCAGCCGACGTCGCCTGGTGGCAGCCGCCGCTGGTGCCTCGTTGCTGGGCTCCGCCCTGCCCGCACTGAGCGCCGCGCCACCGCCGGATGTGGGGCGCAAGTTCCTGCGCTCCCGTCGGCCGATGGCATTTGCCGGCAATACCTTCGTTGGCCACCTCGAACAACAGGGAGATGGCTACGACAGCTTCGATCGTGTGCTGGACATCTACCGCGAACTACCCGGGCACCGCTTCGCGAACAAGTTCGCGCTGCTGCCGCCCAGCAGTTATCACGTGACCCTGCTGGGCGGGGTCAACGAAATCGACCGCGTACGTGGGCCCTGGCCAAGTGATCTGGCGCGCGATGTGACGTTGAGCGAGATCAATGCCGATGTCCTTGCGCGGCTGGCGCAACGCACTGCCGCGCCGTTGGGTGCGTGCCGCTTTGTGGTGAATCCGGCTGCGGCAAAGACCGGCAACAACGACAATCTGCTCATCCCGCTGCAGCCTGCCGATGCGCAGACCGCACAGCGCCTGGAAGCCGCGCGTCAGGCACTGATGACGCTGACCCGCTTGCAGCGCCCGGACTACATCAACTTCCAGTTTCATCTCTCGCTGGCCTACCTGTGCGAGACGCTCGATAGCGCAGAGCAGGCTGCCTATCGCACTGCAGTAGGCGACTGGCTCAAGCGACTTGCGGCAGCGGGCCCGATCACGATTCCGCGCTTCCACTTTTGCACGTTTGCCGATATGGAGGCGTTTCGGACGGTGCGGGAGGTGTGAGGGCGGGGATTCGGGAGTAGGGATTCGGGATTGGAGTGAGGTGTGCGATCTCGCCAGTCCTCCGTGGGTGTTGCTTGAGAGCGGCTGATAAAACGTAGCGGGCAGCCGTGCGGTGTATTTGGAGAAAGCGCTCAGAACTGGGTATACGGGAGGTAGGTGGTGCACCGAGCACCAGCCGCACTCAGCTTGCGATGCGCGCAACGGTTTTTTGTCAACAGCTCTACCGGGCGCAGTACAACGGCCAATTTTTTGCACGTCCGGTATTACGCGTTTGCACTGGTAGCCATGAATCTGAAGATGCGATAGCGCGACCGTGCCACGCATTCCCGCGATCGGCCTGCTTCCACAACAAGCGCGGGTGGAAGCAGAGCGGCGTCCAGAGCGCATCCGCAATTGCACGTGCCGATGACGCGATCGTGACTTACATGGAGATGCGCAGATCTGCACCGCCGCCGCACAGCGGCGTACTGTCGCTACGACTCACTGTGTGGCGTGCAACCGCACCCGCACCTACGGACGCGTCTCCACCACGTCTGTGTGCATCTGCCAGGCGGCGAATTCCTGCTCGAAGTCGGCCAGGGTCAGCAGCCCCATGCAGGCGTGGGCGCCGCTTGGCAGCACCTGCCCCGCGGCAAGTTTGCGCACCAGCAGGATCGCGGCGAAACAGGGGATTTCCGGGCCATGCAACATCGCTGCGGTGAGGTCCCAACGCACGGTGAGCGGCTGTCCATCGCGCTCGCCGGCCAGCTCCACGCGCATGCCGCCCAGGTCGGTGCCGAAGCGGTCGAACCAGCGCCCGGCGCGTGCGAACGCTGGCGCCAGACGCGGTATCGGCACCGGCACACCGTGCTGGCGTAACCAGGCCAGCGCGGCCAGGCAGCGTTGCAGAAACGGCACCTCCAGCGCGGCGCGGAATTGCACGCTGCGCACGCCGGGATAGCGCTGCGGCAGCAGGTCGTGATCGGGCACATCGCAGGGCGATGCCAGTCGCGGTGCCAGCTGTGCAAATTGCACCCGCTGCGGCGATGCCCAGCCCACCACGGTCTGCCAACGGCCCTCGGTCCACCAGGTGAACGGCGTGCCGCAGTACGACAGCGCCGCACGCACGGTGGCCAGCCCCAGCGGCGTGCCCTGTGCGGGCGCGATCACCATGCCAATGGCGTGCAGGGTCGACAAGCGCGGCAGCAGTGCGTCGATCACTGCACTAGACAGTGCGGGCAAGGTGCTGGCACCGCTGATCGCCACGCGGCCAGCGTGCTGTGCCAGGTCGTGCAACGCGGCCGGAAAATCGCGCACGAACGCGCGGCCGTCGGCCAGGTCGATGTAGTGCATGCCGGCCTGCAGACAGCTGCGCGCCACTGCATAGTCCTGGCCCTGGAATGGTCCGGCGGTGTGCACCACCACATCGGCGGCGGTGGCGGCCAGGCACATGGCGAAATCGTCGGCGGCACTATCCAGCCGGCATGCGGAAATACGGCCAGGCGCGGCGTCGGGCCAGGTCGCGGCGATCGCGCCGGGATGGCGCCCGGAAGCAATGACATGCAGGTGTGGCAAGGCGGCCAGCGCCCGCACGATGCGCGCACCGAAGTGCCCATAGCCGCCCAACACCACCACCCGGTACGTCATCGCCCGCTCGCCCTTTCGCCAATGCACTGCAGTATCGGCGAACCGCGGCCATCGCGATCAACGCGATCAACGCGTCACAGGGCTTGCCAGGCCGTTGCGGATGGCCTCACGCATGGCGTGCCGCGCCTGGCCGTCTGCACGCGCGCTTGCCGCCGCCTGTTGCGTGGCCAGATCGGCCTGCTGCGCGGCGAGCGCTTGCTGTTGCGTGGCCAATGCCTCGATCTGCTGCTGCGTGCTGCGCTGCCTGGCGGCGTTGGCCTGCTGCATCGTGGACGTGGCCGGCCGCGCCGCAGCGCTGTCGCGTGCAAGCGACGCACGCGCCTGCGCCACGGCAGCGGCCGCATCACGTGCCGCCACGGCAGCCATCTGCATTCCCAACGCCGCTTGCTGCTCGCCCAGCCGGCCCTGCCGCTCGCCCAGCGCACCTTGGGCTTCGCCCAGCTGGCTGACCGGTGCGTACAGCACGCGGATGCGCTGCAGGGTGGCCGCATCGCGCACCACGTAGCTCTTGCCACCGTTACGAAACCACAGCAGTGCGCCCGTGCTGCCAGCCAGGCGCCGAGCGCGGGCCAGATCCTCGGTGGAGCCGTGCATGAGCGCCTCGCCGTCTTGGATCAGCACGTACGCGTCCTGGTCGGGGTGATCCGACAGGGTGAGATGACCATACGTGGTGACGTCGCTGGTCGGCGTGCGCATGGATGTCGCCGGCGCTGCCGGTGCGTGCGGCGCAGCGGGCATCGCGGTCGCGGTAATTGCAGCGACGGGGGCCAATGCAATGACCGGTGTTTGCGTACCGGGCACCTGCGCAGTGCTGGGTTGACCAGCTGATCGTGCGGCCATACATGGCGTCAACGCGCTGGTGAGCGCAAGCGCCAAGAGGATCATCAGGCCAGCGCGCGCCGATGCGGGGGTGAGGTGCAGCATGGGAATCTCCTTATGTGGATGAGGTTGGGCAAATCTTTCGTGTGATGCGGTGCTGCGCGTCGCGTCGTATTGCGGTGCTGCCTATTGCAGAGCTGCAGCGGCGAAGCGAATGCAGGATTGGCGTTGCTTGCACATGCCGTTGCTGGTGGCCCAACAAACACTGCTTGCCCTTACCGGTGCCGCCCGTAAACAAGCGTGGCGTTACAGGCGTGATGCACTACCCGCAGCAGCACGCTGTACGTCGTCGAAGACCGCAGCTGTAGGGCAAGCCTGCGTGCACGCCTGTTCGCAGTTGCTGCAGCTAGCTAGCCAGTCACCCGCGTTGCCCGGCCGCTGGCAAGTGCTTCGCGCAGAATGCTCAGCGCCTGGCGGGTGGCGAGCCGCGTGGCGCCGGCCTGCTTTCTGGCCAGCACGGCCTGCTGCTGCGTCAACAGGCGCTGCTGCTCCGCCAGCGCCTGTGTGTCGCCGGCAGCGCCCTGCACCGGTTGCGTCGCTGTTGCCACAGACGCAGGTGTGCCGGCAGCTGCGGCGGCGAGTTGCGCGGCAAGCGCTTGCTGACGCGCTTGCACACTGTCCTGGGCCGCGCGCAGTTGCAGGCTGCGTGCATAGCCGGTGCGCAGCCGATGCAGCAGGCCCGGATCGCGCACGACGTATTGCACGCCGTTGGCCCGGAACCACAGCACCCAGCCATTGGCGTTGATATACCGATGTGCGGTCTGCAGATCGTCGGTGGTGCCGTGCATGAGATGGCGCTCGCCCTGCAGCAGCACATAGGCATCGCCATCGTCCTGGATGTCCTGCGCGTTGCTGCCGCAAGCGGCTTTGGTCGATCGCGCGCCGGATGCGACGTGCCTTGGGCGTGGCGTCGAAAGCACAGGCGTTGGTGTGGGCATCACTGCGGGAGAGATCGGCGCAGTGGGAGCAGCGGAAGGGGCGGATGGAAGAGCTGGCGGGGCAGGCGCGGCCGGTGCTTGCGGTGCAGCGGAATTGGCAGAGGCCGATGGCGCCGAAGGGGCGACCGGCGCAGCACTTGATGCAAATGTCGAAGCAGCGCGTGGCGCAGCGAGATGGGCCGGCGCAGGCGCTGCGGGCGTTTGCGGCATTGCGGCTGCGTTGGCTGCTACTGCCGGTAATGTTGCTCTGGCTGATGCTGTTGTTGCTGTTGTTGCTGCCGGTGCTGCCGGTGCTGCCGGTGCTGCCATCAGCATGGGCGCAGCGAGCGCGCCGAGAGCAAGCAGCAAGGCGCGGCGCAGACGCTGCTGTGGGAACGTAATCTGATGCATGTGCGATCTCCTTGGGGATGTGGGTGCCACCAGCCGGTAACGGTCAGGTGGATGGGGGCAATAGCGAACACACGGCCACGGCGTTGCCGACGCTGGTTGCGTCGAGACGTGCTGAGTCGATGAGCGGGCGCGTGGCCTGACCCGCGTGAGTGGGGTGCAGCGTCTGGTGCTGTGCGCGATCACTGCAGTGGTCGCGCTGGATGAACCGGTCAATCGGATGGAGCGGTGATGGAACGCCTGCACTGCCGATGCAAAGACCAACCGCTGGTACCGCCGTCAGGCACGGCGACAAGGTATGCGGTGGTGACATTCCGGCCGCCGCCGCCGGCGCAGAGCAATCAGCAATCAGCAATCAACGATCAACGATCACCAGCACCGTGCATTCCAGGCACGGCGCCGCCCACCTGGCGACTGCAGGCCATGCCTCACGCTGGGCTGGTGCGCTACGCGTTGGATCTACTGCCGCGCACTGCCATGGCAATGCGCGCTGTGCTGTGGTGCAGGTCTCTAGTTGTCTTGGTCCGTGCCGGCCGCGGAGTGTTGGGCACGCGCGGCATTGAGGCGATCCTGGCGTGCGGCTTCCTTGTCCGCTTCGGCCTGATGGCGGCTCAACTCGGCTGCCTGGCGGGCGGCGGCAACATAGGCGTATTGCGCGTTGCGTTGTTGCAACGCCACCTCGCGGATCTGCTGCGCCGCTTCACGCACCTGCTGCTGCGCGTCCTGCTTGGCCTGCTCCAGCTCAGGGCCGAGCGACTCCAGTTGCTCGCGTGCTTCTGCCAGTGCGTCCTGCGCTGCCTGCAGCTCGTCCTGGCGCATCTGTGCATGCAGATCGCTCGCATCGATGGCTTGCTGTGCGGCGGCCCGGGCCTCCACTTCGGCAGCCTTCGCGCTGCGTGTGGCCTCATCGATGGCGTCGCGTACGCTTTGTTGTGCGTCGGCATCCCAGCCGGTGGTGTCCATCTGCCAATTGTCTTGCGCGCCCGGCGCATCCAGCACACCCGCCAGCACGCCGTTTGCCGGTGCTGCAGGTGCGGCCGGTGCCGCAGGCGCTGCCTGCAGCTGCAGTGGCGCAGCGCCATCGGTACTGTGCATGCCGTGCGACATCGCCGGCGATGCGCTGGCGATGACCACGACCGGCTGCAGCGCAGGCGACGGCAGCGGCGCGGGCATAGCGACCAGGCGCAACGGCGCCACGCCCAGGACCGCCACCGCGACCAGCGCACGCGCGCCCCAGCCCGGTGTGGCGTTGGTGTTTTGCAACATGATCAAACGGCGCTTGAGGCTCAGAAAACTGGGCGACGCACTGGACACCCCAGCCACCGGCGCTGCAGAAACCCCAAGGCTGACCAGCAGGCGGCCATAGTCGTGACGGCAGCGCACGTGACCGGCGACCACCGCCGCATCGCAGGCGGCTTCGCGGGCGATGGCGTATTCGCGCGCGGCCAGATGCAGCAGCGGATGGAAGAAGAACAGATGCTGCGCCAATGCCGGCAGCAGCCCCCACAACAAGTCATTCCGCCGCAGATGCACCAGCTCGTGGGTCAGCGCCATGTCCAGCTCATCGTCGCTGATGCTGGCCAGGCGACGCGACGGCAGCAACAGCACCGGCCGCCACAGGCCGATAAGTTGCGGCGAATCGATGTGTGCGCTCAGGCGCAATGGCGGTGCGTGGCGCAAACCGTGCGCATCGGCGGCCAGTTGCAGGGCCGCCAGCAGTGCGCGATCGGTACACGGCTCGGTGGATTGCACCTGACGGCGGCTGGTCCACCAGGCCATTGCGCTGCGCGCCAGCATCACCAGCACACCGGCCAACCAGGCCGCCACCACCCAGCGGACCCACAGCGACGGCGATGCATTGGGCAGGGTCGTAACCGCGTCCACAACTGCCTGCGCCACCGGTGCGGCGGCCGGCAACACCGCCAGCTCGACCGGTGCCAGAAACAGGCCCAGCACCGCCTGCAGCCCCACCATCCACCACAGCCAGCATTGGGTGGACGCCGGCAATCGCGGCAACGCCTTGCACAGCAGCCACACCACCGCCACCAACGCAGCCGATTGCAGGCTGGTCATCGCCAGCCGCTGCACTACCAGTTCGAACAGGCTCTGCATGACTCAGCTCTCCTTGCGCTGCGATTGCAGCTTGGCGACCAATGCTTCGAGTTCGGCCAGCTCGGTATCGCTGACCTCGGCGCGCTGCGACATCCACGCCACGAACGGCGACACCGAGCCCTGCAAGGTGTTTTCCACGAACTGCCCCACCGCCGTGCGCACCACCGCGTCCTGCCCGCTGGTGGCGCTGTAGCGGTACATGCCGTCCACCTGCTTGCGGCGCAGAAAGCCTTTGGCGCGCAGCCGCTCCATCATGGTCAGCACGGTCGAGCGCGCGAGCCCACGCGGCTCGCCGAACGCGGCAGCGACTTCGCCCACACTGGCGTGCCGTTGTTCCTCGATGTGTTGCAGCAGGGCCAGCTCCTGGTCCCCGATGGTCTTAGCGCTCATCTCGTGCCCCATGACTACAGATGTCGCTAACGTAGGCCTGACTACAGCTGTCGTCAATAGGTCGGATGGCAGGGGGTCGTACGGATGATTACTTCAGAAGCTGTTGGATGCGGCAGAAGGTGAGATTTCAGGAGGAAACGTGAGACTGATTCGCAGCAGAAGGTGAGAGTGACGGCCTTGAACGGGAGAGCCTCAAGCAGCGCGCCCGTTGGCCATCAACGGCTAACGGTTCGTTGTTGATCGAAAATGGCTCGTGATTGGTCAGGGCATCCTGACCACTCGATGGCCCTACGGCGGCTGTTCGAGACTGCTCGCAACCAAGGGCGGCCACACGGGACTGCAGGAATTTGAAGACCTCAGCGACGACGAGCGCGAAGCCTTCGATGCCTTCTGCGAGGTCGAAGGGGACGAGGACGTGGACACGTTCCGGGAACGCTACATCGGCGAGTTCAGCAACTGGGCGGATATGGCCGAACACGTCGTAGAAGAGACCGCACTTCTAGAGGGCGTCCCCGAGAGCCTACACGCTACTTCGACTACGAGGGCTACGGGCACGACATGCGCGTAGGCGGCGAAGCCTATGAATCACGCGGTCACTACTTCCGGAATTTCTGAAAACGGAGGTAGCGACCGAACGCTGACTCGACCCGCTCGCGCACGTCGCAAACTCTTCTCTCCGTGATCCCCAGGCTTGCCAGATCCTGGATCGTAATCGGGTCTGACAGATCGAATGGTGAGTTTCGTTCAAGACCGGTCGCGTACCTCTGAATCAGCTCCATGTCGCTCCGAATTGCATACATGAGGGCCGTTACACCTCTGCCGAAGAGGAAGGGCGCTTCAAGTAAGCAATCGTCAAATGCCGCAAGGACGTCGGTAGGAATGTCCTCGTACGGCTTGTGAAAACAATTGCTTTTTCGCCGGTACGCCGGCCCGCGCCGCCAACGCACCTCTGCCACTACGCAATCTAGCAACCCTATCGTCGCCTTATAGACCCTCAACCGTCGGTCATACGAATCAAGCCGAAGTTTGATGGTTCCAGTTCGCCACTGAGCAACTGCTACCGCCACACCCAACGCCGCGACGGCTGGGCCGAGAGTGGCTTTCATGAATTCAACTACATCAACCATCGAATCCCCAGTGATCAACATCCGGAGCTATTGGAGCACAGCTATGCAGCCTAAAAAGCCACGAGGAAGGCGGTGAACAGCTTCTACAACCCCAAAACTGACACGGTAGTTTACGCAGCAGACGGCGAAGTCTTTTCCTACGGTCCACGCATCACCCGCGGAGGCACCTTCGGGGAACCTGAGTACACCGAGCCGCCAAAGTGACCCACCCCCGATTCCAGGGCCATTCGCTAATAGAGATTTCGGCCTGATTTGGCGCCTGGGAATTCGCTTGGGACCCGCAATTTCGGGCGAATTCCTCAGGGGTTTTCCACGCCAGTGCACTGTGGGGTCGCTCCTCGTTATAGAAGCGCCGCCACGCTTCGATTTTGCTCCGCGCGTCGGCTAGTGACAAGAACCAGTGCTCATTCAGGCACTCCTGCCGCAGGCGCCCGTTGAAGCTTTCCACCAGCGCGTTGTCGATCGGTGTCCCTCTGCGGGAGAAGTCCAGCTCCACGCCGTTTTCATACGCCCAGCGGTCCATCACCTTGCCGGCAAACTCGCTGCCGTTATCCACCTTGATCGCCTCCGGCTTGCCGCGTTGAGCGGCCAACCGTGTCACTGCCTCGGCCACATCGTCGGCCCGCAAGGACTGGTCTACGACGATGGCCAGACACTCATGCGTGAAGTGATCCAGTACCGGCAACAACCGGAAGCGACGGCCATCGAACAGCGCATCACTGACGAAGTCCATGCCCCACAGGGTATTGGGCGCAGTGGCCACTTTGATCGGTTGCCGTCGGCGTGCACTGCGACTGCGACGAGGCCGACAATGCCTTAAAGACAGGCCTTCCTCCTTGTAAATGCGATGGATGCGCGTGTGGTTGTCCCGCCAGCCTTCCCGGCGCAGCATTACGAAAACCCGCTCGCACCCGTAATGAACACGGCTCAAGGCGATCTCCCGCATTCGCATGCGCACCGCGCTGCAGTCCCGCGCCTTGGCCTTGTAGGAGTAGCTGGACTGGGACATCGACATCATTTGCAACGCGCGGCGCAGGCTGACCCCAAAACGCTCACGCAGCTGGCCTACCCAGGAACGTCGCTGGGCAGGCCTCAGAGCTTTTTTGTGACCACCTCCTGCAGCATCGCCTTGTCCAAGCTCAGGTCGGCCACCAGTTGCTTGAGCTTGCGATTCTCCTCTTCCAGCAGCCGCAGGCGCTTGAGCTCGGACGGGCCCAGCCCACCGTATTTCTTGCGCCACACGTAGAACGTGGCCTCGGCTATGCCCATCTTCCGGCAGATCTCCCCGACCGCCATCCCCAGCTCGGCCTGCTTGAGCGCGTAGGCCATCTGCTCTTCAGTAAATCGTGACTTCTTCATCGCTTGAATCCTCGTTGCTACGGGGGCCCATGCTGCCGAAGTCTCTACTTTACTGTGGCTCAGTTTTCAGGGGTGGGTCATCTGGAAGGGTAGCGCCTTGGCGCCACTGGCCAGTTGGCGGTGATGAGCCACTCAGCTTTTACGCAGCTCTTCAGAGCGCGAGGCGTACCAACGGATGCACTGCTCTGCGGCAATTCGCGCGCAGGCAACTAGACCTGAGAGTTGTTCCGGCGGGCATTCCTTGCCAGTGGCACGAAAGTTTGCCTTGGCATGAGCAAGCTGATTCCTGGAGGCTGACAGTGCAGTCGCTAGTTCGACGAGCGCCTGCTTGCGTTGTTCCGCGGAACTAGAGGGGTCGATCTTAGAGAAACTACGAAGAAATTGTGGGGCATAAATCTTCATGGGTAGCGGATCGCAGCAGCGCTCGACCGACAAGCGCAAAGCCTCTGCGTCGCGGCTGAAGACCCGATTCTCTTCGAAGAGAACTAGTAGCCCATCCATGAATTCTGCGTTTGGTTTGAGTGCATCTCTCGAAAGTAGGCGCTTGCGAAGATCTTCGTACTGCTTCTCCCTGACCACCGTGGCGGAGACGTACTCGATACACTTGACGTACGCGAGAAGTGCAGCTCCGCCGCCGGAGGATCCATTCACACTGTTGAACTCGGAAAGGACCGCCAGAAGCCCCGGGCCTATAAGCAGCGGCCTAATGCTGCGTGCGCGTTGAACCAAGTCGCCGATCTCTTCATCCTCGGGATACTCGGAATCGAAATCGACAGGACGAGGAGATTCAAAAAACTCCAGGCCGAGAGTGACATGCAGTTCGAATAAGTAAGCCTGGATCAGGGAATTTGCTTCTTCTACCGTCGCTCCTTGCGGGTGATGTACTCCAATATAAAACTCTTCCCATCCTATTGGAGGGTTATACTTGTCATAGAAATGATCTTTGACAACGACTGCTGCGCCGAAGTGTGGCGAAGGTGATATCAGTGAAATTGACGCAGGGTGTCCAGCAATCTCGCCAGCAATCTTTCCGACATCATTCTCCAATGAGCTGATCCCACTCACAAACCCTTCTGATCGCATGTCCCAAGACTTCATCCTTACCACTGTTCGATGGTTTGAGTGGTAGGTGAGGCCATCGCAAGTGGTTGCTGGATCTGTCACCTCGATCGAAAGGTCTATCAATTCTTGGATCGTGAGCTCAATGGAATCTTCTGATCTCGGAAATTGCATCGTTACGACGGTTTCCCGAGAGAATGTGACGCTCTCGTCTAAGTCGGGCTCAAGATCGGGATCCAGTTCGGTTCCCTCCCAATCGATTCCGAAAGCAGTGCCTAGCCTGACAATTGCGTCCCGCAATGCGGCTTCAAGTTCTGGGGTGTCAAAATTCAACATTGGGCACGGTCAAGGTTAGGGAGCTTGTTGGCAAGCTCATGAAGTCTAGTTTGAAGCACCCAGGCTTTTGTGGAAAGTCGTCAGCCGTTTATGGCGTGCTGCCGCTCAAACTCTGTCGGGGATAGCCCCTAGGCGGATGAGCGGGCCTAGAACTTGGGCGTTTGCTACCCAATAGCGTGAATAGAATTTAGAGATCGGATTCCCCATCTCAGCTTCTCCCCCCATCCGATCCCCGTAGCTCTCGCTTAGTCCCTAAAGATCGCTCTTCTAGTGGTCACAGCTTGGCGCCATAGGTATCAACACGCATGGGAAGTTACTTTCGGCTTCTCCCGGCATCAACAGAAGCAGAGGCCGCTTATCGCTTTGCCGCTGTCGGTAAGGCTGATGTGGAATCGCAGTGCCTTCAACACCCCATTGATGTACGCGCTTGCGAAGCGGTGGTCAGGCCGCAGCGCCGCTCGTGACCCTTGGCGCCCCAGTGGCGATGACCTGCCTTTGGTGAGGTGCGACGCGAGCAACCGACCAAGGAACGTTTGATCCAGACGTTGTCGTTGAAGCGCCGACGACGGCGGGTAGCGGCATCAACGGTTCGATGCGCCTGGCATGTATCAAAAGGCGGGAGTCGATGTCTGCAGAGTCTTTGCAGAAGCAGGCATCAGCGTTGCTATACACAGCGTCATTGTGCGTCGGTGTCTGATGGGAAAGGATTACCCGACGCAGGGACAAACACCACACAGCATCGATTGAAGCCCGCGTCGGAAACGTGCCGATGCAGCTTCAAACAGTGACGCCTTTACTCATTGCCAGGAGTAAAGGCGCGTCGTGCCGCATGCCCTTAAGCATCGCGTTTACTTGAATACCGGCGTTGTGCCGGAAGCAGTCGTGCGGTCGCCTGCTGCCTGCATCTGTTTCCCCAGCATGCGGATGCGCTCTTCACCGATGGCGAGCGCTTGTGCAGTGGTGTGCACCGAGTAATAGCCAAGGTGCAGTGGGTGCGGATGTGGAATGGCCGAGCCGAGCACGAAGACCGCATCGCTGTTGCCAGGTGCTTGCAGCACGATGGGCGCGCCGTTATCGGCAAAGACCACCATGTCGCCGCGTTGCAGCCGTTCACCGGCATCAAGAGTGCCACTGGCTACTGCCAACCAGCCGACCAAATGACCGGCGGGCGGTTGGTAGGTCCAGCGTTCGCCGGGTTTCAAGGTGACCAATAGGTAATTGATGCCGTCAGGCGCATCGACCGGACTCTGCGCGCCCTCGTAGCGGCCGATCACCACATGCGCGGGGCCGGTCTTGGCCATGTGCTGCGCTTCGATGTAATGGCTTTGCGGCTCTGCCAGCTCCACGGCTTCAGGCAGTGCCAGCCATAGTTGAAATCCCTGGATGCAGGAGGCATCGGCTGGCGGCACCATTTCCTTGCCATGCCATACGCCTATTCCGGCACGCATCCATTCCACTCCGCCATAGGCAATGGTGCCGCGACCGGTTGTCTGGTCGTGGTAATGCATGCTGCCTTCGGTAAAGACCGTGACCGTGGCGATGCCCGAATGCGGATGCAGCGGCATGCCCGACATCGTATGGATGACCGAACCCTGCGCATCGAAGATGTCCAGGAACACAAACGGCTTCAGCACCTGCCCAAGATCGGACGGGCTCATAAGCCGGGTGATTGGGCCGCCAGAATCGTTGCCGCGTCTGCGGTGGACGATGGCGCGCGGCGCGGCAGTGGGCGCTTCTGTGGCGGGGAACGAAGGCTGCAGTGAGAGTGTGCGCATGACAGGCCTCGATCAAACCGAACGCGTTGCGCGCAGCACCGCGGCGATGCGGGCGCGATGCAACCAGGCGATTGTCGCGGTCACCACCATCAGGAAGATCGCCGGCACCGGGCTGCCGCCGATGACGAACAGATGCACACCGGTCGCCACCAACATCATGGCCGCAAGCAGTGCACCGCTGAGCGCAAACGTTGTCGGTAGCAGCAATGCGATTGCCCCGATGATTTCGATCGCACCGGTGACGATGCGCAACCACTGACCGAGGCCGATGTGATCGAACACCTCGGCCATCATCGGAACGCCGGCCAGCTTGGCCGCACCCGCAGCGAAGAACGCCACGGCGGCAAAGACGCGCAGGGTCCAGGAAAGGCCGCGAATGAATCGCCCGGCGCTGGGCTGGTTGGGAATGGACGAGGTGTGCATGAGGTGTCTCTCTAGAAGGGATGTGGGTGAGGCGGGGTCAGTTGAGGGCCGGGGTGGGCGCGAATGGCGTTCCCGGTCAGAGCGTCTTGTCTGGCGCCCGTGAGCCCACTGTGGCGTTCCGAATGCAGCTAAGCTAGCCGCGTAAAGCGACATGCCGTGTCGCAGAAACAGGGACGCCATGGAATTCGAAGACCTGCGGACGTTCGTCGAGGTGGCAGACGCGGGCGGGGTCTCGCCAGCAGCCAGGCGCCTGGGCGTTGCCAAGTCCATCGTCAGCCGCCGTCTGATCCGCCTCGAGGACGCTTTGGGGATCCAACTGCTCGCGCGCACCACGCGGGGCGCTGCCGTCACCGAGGCAGGCGCGACGTTTCGCGAGCATGCCGCGCGGATGTGTGCCGAGATGGACGTGGCGCGCGAGACCATCTTGCCCGCGGGCGATCTGCGTGGCCGCCTGCGTATCGCTGCGCCGCTGACGTTCGGCCCCACCCACTTGGCGCCGGTGCTTGCCGAGCTGGCCAGCCGGCATCCAGCCTTGCAGGTCCATGCCTGCTACAGCGACCGCTTTATCGACATCGTTGCCGACGGTTTCGACTGTGCGATCCGGCTGGGATATCTCGCCGATTCGAATCTGGTCGCGCGCCGCGTGGCGCCGATGCGCGGCAGCTTGATGGCCACTCCCGCGTACCTGCGCAAACATGGCGAACCTGACACGCCACAGGCGCTGCTGACGCACGAGGCGCTGCTGCAAGGCACGGAAAGCTGGCGGTTCATGGACGGCGACAAGCTGGTGACGATCCATCCACGCGGGCGCTTCAAGGCCGACAACGGCACTGCGATCGCGGCGGCAGCGCTTGCCGGGCTCGGTATCGCGGCACTGCCGGATTTTCTCGTGGCCGAGCATCTTGCCTCCGGCGCGCTGGTTCGCGTCATGAACAAGTACCCGTCTCCCGAGGCCGGGCTTTACGTCGTGCGGGCGCCGGCCGCGCATCCTGCGCGCAAGATTCGTGTCCTGACCGATCTGTTGATCGAACGCTTCGGTGGTGGTGTTTGAAGCACGGCGGCGCCATTTTGGGGTGATGCCGCCCCTCTCGCCTGGACGCGACGTCGGCTGGCCGGCGCACACTGGCCGGCGCAGCCAGATGCAGCCGCCCTAGCCCTTCAGCACCAGCGATACATCGGGATATCTGTCGCAGATGAAGTCCACGAAGGCACGCACCTTCGGCGCCGCCAATCGTCTGGACGTGTGCAATACCCACAATGCCGGCTCCACGCCGGAGATCGTGCCCCACTGCACCAGCTCACCGCGGGCGAGTTGATTCCATGCGATCGACTGCGGAATCAACGCCACGCCGCCGCCTGCAAGCGCCGCATCGCGGACCATCAGGAACGAGGAAAACCTCAATCTTGGAATGGGCTCCAGGACCAGGCGCCCGTCATCCAGAGCCCATGTGGTCGGTTGGAAGCTCGACATTACGACAGCGGCAATTGGCGCGACCGCGCTGCTGGTTGGCATGGCGATGCTCGGCGCTGCGACCACAACCAGCCGATCCTTGGCAAAACAGCGACCGACCAGGCTGCTGTCCGGGCTGGGGTTGATGCGGACGGCCACATCGAACTGTTCTTCCACCAGGTCGACCGTGCGGTCCTCTGCCACCACCTCCAGCGTGATCTCCGGGTAGGCCGCACAGAACTCTGCGCCGATGCGCCCCATCGCCAGTTGCGAGAACAGCACCGGAGACGCCACACGCAGGCGGCCGCGCGGCGTTGAAAGCCCTTCGCGCGCAGCCGCCATGGCCTCGGCCACCTCGCTCAGCGGGACCTCGGTGCGCTCCATCAGCAACTGTCCGGCCTCTGTAAGCCGGAGGCCACGGGCGCTGCGCTCGACCAAGCGCACCCCCAGTTGCTCCTCGAGCTCGGCGATGCGACGGGACAGGGTCGCCTTCGACCGACCACTCGCACGGCTGGCCTTTCCCAGGCCCTGGTTCGCTGCGACCAGCGCGAAATCGATCAATGCATTCAGATCCATGGTGTTCCAGATTTGAAACCAGGCGTCTATATATTGGCGTCTTCGTGTTACCTACGCAACGCCATACAGTTTGCTCATCGCAACGCCAGACGAGTAACTGTCATGAGCACCACGCAACGCGCAGTCGTCATCCGGGCCTACGGCGGCGCCGATGCCGCCGAAGTGGCCACCATTGCAATACCCCACGCCGGAGCCGGCCAGGTGCTGGTGCGCATCCGCGCCGCCGGCATCAACGGCATCGACTGGAAAGTCCGCGCAGGCTTGGTGCGGGAGGTCTTTGCGCTGCCCTTGCCGGCGGTGCTGGGCGCCGAACTGGCCGGTGTGGTGGAGGCCGTCGGGCCCGGTGCCACGCGCTTTCAGGTCGGTGACCGGGTCATGGGCGCGATGGGCGCGCTCGGCGCATTTGCCGAGTTCATTGCGGTAGACCAGACCAAACTCGCACGCACTCCCGATGGCCTGGACGACGTGCATGCCGCTGCCATGCCGGTTGCTGCGGTGGCCGCCTGGAAGAGCCTGCACCACGCAGGCCCGCTCGTGGCAGGGCAGCGGATCCTGATCCATGGCGCAGCAGGCGGGCTGGGCGGCTATGCGGTGCAGTACGCCAAGCGTGCAGGGGCGCAGGTGTTCGCAAGCGCATCCACCGAGCACGTCGATTACGTGCGCAGCCTCGGCGCGGACCAGGTCATCGACTATCGATCGCAACGCTTTGAAGACCTCGTTGGCGACATCGACCTGGTGCTGGACTACGTCGGCGGCGATGTCCTGGACCGCTCGTGGCAAGTGCTCGCGCCGCACGGTGCGATTGTCGGCACCACCTCGCCGGACATCCTGGCCCGCACACCGCGTGGCCGCCGTGGCCTGTGGTTCATGAACACCCCGGACGTCGCGCTGCTGGAAACCCTGGCCGCACAAGTGGCCAGCGGCGCGCTGACATCCAAGGTCGGCGAGATCGTCGGTTTCGCCGAGATCCCCTCAGCAATCGAACGCAATCGCACCGCTTCGCGAGCCGGCAAGGTCGTGGCGGACATGTCGCACTAACTCATCCATCCACATCCATCCACAGCAGGAGACTCACATGAGCATTCTCGTTAGCGGTGCCACCGGCACCATCGGTTCCCTCGTCGTCCAGGGCCTGGCCGATGCCGGCGCACAGGTCCACGCACTGGTGCGCCAGACCGGCAAGCGCGCCTTTCCAGCCGGCGTCACCGAGGTTGTGGCAGACCTCACCGACGTTGCATCGATGCGCGCGGCACTGTCGTCGGCACGCACCTTGTTCCTGTTGAATGCGGTGACCCCGGACGAGGTGACGCAGGCGCTGATCGCATTGAATCTTGCCCAGGAAGCAGGCATCGAACGCATCGTTTACTTGTCGGTGATCCATGCCGACAAATTCACCAATGTGCCGCACTTCACCGGCAAGCACACGGTCGAGCGCATGATCGAAAGCCTGAACATTCCTGCGACGATTCTGCGTCCGGCGTACTTCATGCAGAACGAGGGCATGATCCAGAAGACCATCGAAGGCTACGGTGTCTATCCGATGCCGATCGGCGCGACCGGTGTTGCCATGATCGATGCGCGCGACATTGCAGACATCGCGGTGATTGAGTTGCTGCGACGCGACCGCGCACCTGCAGCACTTGAGCGCGTCACGCTTGAGCTGGTCGGCCCGCATGCCGTGACCGGCGCTGCCGTCGCGAAGACCTGGAGTTCAGCACTCGGTCGCGAGATCGCCTACGCCGGCGACGACGTGGCGGCATTCGAAGCACAGATGGCTGCGTATGGCCCCTCCTGGCTGGCATACGACATGCGCCTGATGATGGCCGGCATCCAGAAATTCGGCATGCAGGCAGCCGACGGCACGGTGGAAAAATTGCAGGCGATCCTGGGCCGCCCGCTGCGCACCTATGAAGACTTCGTGCGCGAGGCCACTGCGCGGGTTTAAACCCAAGTTGCCAGCAAGCGCGGATGTTCCGCGCTTGCTGCGTACAAGCCTCTGTTGGAAGCGTGTGTCGCGTCAAAGACCAACGCGGTGGACGACCGAACAGAGAAACGGACGTCCGCGGACACTTCTGCAGATCAAAAACCTCAGGGTGTGCGGCCGAAGCGCTTGGCATGCCGATTGCTTAAGCCTGTGTACCTTTTCAAGTCCAGGTACCAAAACATGACCGTCACCATCGGTGGGCCATCGCGTACTCCCCAACGGCAACGTCGCATTCAACGCGCAGTGCTAGCCAGCCTCTTATCGACAGCGTTGCTGGCCGCTGCGTCCTGCCTGGCCGCCGATCAAGCGTCGCTCACACCGCAAAAGCCCCTGCAAGGCTGGGCAGCGATGGCTGACAAAGACGTAGACTTTTCATTGCAGTGGTTCAAGAACCAATCAATCCTGGCGGTGTATCCAGATCCTGCAGCATTTGAGGCCACGATGGCCAAGGCGCGTCAACAGGCCGATGCCGATATCCAACACGTCACCAACTTCGAAGGCTATCGTCAAACACTCGCGCATTTCTTTTCGACCTTCAACGACGCCCATGCCTATGTCTGGATGCAGCTGCAGGCAAAGACGTATCAATGGCCGGGCTTTCTTGCCAGGTACCAGGGTGGCCGCTTCCTGGTCGCCGGCTCGGACGGAAGCGTGGCAAATGGCTCGGAAATCACCGCCTGCGACGGACAGCCGATGCGCCAATGGTCCGAGCGCATTGCGCTCTACGAGCACATGATCCCGGAAAACATCATCCCCGGGTTGGAGTCGACGCATGCGCGCACTGCGCCGATTATGTTTCGGTATCGGAAAAGCCCATTCCTCAAACGTCCGGAACACTGCACCATCGATGGGCGCAGCGTCGTCCTCGATTGGAAATCCCTGCCGCAAAGCGACCTGACGAAGCTGATGTCTGTGATCAAGCCCGACCTCGGCACGGACGTCGCTGTCACGCCATTCGGTGCGAACGGGGCATGGGTCCGGCTTGGCAATTTTTCGCCGGCAAACAGACAGCAATCGGATCAATTCCAGGCGTTATACCGCACGGCTCCATCGCTGCGCGACAAGTCGGTAATCGTCTTGGACGTCCGCGGCAACGAGGGCGGACCTTACGAGTGGTTCATGGGTGTGCTGCGAGCGCTCTATGGCAACGACTACACCAACTATTACGCAAGAGAGCGGTTGAAGATTTCGGCCGTCTATCGGCTCACCAAACAGTCGGTCGACACCTCGACGTTTTCCCCCGCCAGCCCTGGCGCAGACGCGCCAGCAGCTGCACCGCCGGACGGCATTACCTACGATGAAGACAACAAGCTCTCCCTGGCGGCAATGGCGCGTGGGGACCAGTTGCTGCATGCGCCGGCCAATGCAGAACGAATCGCCAAGCCAAAGCGACGGCCGATCAACCCCGTGCACGCGCGCGTGCTGGTGCTCACCGACTACGACTGTGGCAGCGCTTGCATCGGATTTGTCGACGAGCTGAAGCAGTTTCCAGGCGTGCTGCAGGTGGGCACCGAAACCTTCGTCGATGCGCGCACCGGCTCGCCGATGACGGCCATGCTCCCAAGCGGCAATGGCGGTATCGCCGTGCCTTACATGACGCGCGACGGACGGCCACGCAACGACAACGTGCCACAGAAGCCGGATATCGCGTTCACCGGCAACATCGACGACACCGCCGCGGTGCAGGCATGGCTTGAGCAAATCCTGAGCACCCCCTGATACAGGCTGTGGCCGTTGGGTTTTCTGCGCTGAGTGCTCTGTTTCCAGACGCCGCCCCGGTGTAGAGAACGCCGCGCTTGCCTGCCTGGGCGTGCTACCGGGCTCTGATTGCCGGTGCGCGCGCCGGCACCAGATCGAACACTTGCTCGGTCGCCGCGTCGACCGCCGCACGCGTGTACAGCAACGGGAAATATTTGCCCTGCAGCCACAGGGGCGCCAGGTCGCGGTAATGCGGGCTGGCCGGGTCGCCGGATTGGCCGGGGTAGTTCACCGCGCGCGAATTGTCCCAGTCGCCAAGGTCGATGATCAGACGTGCGGACGGGCCGATGGTCTGGCGGAAATCTTTGGGGTCGTAACTGGATTGATTGGGCGTGTACGGGCTGCCGCCCTTGGGGAATGGGCCGACATCCAGCAGTGCGCGTTCGCTGCCGAGCGCGGCGCTCATCGCATGGGTAACGCTGTTGGTGTGCAGCTTGCCCCACTGCCATTGCGCCGGATCCGGCCCTTGCTGGTCGACCAATGACTGGTATGAGCTGCGCAGCGACTCCAGCAGCAACTGGTCGCGGCGTGCGGCAGGGGTTGGACCGAATGCGGCCCCCGGATGCTCCAACGCATCCATCAGCACTGCGGCGTCGGGCATGCCGAAGGTGGCCGCCTCGGCAGGGCGCAGGACCAGCGCTTTGTAAGCCGCGCCGAGATAACTGCTGAACCACACTTCTTCCAGCGCGGCAGCGGCAGAAGTTGCGCTGACCTCGCCGTTCCACGGTCGCAGCAGTGCCAATGCCGCGTTGGTCGCCGGGTCCTGCGCGTGCAGCGGTTGGAGCAAGGCCACCAGCCGCTGTGCCAGCAACGACACCTGGTCGTTCTGCAACTGCTGCGAATCCTGCAGGGTCACCTTGGGCAACTGCGCGAGGACTTGGGTGATGCGTGCATGCCGCGCGTCGTTAGCCCATTCGAAGCCGATCTTGCGCGCCAGGGATGGATCGCCGGCCGGCAGATTCATCTCGTTGGAGGTGGTGATGAAGCCGGAAGCAGGGTTCTTCGATGAGGGCAAGATATCGCTGTTCCAGAAGCCGCTCCACTCGTAGCGGCCATCGCCGGGAACCGGCAGCAACCCATCCGAATGTTCGCGGCGCGGGGTCATGCCGGCCGTCGCCCAACCGATGGTGCCGTGCACATCGGCATAGACCTGATTCACCGATGGCGCGCCCCAGTGTGCGAGCGCGTCCTTGAACTGCTCGAACGATGCGCTGCGCAGATAACGCAGCGACCCCAGATACGGCGCCGCACCGGGTTGGCTCCAGACCGAGCGAATGGCGTAGGCGATGTGCTTGTCCGCATCGACATAGATCACCGGCCCATGCCGGGTGAATTGCAGCTCCACCGGCACCGATGCAGCGTCGCGCACTGCAATGGACTCGCGCTGCGTGCGCATCGGTTCCCAATGGCCCTGATACCAATACGACGTGTGATCGGCCGGGTTCAGACGGTAGACGTAGAGATCTTCCTGATCGATGTTGAAGATGGTCAGGCCGAAAGCGCTGGTGCGGTTGTGGCCGATCGCGATGCCCGGCGCGGTGGGCTCGCCGGCGCCGATGATGTCCAGCCCCGGGCTGTTGAGATGCACGAAGTAACGCAGGCTGGGCACGGTGTACGCGCGGTGCGGGTCGTCCGCCAGCACCGCATGACCGGTGGCCGATTTGTGCGGGGCAATCACCCAATTGTTGCTGCCTTCTGCAGCGGCTTCTTCTTCCGGGCGTAGCGCTGCGATGTCTGCGATAGCGCTGCGCGGGTGAGTATCTGCACTCAGCCTGGGGCTTTGCGTGGCCAGCTCGTAGACCTTCAACACCGCGTCCGGAAGGCAGGGATCCAGTCCTTCGGGCACCTTCGTGGTCCAGGCCGGCTGCAGTTTCAGCCGGATCGCGTCGACGCTTAGCGCAGCCTTGCAAGCGACCTTGGCGCGGGCGACCTCGCTTTTGACGTTGCGGCTCAAACCGGTGGTGCGGATGCGCAGCACGTCTTCTGGCGACCATGTCTGCGGTCGATAAGCGAAGGCGCGGAATTCGTACGGCAGCGCCTGTGGATGCGCATCCAGCCAGGCGATGTAGGCATTGATGCCGGCAACGAATCGGCTGACGTCGCGCTGTGCATCGGGGCCGTAGCTGGCCCATTCGGCGTGCATGTCGCCGCGATACAGAAACAGCCGCGACGCGCGGTCCTGTTCGACATAGGCCGGCCCGAACGCATCGGCAAGCTGGCCCAGCCCTTTGCGACGCAGCAGGTCGAGCTGAAACAGACGGTCGCGCGCGACGTTGAATCCCTGCACAAAGAACGCGTCGCTATCGGTACGGGCGTAGATGTGCGCCACGCCCCAGCGATCGACGCGAATCTGCGCCGGGCGCTCCAGTCCGGCCACGGTCATGGACGATTGCGATTGCGATTGCGATGGCGCGGCATTGCCATGCAGGCTCAAACTGCTCAGCAGCAGGCACAGCACCCACCGGTGTGTTGTGTGGAACATGGGTGACGCCTTGTGAACGCAGAAAGGAAGATGCCGCACGCCTGCACGATGACACAGGCAGCAAGCACAGCGTGCCGCATTGGCGGCGTGTGCTCACACCGATTGCAGAATGCCCGGCGCAGCAAGCGAATCATGCTGGTCGCTTCGCGCCTGCGATCCATCGTGGGTGCAGTCAATCCATCGCTCAGGGAGCAGCTAACAAAACGACTGTGCGCACCGCCAGGCAGGCGCGAGCCGGTGCTCGGTGCTCGGTGCGGCATGGACCACGCGTACACGCCGGTTATGAGCGCGCCGTCCACATCCACCTGACGACTGCTCGCTACGTTTTATTAGCCACTCTAAGTGCACACGCACACATCACTGTAGCGTTGGCTTGATCGCACGCTGCACGTCTGCATTCGACGATGCCATGCGCCGCATGCGCCGACATCACGTGGCATCGCGCGTTGCACATGCATCTCCCTTCACATGTCGCCTAACGCGAGCGCGCATGATCGTGGCTCTAGCGGCACTTATGCTGCACAGGCAATGTCTCCATGCCGCCAAAGCGGAAAGCGTCTGCGTTCTCTCTCTGGTGGCAATCGATTACCCAACCAGCACGATCACTCCAAGCGCATCCGGTCCGTGATGCGGTCGCACCGGGCGTTGCCTTGCTCGGCGACGAGCAGATGGAAACGCTGGCGCGTGCGCTGGCAACCTCGCACACGCTCTACACCGGGCCGGCACGCGAACTGTTGTTGTCGGGGCTCAAGTTCAACCAACGCGCGCTCGACGGTGCGGCATCGCGCCTGACCGAGATGGCAGCCGATGGCGTGCGATTGCACCCTGCCGGCGAGTGGTTGCTGGACAACTATTATCTGATCGAAGAGCAGATGCGCCTGGCGCGGCTGCATCTTCCGCCCGGTTACAGCCGGCAACTGCCGCGTCTGCGCACCGCCACCGCAATCGGCCTGCCGCGCGTCTACGAGTTGGGCCTGCAGGTCGTCGCGCATGGCGACGGGCGTGTGGATGCGATCACGCTGAGCCGTTTCATTGCGGCCTATCAGCAGGTGGCACCGCTCAAACTCGGCGAGCTGTGGGCGATTCCAATCGTGCTGCGGCTGGCATTGCTCGACAACGTGCGCCGCATTGCCGACGGCATCATGCACGACGGGCGCGACAACGCCCTCGCCGCGGACTGGGCGGCCTTGCTCAACGCCACTGCCGCGGCCCAGCCCAAGGATGTGGTGGTGGTGGTGGCCGATCTGGCGCGCTCGCAACCGCCGGCAACCGGCGCGTTCGTCGCTGAGTTGACGCGCGGCATCCAGGGCCGCGGCCCGGTGCTGTCGATGGCCAGTGCCTGGGTGGAGCAATGGCTGGCCAGCGAAGGCCAGAGCGTGGAAGGTCTGGTGCATGCCGAAAGCCAACGCCAGGCGGCCGAACAGGTGGCGATCAGCAACAGTATCGGCAGCCTGCGGTTTCTGGATGAAATGGATTGGCGCGAATTCGTCGAAAGCATGAGTGTGGTGGAGCAGCACCTGCGCAGCGATCCGGCCGATGTCTATGCACGCATGGATTTTCAGACCCGCGATGCCTACCGGCATGTGGTGGAGCACCTGGCCCAGCGCATGCACTGCGACGAACCGGCGGTGGCGCAGACGGTAGTACAGCTGGCCGCACAGGCCAGCGCCGACGCGCCGGTGACCGCCCATGTGGGCTATTACCTGGTGGATGCGGGGCTGCCGACGTTACGTGCCGCGCTGCGCGCGCCATCCACGTCCGCGCGCCCGACGCCATTGCCGCGCGGGCGGCGCGCACGCCGCGTTGCGCTGCCGGTGTATCTGTTGCCGATCGCATTGATCGCCCTGCTATGGACCGGCCTCTTGCTGCAGGGCGTGAGCGCACTGCCAGCGGCGCTGTGGTGGACCACCGCCGGTCTCGCACTCCTGGCCGCCAGCGAGTTGGGTGTTGCCTTGGTCAATTGGGTGGCGACGCTGTGGGTACGCCCGCATCCGTTGCCGCGCATGGACCTCCGCCTGGGCATTCCACCGGATTGCCGCACGCTGGTGGTGATGCCGAGCATGCTGGCCAGTGCCGATGCCATCGATGAGCTGGTCGGCGCGTTGGAGGTGCATTACCTGGCCAACCGCGACGAGCAGCTGTACTTCGCGCTGCTCACCGATTTTCTCGATGCCGCGCAAGCCTTGTTGCCTGCCGACATGGCGCTGGTGGCGCATGCGGCGCAACACATCGATCGGCTCAACGCGGCGTATGCCGACGCGCATGTCGATCGGTTCTTCCTGCTGCACCGCGCACGCGAATGGAACGCCCACGAGGGCTGCTGGATGGGTGCAGAGCGCAAGCGCGGCAAGCTGGAAGCACTCAACCGCCTGCTCTGCGCGGAAGATGCGCCGCTGCAGGCAGCCAACGACTTCCTGCAGGTGCAAGGCGATGTCGCCGCGCTGGCGCAGGTGCGTTATGTGATCACGCTCGACAGCGATACCCACCTGCCTCGGGATGCGGCACGCGCATTGGTCGGCGCGATGTCGCATCCGTTGAATGTGCCGCGCATGGATGCGTCCGGGCAGATCATCGAAGCCGGTTACGGCATCCTGCAGCCTGGCTTGGGCACCGGCATGAGCGAGGGCGGCGAATCGCGCTTTGCACGCATGTTCGGCATCGAGCCGGGCATCGACCCGTACACGCGCGTGGTGTCGGACGTGTATCAGGACCTGTTCGGCGAAGGCTCCTTCATCGGCAAGGGCATCTATGCCGTGGCCACCTTCGAGCAAGTGCTGGCCGGCCGCTTCCCCGACAACCGCGTGCTCAGCCACGACCTGCTGGAAGGCTGCTATGTGCGCGCCGGTTTGCTCAGCGACGTGCGCCTGTACGAGCGTCATCCGCAGCGCTATGCCACCGATGCCAAGCGTCGCGCGCGCTGGGTGCGTGGCGACTGGCAGCTCTTGCCGTGGCTGCTGCCTTGGGTGCCCGACCGGGGTGGCCGGCGCGCGCGCAATCCGCTGTCGTGGTTGTCGCGCGGCAAGCTGCTGGACAACCTGCGCCGCAGCCTGGTGGCACCGGCCGCTTTCGGCTTGTTGCTGATCGGCTGGCTGTGCTCGCCCACACCGCTGCGTTGGACGCTCTGGCTGTTGGTCCTGTGGCTGCTGCCGGGGCTGTGTTCGGCGCTGTATGCGCTGGCGCATCCGCCCGAGGGCCTGGGGCTGCGTCATCACGCGCGCCAGGTGGGCGTGGGGCTGCGCCAGCATCTGCTGCGCACCGGTGTGGTGCTGGCCTGCCTGCCGTTCGAGGCAGGGCTGCAGCTGGCGGCCATCGCCCGCACGCTGCTGCGGATGACGATCACCCATCGCCATCTGTTGCAGTGGGCGCCATCCAGCGAAGTGGAACGCAGCGCGCGCAGCGGCAATGCCGAACACCCCCTGATGGCCGGCGCCGCCTGCAGTGCGGCGCTGGTGGTTGCGGCGGTGGCATGGTGGTCGCCGACGGCCTTGTGGGCGGCGCTGCCGCTGGGGCTGGCGTGGTTGGGCGCGCCCTGGCTGATGGCCTGGCTGGGCGAACAGCCCGCCGCGCCGGTGGCGCAGTTGTCGCAGGAGCAGCGCGATTTCCTCGGCGGATTATCGCGGCGTACCTGGGCGTTCTTCGAGAGCCATAGCACCGCGCAGCACCATTGGCTGCCGCCGGACAACGTGCAGGAATACCCGGTCACGGTGGTGGCAAACCGCACCTCGCCGACCAACATCGGGCTGGGGTTGCTGGCCAACCTGGCTGCCTACGATCTGGGCTACCTGACCGTGGCCGGCGTGATGACCCGCGTGGCCGACACGCTGACCACGCTGGAATCGCTGCCGCGCCACCGCGGCCATTTCTACAACTGGTACGACACCGAAACGCTGGCACCACTACTACCGCGCTATGTCTCCACCGTCGATAGCGGCAACCTGGTCGGGCATCTGCTGACGCTGCGGCAAGGGCTGCTGGCGCTGGTGGATGCGCCGGCGGTGTCGATGGCGGTGTTCGACGGGCTGGCCGACACACTTGGCGTGCTGAGCATGCAAGCGACGCCGCGCAGCGACGATGCCACCGCCGCACTGCGCGCGATGACGCAGCGCGTGCAGACGATCCGCAACCAGCCCACGCCGACCCTGCACCAGGCCGATGCCGCCCTGCGGCTGCTGTTGGCACAGAGCCAATCGCTTCTGGCGGCGATGCCGAGCACGGGTGATGACGAAGAACCCTGGCCGCAGCGCCTGGTGGACTGTTGCAAGGCGACGTTGGACGAGTTAAGCCAGTGCGCGCCGGCACTCGCCAGCCCCTCCACGCACACAGCGGAAGAAGCCTCCCCGGCGATCGCCACGTTGCGGCAACTGGCCGACGGCAGCCAGCCGCCGCAGGTGCAGACCTGGGCCGCCACGCGCGTGCAGGAGCTGCAACGGCTTGCGCATATCGCCGGGCAACTGGCGCAGATGGACTACGGCTTTCTCTACAACCGTGCCCAGCAGTTGTTGTCGATCGGCTACAACGTCGACGACCGCCGCCTGGATAGCGGCCATTACGACCTGCTGGCCTCGGAAGCGCGCTTAGGGCTCTTCGTGGCGATCGCCCAGGGCAAGCTGCCGCAGGACAGCTGGTTCGCGCTTGGGCGCACGCTGACCGATACCGGCGCCGAGCCGACGCTGCTGTCGTGGAGCGGCTCGATGTTCGAGTACCTGATGCCCGACCTGGTGATGCCCAGCTACCCGCAGACGCTGCTGAGCCGCTCGATGCGCGGCGCGGTGCAGGCGCAGATCCGCTACGGCGCAGCGCGCGATGTACCGTGGGGCGTGTCCGAATCGGGCTACAACACGGTCGATACGCGGCGCAATTATCAATACCGCGCGTTCGGCGTCCCCGGGCTGGGGCTCAAACGCGGGCTGGGACAGGATCTGGTGATCGCGCCCTATGCCAGCGCGATGGCGTTGATGGTCGAACCGGATGCGGCCTGCCGCAATCTGCAGCAACTGCAGGCGCTGGGCTTCGGCGGCCGCTTCGGTCTGTACGAGGCGATCGATTACACGCCTTCACGGGTGCCGCGTGGCGAACAACACGCCGTGGTGCGCTCGTTCATGTCGCATCACCAGGGCATGGCGTTGCTGGCGCTGGATCACGTGTTGCGCGATGCGCCGATGCAACAACGCTTTGTCGCCGATCCGCAATTCCAGGCCACGTTGTTGCTGTTGCAGGAGCGCGCACCGCGTGCCGGCGTCTACGTCAAAGGCCTGGTCGAAGCAGCCGAACGCCCGGTCGCCACCGAGGCGGGGATGGCGCTGCGTATCCATCGCGACCCCAACCTGGCGCAACCGGCGTTGCAACTGCTCTCCAACGGGCGTTACCACGGCATGTTGACCTCCGCCGGCGGTGGCTACAGCCGTGCACGCGACATGGCGGTCACCCGCTGGCGCGAGGATGGCACCCGCGATCACTGGGGCGCGTTCTGCTATCTGCGCGATGTGGACAGCGGCGCGGTGTGGTCGGCCGCGCACCAGCCGACCTGCGTGCGGGTAGAGCGCTACGAAGCGATCTTTTCCGATGCAAAGGCCGAGTTCAAGGGCAGCCACCAGCGGTACGACAGCCATCTGGAAATCGCCATCTCCGCCGAGGACGATGTGGAACTGCGCCGCTTGCGCATCCGCAACCGCTCGCGGCAGACGCGGGTCATCGAGATCACCACCTACGCCGAAGTGGTGCTGGCGCCGGCCGCCTCCGATGAGGCGCATCCGGCTTTCAGCAACCTGTTCGTGCAGACCGAGATCCTGGCCGACCGACAGGCCCTGCTGTGCACACGCCGACCGCGCGGGCACGACGAGACTCAGCCGTGGATGCTGCATCTGGTGGCGGTGCACGATGCCGATGTGGCGACGATCTCCTACGAGACCGACCGCGCCGCGTTCATCGGGCGGGGACGCAGCACCCGCAACCCGGCGGCCCTGAGCGAACAGACCGCGCTGTCGGGCGCGGCCGGCTCGGTGCTGGATCCGATTGTGGCGATCCGCTGCCGTCTCTCGCTGGCGCCCGATCAGCAGGCGCAGGTCGACATGGTCTACGGCGTGGGCACCCAACGCACCGCCTGCACCGCGTTGATCGACAAGTACCGCGACCGCCGTCTGGCCGACCGGGTGTTCGATCTGGCACTGACCCAGAGCCAGGTCACGCGCCGGCAGATCAATGCCTCGTTGGCCGATGCGATGCTCTACGAGCGGCTGGCCGCACGCGTGCTGTTCGTCGACCCGCAACTGCGCGCCGACAACGAGGTACTGCTGCACAACCACCGCGGCCAGTCGGCGCTGTGGAGTCACGCCATCTCCGGCGATCTGCCGATCGTGCTGTTGCGCATCACCGATCCGGACAATCTCGAACTGGCGCGCCAGCTGGTGCAGGCGCACGCGTATTGGCGCCTGAAAGGCCTGCGTGCGGACCTGGTGATCTGGAACGAAAGCCAGGCCGGCTATCGCCAGCAGTTGCAGGACGCCATCCTGGGCCTGATCGCCGCCGACCCCGAAGCCAATGTGCTCGACCGCCCCGGCGGTATTTTCGTGCGCGCCATCGAACACATTTCGCAGGAAGACCGCGTGCTGTTGCAGACCGTGGCACGCGCGATCCTGAGCGATGCCAACGGCACCCTGGACGCGCAACTGCAGCGCCACCCCAGCGCGCGTGCGCACCCGCCGCTGCTGGAGCCGATCCAGCAACTGGACAGCGCCGACGCGTTGGCCAGCACCCACGCCGCTTACCTGGACCACACCCTGCAGGCCGCAGCCGAAGAAGCGGTGCTGTTCGACAACGGCCTGGGCGCATTCGCCGCCGACGGCCGCGAATACCGCATCACCCTGGACGAAGGCACCGCCACGCCGGCGCCGTGGTGCAACGTGATGGCCAATGCGCAGTTCGGCAGCGTGGTCAGCGACAGCAGCCCCGGTTACAGCTGGGCCGAGAACGCGCACGAATTCCGGCTCACGCCGTGGCATAACGACCCGGTCGGCGATGCCTCAAGCGAGGCGTTCTATCTGCGCGACGATGACACCGGCGAGGTGTGGTCGCCGATGGCACTGCCATGCCGCGGCAGCGGGCGCTATACCGTGCGCCACGGCTTCGGCTATAGCGTCTACAGCCATATCGAACACGGTATCGGCAGCGAGCTGTGGGTGTTCGTCGATGTGGAGCGGCCGATCAAGTTCAGCCATCTACGGCTGAAGAATCTGTCCGGGCGTCCACGTCGGCTCAGCGTCACCGGGTATGTGGAATGGGTGCTCGGCGACATCCGCGCACGCTCGCAACTGCATGTCGTCAGCGAGGTGGATCTGGGCAGCAGCGTGCTGACCGCGCGCAACCCGTACAACACCGAATTCGACGGGCGCGTGGCGTTCTTCGATGCCGATGCGCCCAGCCGCAGCATTACCGCCGACCGCAGCGAATTCCTCGGGCGCAACGGCAGCCTGGCCGCACCCGCCGCGCTCACTCGGCAGCGCTTGTCCGGGCGCGTGGGTGCCGGCCTGGACCCCTGCGCGGCGATCCAGATTCCGGTGACGCTGGCGGCCGAACAGACCTTCGAAACGGTGTTCCGCCTGGGTGCGGCCGCCGATCGCGCCAGCGCACTGACGCTGGCACGTCAAAGCCGTGGCGTGGCCAACGCGCACACTGCACTGCTGGCGGTGCGTGCGCACTGGCAGCAGATTCTGGGCACCGTGCAGGTGAGCACTCCCGATGCGGCGGTGGATCTGCTGGCCAATGGCTGGCTGCTCTACCAGACCATCGCCTGCCGGTTCCTGGCACGCAGCGGTTACTACCAGTCCGGTGGCGCGTTCGGCTTCCGCGACCAGTTGCAGGACAGCATGGCGATGGTGCATGCGCAGCCGGCACTCACCCGCGCGCATCTGCTGCGCTGCGCCGCGCATCAGTTCGTACAGGGCGATGTGCAGCATTGGTGGCACCCGCCGCAGAACCGGGGTGTGCGCACGCAGTGTTCGGACGATTTTCTGTGGTTGCCACAGGCGCTATGCCGCTATCTGGACACCACCGCCGATACCAGCGTGCTGGACGAGCGCGTGGGCTTCATCGATGGGCGCGAACTCAAGCCCGACGAAGAATCGTATTACGACCTGCCCCAGCTCACCGGCAACATGCAGTCGCTGTATGCGCATAGCGTGCTCGCCCTGCAACGTGGCATGACCCGGCTGGGCGAACGCGGCCTGCCGCTGATCGGCAGTGGCGATTGGAACGACGGCATGAACCGGGTCGGCAAGGATGGCAAGGGCGAGAGCGTGTGGCTGGGCTTTTTCCTCTACGACACGCTGCTGCGTTTCGCAGACGTGGCCGCGCAGCGCGACGATGCGGCATTCGCCACGATCTGTCGCACGCATGCACAAGCTCTGCGTGCATCGTTGGAACAGCACGCCTGGGATGGTGGCTGGTACCGGCGCGCCTGGTTCGACGACGGCACCCCGCTGGGCGCAAGCGACTCGGACGAATGCCGTATCGATTCGTTGTCGCAGAGCTGGGCGGTGCTGTCCGGTGCGATGGACCCGACGCGCAGTGCACAAGCGATGGACGCGATGCACCAGCATCTGGTCGACACCGACGCCGGCATCGTCAAGCTGCTGATGCCGCCGTTCGATCGCACCGAACACGACCCCGGCTATATCCGTGGCTACGTCCCCGGCGTGCGCGAGAACGGCGGCCAGTACACCCATGCAGCGGTGTGGGCGACGATGGCCTTCGCGCATCTGGGCGACAGCGCGCGGGCCTGGCAACTGGCCGGCATGATCAACCCGATCCACCATGCCCGCGATGCAGCGGCGGTGCAACGCTACAAGGCCGAACCGTATGTGCTGGCCGCCGATGTCTACGCGGTGGCGCCGCACGCCGGCCGCGGTGGCTGGAGCTGGTATACCGGCGCGGCCGGCTGGATGTACCGGCTGCTGACCGAATCGCTGCTCGGCCTGCAACGGCATGGCGAACGCATGCACATCGTGCCGTGCATCCCGGCCGGCTGGCCGGGCTACCAGCTGCGGTATCGCTTCGGCGCCAGCACCTACGTCATCGATGTCACCCAACGCCCAGGTGGAGCGGCACGGCTGGAGATTGATGGTGTGCTGCAGGCCGAGCTTGCTTTCACTCTCATCGACGACGGTGCGGTCCACGCTGTGGCTCTGGACTGGCCGGGAGACGCGACATGAGCCTGCACACACGCACCCACACCAATCATCAGCTCTCCGAACTGGGCAAGATGCTATCGGTCTGGCCGCAGCGGGTGCGCGACCCCAGCCAGTTCTGGCCGCAGTTCGATGCACTGGCGCAGGACATTCTGGACGAGGCAGCCGACGCCGATCTGCAGCGGGTGCAGGACCGCCTGGAGCAGTTGTTGCAGCGTCACGGGCTCACGCGCACGCAATAAGTGTCTCGCAAGCGGCGAGAGCGCCGCACCAGAATGTCAGTCGGTCGCCCGGTAAAAAGCTGAGCGTCTCGCAAGTTGCATGGGCTTGGTGGTGCGTGTCGCAGAGCGACACGATAGCTGACCAATCAGAAGAACGTCGTGCATTGCTTGCGCTATGCACACCGACCATCTCGACTGGTCCTTACCCGCTCACCGTCGCGGGATTTTACGCGGCATGAATGCCGCAGAAGAATTTACATGGGCGTATTTGCAGCGTGTCCCGCGACGGTGAACGGGCAAGGGCCCTGCAACCAAGCTGCACATCACTCGCTTTGCATCTGATCTATCCGAAATGTCTAATCCATCGAGACACAAGATGCAAAAGCGGCCAAGGATTTGAGTCGTATAGGCGTTTGGATACAGTCAAAAGCTGAGTTATTCGAGGGCGCGGTGCCCTCACCGCTCGCGGGACACGCCGCAAGTACGTCCGTGTAGGCTCGGTGGCGGCATCCATGCCGCCACACGGTCCCGCAATCGGCGAGAACACCGCACCAGAAAGTTGGTCGGTTGCTTTGTTGAAGACATGCACACCGACCATCTCGACCGGTCCTTGCCCGCCCACCGTCGCGGGACCTTACGTGGCATGGATGCCGCGTAAGAGCTTACAAGGACGTACTTGCAGCGTGTCCCGCGATGGTGGGCGGGTAAGGGCCCCGCAGCAAGCACGCAGCACCAATGCTCTACGCATGCCTTACCGCACCGTTCCACCACATCTGAGCAAGCAAGATTTTGCAACTTGGCTTCGTTAGACGCAGCGTCAAAATCTCAATCAACCGAGCGCGGGCAACAAGGCATGACGCGCTTTACTGCTAGTGCGCCTGAGCTACCGCATACAGCGCCCGACGCCGCCATGATCGACTGCGCGCAGCCGCCGCGCTTAGACTCCGCGTTTACATGCGCCAAGGTTGCTGGTGATCGATCTCAATGACATCGCGCTGTACGTGCAGGTGGTGCGCAGCGGCAGCTTTGCCGAAGCCGCGCGCCGGCTCGGCACCGCTCCCAACAGCGTGAGCCGGCGCGTGCAGCAGCTGGAAGCGCAGCTGGACACGCGCCTGATGCAGCGCTCCACCCGCAAGCTGACCTTGACCGACGCCGGGCAAGCCTTCTTCGAACGTTGCGCCGATGCGGTGGACGGGCTGACCTCGGCCGGGCAGAGCCTGGTGGCCGATGGCGACGAAGCCGCCGGGCTGGTGCGCGTAGCGGCACCCGCGGATTTTCTGGATTTTTTCCGTATCGAATGGGTCGGCGAATTTCTCGCCGCGCATCCGCGAGTGCGCCTGGAATTCGTGCTCAGCGATGCCAAGGCCGACCTGATCGCCGAACGCATCGATGTGGCCTTCCGTGGCGGCACATTGCCGGACCTGGGGTATGTCGGCCGCCAGATCCTGGCCGACAACAGCGACCTGCTGGTCGCCAGCCCAGACTATCTGCAGGCGCGCGGCAGGCCGCTGCAGTTGGACGACTTGCGCCAGCACGACGGCATCGGCTTCCCGCACCCAAGTGGGCAGATGACCTGGACGCTGATCGGGCCGTCAGGGCTTGCCGAGCAGGTGCAGGTGCAGGCGCGTTTTGCTGCCACCACAGCGCGCGCCTTGCGCCTGGCCGCCGTGGCCGGGCTCGGCATCGCGCTACTGCCGCAGGCACTGACGCGCCCGGATATCGAACAGGGCCGCCTGAGCGTGGTGCTGCCGGATTTCCAACGCCGCGGTCAGGGCCTGCACGCGCTCTACCCAAGCCGACGGCATCTGCCGCGTGCGGTCTCGGCGTTTATCCAGGCCGTGACCGTGCGATTGAATGCGCTGTAGGCGCATGGGCAGTAGCGACGCCGCTTGCGGCGTCGCGCCAGCTCAGGCAGCAAGCCCATCGATCTGCTGATGGGCAACGGCAAGACCCGCTTCACGTCCCTCCTTCCCGGTGGCCAGTCCCTCGGCAACTATGACCTCCGGGTGATGCAGGCCGACGAAGCCCAGCGCGGTGCGCATGTAGGTTTCGGCATGCTCCAGCGACGCCAGCGGCGAGCCGACGCTATAGAACCCACCGCGCGCCACCGCCAGGATCACCCGCTTGTCGCCGGCCAGCCCTTCGAGCACTCCGTCGGACGTATAGCGGAAGGTCTTGCCGGCCACCAACACGCGATCGATCCAGGCCTTGAGCTGGGTCGGTACGGTGAAGTTGTACAGCGCCACCCCGATCACCACGGTGTCGGCATCCAGAAATTCCTGCAGCACTGCAGCACCATTGGCCAGGTCTGCGGCCAGTTCCGGCGTCTGATCGGCCGTGGGATTCTGCTGCGCAGCCAGATGCGCGCCGGACAGATGCGCGATCGGGTTGGCGGCCAGATCGCGATGGGTAACGGTGACATCACCGTTGCGCTGTTGCAGCTTGGCAACGATGCGTGCGCTGAGCTGACGGCTCGCCGAATAGTCGCCGAGGATGCTGGAATCGAGATGAAGCAGTTTCATTGGAATGCCTTTGCTGGATAGGTGGGGTGTGATGGTTTGGCGATGCATGGCTGGGGTGCGCACGCATCGACGGTTGGGCGGTGCAGGCCATCGTTGAAGACCTGACGCCATGACTCGGGCGTGCGGGTTTGAAGGCGCATTGCCTTCAGCACGATCGGTAATGCGCTGTGTTGCCTGGCAAGCGCTGCGTGCTTGACGCCGCATGCCGGGCAGCCATGTCTCGGCTGCCCGTAATGCGCGCGACTCAGCCCAAGCGGCCCTTGGCGCGCAATTGCTCGCCGATGCGGCGGATCTCCGCCTCGCCCTGCGCCAGTGCGGCGGTGCTGGTGTGCACCGAGTAGTGGCCCATGACCAGGTCGTGCGGGTGCTTGACCGCCGACCCCAGCACGAAGGAGCTCGCACCGACCGACACCACATCGATGGCCTGCTCGGCATCCTTGAACACCGCTATCTGGCCGCTGCCGATGCTCTCGGCCGCGTCCAGCTGCCCGGTGTGCACCGCGATCCAGGCCACGCTGTGGCCGGCCGGCGGCACGTAACGCCAGCGCTCCCCGTCCTGCAGTTGCACGCTCAGATAGGTCATGTCGGCCGGCGCCGGAATCTTGCTTTCCAACTCGCCGTAGCGACCCAGCAGCACACGCACCGGCCCGGCCACCGGCACGTCGGCCGGCGACAGATACAGGCTTTGCGCCGGGGCGTTCTCTTCGGCTGCGGGCAATGCGACCCAAAGCTGGAAGCCCTTGGCCGAGGACTGGCCGACCGGCACACCGTCGTGCCACACGCCATTGCCGGCACGCATCCATTCCACACCGCCGGTAGGCAGCGTGCCCTGCTTGCCGGTGCTGTCCTCGTAGCCGACCTCGCCCTCCATCAGGTAGGTGAGCGTGGCAATGCCCGAATGCGGATGCATGCCCATCGGTGCCCCTCCCACGGACGGTTTGACGGTGAACAGGTCCAGGAACACGAACGGCTTGACCAGCTGCCCCAGATCGCCCGGGCTCATCAGCCGGGTGATCGGGCCGCGGGTGGTGCCGCGGGTGCGAAACACCACCGGGCGCGGCGTGGCCTGCACGCTTGTCTCGTGCTGCCGCTGATCGGCGTAGGTGGTGGCCAGTTGTGCGTTCATGACAGATCCCTTTGCGGTGGTGGAGCCAGCTGCTCCGGTGATGCAAAGCGTAGAGATGCGCTTATTGATCGACTAGCCGGAAGATTTGGAGTGGAATCGTCCAAAAATCGAAGTAATCCAGCCTGCACGCCTTCGCCTCCTTGGTACGCGCAGACGGAATAGCGGCCGGCATCCCGCGTGGGCTGCCTGCCCGAAGTGGGGCGGTCACGCGGTCTGGGGGTCTTCGCTCAGCGAGCCGGAGGCTGGACGCCAACCGCCAGTCCAGGAGTGCACGGCCCTGCATTGCGGACCCCGCGCCCCAGCGGGCGGCCTTCATGCCACACCAACAACGGGTTCTTCACGCTTGCGCCATTCTTTCGCTGGAGACGCCCGATGATCCGCACCCTCGCCCCGCTCGCTGCCGTCCTGTTGCTCTCGGCCTGTGCTTCCAATCAGGTGGCGCAGGTGCAACCCATCGATGGCGCGATCTCCGGCCAATGCCATATCGAAAAGGTCCGCGGCATCGTGGGTCTGGCCGCAGCGGCGCAGACGGTAGAGCGCGCGCGCGTGGATAGCGACAGCCTGCAGGTCAGCGTGCGGCGCGGCGAGCGCGCCACCGGCGGCACCACCGCCAGCGGTCTGGCCGACCCCGCACAGGGCGCCAGCGAAAGCGGCGGCGATCACCTGAGCATCGAAACCGGCCCGACCAACAACATCACTGCGGTGTATTGCGGCTGAGGGCAACGCGTGCCGCTGCGCACAGGTTGGCCGCAGCACGGGCGGTGCGCAGCGCCTGGCGGTGCGCGCCGCGCAGAAGCTGGGCTCTGACGTGAGAGGTGTCGGTGGCAGTTGACGCACCGCCCTCACGTTGCTGCTTTGCGGTGGCGCCAGCGCACAGATGCCGAACGCTGGCCGCCTGCTGGTCACCCAAACGGGTGGCGGCGCGTTTCAGAGCGGCTGACACAGTGGCGCGAACGGCCGCCAGATCGGAGATGGACGGCATTGAGCAACCGCAGCCAACGCACACGGCAACCAGATTCCGCGCACCGGCTGCGGCCGCCTGGCGGCTGCGTCGTCGGTTGCTTCTTGGAGCGGTAAACGCAAGCTGGCAAGCAGTCGTCAGCTAGGCGTGGGTGGCGCGCCCGAAACCGCAGTGCACGGGTGGTCCATGCCGTACCGAGCGCTGGTTGTGCCCACCTGCGGAGCGCGCCGTTGTTTTGTTCGCTGCGCTTATAGTCCGTTGAAGAATTCTGTATCCGCAACGGGGCGGCTACGCGTCGTGGAAGCAACGCCGCCTGCGGGCGTCCGGCCGGCGTTGTCCGCATTGCCGTTGGTGGCGTCAGCAAACTTCGATGTGGGCCGCGCCAGCGCAACGACATCGCGCAGGATTCAGCTGGTGTCGGCAAGGTGCGACGCCAGTGTTCCAAGCGAGGGTGTTGATTTCGCCGTATCGCGCTTGCCTGCTAGTCGCTGGCCTTAAAGGATGCGATCCAGCAGCTTCCAGGCATTAGTGAGCGAACCGCTAGCGCTTTGCTCGCGACGCCGCGTTTGGTTGTCGCTTGCTGTTTCCGGATCCGCGACAGCGGACGCACGCAGTGCCACGCTTACGCAGACATCCATCACCAATCACGCCATCGGAGATGGCGATGCTGGCGGATCGTGGTCTCAACGATCGTTATGCAGCAATAACGCGAAGCGTATCTGCACGTGTATCGAGGCGACAGTGCGGCGGCACACACAGCAATCGGATGCCGCGCAGAACTGGCACAGCTCTCTATCCATCGCCTGTCTGCTGCGTTTATTCCGCCGCTGCGCAGTGCATTCAGTCAACGACAGCCATCGTCGATCGCTTGCGATGTTCGCTTCCGCGCCCAGTCGCAACGTTGAGCTGATCTATCGCTGCCGCTAGGTAGTCGGATGCTAATGGAGACTTAACTTCAATCCTGGCCCGGCATTAACGACAGACTGCGGACAACTTGGCACCCTGGCATTGTGGTGCCGAATGCGTGGCACCATCGCTCGGATGACGATTGCGTCCTACCGATTGCGCTTAACTCTTTCAACGCTGTGAGGATAGATGGCACGTTCGTATATGGCTTCGTTTTTTCGCGAATGGATCACCGCTCCTAGCTCGGTCGCAGCGATCCTCCCCTCCGGGCGTGCACTCGCTTCCATCATCACCTCCGAGCTCTCCGAACGTACCGGGCGCGTGCTCGAACTTGGCCCCGGTACCGGCGCATTTACCCAGGCGATGCTCGCCAAGGGTGTGCGCGAGAAGAACCTGATCCTGCTCGAATACAACCAAACGTTTGCATCGTTGCTCACGCACCGCTTCCCGCACGCGACAGTGCTGCAGATGGACGTTTCCGATCTTGAATCGCTACCCCGCCTCGATGGGGCCTGCGCGGATGCAGTGGTCTGCGGGCTTGGCTTCTTGAACATGCCCGCACATCAGGTGACCGCCATCGTGCGCGGCGCCTTCCTGCATCTCAAGCCGGGCGGACGCATGTATCTGTTTACCTACGGCTTCAACTGCTCGGTGCCGGCGCACATTCTCGATGCGCTCGATCTGGAGGCTGTCAAGATCGGGCGGACCTATTGGAACATCCCGCCAGCGACGACCTATCGCCTGCAGCGCCGCACCTACACGCGTTAACTCAGCGACGGCCGCGCACGGATGCTGCCGATAAATGCGCTACGCGCGATGCCGTGGACGATGACAGCTTCGTACGCGATGCCTGGGCGCAGCGCCGTCAACAGCAGATTGCAGACGACTGATCGCAGCCAACGCGATGCGTGCGCGGTAACTCAGCGCATGCGTTCACGCGCTGGATCAGCAGCTTGCCAGTCACAGCAAGCAGCCTGCGGCTCCCAACGACCTCACCAGCGCTCTCGCAAAGATCCGCAGCATCACGCAGCACGCTTACGGCGGCTGGGCTTGGGATTGGGCTTCGGCGTAGCCGCCTTGCCTGGCTTGTTGGCCTTGCGTTGCTTGCTGCGCGAGTCGGTCAAAAAGCGCAGCGTGGCCGCTTCCCACTGGCGCTCGCCGCGCACGCCGCTGGCCATCGCCTGCAGTTGCCCGGCGCGCCAGCCTTCGAACACGCAGGGGTCGATGTAGGCCTTGCGACACACCGATGGCGTGTTGCCCAGCGCATCGGCTACCTCGCGGATGACATCGTTCTGCACCTGCATGAGCGCGCGTTCGCTGCTGCGCTCGGGCAGCGGCAAACGCGCCAGGCGCTGCAAGGCGGCCAGCGTGCCGCCCCAGGTGCGGAAATCCTTGGCGGTGAAATCCTCGCCCATCGCTTCGCGCAGATAGTCGTTGACCTCGCCTGAATCCACGGGCTGCAGGGTGCCGTCGTCGTCGCGATACTGAAACAGCGATTGCCCCGGCAGCTGCTGACATTGCCGGATCAGTTTGACCAGGTGCTTGTCGTCCACTTCGATGTCGTGATCCTGGCCGCTCTTGCCGCGGAATTTGAGCCGTGCGCGCCCGCCTTTCAAAAATTCCATGTGGCGGTTGCGTAGCGTGGTCAGCCCGTACGAGCGATTGCTGCGCGCGTATTCGGCATTGCCCACGCGCACCAAGGTGTCGGCCAGCAGCGCGACCACAATGGCCAGCACTTTCTCACGCGGAAAGCCGGGCAGCGCCAGATCGCGTCGCAAACGCCGCCGCAGTTTGGGCAGTGCCGTGCCGAAGGCGATCACGCGCTCGAACTTGCCTTCGCCACGCACCTGCGCCCAATCGGCGTGATAGCGGTACTGCTTGCGCCGCCGCGCGTCGCGCCCGGTGGCCTGCAGGTGACCGTTGGGTTTGGCGCAGATCCAGACTTCGGTATAGGCCGGCGGAATGGCCAACGCGCGGATGCGCTGCAAGGTATCGGCATCGGCGATGCACTGCCCGTCGGCACTGCGGTAGCTGAAGCTCTTGCCCGCCTTGCGCCGGCTGATGCCTGGCTGCTGATCGTTGACATAGGTCAGCCCCGCCGCCCGCGCGGTGGCCTTGGCCTGCGCCACCGCGGCCACGGTGGCGACGGCGGCCGTTGCGACGACCGCACCGGTGGCGGCGGTGGCGAGCGTGCCGGCGGCACTGGCCGTGGCGGCGACATTGCGAAGAACACGTTTGGCTTTCATTGCGCACGGATCGAAGGACTGGCACCGATTGTTGGGCCGCGCAGCGCTAGGCCGCGTCAACGCAACGACAACGCCGTGTGGGCAAGCGATGCCCGCGGCGCAACTTTGTGCTTATGCTTGGGCATCCCCCCTTTGCTGGAGTCATCGATGCGCGCTGTCCTGCCTATTGCCCGTCTGGCTTGCACCTTGGTCGTGCTGACTGCATTGACTGCCTGCAACAAACCGCAACCCGATGAGCAGGAAGCCGTCGCGGCCAACGCACAACAGGCGGCCGAACAAGCCTCCGCGCCGGTGCCCGATGCAGCACCGGAAGCGCCGCCGATCGGCAGTTGCGACGCCACCCAGGTGCAGTCGCTGGTTGGCCAGCCCATCACCGATGCGGTGGGCGAGCAGGCCCGCAGCGACGCCGGTGCCAAGTCGGTACGGGTGCTCAAGCCCGGCCAGATGGTGACGATGGAATTCAACGGCGAACGGCTCAATGTCGAAGTGGACGCCAAGAACATCATCACCGCGGTGCGGTGCGGCTAAGGGCAGCTAACAAACCGACTGTGCGCACCGCCAGGCGGGCGCGGGCGGTGCTCGGTGCGGCATGGTCCACGCGTACAAGCCAGTTCTGAGCGCGCCGTCCACACCCACCTGACGACTGCTCGCTACGTTTTGTTAGCCACTCTGAGGCTGCGCTGGCGCCTGTCGCCCGACAGGCGTCAAGCCAGCTGGCACAAGGGATTGCGACAGGCCTCGTTGCAGCTGTAACGGTGTATTGCGGCACCGCATCAACTGTGGTCTAGTCGATCATCCGGTGACCTCTTCGAAACGCTCCACGGATCGAGCGGTGCAACGTCGTCGCCGCTCTCCCAAGATCGCAAAGAGGCAGACATGGCCCCCCGCACTCGCCAAGGGCTCAACGACTACGGTCTCTACAACAGCGCGCGCGACGAACGCGACGCCTGTGGTTTTGGCATGGTCGCCCAGCTGGACGACCAACCTTCCCGTTCGCTGGTAGACACCGCGATTGCGGCGCTCTCGCGCATGACCCACCGCGGCGGTGTGGCGGCCGACGGGCTCACCGGCGATGGCTGCGGCCTGCTGATCCGCAAACCCGATGCATTCCTGCGTGGGCTGGCCCGCGATGCCGGCATCCCGCTGGGCACGCGCTATGCGGCCGGTGTGGTGTTCCTGCCGCTGGACGAAGCCGAGGCAGCGCGCTGTCGCACCGAACTGGAAGCGCAGCTGCACACTGCCGGCGTGCAGTTCCGCGGCTGGCGCGTGGTGCCCACCGACGACAGCGTGTGCGGCCAGCTGGCGCGCGACACCCTGCCACGCATCGAACAGGTGTTTGTGGATGCCGGTGCCGAACAGACCGAAGACGGCTTCACCCTGGCGCTGTTTCTGGCGCGCCGCCGCGCCGAGCAGGCGCTGCGCGAGGTGGAGAACTTCTATGTCACCACGCTCTCGCCCAATGGCATCAGCTACAAAGGCATGGTGCTGCCGGACAAGCTGAGCACGTTCTATCCGGATCTGCAGCGCAGCGATCTGTCGTCCAGCGCGATTGTGTTTCACCAGCGCTTTTCCACCAACACGCTGCCGCGCTGGCCGCTGGCGCATCCGTTCCGCCTGCTCGCGCACAACGGCGAGATCAACACCATCGAAGGCAACCGCCGCTGGGCGCAGGCGCGCAGCAAGGTGTGGCAGACCCCGCGCTTCGATATCGCCGAGTTTGATCCGGTGATCTCCATGCACGGTTCGGACTCGCAGAGCCTGGACAACATGCTGGAGCTGCTGATCGCCGGTGGCATGGACCTGCTGCAGGCGCTGCGCATCCTGGTGCCGCCAGCGACCCAGTCGCTGGAGTTCAAGGACGCCGATCTGGCTGCGTTCTACGAGTTCTACGGCCTCAACACCGAGCCGTGGGACGGTCCGGCCGGCATCGTGGCCTGCGACAGCCGCTATGCCGCCTGCATGCTCGACCGCAACGGCCTGCGCCCCGCGCGCTGGATGCTGACCTCCGACCGCCACTTCCTGGTGGCCTCCGAGGCCGGCGTGTGGGAGCTGCCGGCCGAGCGCATCACCCGCAAGGGCAAGCTGGGCCCGGGCGAGATGATGGCGATCGATCTCAAGCGCGGCGACCTGCTCGATTCCGATGCCATCGACCGCATCAACCGGGCGCGTGCGCCGTACAAGCAATGGCTGCAGCAGGGCGTGACCTATCTGCAGACCGAGCTGATCGACCCCTCGCTGGTGGAAGAACCCTTCAGCGAGCAGACCCTGCGCAGCTACCACAAGCTGTTCCAGCTCAGCACCGAGGAAGTGGAGCAGATCCTGCGCCCGCTGGCCGAGACCGAGCAGGAAGCCACCGGCTCGATGGGCGACGACACCCCGATGGCGGTGCTCAGCCGCCAGACCCGGCCGCTGTACGACTACTTCCGCCAGGCGTTCGCGCAGGTCACCAACCCGCCGATCGACCCGCTGCGCGAAGGCATCGCGATGTCGCTCACCACCCAGCTCGGCAAGGAGACCAACATCTTCCATGCCGGTGCGGAGACGGTGAACCACGTCATCCTGAATTCGCCGGTGCTCAGCCAGCGCAAGCTGCGCCAGCTGCTGAAGATGGAGCAGTACGTCGCCCGCAATCGGCTGATCGACCTGTCCTACAGCGTCGAAGAAGGCCTGAAGGCCGGCCTGGAACGCATCTGCCAGGAAGTGGAAGCCGCCGCCCGCGACGGCGCGGTGATGCTGCTGCTGTCCGACCGCTACCCGGTGCCGGACCGGCCGATGGCGCATGCGCTGCTGGCCACCGGTGCGGTGCATCACCACCTGTGCAAGGTGGGCCTGCGCTGTGACGTCAACCTGATCATCGAAACCGGCACCGCGCGCGATGCGCACCACATGGCCTGCCTGCTCGGCTTCGGCGCCACCGCGGTGTACCCGTATCTGGCCTACCAGACCCTGTTCGACCTGGGCAGGCGCGGCATCCTGCAGCTGAGCAAGGGCGGCGAGCAGTCGCAGATCGGCCGCCGCTACCGCAAGGGCATCTACAAGGGCCTGTCCAAGATCATCTCCAAGATGGGCATCTGCACCATCGCCAGTTACCGTGGCGCGCAGCTGTTCGAGATCGTCGGGCTGGACCCGGACGTGGTGGAGCTGTGCTTTGCCGACACCCCCGCACGCATCGGTGGCGTCAATCTGGCGCGGCTGGACACCGAGGCGCGCGAGCTCACCGCACGCGCCTGGAACGACCAGCTCAAGCCGGAAGTCGGCGGCCTGCTCAAGTACGTGCACGGCGGCGAGTACCACATGTACAACCCCGACGTGGTCATGACGCTGCAGCGCGCCACCCGCACCGGCGATGCCGACGACTGGCAAAAATATGTGGACGCGGTGCACTCGCGCCCGGCCTCCACGCTGCGCGATCTGGTCCAGCTCAAGCGTGCCGACACCCCCACCCCGCTGGACGAGGTGGCCCCGGCCGAAGATGTGTTGCGCCGCTTCGACACCGCCGCGATCAGCCTGGGCGCGTTGTCGCCCGAAGCGCACGAAGCGCTGGCCATTGCTATGAACCGCCTGGGCGGGCGCAGCAATTCCGGCGAAGGCGGCGAAGACCCGGCCCGCTATGGCACCGAGAAGCGCTCCAAGATCAAGCAGGTGGCCTCCGGCCGCTTTGGCGTGACCCCGGAATACCTGGTCAACGCCGAAGTACTGCAGATCAAGGTCGCCCAGGGCGCCAAGCCCGGCGAAGGCGGCCAGCTGCCCGGCCACAAGGTCAACGAGCTGATCGCCCGCCTGCGCTATGCCAAGCCCGGCATCGGCCTGATCAGCCCGCCGCCGCATCACGACATCTATTCGATCGAAGACCTGGCCCAGCTGATCTACGACCTCAAGCAGGTCAACCCGACCGCGCTGGTGTCGGTGAAGCTGGTCGCCCATGCCGGCGTCGGCACGATTGCCGCCGGCGTGGTCAAGGCCGGTGCCGATCTGATCACCGTGTCCGGCCATGACGGCGGCACCGGCGCCAGCCCGGTCAGCTCGATCCGCTATGCCGGCGTGCCGTGGGAACTGGGCGTGGCCGAGTCGCACCAGGCGCTGGTGGCCAACGACCTGCGCGAGCGCACCATCCTGCAGACCGATGGTGGCCTGAAGACCGGCCTGGACGTGGTCAAGGCGGCGCTGCTGGGCGCCGACAGCTTCGGCTTCGGCACCGCGCCGATGATCGTGCTGGGCTGCAAATACCTGCGCATCTGTCACCTCAACAACTGCGCCACCGGCGTAGCCACCCAGGACGAGCGCCTGCGTGCGAACTACTTCACCGGTCTGCCGGAGCGCGTGGAGCACTTCTTCCGCCTGCTGGCCGAAGAAGTGCGGCAGTGGTTGTCGTACCTGGGCGTGCGTTCACTGGATGAAATCGTCGGCCGCACCGACCTGCTGGAACAACTGGAGGTCTCCCCGCGCGCAGGCGTCAAGGTCGATCTGTCGCGCCTGCTCACCCATGCGCGCTACGACGGCAGCCATTGCGCCGCCCAACGCCTGTACGAATCGCCGGACAGCCTGGCCACGCAGATGGACGGCCTGCTCGCCGATGCCATCGCCAACAAGACCGGCGGCGACCATCGCTTCTTGATTCACAACACCGACCGTTCGATCGGTGCGCGCCTGTCCGGCACCATCGCGCGCGCGCACGGCAACCACGGCATGAGCGATGCGCCGTTGAACCTGCGCTTCCGCGGCACCGCCGGGCAGAGCTTTGGCGCGTTCAACGCCGGTGGCCTGCAGCTGGAGCTGGAAGGCGAAGCCAACGATTACGTCGGCAAGGGCATGGCCGGCGGCCGGCTGGTGGTGCGTCCGCCGCGTGGCGCGCGCTTCGAGGCGCGCAGCACCCCGATCGTCGGCAACACCTGCCTGTACGGCGCCACCGGCGGCGAGCTGTTCGCCGCAGGCCGCGCCGGCGAGCGCTTTGCGGTGCGTAACTCCGGCGCGCTGGCGGTGGTGGAAGGCGCCGGCGACCATTGCTGCGAATACATGACCGACGGCGTGGTGCTGGTGCTGGGCAAGGTAGGCCTGAACTTCGGCGCCGGCTTCACCGGTGGCCTGGCCTACGTGCTGGATATCGAACGCGACTTCGTGGACCGCTACAACCACGAGCTGATCGACATCCACCGCGTCTCCGCCGAGGGCTTCGAGAACCACCGCCAGCATCTGCATACCCTGATCAGCCGCCACCGCGAGCTGACCGGCAGCATCTGGGCGCAGCAGATCCTGGACGAGTTCCGCGACTACATCGGCAAGTTCTGGCTGGTCAAACCCAAAGCAGCCAGCATCGAGTCGCTGACCGAGTCGCTGCGGCGCGCCGCCTGAGTTTTTGCTCGCCTTCTCCCGTACGCGGGAGAGGGGGTGGGGGTGAGGGCAGTGGCCTGCAACCCTCATCCGCCCCTTCGGGGCACCTTCTCCCGCACACGGGAGAAGGACGCCTGCAATCGCAATGCTGACAGCACATCGTCAGAGTCATCGCAGCACTCTCCTCTCCCGCCTGCGGGAGAGGGGTCGGGGGGTGAGGGCTTATGGCCCGCAACCCTCATCCGCCCCTTCGGGGCACCTTCTCCCGCACACGGGAGAAGGACGCACGCAATCGCAATGCTGACAGCGCATCGTCAGAGTCATCGCAGTACTCCCCTCTCCCGCCCGCGGGAGAGGGGTCGGGGGTGAGGGCTCAGGCCCGCAACCCTCATCCGCCCCTTCGGGGCACCTTCTCCCGTACACGGGAGAAGGACGCACGCAATCGCAATGCTGACAACACATCGTCAGAGTCATCGCAGCACTCCCCTCTCCCGCCTGCGGGAGAGGGGTCGGGGGTGAGGGCACAGGCCCCGCCGACCCTTATCCGCCCCTTAGGGCACCTTCTCCCTTACACGGAAGAAGGGAATCAGCCACGGATTTTCTTATGAGCCGCAAGCAAGCCTTCCAATTCCTCGACCTGCCGCGGACCATGCCCACCCGCATCCCGGTGGAACTGCGCACGTCCGGCGACTGGGGCGAGTTGTACGGCAAGTTCGACAAGGCCGACGCGCAGTACCAGTCCGGCCGCTGCCTGGACTGCGGCAACCCGTACTGCAGCTGGAAGTGCCCGGTGCACAACGCCATCCCGCAATGGCTGCAGCTGGTGCAGGAAAACCGCATCGAAGAAGCCGCCGCGCTGTGCCATTCCACCAACCCGCTGCCGGAAGTGTGCGGGCGCGTGTGTCCGCAAGACCGTCTGTGCGAAGGCAGCTGCACGCTGGAAGAATTCGGTGCGGTCACCATCGGCGCGGTCGAAAAGTACATCGTCGACACCGCCTTCAAGATGGGCTGGCGCCCGGACCTGGGCAACGTGCAGCCCACTGGCTGGCGCGTGGCGGTGATCGGCGCCGGCCCGGCCGGGCTGTCGTGTGCGGACAGGTTGGCGCGCGCCGGTATCGAAGCGGTGGTCTACGACCGCTATGAGCAGATCGGCGGGCTGCTGCAGTTCGGCATCCCCAGCTTCAAGCTGGACAAGTCGGTGATCGGCAAGCGTCGCGAGATCCTCGAAGGCATGGGCGTGCAATTCCGCCTGGGCGTGGAGATCGGCAAGGACGTCAGCATCGAGCAGTTGCTGGGCGAATACGATGCCGTGTTCCTGGGCACCGGCGCCTACCGCTACACCGATGGCGGCCTGCCCGGGCAGGACCTGAAGAATGTGCTGCCGGCGCTGCCGTTCCTGGTGCAGAACAGCCGCATCGTCAGTGGCAACGACCCGCACGGCCGCCCGATCGCCGGCTGGGAAGACCAGATGGCCCTGCCCGACCTCAACGGCAAGCGCGTGGTGGTGCTGGGCGGCGGCGACACCGGCATGGACTGCGTGCGTAGCGCCATCCGCCTGGGCGCGGCCAAGGTCACCTGCGCCTACCGCCGCGACGAAGCCAGCATGCCCGGCTCGGCGCGCGAAGTGGCCAATGCGCGCGAAGAAGGCGTGCGCTTCCTGTTCAACCGCCAGCCGCTGTCGATCGAATCCGGCGCCGACGACGAAGCCATAGGCGTCACCGTCGTGGAAACCAGACTCGGCGAACCCGATGCCAACGGGCGCCGCAATGCGGTGCCGGTGGAAGACAGCGAATCGCTGCTGGAAGCGGACGTGGTCATCATCGCCTTCGGCTTCTCCCCGACCCTGCCCGACTGGCTCGCCTCGCAAGGCGTGGAAGCCGGCAGCAACGGCCGCATCGTCGCTCCGGCCGATACCAACAACGGAGACCGCCTGCCCTACCAGACCACCAACCCGCGCCTGTTCGCCGGTGGCGACTGCGTGCGCGGCGCCGACCTGGTGGTGACGGCCGTGGCCGAAGGCCGCGATGCGGCAGCAAGCATCGTGCAGCTACTGGGCGTCAAAGCGCAGGTCAAGGAGCCGGCTGCGGCGTGATCATTGAGGTATTGCAGTGAGCCTTTCGACATTCTCGGCAGAAGAGATTGCAGGCAATCAGTTGCTTGCAGCAATTCGGCTATGGCAAACGAAAGATTATTTATCCTCGCTCACGCTTGCCGGCGCTGCAGAAGAAATTCTGGGTAAGCGCCTTCGCAAGCTCAATCAAGATCCTTCATTCGATCAGTTGCGTAGCCTCGTCGTGGCCGTCGCCCGCTCGGAAGGTGAAACCAATCCGGATCTAGAGAAGATCACTGGTAACATGCTCAACAACACCCGCAATACGCTCAAACATTATTGTGGAGATGACTCGCTCACGTTTGATCTCCGTTCTGATTGCCTTGAAATGCTTAAGCGTGCAATTGCGAACTATGAAGCTCTAACGGGTACATTTCTAGCTGAGGCAATGCTTGTGTGGGAGAGCGAGCGTGAGAACTAAGAACTTATTCAAGTATTAGCTCGCAAGAAAACCCAAATAGCGACTTGCAGTGGATTTGGCATCGCTCAGAAAATATCTACGCTTTCAGTAAACTCGGCTATATGTCCGCGCAATGGCCGCAATCCAACAGGCTCCAGTACGATCGCCTGTTGCTCAACAATTTAGATATGGTGGTCGTTCGTTTATTTATTGGCGAAGCACTGATAACGCTTGCGCCGAAGAACGACGCAAACGCTAGCATTAGAACCTAACGCAACAACCAATCAGGCCGCCTTATCCAGCGTAGCCATGTCGATCACGAAGCGGTACTTCACGTCGCTCTTGAGCATGCGCTCGTAGGCCTCGTTGATCTGGTCGGCGCGGATGGTTTCGATGTCCGAGACGATGTTGTGCTTGGCGCAGAAGTCCAGCATTTCCTGGGTCTGGCGGATGCCGCCGATCAGCGAGCCGGCCAGGGTGCGGCGCTTCATCACCAGGTTGAACACGGCCGGCGACGGGTGCGATTCCTCGGGCACGCCCACCAGCACCATGGCGCCGTCGCGCTTGAGCGCATTGATGAATGGGTCCAGGTTATGCGGGGCGGCCACGGTGTTGAGAATGAAATCCAGGGTGTTGTATTGCGCCGCCATCTGCGCCTCGTCCTTGGAGATCACCACTTCGCTGGCGCCCAGGCGCATCGCATCGGCGCGCTTGTTCTCTGAGGTGGTGAACAGCACCACGGTGGCGCCCATCGCCTTGGCGATCTTCACGCCCATGTGGCCCAGGCCACCCAGGCCGACCACACCCACCTTCTGCCCCGGGCCCACCTTCCAGTGCGCCAGCGGCGAATAGGTGGTGATGCCGGCGCACAGCAGCGGCGCCACGGCAGCCAGGTTGTCGGTGTGCGAGATGCGCAGCACGTACTTCTGGTCGACCACGATATGGTCGGAGTAACCGCCGTAGGTGTTCTCGCCGCCGCCGAACATCGGGCCGTTGTAGGTGCCGGTGAAGCCGGCTTCGCAGTACTGCTCCTCGCCTTCCTGGCAGGAGGCGCAGCTGCGGCAGCTGTCGACCATGCAACCAACCCCAGCCAGGTCGCCGACCTTGAAGCCGGTGACGGCGCTACCGACGGCGGTCACACGGCCGACGATCTCGTGGCCCGGTACCGCCGGATACCGCGTGTTGTGCCACTCATTGCGTGCGGTATGCAGGTCCGAGTGACACACGCCGCAATAGGCGATGTCGATCTGCACATCGTCAGGGCCGGGCGCGCGGCGTTCGAACGCGAACGGGGCAAGCGGCTGGTCGGCGGCTTGGGCGGCAAAGGCGTGGGCTTGGCTCATGGGAGGCTCCGGGCGTGATGTCATTCGCATATGCGAACAACAGAAGAAAATGGAAGCGGTAGCTTAAGACAGGGGCCCGTCGCGCTCCTGCGACAGTGCGTCTTGTGTGTCGTGTTGCGGACGCTACCGGAGCAGCATCATGCGCTGCGCAGGTGTTCGATCCCGATCAAATCCATGTTGCACGGCGTGAATGGGGCGCTAACGCCTGAGCTTCTAGGCTCATCAGATACCCGATCGCCCTGCACCATCCCAGCTGGCCGTGCCCTCCCCCCGCGGCCACCCACGTCGATGCCGAAGGAGGCTTCCATGTTCCGCGCTCCCAAAAAATTCCCCAGTCTGCGTAGCGCTGCGCTCGCACTGACCTTGCTCGCAGCAATGCCGCTGGCGCACGCCAAAGAGCCCAATGGTCCGAAGAAGGAGTCCACTGGCCTGAAGTATGTCGGCGTCAATCTGTCCGGCGCCGAGTTCAACTCACGCAAGAAGCCCGGCACCTTGTTCAAGGACTACACCTACCCGGCCGCCTCGGATTTCAGCTATTTCGCCGGCAAGGGCATGAATACGATCCGCCTGCCGTTTCTGTGGGAGCGTCTGCAACCCGAACTCAACGGCGAGCTGGATGCAGCGCAGTTGGGGCTGATCAAGAAATCGCTCGAAGCGGCCAAGGCGAACAAACAGTTCCTGATCCTGGATCTGCACAACTACGCCAAATACAACGGCAAGCGCATCGGCACCGACGAGGTGCCCCCTGCCGCACTGGCCGATCTGTGGCGCCGGCTGGCGCTGGAGTTCAAGGACGACAAGGCGGTGATCTTCGGGCTGATGAATGAGCCCAACGGCATCTCCGCAACCGACTGGGCCACGGCTGCGCAAGGCGCGATCAACACGATCCGCAAGACCGGCGCTCGCAACCTGATCCTGGTGCCGGGCACCGCGTATACCGGCGCGCACAGCTGGCGCAGCAGCAGCTACGGCGTCTCCAACGCCAAGGCGCTGGCCATCCTCAAGGACCCCGGCAACAACCTGGCCTTCGAAGCGCACCAGTATCTGGACAACGACTACAGCGGCACCAAGCCGCAATGCACCAGCGACAGCGTGGGCGAAGAAAAGCTGCGCGGCTTTACCGACTGGCTGCGCGAGAACAAGCAGAAGGGCTTTCTGGGCGAATTCGGCACCGCCAACAATCCGGTCTGCGACAAGGCGCTGGAAGGCATGCTGACCTACATGGAAAAGAACAGCGACGTGTGGCTGGGCTGGACCTGGTGGGCCGCGGGCGCCTGGTGGAAACCGGACTACTTTTTCACCGTGCAACCAGGCAAGGACGGCAGCGACAAGCCGCAGATCAGGATTCTGAGCAAGTACGCACGCCGCGCGGGCAAGCACTGACGGCAGCGATCTAAATCAATAAGACGCGGGCGACGCTGGTAGGTCGCCCGTTTTTTTTGCGTCGCAGTGCAGTGCCCACGGTTACCGCTGGATATCGGGCGGGACTGCGGCTGATTGATGACAGCCATGCGGTGGATGAACATTGGCGCGATATGGACCTCGCCACGCCGCTGCTGCAGGTCCGGTTTCGGTGGATGCAGCTGCCGTCGTCGCCGAGAGCGTTGTCTCGAAGATGGATCCATCGCCATCGACCACGATCATGGCAGTGGATCGCGCGCTAGCCGCGCAAGGCACAATCGCCCTACTCCGTGCTACGCAATTGCAGTGCTCGACGCATGCAGGCACGTCTGCGTCCGCGCGTTGCGTCATGCGTGTCCGTGCACGCCAGCATTGGCGCGGTCGCTGTCATCGCATCAACGCCGATGCATTGATGCGACCAATACCATTGCGAAGTTGCAGCAGAGCCGCTGATTCAAGGCATTCTCGCAACACGCGCAGTGCATCGACAAAAACAGCTTGCAACTGCGAAGCACCGCACAGCTTGATGCAGTGATACCTCGCATCCGTAGTTGCGCGCGGCAGATACGCATAGGCTGAGGTCGATGCGTTGTGCATGCGAACAACTGCGATGCAACGCATCTCCCCCCGTAGATGCTTCAGGAGTTCCCCATGTCCCCCTCCCCCATCTGGCCACGCCAGCTGCTGTGCTGTGCGCTGGCCGTGCTGTTGCTGGCGGCGCTTCCGCGTGCGCAGGCACAAAGCGGTGCGTTGCGTCTTGCAGGTATCAATCTGTCCGGCGCAGAAATCGCCTCGGCAAAACGCCCCGGCGTCGTCAATGTCGATTATCGCTATCCCACTCCCGGCGAATACCAGCACTTCGCCAACACCGGCATGAACGTAGTACGCCTGCCCGTTTTGTGGGAGCGGCTGCAGCCGAAGCCACAAGGCCCACTGGACCCCGCACAACTTGCACTGATCCGGCAGGCCGTGACCAACGCCAAGGCAGCGAACATGGTGTTGATCGTAGATATCCACAACTACGCCAAATACTACGGGCAGAAGATCGGCACCCCGCGCGTGCCGATCAGCACCTTCACCGATGTGTGGAAGCGGTTGGCGGTGGCCTTCAAGAACGATAACGCGGTGATCTTCGGGCTGATGAACGAGCCCTACGACATTGCGCCGCAGAATTGGGCCGCCGCCGCACAGGCAGCGATCGACGGTATCCGCGCTACCGGCGCCAACAACCTCATCCTGGTACCCGGCGCACTGTGGTCCGGAGCACACAGTTGGTATTCCACCATCGCCGGGCAATCCAACGCAGTTGCGCTGGCCTCTCTCCGCGACCCGCTCAACCGGTACGCCATCGAGGTGCACCAATATCTGGATACCGATTCCAGCGGCACCAGTGCCGGTTGTGTGAGCGCTACCATCGGTGCCGAACGCTTGCGCAGCTTTACCGGTTGGTTGCGTACCCAGCGCAAGCGTGGATTCTTGGGCGAATTTGGCGCCTCAACCAACCCCACCTGCATGCGCGCGCTGGATGGCATGCTGCGGTATCTGGAGGCAAACCGCGATGTCTGGCTGGGTTCCAGCGCCTGGGCCGCCGGCGCCTGGTGGCGTGGCGATTACCCCTTTACGTTGCAGCCCGATCGTAACGGACGCGACAAACCGCAGCTGTCCATCCTGAGTGCGCACGCACGTCGCATCGCGCGCTGATTCAACCCTGCGTGCTTTACCAGCGGTGCCGTTTTCGTAACGGCACCGCTTTTGTGGATATCGGAAATGACCGCGCCACCGAGATGGCGCCATGCAACTGGCACATTGCCAAATTCCGCCAGCATCTCGGCACATACCCGTGCGTATCGCGAGAATCACGGCACTTTAGTGATAACCGATATGCACGCATAAACGTGCTCTTCCATATTAAGTGCGCAGTGGTTCGCACTTCCTGGCGTATTCATTGATTTACCGCTCTTTGGCACACGTGATGCATCGCAACACGCAGATGCAGCGCACCTTGCGCCGATCGCACGCCATTGGGGCGGCGACGCATCTTACCCGCCCAGGAGTTGCTTCATGTCACGTCCATCTTTTCCACTACGCCACCTTGCTGCGTGCGCCCTGTGTTTCATGTTGCTTGTCGGGACGTCGTGCGCGTACGCGCAGACACGCGCACTGACGTATGCCGGCGTCAATTTATCCGGTGCCGAATTTGCGTCATCCAAAAAACCCGGCGTGCTCAATAAAGACTATATGTACGCCTCGGCCAACGATTACAGTTATTTCGCCGGCGTCGGAATGAATACGATCCGCTTGCCGATCTTGTGGGAGCGTCTGCAACCCAGCGCGCGCGGCGAGCTGGATCCGGTGCAGCTGGCGCTGGTGCAACAGGCGGTGGCGCGTGCCAAGGCCTCGGGCATGTATCTGGTCATCGATATCCACAATTACGCCAAATACTACGGTTACAGGATCGGCGGACCGGAAGTGCCGGTGGCCACCTTTACCGATCTATGGCGCCGTCTTGCAGTGGCATTCAATGGCGACAACGCGGTGATCTTCGGGCTGATGAACGAGCCCAACAACATCTCGTCCAGCGAATGGGCCGGCACTGCGCAAGCGGCCATCGATGCGATTCGCAGGACCGGTGCCAATAATCTGATCCTGGTGCCCGGCGCCTTGTGGACAGGTGCGCACAGCTGGTATTCGCCCACCAGTGATGGCTACTCCAACGCCACTGCGCTGGCGGCCATCAATGACCCGCTCAACCGGTACGCATTCGAAGTGCATCAGTATCTGGACGCCGATTCCAGCGGCACCAGCAGCGTCTGCGTCAGCTCCACGATCGGCGCCGAGCGTTTGCGCAATTTCACCGAATGGCTGCGCACCAATCGCAAACGTGGCTTTCTGGCCGAATTCGGTACTGCCAACAACCCTGTCTGCAATGAGGCGCTGCAAGGCATGCTCGGCTACATGGAAAGCAATGCGGACGTGTGGCTGGGTTGGACGTGGTGGGCGGCAGGTTCGTGGTGGAATCTCTCCTACGCCTACAACGTGCATCCGAACAAGGACGGCACCGACAAACCGCAGATGACGATCCTCTCGCCGCAGGCCGCAAGCGCAACCCGTGCACCCGGCACCGCCGCTGCACGTGTAGCCGCACCTGCACCTGCAGCGCGCACCACGCGCTGAACACACGACACGACAAGCCGCCGCAAGGCGGCTTTTTTATTGGATGACTTGAACATCGTGGTCGACATCTGCAATGCAATGCCTGCGCACCGGAATCAAAATGTAAATCCAACGTGCAGAAGCGATGAAGAGCGATCACCACTTTCAGTTAACTGAATTTCTCTAACTGGATTTTCCATGTTTTCACCCAGCCACGATCCCAAGGCGGCGAGCATGGCGGCACTTCACAGCAGGAGCCTCTCATGGCACATCGCATGATGACCACCGCATTGATCGGCGCGCTGACGCTTGTTTCGCAGGGTGCGTTTGCGCAGGACGCCGCCAAGCCCGCCAAGGCGCTCACCTCCAACGAGGTGACCAGCATGTTGACCGCCAAGGGCTACACCAAGGTGCACGACGTCAAATTCGAGCATGGCGTGTGGACCGCCGATGCCCGCAGCGGCGATGGCAAGGATGTGGATGTCCACATCGATCCGGTCACGGGGCGCGTCTATGGCGACCAGACCGCATCGCGACTGAGCGAAGCCGACGTCCGCGCGGCGCTGTCCACTGGCGGCTACGCAGACGTGCACGATCTCAAGTTCAAGGATGGCCTGTGGAAGGCCGACGCAAAGCACAACGGGCAGAAGGTCGAGTTGCACGTGGATCCCGACGATGGGCATGTGGTCAGCGTCGACAACGATTGAGTGTGCTTGAACGCGTGTACGTCGGGCGGGCTGGGCAGTGCGCTGGTTGAAGTGCACAGTGAGCAGCCGTTGCAGCCGGCATCGAATTTGATGCGACATTTAGCGGCGTCGCGGGGTCTGCTGGCCAACGCGCTGTCGCCACCCACGAAACACGACTAAAAACGGAGGGCCTCCAATTGGAGGCCCTTTGTCTTGCACGCAACTCGCTTCAGCTGCCAGCGCCGGCACGACAGCGCAGGCAGCATCCCTCACCGCACGAACAGCGAGCTCCTTGCACGCCTCACCGCGCAGGCGCGGCGTTCTTTGCATCCGCCTCCTTGGCGTTGCTTGGCTTGGCATTCTTCGGATCGGCGTTGCCTGCGACCGGCTGCGCTGCCGCGGCGCCAGCGCCCGGCTTGCCGGCCAGCATGCGGTCGCGCGCGGCCTTGAACGGATTGCCGGGGTACCAGTTGGGCCAACGGTCGCCCGCGGCCACGTCCTTGCCGACGCCATACACCGCTTGCAGATCTTCGATGGTGCCGTCGAGCTTCCAGGTGGCCGCATCGTACTCATCGCCGGGCGCGTGATAGCGATTGCGGCCGTAATCCTGGGCGGCCGCACGTCCGGCTGCGGTGCCACCGTCGCGCAGGTCTTCGCCGCCATCGGCATACAGCGCCGGCACGCCGGCCTTGGCGAAGTTGAAGTGGTCCGAGCGGAAGTACGAGCCGCTTTCCGGCGTGGCCTCAGCGTGCAGCGTGCGGCCCTGCATCGCGGCGATCGGTTTGAGGATGTCTTCCAGTTCCGAGCTACCCATGCCCACCACGGTGACATCGCGTGCGCGCCCGGCCACCGACATCGCGTCCAGGTTGATCACCGCAGCGATCTTGTCCAACGGGAAGCTCGGGTTGGCCACGTAATACTTGGACCCGAGCAAGCCGGATTCTTCCAGCGTCACCGCCACGAACACCACCGAGCGCGCCGGCTTGGGGTCCTGATGCGCAAAGGCATCGGCGATTTCCAGAATGCCGGCCACGCCGGTGGCGTTGTCCACCGCGCCGTTGTAGATGTTGTCTCCGGTTTCGCCCGGATGCTTGCCCAGGTGATCCCAGTGCGCCATGTACAGCACCGCCTCATCGGCGTGGCTGCTGCCGGGCAGCACACCGACCACGTTGCGCGAGGTCTTTTCGGCGATGCTGCTCTTCAGATCTACCGACCAATTGGCCTTCAACGGCACCGGCTTGAAGCCGCGCTTGCTCGCGTCCTTGTAGGCCTGTGCCAGGTCCAGCCCGGCGTTGGCGAACAATTGCTTGGCGGTGTCGGCGCTGATCCAGCCCTGCACCGGCAGGCGCGGGTCCGGGTCGTCCTTGGCAGGCAGATCGTATTGCGGGCCGGACCAGGAGTTTTTGACCACGTCCCAGCCGTAACTGGCGCCGGGCGTGTCGTGCACGATCAACGCCGCCGCTGCGCCCTTGCGCGCGGCCTCTTCGAATTTATAAGTCCAGCGCCCGTAATAGGTCATGCGCTTGCCGTCGAACAACTTGGCATCGCCGGTATGGAAGCCAGGGTCGTTGACGAACATCACCACCGTCTTGCCTTTCCAGTCCTGGCCGGCGTAATCGTTCCATTGCTGCTCGGGCGCATCCACGCCGTAGCCGACGAAGACCAGCTCGCTGTTGTCCAGCTTGACCTCGGGCTGGCCGGTACGCGTGCCCACCACGATGTCGGTGCCGAAGGCGAGGGTGCGGGTCTGCTCGCCGCTGCGCAGGCTGGGGGCGGTGGCCGCGTCGGCGGTGGTTTCCACCATCGGCACCTCCTGGAACCAGCTGTCCCCATTACCCGGCTGCAAGCCGATGCGCTGCATCTGGTCGCGGATATAGGTCACGGTCTTTTCTTCGCCGGGCGTGCCCGGGCCGCGTCCTTCGAAGTCGTCCGAGGCCAGCGTCTTGACCAGCTCGGCAAAGTCGCCGGTGCTCAGCTCCGGCGAAAACGCGTGCCGGCTGACCGGTGCGCTGGGCGTGGCATCGGCCGGCGTTTGCGCCGCCGGTGCGGACGGCGCGTCGGTCGATTCGCGTTTGCAACCGGCCAGGGCCAGGGTCGCGGCCAGACACAACAGGATCTTGCGGGGCATCGGAACTCCTCGTGCAACGGAGTCCCGATCTTAGAACGTGCGCGTGGTGAGCGCGTCAGTCCTTGGGCGCCACGTCCGACTCGAAGCTGCGTGCGGTGGCACCGGTGACCGCGCCGATCTTGGCGGTGCGATGCACGTACAGATCCACATCGCGCTCGAAGTTGAGCGGCCCATCGACCACCGCCTTGGGGCCGATCACCACGCGCGGTTTGCGCGAGGGCTTGAAGGAAAAGCTGAAGTTCGGCTTGGTCACCTCGATGCCGCCATGCACATGCGAGCCCACGCCAACGGTGATGTCGCCGTTGACCGTCTCGATGTCCTTGCCGAGCTCGGTTTCGACCAGGCCGATACTGCCGTTGACGGTTTCCACGCCACCGCTGACCTGGCTGCCGCGCTCGACCAACACGCTGCCGTTGACCGTTTCCAGGCCCCCGGAGACGGTGACCTTGCGGCCCAGGGAAATCGCGCCGTTGACCGTGGACACGCTGCCGGTGCGGGCTCCATCGCCGATCGTGATACCGCCGTTGACGGTTTCCACATCCTGGGTCTGCGCACCGGCGCCGATCTCGATGGAGCCGTTGACCGTTTCCAGGCCGCCGTAGGTCTTGCCGGCCTCGGCGCTGATGCGGCCGTTGACCTTGCTGATGCCTTCTTCGGCCCCGGCGGTTGAGCAGGCCAGGGACAATGCCAGGAGAAGATACTGGAGCTTCATGCTGAACCTCGCGCGGTGGCGTCTGTCGTGGGCGTGGCGGCGATCACACCATGCTTGGCTACAATCGCGCACCTGCCTGAAGTCACTGGACCTTTCGTTGCCCCCTTCGCCTGCACCGCTGCCGCGTCTGCCGCTCGTCTCCGCCACCGGCGTCGGGCGCAGCTGGCTGGCCACGACCGCGTTGGTCTGCATGCTGCTCGGCAGCACCGGCGCGGGCGCGCAGAACCAGCGCGAGACCGAGCGCAAACTGCAGCAGCTGCGCGATGAGCTCAAGACCATCAGCGCCGACCGACGCGAGCTGGAAGGCAAGCGCGGCACCGCGGCGCAGCAACTGCGCCAGGCCGACGAAAAGGTTGCCAAGACCTCGCGCGCCCTGAGCGAAACCGAAGCGGCGATGCGTGCACAGGAACAGCATCTGTCCACGCTGCAACAGGACCGCGCGCAATTGCAGCGCGGCCTGCAGAACCAGCGCGTGCAGCTGGCCGCATTGCTGCGCGCCGCCGATCAGGTAGGCCGCAACGCGCCGTTGAAGGTCTTGCTGTCGCAGGACACGGTAGGCGATGCCAACCGCATGCTCGCCGATCACCGCTACGTGCAGAACGCACGCGCGCAGCGGATCCACGCGCTGACCACGCAGCTGGATGCGCTGACCAAGGTGGAACAGGACATCGCCACCCGGCGCCAGGCGCTGGATGCGGCGCGCGCGCAACAAAAGGCGCAGGCCGCCACCTTGCAGAAGGACCGTTCGCAGCAGGCGGCTACCGTGGCGCAGCTGGACGATCGCTACAAACAACGTGCCGAGCGCGAAAAGGCGCTGGGCCAGGATGCCAAGTCGCTGGAGCAACTGCTCGCCAATCTGCGCGCGGCCGCGGCCAAGGCCGAAGCCGAACGCCGCGCGGCTGCAAAGCGCGCGGCCGCCGAAGCCGCCGCACAGGCCAAGCGCGGCAAGACCGATCGCCCGGAGCGTCCGGGCAAGACACCGCCCAAGGTCATCGCCAGCGCACCGGCGCCCAAGGTCGGTGGGCTCAGCTGGCCGGTGGCGGGCAATCTGCTGGCACGCTTCAACGCCACACTGCCCGACGGTCACACCAGCAAGGGCGTGCTGATCGGCGCGCCCAAGGGCAGCACGGTCACCGCCGTGGCCGACGGCACGGTGGTGTTTTCCGACTGGATGACCGGCTACGGCATGATCCTGATCGTGGACCACGGCAACGGCTACATGAGCCTGTACGCGCACAACGACACCTTGCTGCGCGATGCCGGTGCGGCGATCAAGCGCGGCGAAGCGGTGGCCAAGGTCGGCAGTTCGGGCGGGCAGGGCGTGCCGGCGCTGTACTTCGAATTGCGCCGCAATGGGCAGCCGGTCGACCCATCGAGCTGGTTGCAACGGCGCTAGTCGCTGCGTGCGGTGAGCGGGTGCCGACGCGGCGCATCGCGGAGCTCGCAGCCGTGATGCCGGTCGCTGCCGCGGTCGATGATCAGTGTCTGTGCGTCCTCGCAGCGCGCCACGGTCACCGCTGCGGCCAGGCGCTGCTCACCAGCACGTGGCGGCGACATCGCAGCGATGCAGCGCGTTTCGCCGCTGCGGCTTTGCCGGCCACCCCGGCAATGCTTTCATCGCGGCACTGTCCGGCTGCACATCGAAGCAGCGCATGGCGCCGCAGTTGGCGGTTGGCGGCCGGATGCGAGCAGACACCCGTGCGCTGCACGCTCGCCGCACTCGAGTTGCAGATGCCCGGCCGCACCAATGCGTCACACATCCGTGCTTCGGTCGCCAGCCAGCTGGCCGCCACCGAACTGCCCACGCAACACGCGCGTAATTCAACGCGGATTTACCGCTGCTTCGCGCATAATCCGGTCAGCTCCGTCGTGCGGAGCGTCTTATCTCTTTGTCGGAGTGCTTCATGCGCGTAGCCGTCCTGTCCGTTGCCCTGTCGCTGGCCTTGTTCGCGTCGCCTGGTTGGGCGCAGACCGCCCGTCCCGCCGCCGCCCAGGCCGCTGCGGACGATCCGGAAGCCAATGAAGCCGCTGTCTCCAAGGTACCGCTGGACGAAATCCGTCGCTTCGTGGCGGTGTACAACGCGGTCAAGCAGGCCTATGTCGACCCGGTCGAAGACAAAAAGCTGATGCACGCCGCGGTGCGCGGCCTGCTCTCTGACCTGGACCCGCACAGCACCTATTTCGACAAGGAAGATGCCGAAGCCTTCGACGAACAGGCCACCGGTGCCTATGACGGCATCGGCGTGGAGCTGCTGCAGCAGCAGGACAACACGCTCAAGGTGATCGCACCGATCGACGACACCCCGGCGGCGCGCGCCGGCATTCGCGCAGGCGATGTGATCGTGGCCATCGACGGCAAGCCGATCGACGCCAGCAAGGCGATGGAACCGCTGCGCGGCGAATCCGGCAGCAAGGTCACCCTGACCATCGTGCGCGACAAGGCGCCCAAGCCGTTCGATGTGACCCTGCAGCGCCAGACCATTCGCGTGGCCAGCGTGCGCAGCAAGCTGCTGGAGCCGGGCTACGGCTACATCCGCATCAGCACCTTCCAGGCCGATACCGGCGCCGATTTCCAGAAGAACCTCAAGCAGCTGCAGGCCGGCGGGAAACTGCGCGGGCTGGTGCTGGATCTGCGCAGCAACCCGGGCGGTCTGCTGACCTCGGCGGTGCAGGTGGCCGACGATCTGCTCGACAAGGGCAACATCGTCAGCACCCGCGGGCGTATCTCGATCAGCGACGCCAAGTTCGATGCCACCCCGGGCGACCTGCTCGGCGGTGCACCGGTGGTGGTGCTGGTGGACGCCGGCTCGGCCAGCGCCTCCGAAGTGCTGGCCGGTGCGCTGCGCGACAACCAGCGCGCGCGCATCATCGGTAGCCGCACCTTCGGCAAGGGCTCGGTGCAGACCGTGCTGCCGCTGGATAACGGCGACTCGGTCAAGCTCACCACCGCGCGCTATTACACCCCCAGCGGCAAGTCGATCCAGGCCAGCGGCATCGTGCCGGAAGTGATGCTCACTCCCGAACCGCAACCCGGCGATGCCGACGTGCCGGCCAGCCTGGCCGATTTCAGCGAAGCCACCTTGCCGGGCCATCTGCGCGGCGATGCCGAGGGCGAAGAGGGCTATAGCGCCGGCGATGTATTGCCTGGCGATGGCCCGATCACCGCAGCGCTGGCCGAGCTCAAGCAGCCCGGCTCGGCCGCCAAGGCGCAAGCCGCGCTCAAGGCAAAAGCCCAGTCCGCACAGAAGGCGAGGGCGGCCACCAAGGCAGCCTCCGAGCCGAAGCCGGCAGCAGCGCATCCGGCGAGCACCGACAAGGCCAAGCCAACTGACCCAGCCAAGCCGGCAGCGCCTACGGAAAAAACCAAGCCAGCCACCCCGGCTGACCCGGCCAAGCCCGCAGCACCTGCCGACAAGCAGACACCTGCCGAACCGGCCGCGCCTACGGATAAGCCGGCACCGGTCGAACCGACCAAGTAAGCGCAGCCAGCAGGGTGCGAGCGCGGGTCGGCTGGATGATGCCGGCGACGCGCTCGTCACACGCGGCGCGCACGACGATGGTGCGCGCGGCGTGTCCGATCAAGCTTGTCCATGCATTGCATGACGCGCGATGCGTGCTGCGTGCTGCGAATTTGAAGCCGCATCCCTCAGTGACTCCAGTGCAGTGACTCCAGTGCAAAGCACGCGCTGTGCGCGCTCGCGTCGCTATGTCTACGACGAACGTCATTGTCTAAGTCAGTGACAGCACCGATCGCTCGCACGGCGCCGGACGCTGTTCGATCCGGTGATCGCTATAGCGCAGGCAACCTCGCTGCACACCACGCCCAGATCTTCGCGGGTAAACGAATGCCGCGTATGTGCGTCATTCAATCACCCGCTCGCTCAGACATGCGTTGATTGGGCGATCATCGCTCTGTGAGGATCGACCAGTTGCATGGGTTGCCTGCGACATGCAGCGCCGTGTCGGGCGCCGGTTCAGAGCAGCTAACAAAGGGACTGTGCAGCCGCCAGGCGGCAGGTGCTCGGTGCGGCATGTACCACGCGTTCACTCCGGTTCCTCCGCGCCGTCCACGCCCACCTGACGCCTGCTCGCTACGTGTTGTTAGCCGCGCTTCGTCCTACGCAATACAGCGCCTTTGCAAACCCTCAATGCGTTCGCGTGCGTGTCGCTGCGCCATTCGCGTGCATGGGTCTTCGCGCATGCGTGGTCCGACTCACCACGCAGAACGCGCTAGCGCATCATCGCCAGCACTTCCGGATTGACCAGATTGCGCGGGGTACCGGCGGCAAAGGCCAGCACATTGTCGAAGGCCGCTTCGAAATACAGCGCGTAGCTGTCGCGTTCCACATACCCCAGGTGCGGTGTGGCCAGCAGGCGTGGGTGCTGCAGGAGCGGGTCGCGCGGGTCCTGCACCGGCTCGCGCTCAAACACATCCACCGCCGCCTGCCCGGGCCGGCCGGCATCCAGTGCGGCCAGCAATGCGCCGGGTGCGAGTAATTCGGCGCGGCTGGTGTTGACCAGCAAGGCATCGGTGCGCATGTGGCCCAGATCCTGCGCGGTCACCTGATGGCGCGTCTGCGCAGTGAGCCGGCGATGCAACGACAGCACATCGCTGCGCTCGAACAGCTCCTGGCGACTGGCCGCAATCGCGTACCCATCGCGCGCCGCCTGCGCGCACGATGCTTCGCCGCCCCAGACCAGCACCTGCATGCCGAACGCGCGCCCGAACCCGGCCACGCGTTGACCGATGCGCCCATAACTCCATATGCCTAGCTTGCGCCCATGCAGCGACCGGCCCAGACCGGGGTCGCCCACCGCCTGCCAGCGGCCCTGGTGCAACGCGCGCTGATACTCGGTCAGGCGGCGGCTGGCCGACAGGATCAGCGCCCAGGTCAGCTCGGCCGGCGCCACCGGCGAGCCGACGCCCTCAGCCACCGCCACCCCGAACTCGGTGCACGCGGCCACATCCACATGCGTGCCCACGCGCCCGGTCTGGCTGATCAGCTTGAGCCGCGGCAACCGGCGCAACAGCGTCGCATCCACGCGGGTGCGCTCGCGGATCAGCACCAGCGCATCGGCTTCGACCAGGCGCTCGGCCCATTCGTTGGGATCGGTGGCCAATGCACCGAGCACCTGCACATCGTGGCCCTGCAGCCGCTGCAGACAGGGCAGCTGACGCACTGCGCCCTGGTAATCGTCGGGCACCAGAATGCGCATCAGCGTGGCTTGGTCGGCACCGGAAAGGCCACCACCTTGTCGCCGGTGGTGGCATCGCGGATCACCGACTGGCCTTTCTTTTCCACTTCTTCGATACGCACGATGCTCTGCATCGGCAGGTGCAAGGTCTTGGTATTGCCGAACTCTTCGCGCAGGCGTTCTTCGGTGGGATCCACCACCAGGCCGTCGTGCACGTCGAACACCAGCTCGCCGATCTGGTTGAAGCCCCACAGATGGCTGCCGGTCACTTCGTGCGCGTAGAGCTCGTACACCTTGCCGTGATTGAGAAAGGTGACTTTGTACAAGGGCTTGGACATGCACCGATTATAGGCGCGCCATCGCGATGGACGCAGCGTACGCGCGTTGACCCGCCACACGCCTGCTTCCCCGATGCGTCGCTTGCCGCGCTAAAACCCGTGGCGCTTGCGCAACCGTCGCGCGATGGCCGCACGCACATACAGCCCGTAGACGATGCCGAACAGGAAGCCGGCGATGTGCGCCGACCACGCCACCATGCCGAACGCCGGGCCGATGTAGGCGAACACCACCTGCAGCAGTGCCCAGGCACCGATCAGCAGCGGTGCCGGCACGCGGATGAATTCCAGAAACAAGCCCAGCGGCAGCACCACGCCCAGCTTGGCGCCGGGGAACAAGGCCAGGTAGGTGCCGATCAACGCCGACACCGCGCCGGAGGCGCCGATGATCACCCGGTCCGGTGTGCCGATCGCAAAGATCGCCGCCAGGTTGGAGGCCGCGCCGCCCACCAGAAACAGCAGCAGCAAGCGCCACGGCCCCAGGATGCGCTCGGCCGGCAGCCCGAAGATCAGCAGGAACACCAGGTTGCCGAGCAGATGCGACCAATCGGCGTGCAGGAACAATGCCGTGAACAGCCGCAGCACGCTGCCATCGCGCAAGGTCGCCCACCAGTCGCCCAGATTGGAGACGCCACTGGACAGCGCGCCCCAGTCCAGCCACAGCGTATTGCGCGCTTCGCCCGGCCGGCTGATCGACCATAGATAGGCCAGCCACACCGTGGCGAACAACAGCGGCACCGCCCAGCGCGGGGTGGGTTTCTTGCGGGAGGGGAGGGAAACGAACATCGGAGACGCACAATAGCCGGTCCACGGGCCTGAACCCAGCCCCAACCCAACCGCGTGTTCAGGACGCAAGTCGTTATTGTTCGGTTAATCGTGGTGGGTATACTGCGTACGGCGTCGTATGTCGGGGGGGGGTCTCCGGCGCGCTCCAGGCACTGGATTGGTGCTGGGCGCGGGCGCTGAACCGACCATTGCAGTCTTTATCCGGAGAGCTACAACTCATGTCTACCGCTTCCACTCTGAGCCGCGCCACCCTGCTGGCTGTTGGTATCGCTGGCGTTCTGGCCGTTGGCCAGGCGCACGGCGCCGCATTCCAGCTGAAGGAAAACAGCGCCAAGGGCCTCGGCCGCGCATTCGCAGGTTCGGGCAGCGCCCCGGACGACGCCTCGATCATCGTCAACAACCCGGCCGGCATGCGCCAGCTGGACGGTCGCCTGTTCCAGGCCGACGTCAGCGCCATCCACTTCTCGGCCAAGTTCAAGCCCGAGAGCGGCAACTACGCCAACGGCGCCCCGGTGTCCGGCGGCAACGGCGGCGACGCTGGCACCATCGCGCCGGTCCCGGCGATGTATTTCCACGTGCCGTTCGGCGAGAACAACAACATGCACCTGGGCACCTCGCTCACCGTGCCGTTCGGCTTCAAGACCGAATACGACCGTGACTGGGTGGGCCGCTACCACGGCACCAAGACCGAGCTGCAGGCGATCGACTTCAACGTCGCGTTCTCTTACGACGTGAATCCGTACGTGTCCTTCGGCGCCTCGGTGTTCGCCGAGCGTCTGGATATCGATCTGGGCAACGCGGTGGATTTCGGCAGCATCCTTGCCGCGCGCCGCGTGCCGGGCTTTGCGCCGGGCAGCGCCGACGGCTACTCGCGCATCAAGGGCAACAGCACCGAAGTGGGCTTCACCCTCGGTGGCTTGTTCAGCATCGATGAGAACACCCACATCGGCTTCAGCTACCGCTCGGAAGTGGAGCACAAGATCACCGACGGTGATGCCGACTTCACCACGCCGGGTAATGCCGCTGCCGTGTTGGGCGTCGCCGCACCGGGCACCTTCATCGACACCAAGGGCCGTGCCACCGTCACGCTGCCTGCCAGCGCCACCGCCAGCTTCACGCACAACGTGAACGAGCAGTGGTCGATCATGGCCGACGTCACCCGCACCGCCTGGAGCAAGTTCGACCAGGTGACCGTGGACTTCGCGTCCAATCAGCCCAACAGCGTGCTGGACTTCTCCTACCGCGACACCACCTTCGCCTCGATCGGTGCCGACTACCGCATGAGCGAAACGCTGACCCTGCGTGGCGGCCTGGCCTACGACCAGACCCCGACCACCGCCGAGCACCGTGACGTGCGCGTGCCCGATGCCAGCCGCAAGTGGGTCTCGCTGGGTCTGAGCTGGCGTCCGTCGCAGCAGGCCGAATACAACTTCGGTTACACCCACCTGTTTGTCAGCGACCCGACCAGCGACACCCGCAGCGCCACCGGCGACCGCCTGGCGGGTAGCTACGATGTGCAGGGCAACATCCTGGCTGCCTCGATCAACTACAAGTTCTGATCGTCGCAAACCGCGTTGTGTGATGAAAAACCCCGCTTCGGCGGGGTTTTTCTTTGGGCGGCTGTGCGTTGGGATGGTGCGTGAGCACACTGGGCGGCTGGGCCGATAAGCTGCATCGACAGAAGCGTTGCGCGGTGATCTTGTTGCTGGCCGTTCGGGGCTACGTCATCTCCGCAATCACAGCGCGATGCCGCCGACCTAACAAAGCGACGGCGATCAGTGATGGGCGACATTCCGCCGACGCAGCACGGTGATCGAAGGCGCGCGGACTTCCGAGCGTCAATGCAGGAGGCCCGACGCATTGGAAATCCTTTGATCACGCTGCTTACCGCAGCGCGTCTACATTGCTATGGTCGTGCGCATGAGCCAACCCGACTTTATCCAGATCACCGACAACGCCGTGGCGGCCGCCGATTGCGCGGCGATCGTGCAGCGCATGCGCGACAGTCAGCAGCTGCATCCGGGCCGCATCGGCGGCGGCGTGTTTCCCGAACTCAAACACAGCCGCGATCTGCGCATCAGCGGTGTGGCCGAGTGGGCCGAAGTGGAAAGCCGCCTGCAACAGGCGGTGTTCGACGGCGTGCTGACCTATCTGCGCCAGTATCCACAGGCGCTGATTTCGCCGTTGATGCTGCAGGTCACCACCGCCGACGGCACACCGCATCGGCTGGTGGCCGAGGACATCGCGCAGATGAGCGACCAGGCGCTGGGCGATCTGGCGCGCACCTGCCTGCGTCCGGGCGCGATCAATTTGCAGTGGTATACCGCCGACCAGGGCGGCTACCCGTATTGGCATTGCGAGCTGTATCCACGCGATGCCAGTGCCGACACGCTGCATCGGCATCTGCTGTGGACGCTGTATCTCAACGAGGACTTCGAACAGGGCGAAACCGAATTCCTGTTCCAGCAACGCAAGGCCCGCCCGCGCACCGGCAGCCTGTTGATCGCCCCCACTGCCTTCACCCACACCCACCGCGGCAACCGCCCGGTCGGCGGCGACAAATTCATCGCCACCAGCTGGATCCTGTTCCAATCGGCGCAGGCGCTTTACGGCGGGGAATAGGGAATCGGGAGTGGGGAATCGCAACGGCACCAGCGGCGCGTCGTTGCTGTTGCCTGTCGGCTTTCATTCCTATGGCTGATTGCTACTGCCAGAACAGCTATGTGGATTGATACGCGCTGCCGTAGTGACGACAACACTTCATCGTGATCAACCAGATCGCCCCAGACATCGCAAACGTTTCATATCAGCCAAGCGGAACTGATCGGTAGAAGCGCCGTTGCCGTTGCGAATCCCCAATCCCCACTCCCCAATCCCGGCAGCTAAAACAACTGCCCCTGCGGCGAGTCGGGCACCGGCTTGGCCGGCGGAGCAGGGCGGCGGAAGGCGCTGCAGTCCAGTGCCGGCATCGCGCGCGTCTCGAATCCTGCGCGGCGATGCGCGAGCGCAAAGCGGCGCGCCAGCAGGTCGGCATACACGCCTTGCCCACGGAAGCGGGTGCCGAAGCTGCTGTCGTAGTCCTTGCCGCCGCGTAGCTGCTGGATGGTGCTCATCACATGCGCGGCGCGCTGCGGGTGATGGGTCTGCAGCCAGTCGCGGAACAAGGGCGCCACTTCGTGCGGCAGCCGCAGCAGCACATAGCCGGCACTGCTCGCACCCGCGTCGGCAGCGGCCTGCAGAATCGCTTCAAGCTCATGGTCGTTGATCCACGGGATCACCGGCGCGGCCATCACGCCCACCGGCACGCCGGCCTCGTGCAAGGTGCGCATCGCGCGCAGACGCGCATGCGGTGCGGAGGCGCGCGGCTCCAGCTTGGCCGACACCTGTGGGTCCAGCGTGGTCACCGAAAAATACACGTTGACCAAATTCTCGCGCGCCAACGGTGCAAGCAGATCCAGATCGCGCGTCACTAACGCATTTTTGGTGATCAGCGTGAACGGGTGCCGCGTTTCCCACAGTACTTCGATCAATTGCCGCGTCAGTGCGCGCTTGCGCTCGATCGGCTGATACGCATCGGTATTGATGCCCAGCGCGATCGGGCTGGGCACATAGCTTGGCCGCGCCAACTCACGCCGCAGCAGGTCCGGCGCGTTGATCTTGGCAAACAGCTTGGTCTCGAAATCCAGCCCGGGCGACAGATTGAGATACGCGTGCGAGGGCCGCGCAAAGCAGTAACTGCAGCCGTGCTCGCAGCCGCGATATGGGTTGACCGATTGCGAGAAGCCGATGTCCGGCGACTGGTTGCGGCTGATGATGCTGCGCGCGGTTTCCTCGGTGACCTGCGTGCGCAGCACGCCCGCAGCGAACTCCTCGTTGTCCTCCACGTGCCAGCCATCGTCCACCGCCTGCTCGGTGGTGACCTCGAACCGTCCGGGCAGATAACCGGTCGCACCCCGGCCCTTGATTGCGCTTGCCATCGGCGCATCGTACGGCCGGCAGGTCTCATACGCCGCGACCAGGCGTTCGACACAATGAAGCTTTCAGGCCGGTGTCGATGCACCACCGCATTGGCGCCACGGTCATCGCAGCACGGCGGACGCGCCGTAGAATTCGCGCATGCTCGCACTTGCTCAGGGCGCGTGGGATTGGCTGGCCAACATTCCCCATCTCGAAGCGCTCCTCCTCGCCGCCTACGTGCTCTACCTGCTGTGGATCGCCAGCTGGATCGTGCTGCAGAAGCGCGAGCCGGTGGCCACGCTGAGTTGGGTACTGTCGTTGGCCGCGCTGCCATACCTGGGGCTGCTGATCTATTACTGGCTCGGCCCGCAAAAAGTGAAGCGCCAGCGGCTGCGGCGCGGGCGCTCGCGTTCGGGCATGGAAAGCTACAGCAGCGTCTGTCCGCCGGATGCCGATTGCACCGAGCTGGCCAAGATCGCCCAGTCCACCACCGGGCTGGCGCCGAGCAGCGCCACCGAAGTGCATTGGCTGGTGGATGGCGCGGCGACGTATGCGGCCATCATCGAAGCGATCCGCAGCGCCCGTGACCACATCCATCTGGAGTACTACATCTTCCAGCCTGACCACAGCGGCACCGCGATCTGCGACGCGCTGATGGAACGAGCCCGCGCCGGGGTGAAGGTGCGCCTGTTGATGGACGCGATCGGCTCCTCGGCGATGACCCGGCGCGCGCTGCGCACGCTGCGCGATGCGGGCGTGGAAACCGCCTGGTTCCATCCATCGCAGTTCCTCAAACCCTTCAAGCGGCCGTGGCTGAACCTGCGTACCCACCGCAAGCTGCTGGTGGTCGATGGCCGTATCGGCTTCACCGGCGGCATCAACGTCACCGACGAAGAGAACGAGCAGGTGCGCAGCGATGCGTATCGCGACCTGCATGTGCGCCTGCAGGGCCACGTGGTGCGCAGCCTGCAGCTGGTCTTCCTGGAAGACTGGCTGTATGCCACCCGGCAGGAGCGCGCCGCCTTCCACGGCCAGCAGCTCTGGCCTGAAGACGTGCCCACGCGGGCGCAGGGCACGGTGGATGCACAGGTGCTGGTGTCCGGCCCGGATTCCTCGTGGGAAGCCATCCACCGCCTGATGGTCGCCGCCATCCACGAGGCCAAGCACCGGGTCTGGCTGGTCACGCCGTATTTCGTTCCCGGCGAGGCCGCGCGCATGGCGCTGACCTCGGCCGCGCTGGGCGGCCTGGACGTGCGCCTTCTGGTGCCGCGCGTCAGCGACTCGCGCCTGGTCACCTATGCCGCGCGCTCGTATTTCGACGAACTGCTCGAAGCCGGCGTGCGCATCTACGAGTACGGCCCGCGCATGCTGCACACCAAGGCGCTGCTGGCCGACGACGAGGTCTGCATTGTCGGCAGCGCCAATTTCGACAGCCGCAGCTTCCGGTTGAATTTCGAGCTGTCGATGCTGTTCCGCGACCAGGCGGTGTCCGCCGAGCTGGCCGGGATGATCGACACCGACATGCAACAGGCGCAGGAAGTGCGCTTTGTGCATCGCCGTCCGCTCTGGCGCTCGCGCCTGCCCGAAGCCTTCGCACGGCTGCTGTCGCCGTTGCTCTAAGCCGCGCCCGTCCCACGTGGAACCAGAGCGGGCGCGGCGCTACACTGCCGCCACTCATTGGGGAGCTCGTCATGCACTGGCTGTTTCTGCTTATGGCACTGGGTGCGCTGGTGCTGGCTTTCAGCACGCCGCACGTGTGGTTGCTGGTGGTGTCGCTATTGGTGGCGTTGCTGTTGCTGCTGTTGTGGACCCGCGGCTGGTTCGCCGCGCGCATGGACGATACCCAGCGCGACACCAGCAGCATGATCGACCCGGCCGAACTGCGCCGGCTGCGCGAGCTGGCCGAGGCCCGCAAGGCCGCGTCGCTGGCAGCATCCCGCGACGGCGAGCCGCAAGCGCAGAGAACGATGTCGTGACCACCCAGCTCAGCGTCAACGTCAACAAGATCGCGGTGGTGCGCAACTCCCGCGGTGGGCACGACCCGGATGTGGTGCAGGCGGCCCGCACCTGCATCGCCGCCAGTGCGCACGGCATTACCGTGCATCCGCGTCCGGATCAGCGGCATATCCGCGCCGATGATGTGCTGGCACTGAGCGCGCTCACGCGCGAGCACGGCGTCGAGTTCAATATCGAAGGCAACCCGTTTGCACCGCCGCGCGCCGGCTATCCGGGGCTGCTGGAGCTGTGCGGTGCCACACGCCCGGAGCAGGTCACCCTGGTACCCGACAGCGATGGGCAGCTGACCTCCGACCACGGTTTCGATTTTGCGCAGGACACCGCTCAGCTGTGCGAACTGATCACTGCGTTCAAGGCGCTTGGCAGCCGCGTCAGCCTGTTTGTGGATGCCGGCAATCCGCGTCTTGACCAGGCTGCCGCACTGGGTGCAGACCGTATCGAGTTGTACACCGGTCCGTACGCGCACGCACATGCCAGCGGGCAGCCGCAGACCGAACTGGCCCTGTTTGCCGACGCCGCGCGACGTGCCACCGCCGCAGGCTTGGGAATCAATGCGGGGCATGATCTGTCGCAAGCCAACCTTGGCGATTTTCTCGCCGCCGTGCCCGGCGTGCTGGAAGTGTCGATCGGCCACGCGCTGATCAGCGAGGCCTTGTATGCAGGCCTGGATGCGACCGTGCGGGCGTATGTGCAGCTGCTGCGCGGCGTCGGCAGGCAGGCGTAGGCCACTGCGCGCGGGTTTCGTAGCGGTATTTTCCTATTCGGTGTTTGGTTTGCCAACGTTGCGCGGCGCACTGGCTGGTGGCGGTAGGCGATGCACATTGCAGCGACGCTTGCGTGCACCTTCCAAAAACTGCCAACAGAACGTGGTGAGCAGTCGGCAGATGGGTGTGTACGGCGTACTCAGAACCGCAATGCACCCGTGGTACCTGCCATACCAAGCACAAGCCGCGCCAGCTGGTTGGCTGCGCAATCGATCGTTTGCCGCGCTAGTCTGTTAACCGCTCTAGGTCTGCCAAATGCTCACGCAACGCCATCCTGCCGGTTGGCCGAAGACCGGCCAGGGCAGGGTGGAACGCCCGCTGGCGCCACAGCGGACGATGGACACCCCGCTACTGCTGCTGAGCATCAACCCACACAGCGTGTAACCGCCGGCCCATCACGCTGCCAACGATGCGCTACGGCAGGCCAGTGAGATAGGCAAGCGGCGCTGCACTTCCTCCACATTCATCGCAATGCGGCTCACGCAGCGCATCGAGAGACGCCGCGTAAGCCTGTTGGTGGCCTGCACCGCACGGCGCAGGTACCTCTGCGCTCTATTGCACGAAAGCGATGCGCTCTACCTGCGCGTTCTTGGCTGCTGCCAGCACCTTGGCCAGTACCGCATATTCGGCCTCCTGGTTGGCAGCGATACGTAGCTCCGGCTGATTGCCGGCTGTCTCGCGCATCTGTTCGATCAAACGCGGCTGCAGATCCTGCAAGCTCACCGGGCTGGCATTCCAGAACACCTGGCCGTCGGCATCAAGCCGCAAGGCGATCGGTGCAGTCGGCTCCAGCGGCACGCGCGGCTGGCGGGTGGGCTGCGGCAGATCCAGCGTCATCGTGCGCGTCACCATCGGCGCGGTGACGATAAAGATGATCAACAACACCAACATGACATCCACCAGCGGCGTGACATTGATCTCCGCCAGTGGTCCCCGAGTCCCTGCTGTACTGAAAGCCATGACTGCCTCCGGTGCTGTGATCGTGGGTGCTGCATGGCCGAGCATACACCTGGAAAGACGCCATGGAATAGGCATCGAGTAGGTCTCAGCACTAACGGCCTTGAACGTGGGAGCGGGGTGTTTCTGCGAAGAACCACGTGTCCAAGCGGACGCACAGCCAATGGCATAAACGTGTGCGTTCGTGGTCCGGCCGCATGCAATGTGTTGTTGTTAGCTAGCTTCTAGCTGATCGCCTAAACGTGTTGATCCGTGATGCGTACATGTCTGAGGCTGCTCTCTAACTGGCTTTTATTTGGCTCTGCGTAACGCCAGACGTCTGTACATGCATGCACCGTCCTGCCCGCATGATGGGTAATCGCCACCACCTCAACGAGCGTTGCGGATGAAGCAAAGGGGATCTCGAAGCGAGAAAGTCGGTTCGGTTCGCACGTATCTGCAACGAATAATCTTCTGCATCAAACGCTGCTGCAGATTCTCGGTATCTCGCATTGCAAGGCGAAGTGTCCATCTGCTGTTCGCACGCGATCGCGTCGGTGAGATCGCAGATTCGCAGGCACCTGCCCACAGGAGCAGGCACAAAAAAACGCCACCGTTTCCGGTGGCGTTGCAGTCGCGTCATGACTGTTGTGTTGCGGTATTGCAGATGCGTTTACTGCTGCATGAAACCGATTTTCTTCATCTGCGAGTTCTTCGCAGCGGCCAGCACCTTCGCCATCACCTCGTACTCCGCATCCTGATTTGCATCGATGCGCAGTTCCGGCTGATTGGTCGGATCGGCCTGGACCACTTCTTCCATCTTCTGCTGCAACTGATCAACCGGCGTCGGGCTGTTGTTCCAGAACACCTGGTTGCTGGCGTCGATACGCAACTCGATCGGCGGCGGCGGCTCAGTCGTCTGCGGTGGCGGGTTCAGCACCCGCTGCGGCAGATCCACGGCGATCGGATACGTCATGATCGGCGCGGTCACAATGAAGATGATCAGCAGCACCAGCATCACGTCCACGAGGGGCGTGACGTTGATGTCGGCCATCGGCCCACGGCCTCCACCAGTACTAAATGCCATGGCTTACTGCCCCTTCACTTTGGTTGCAACAAAACCGACGTCCAACATGCCCTGACCCTGCGCGATCTTGGTGATCTCGTTGATCGTACGCATTTTGGTCGTGCGGTCGCCGCGCAGGTTGAGCGGCGGCTGCGGGGTCTGCTGTGCTGCAGTGGACAGGCGCGACTCCAGGGCTTCCTTGGAGATCGGCTCGTCGTTCCAGTACAGCGACCCATCTTCCTTGACGGCCAGAGTGATCGGCGCGGCGCGTTTCTCCGCATCTTCCTTCTGGATCAAGTTGGCCTCTGGCAGCTCCACCTTGACCTTGTGGGACATCAGCGGTGCCGTAATGATGAAGATGATCAGCAGCACCAGCATGACGTCCACCAGGGGCGTCACATTGATGTCGGCCATCGGGCCACCGCTGTTTCCACTACTGAAGGCCATAACGGGCTCCGTCTAAATCGTTGCGAAGGCGTTCTTTACTACCGGATTAGCGAACGCGCGAACCGGTGGCGAAGAAGTCGTGCAGGTCGTGTGCAAAGGTGTCGAACTTGGCGATCACCGAGCTGTTGACCTTGGAGAAGAAGTTGAACGCGAACACGGCCGGGATGGCGACGAACAGACCGATCGCGGTCATGATCAGCGCTTCACCCACCGGGCCGGCAACGGCGTCGATGGAGGCCGAACCGGTTGCGCCGATCTTGATCAACGCGCCGTAGATGCCCCACACGGTACCGAGCAGACCGACGAACGGCGCGGTCGCACCGACGGTGGCCAGCAGGGTCATGCCCGACTGCAGCTTGGTGCTTTCGCGGGTCACGGCCTGACGCAGGGCGCGGTCGACAAACTCCGAACGGCTCAGGCTCTCGCCCAGACCACCGGTGCTGCCTTCGGCACGCTGGTGGTGAGCAGCAGCCTGGGCTGCGTCCAGCGCGATCTTCGAGAACGGCTCGGAAGCCGGCTGTTCTTCCATGGCGCGAATCGCGTCCTGCGCATTCGGGGCATCCCAGAACGCGGTGGTGACGCGGTCAGCCGCGCTCTTCAGGCGGGTGGCGCGGAAGATGTTGATGACAGTCCAGTACCAGGAGGCGGCGGACATGGCGATCAGGGTGATCAACACGACCCAAGACACGGCAAAGTCGCCCGGGCTCGAGGTCATTTCGGTGATCAGGTGCTCGAAGCCCATCTGCGAAAGTGCGGCCGACGGATTGGAGCCCCCTGCAGCGGCGGCGATAAAGAATTCCTGCAGCATGACGCTTACCTTTGTTGTGTGTGGTGATGAAGGGTGGAGCGAAAGGAAGACAGGATCCTGGGCCGGCCGTGGCCGGCCCGTGGGATCAGTTCAGAGCAAAGTTGACCGGGACGCGGACACGTCCGGCGGCTTTCTGCCCGTTGACAGTGGAGGCGTTGAACTTCCACTTGCGTGCTGCGTCCATCGCGGCACGGTCAAGGTCGCGGTTGCGGCTGGACTTTTCGACCGACACATTGGTCACGTTGCCGCTCGCATCCACATCCACGATCAGGATGACCTCACCTTGGACGCCGGCACGGAACGCTGCTGGCGGGTACTTCGGCGGGTTCATGTTCTTGGACGAGATATCGACACTGGCGCCGATGTCACTCGGCGGTTGCGGCGGAGACGGTGGGCTCGGCGGCGTGACGATATCGCTAGGACGCGGTTCGGGAACATCGACGACCGGTGCTTCCGGCGGCGGCGGAACCGGTGACGGCTTCGGCGGCGACAGATTCTTGACCGGCGGTGGCGGCTTGTCTTCCGGCGGCGGCGGCGGCGGCGGCGGCGGGGGAGGAGGCGGTGCATCCACCAGGGTAACCATGGTGGTGCGCTCCTTCTCTGCCGGAGCCTTCGGCGCCACTGCAGGAATCAGCAACATCATCAGTGCAGTGAGGTGCAGGGCAATTACAAAAGCAATACCGATAATGCGGGCCCAGCTCAGACCCTGGTTCCCGGCATCATAGTCATGCCTGTGGATAACGAGTTGTTCCGTCATGCGCCAATGGCTCTTTCAGTGGGGGCCCGGATCACTGTGATGATCCCCAGGTTTTCGGACGGCTTTGACACCGCAGGAACTCCCAAGCTTATACCAATCCCGAGTCCTGTAACCACTAAAAACACAGGGATTTCGGGGGTTTATTTTCTTTTTTTACTTCAGGTTGATGATCTTCTTGGCGTCTTCGGGTTTTTTAACGCCCTTGGCGATCGCCTGCTGTGCGGCCTGCTTGGCCTCCGGGATGCGACCTTCCGAATGCAGCACCTTGGCCAGATTCAGATAGGTCTCGCCGTCCTTGGAAAGCGGTGCGGCTTTCTGCCAGTTCTCGATCGCCTTCGGCACGTCTTCGCCGTAGTAATAGGACTGAGCCAGCGCAAGGTATGTCTGATAATCAGGCTTGAGGATGCCTTTTTGCATACCTTCATTGATCACCGCGATGACATCCTTTTCCTTGTTCTCGGTGTTGGCGTAGATGGAATACAACTGCTTGTATTCCTTTTCTTCGGTCAACTGCCCGGCGGCGCGCAGCTTGTCCATGACGCCGGCGGCCTTGTCCATCTGATCGGCCTGCATGTACATGCTGGCCAGATTGAGCTGGGCCTTCTTGTCGTTGGGCGTCTTGGCGGCCAGCGCCTCGGCGGCAGCCACGGCTTCACCGGTCTGGCCGGCTTCGGCGTAGGACGCCATCAGGAGCTGGTTCCAGGTGTCCTTCGGCTCGGGCGAGGCGGCGATGGCCTGCTTCAGCACCGGAATCGCTTCCTTGTAGCGCTCGGCCTGGTACAGCGCCTGCCCCTTGAGGATCAGGTCTTCCGGACGCTGCGACTTGCTCTCGTCCAGATACTTGTCCAGCGTGGCCAGACCTTCGGCCTGCTGATCGTCCTGCATCTGCAACTGCGCCAGCATCAGCATCGACTGGAACTGGCCGTTGTTGTCCAGCGCATTCAGGCCAATGGCCTGCTGCAGGTACTTCTTGGCGCCAGCGGTATCGTCCAGGTTGTAGGCGGCCTGCGCAGCGAGCTGGGCGGCGAGCGCCTTGTCGGCTTCGTTGGCAGCGCTGTTGGCCAGGATTTCATCGGCCTGGCTGCGCACGCCCGGGTAGTCCTCGCCCTTGTTGAAGGTTTCGATCAGCTTCTGCAGCTTGCTGCTCAACTTGGACGACGGCTTGATCGTCGGTGCCTGACGGGTCGACTGCGGGTACAGCTCTTCGGCCTTGCCGTTGCCCTTGGACTTACGCGCGGCGCGCTCGGAAGAGCGGTCCGACTGCGCGACCGCATCGGTGACGACAGCCCCGCCCAGGGACGCTGCGATGAACAGGGACAACAGGGCTTGCTTGCGGTTGAGCAGTTTCATGTTTCACCTCGGACGAGCCGCCGTCGGGCGGTACGAAAAGCGGAATGGAAGCTGTACGAAAAATCTGAGCCGGCAAACTTAGCAGAAAGTCTCAGTTCCCGAAAACGGTTTCCATGTTGTGGTGCGTCAATCGGGACAGGAGACAGTTGCTTAGGGCGGCTAACGGTAAGACATCGGAAGTGAGCGTGCGGTGGGCACTGCGCGCCGATGTAAGAGGCGGATACAGCGCCAACCTTGGCGATTTTGAATGCCCGATAGCATCGATTGCAGCGTCACCGCGGCAGGACCTAGCCGCATCGTGGGGCGCGTCCGGCCTGCCGTGCCTGCTGGTACACCGGTTCGAGCTGGTTGACGTCGGCCTGCAGCTCGCGGATGCGGTTGGTTGGGTCGGGGTGGGTAGACAGCCATTGCGGCTGACGGTTACCGCTGGCAGCCATCATGTTCTGCCACAGCGTGACCGCCTGAGCCGGATCGAAGCCGGCCTGCGCCATCAAGCGCTGACCGACCACGTCGGCTTCGCTCTCCTGGGTCCGCGACCCGGGCAGCAGGAACACGGTCTGCGCGGTCATGCCGCCGACCTGATTCACCGCGCTGGCCGCGCCGTCGCCGTAGGCCGCACCAGCGAGTGCGCCAATGATGCCCAGGCCGGTCTGTGTGCCGAGCTGGCGGGTGATGCGCTCCTCGTGGTGGCGCGAGATCACGTGCCCGATTTCGTGTCCCAGCACGGCGGCCAGTTGGTCCTGGGTCTTGGCAACGGTGAAGATGCCGGTGTTGACCCCGACCTTGCCGCCGGGCAGGGCAAAGGCGTTGGCCTCGTCGTCGACGAACAGCGCCGTCTCCCACTTGGTGTCGCGCCACTGCGGTGGCAACTGCGCCACCAGTGCATTGACCACGCACTGGACGTAAGCGTTCTGCTTGCCGTCGGTGCTGACTTTTTCCTTGGCCTTGGTCTGCGCGAACGACTGCGCGCCCAGCTGGTCGAGCTGTTCTTGCGACACACCACCCACCACCTGTCGGCGGCCGGTTGGCGACGTAGTGGTGGCACATGCCGTCAACGCGAGGACGGCAACAACGATCAACAACCTGGCTTTCATTCGATCCCCCTGAATCATACGGACCATTTTGGCAGGCTCGTCTTAACTTTTCGTCAAACGGCCTGGATCGGCCAGCAAAACGTGGCAAACAGCCATCAGATAAACGCCAATGACGCGCTCGGCATCGCGATGTGCGGGGGGGACGGACGGATCGCAGGCACTGACCGCAACGGTCTGACGCCGGACGAGTCGCAGCGCTGGCTTACCCGATTCCGAAAAAGTACAGGGCAGCCAGAGCAGTGGCGTTGTTGATGCCGTGCGCGGCGATGGGCGCCCACAGCGTGCCGGTGCGCCAATACAGCCAGGCAAATGCCGCGCCCATGCTGCCGTAGATCAGCCAGAGCTGGGCGATGGCGGCCGGGCCATTGCCGCTGATGCCGGGGACTTCATGCACCAGCGCGAACAGTGCGCCGCTCAAGACGATTCCCAGCCAGGGGCGGCCGGCAGCCAGCAGGCGGCCAAACAGGACGCGACGGAACAGGAGTTCTTCGTAGGCTGGAGCGATGACCACCGCAAACAGCGCCAGGGCCAGCGGCCACTGCTGGATGGCTTCTTCCATCAGTGGCAGGTTGGTGGGTACGGGTTTGATGCCCAGTGCCGAGGCGGCCACGCTGACCAGATTGCTGAGCACAAAGACCGTGGCGGCGATCAGGGCGGTCCAGCCCCAGGTGGAGGTCCGTCGCGCAGCAGCCCGCGAGGCCGCCTGTTCGACAGACGTGGCGCGGCGACGCCAGTAGTACAGCAGCACCGCTGGGGTGGCGGTGCTGACCAGGGCGGTGAGCAATTGCACCATCACCCCGGGTTGGCCGATGGCGGCCATGACGTCGGCAGAGGAGGGCGTCAGACCCTGCGCCTTGGCGGCCTGCGCATAGCCGATGCCACGTATCGCACCCCAGATCGCAAAGCCGGCCACGCTCAGGCTGAGCAACAGGCCGACGGCGATCAACACGTCGATCGCGAAACCGAGCAGCACGGGCGGCAACGGAGAGCGGCCGGTCGCGGGGGGCGGTGCCGCTAGGGTGGAAGGGTCTGTGCTCATCGTCGTCCTGCGGACACCGGGCCGCCGGCACAACGCTGCTGCGTTGCGCCGGTGCGACGCGGGCGGCTCAGATATCCAGGTTGGACACCTTCAGCGCATTGTCCTCGATGAAGTCGCGACGCGGTTCCACCACATCGCCCATCAAGGTGCTGAAGATCTGGTCGGCGGCCACGGCGTCCTCGATGCGGACCTGCAACAGCCGGCGCGTGTCCGGGTTGACCGTGGTTTCCCACAGCTGCTCGGCATTCATTTCGCCCAGGCCCTTGAAGCGCTGCACCTGGCGGCCGCGCTTGGCCTCTTCCAGCAGCCAGGCATGTGCCTGCGCAAAACTGGTGATCGGATGGGTCTTGTTGCCACGCACGATCTGAGCGCCTTCGCGGATCAGGTCGTTCAATGCCAGCGACACTTCGCGCAGCGGACGCAGCTCGCCGCTTTCGAACGCGCCCATCGGCAGCACCTGGGTGAATTCCTCGCCCATGTGCCGGCGGATGGCAACCAGGGTTGCGGCGGTGTTTTCCGTGGCCGGATCGAAGCGCAACTGGTAACGCGCGGTGCCCAGGGTGCCGCGGTTGAGCACCGCCTGCAGCGCATCCAGGGTGGGATGCACATCGCCTTCGGCTTGCAGCTGCACCACATCCAGCGGCGGCAGGTCGATCAACGCGGTCAGCAGGGCCGGGTCGTAACGATGCGCGTTGCGGGCAATCGCCTCGTTGGCGCCGGTGTACAGCAGCAGCAGCTTCTCCAGCGCTTCGCCAGTGATCGGCGGCTCGTCGGTGGCGGGAATCAGCGCCGCGCCTTCGACCGCATTGCTGGCCAGGTAGGCATTGAGCGCCGCGTCGTCCTTCAGATACAGCTCGCTCTTGCCCTGCTTGAGCTTGTACAGCGGCGGCAGGCCGATGTAGATGTAGCCGCGCTCGATCAGCTCCGGCATCTGCCGGTAGAAGAACGTGAGCAGCAGGGTGCGGATGTGCGAGCCGTCCACGTCGGCGTCGGTCATCAGGATGATGCGGTGATAGCGCAGCTTGTCCGGGTTGTACTCGTCGCGGCCGATGCCGGTGCCGAGCGCGGTGATCAGCGTGCCGACCTGGTCGGAGGCCAGCATGCGGTCGAAGCGCGCGCGCTCGACATTGAGGATCTTGCCGCGCAGCGGCAGCACCGCCTGGTTCTTGCGGTTACGACCTTGCTTGGCCGAGCCACCTGCCGAGTCACCCTCGACGATAAACAGTTCCGACAGCGCCGGATCCTTTTCCTGGCAGTCGGCCAGCTTGCCGGGCAGGCCGGCGATGTCCAGCGCGCCCTTGCGGCGGGTCAGATCGCGCGCCTTGCGGGCGGCTTCGCGCGCACGCGCTGCATCGACGATCTTGCCGGTGATGGCTTTGGCTTCATTCGGATTCTCCTGCAGGAACTCCTGCAGGCGCGCACCGAAGGCGTTTTCCACCGCCGGGCGCACGTCCGAGCTGACCAGCTTTTCCTTGGTCTGCGAGGAGAAGCTGGGGTCGGGCACCTTCACCGACAGCACCGCGATCATGCCTTCGCGCATGTCGTCGCCGGTCAGCGCGACCTTGGCCTGCTTGGCGATGCCGTTCTGCTCGATGTAGTTGCTGAGCACGCGTGTCAGCGCGGCGCGGAAGCCGGCCAAGTGGGTGCCGCCATCCTTCTGCGGGATGTTGTTGGTGAAGCAGTACATGGTTTCCTGGTAGGCGTCGGTCCATTGCAGGGCCACGTCCACCACGATGCCGTTGTGCTCGCCGGTCACCGAAATCACGTTGGGGTGCAGCGGCGACTTCAGCTGCGCCAGATGCTCCACGAAGCTGCGAATGCCGCCTTCGTAATGGAAATCGTCGCGACGGCCTTCGCCGCGCTCGTCGATCAGCGCGATCTTGACGCCGGAATTGAGGAACGACAGTTCGCGCAGGCGGCGCGCCAGGATGTCGTAATGAAACTCGACGTCGCTGAAGATCGCCACGGCCGGCTTGAAGCGCAACGTGGTGCCGCGCTTGGTCGAAGCTTCCAGCTGCTTGAGCGGGTACTGCGGCTCGCCCAGCGCGTATTCCTGCTGGTAGTGGAACCCGTCGCGCCAGATGTCCAGCCACAGGTGCTCGGACAGTGCGTTGACCACCGACACGCCCACGCCATGCAGGCCGCCGGAGACTTTGTAGCTGTTGTCGTCGAACTTGCCGCCGGCGTGCAGCACGGTGAGGATCACCTCGGCCGCCGAGACGCCTTCTTCCTTGTGGATGTCGACCGGCACACCGCGGCCGTTGTCCGACACCGCCACCGAGCCATCGACCAGGATTTTCACCACGATGTCGTCGGCGTGGCCAGCCAAGGCTTCGTCGACGGAGTTGTCGACCACTTCGAACACCATGTGATGCAGGCCGGTGCCGTCATGGACATCGCCGATGTACATGCCGGGGCGCTTGCGGACGGCTTCCAGGCCACGCAGCACGGTGATCTTGCTGGAGTCGTAGGTGCCGTTGGGAGTAGGCGAGGTGTTCTGTTCGTCGGTCATGCGTGTGCCGTTAGCTCCACAACACGGAACGGAAACGGCAGGAGCCGCATCGCACCGTGGGAAAAGGGGGATAGCCCGTCAATTATACCAGTCGGCCCGCTCTGGCCGTCGGGCTTAGTCAGCCGCGACTTGAGACGCGATCGTTCCGTGTTCCACGTGGAACCGGTGCAGAAGTTCGCCGGCATCGGCCAGGCCGGGCGGTGTCTCCGTCGCCGTGATCAGCACTTGTGCCGGTGCAGCGGCCAGACGCTGCAACACGCTGGCCTGGTGGTGCCGATCAAGCTCCGAGCCGAGGTCATCCAGCGCTATCACTGGCCACTCTCCGCGTTCGTGGGCGAAATCCTCCGCTTGCGCAAGCAGACAGGCCAGCGCGGTCAGCTTCGCCTGGCCTCGCGATAAGGCATCCTTGCCGGGAAGGGCGTCGAAACGGGGTACCCAGTCGGCGCGATGCGGGCCTTGCGAGGTGTAGCCATTCTGGCGGTCGCGTTCGCGCGCCAGCAGCAATGCATCCGCAAGCGAGACCTCATGGCGCTTCCAGCCTGGTGAAAACTCCAGGGCGGACAGGCCCAACGATGGCGCGATCGCAGTGGCGACCGGAATCAGGCGCTCCTGCAGGCGCTCAAGGTAGCGCAACCGTCTAGAGGTCAAGGTTTCTCCCGATTCGGCAAGCTCGTGGTCCCAGGCATCCAGCATGCGCGGCTGCGCCCCCTGTTTGAGCAGGGCATTGCGCTGTTTGAGCGCTCGCGCATAGCGCCGCCAGAGCGCGAGGAAGTCAGGTTCCACGTGGAACAAACCCCAATCCAGGAACCGGCGGCGCGGCTCACCACCACCGCTAATCAAGACGTGGCTTCCCGGCTCGAACGTGACCACGGCCAACGCGGCGCAGAGCGAACCAAGCTGCGCGACATCTTCGCCATCCAGCCGCCCCGTCCATTCCTGCCCGCTATGGCGAAGCCCGGCACGTCGTGTGCGTTCTGCGGCCTCACCCATGCGTTCGCGCCATTCGACGAACACTTCCAGATCGCTGGCACCTTGCTGGATCAGTCCATCGCGCACTCGCCCACGAAAGCTGCGCCCATAGGCCATGAGATGCAATGCCTCGAGCACGCTGGTCTTGCCTGCTCCGTTGTCACCGGTCAGCAGGTTCAGGGAACTGGCGGGGTAGAGGTCGACTGTCTCGAAGCGACGAAGCCGATGTATGGACAACCGCACTACGTGCATCGATCAGTCTGCTCCGGGCTGTGATCCGGGTCCCCGGCCGGTCCGCAGCATACGTGATTGGTCCACCAACCGCGCGGTGGCACCGAGAACGCGCGACAGGACTTCCTGGGGATAAGTTGGGGACAAAATTAGCGGTTAGACGGCTGGTTAGTCTTATCCACAGGTTGCAGGGGGGAAGACGGGGGTTAAAACACAGGGTTTCGCGCCTATAAAAACCATTTAAAACAACAACTTGACCTACTTTCAGGCGAAATCTGGCCCTACCATCACCACCAAGCTCTTAAGTTATTTCTATTTTTTAAAGCAAAGCTTGATGTGCATAAGTCCAAAACTGCCGTTTCGAAACAGCAAGGTGAGCGTTGCTGAGTGAACCTCGGTACGCGCCAGTGTTCCCCGCTGAACGGGTTTATTTTCTAGGTCCGAATTCACGAAAGACACGTCAGGCCAGAAATTGTCCGGTCTCGCGGAGAAATGAGATTAATGACGGCTGGCGCTGCTAGTCATGTTGCCGACCTCACGCAGCCGAGAACGCCAAGTTACTTTTTGCAATGCATCTGCACTGCATCGCTGGCAACCGGCTCCCCATCGGATCAATGACCCATTGTGGTAGCAGCAGGGCAGTAGACATCCGCAGCGCGTCCTTGCACGAACTGCGACGCAAGGATCTGCCAAACGCGGGTGCGACGCTCGCTGATGGCGGTCAGTGCTCTTGAGCCGCCCATCGGCATGTCCCCACACGCGCCGTGGCAGCTGTGAGCCGATTCAAGCACCAAGGCCAGCTGTGGATCCACGAGACGGCAACGGGGATGCGGGGATCTTCGCCACTGACGCGTTGGCAAGAGCCCCGAATCCATCCCCGCCGCCTGGGCCTCTGCTAAGCACCTAACCACCAGCTTCTGACCGGAACACTGACAAACGCTGTCCCACACCCCGGCAAAGCCTCACTGCGTCTTGCCTGCGCGCTTGCGAGCACGAGACACAAAAAAGCCCGACTCTCGCCGGGCTTTCGTGTTCCACGTGGAACGCAACGTCAGAGACGCAGCGGCATGACCACATGGCGGGACTTCTCGCTGCTCGCCTCACGCACCAATGCAGACGAATTTGCGTCGCGCAGCTGGATCACCACATGCTCGTCGCGCAGTGCCGACAACGCATCCAGCAGGTAATTCACGTTAAAGCCGATCGCCAAGTCGTCCACCTTGGTGTCTGCCTCGATCTCTTCCTGCGCCTCTTCCTGCTCGGGGTTGTGCGCGCTGATTTTCAGCTGCCCCGGAGACACCTCGACGCGAACGCCACGGTACTTCTCGTTGGACAGGATGGCAGCGCGCTGCAACGACGCACGCAGCGCCTCGCGGTCGACCTTGACCTCACGGTCGGCGCCAATCGGAATCACTGCTTCGTAATCAGGAAAACGACCATCGATGAGCTTGGAGGTGAAGGTCACATCGCCACGCTTGACGCGGATATGACTACGACCGACTTCCAGTTCGACCTCACGGTCGGCCGCTTCCAGCAAGCGCAGCAGCTCGGTCACGCCCTTCCGCGGCACGATGATCTGGCGCTTGGCGCCGCCGGACTTCTCCAGCTCGGTTTCGCACAACGCCAGACGATGTCCGTCGGTGGCCACGCAGCGCAGCAGGCCATCACGCAGGTCGAACAGCAAGCCGTTGAGGTAATACCGCACGTCCTGCTGGGCCATTGCGAACGCCGTGCGCTCGATCAGCTCCTTCAACGCTGCTTCCGGCACGGCAACGCGTTCGGTCGCTTCGACTTCGTCCACAGACGGAAAGTCATTGGCTGGCAGCGTCGCCAGCGTAAAGCGGCTGCGCCCCGCCTGCACGGTGACCTTGTCGCCGGTCTGCGAGATGGTGACGCGGCTGCCATCGGGCAGGGCACGCAGGATGTCGAACAACTTGCGCGCCGGGATCGTGGTTTCACCATCCTGCGCGTCTTCCACCATCGTGCGCGAGATCATTTCCACTTCCAGGTCCGTGCCCGTCAAGGACACCTGGCCGTCCTTCACCTGCACCAGCAGGTTTGCCAGGACTGGCAGGGTTTGACGGCGTTCGACCACATTGACCACCTGGGCCAACGGTTTGAGGAAGGCTTCGCGCTGCAGTGTAAAACGCATGTGGTTCCGTGCCCCTATGCTTTAAAAAATAATGGATAAATCAAAAGCTTGGTGGTGATGGTAGGGCCGTTTTCAGCGGATAACCACCATAACTCTCTGTTTCCAAAAGAATTTCAGCACCTGAAAGCCGTTGGACTAGTGCCCCTGGTCTGCTAGGAAAACCTGTGGATAGTTTTCCGCCCGGATTGCAGGGCAACGTTATCCACAGATTCTCCCGCATTTGACCCCAACTCATCCACGCTTTTTTCCCGGCATGCCGAGAAGGGCGTCAACGACTCACTCGCTGAGCTTGCGAATCAGCTTTTCCCAGTCCTCGCGCAGCTTGCCGTCGGCCTCCATCAGCGTGCGGATCTGCCGGCAGGCATGCAGCACGGTGGTGTGGTCACGCCCGGCAAACGCGTCGCCGATCTCGGGCAGGCTGTGCTCGGTCAGTTCCTTGGCCAACGCCATCGCGACCTGGCGTGGGCGTGCCAACGAACGGGTGCGCCGCTTGGAGAGCAGGTCCTTCATCTGCAGCCCGTAGTAGTCCGCCACGGTCTTCTGGATGTTGGGGATGCCGATCGCCTGCTGCTGGGCCCGCAACAGGTCGCGTAGCGTCTCCTGGGCGAACTCCACGGTGATCGCACGGCCGGTGAAGTTGGCGCGCGCCACCAGCGTGTTGAGCGCGCCTTCCAGATCGCGCACGTTCGAGCGCATCTTCTTGGCGATCAAAAACGCCACATCGTCGGGAATGTCGGCACCGCGCTCGCGCGCCTTGGCCAGCACGATCGCCGCGCGGGTTTCGAAATCTGGCGGATCGATCGCCACCGACAGGCCCCAGGCCAGACGCGACTTCAGCCGCGGCTCCAGACCCTCGACTTCGCGCGGGTAGCGATCGCACGTCAGGATGATCTGTTGGCGGCCGTCGAACAGCGCGTTGAAGGTGTGGAAGAACTCTTCCTGCGTGCGGTCTTTGCCGGCAAAAAACTGGATGTCATCGATCAACAGCGCATCGATCTGCTGAAACTGGCGCTTGAACTGGTCCATCGCCTTGTCCTGCAGCGCTCGGATCATCGCGCTGAAGAACTGCTCCGAGCGCAGATACATCACCTTGGCGGCCGGATTGGCCTGCCGCAGCGCATTGCCGGCCGCGAACATCAGGTGGGTCTTGCCCAGCCCGGTGCTTCCGTACAGCAGCAGCGGGTTGTGCGCACGATCGCCTGGCTTCTGCGCCGCCTGGATGGCAGCCGCCAGACCGAGCTGGTTGCTACGGCCTTCGACGAAATTGGCGAAGGTGTAGTGCGAATCCAGGTTGCCGGCAAACGGCACGATCGGTGCGGCGACCGGCACGCTGGGCGTGGCCATCGGTGCCGGCAACGGATCGGGCGCACGGGGGCGCGAGCCCACTGCCAGCGCCACCTCGCCATTGCCAGCGAAATACGCCAGCAATTCGCGGATCCGCGGCAGGTAGCGTTCACGGACCTGGTCGACGATGAAGGCGTTCGGCGCGTACAGCACAATGCTGTCGCCGCGGTCTTCGGCCTGCAGGGGTTTCAACCAGGTGTGGACATCTTCGGGCGGGAATTCAGCTTCAAGACGTTCCAGACAGCGGGGCCAAGCATCCATCAAAGTGTGATCATCTGTTGCTGGCTGCGGCGCGCAGCAAGGCGCCGTGCACGCAGCCCGGAAGTGAAAAGAGGATGGGCCAGACTAGCACCGCAGTCAGGCTTTTCCCAGAGTTATTCACAGGTCCATCCACAGGGCGTGCGCAGGCTCACGGTTGGTAAAGCAACGGGGGAGTTGACCCGGCCCGGGGCGGTCCTATAGAATTTCCGGTTCTATTCGTCTCCATCCATGCAGAGGGCCCCATGGCCACCAAGCGTACTTTCCAACCCAGCAACCTCAAGCGAGCACGCGACCATGGCTTCCGCGCACGTATGGCAACCGCCGACGGCCGCAAGATCCTGGCTCGCCGCCGCGCCAAGGGCCGCAAGCGCCTGAGCGCTTGATTGCCGCGCCGCTCTCCGCGGCCGAGGCAAGTCCTACCGTGAACGCATCGAACCCGTGCAGGCGATTTCCTCGCTCTGCGCGGGTTCGTACGCGTGCGCAATATACGGTCGTCTTCGATACCGCGCGTCGCACCTCGGATCCGCTGCTCAGCCTGCATTGGCGCACCGGCGATACGCCGCCGCGCTTGGGCATGGCGGTGTCGCGCAAGGTGGACACGCGTGCGGTCGGACGCAATCGCATCAAGCGCGTCCTGCGCGATGCCATGCGGCATCTGCTGCCCGAGCTGGCCGGTGGCGATTACGTCATTGTGGCCCGCTCCGCAGCCGCCAAAGCGACCAATCCACAGATTCGCGACGCCTTCGTGCGTCTGCTGCGCCGTGCCGGCGCATTGCCCCCACCTGCTGCGCCCGGCACAATGCCGCCCGCCAGGACGATGCACCCATCCTCCCTTTCCCCGACAGAGCCGGAACTGTAGTTCCGACTGAGCGAGTTGCTGCCCGATGAACCAGACCCGTGTTTTCCTGATCTTTGCCTGGCTGATGGTCGCGGCGCTGCTGTGGATGGAGTGGGGCAAGGACAAGGCGGCCGCCAACGCACCTGCCGCAGTCGCCACGCAATCGGTACCGGCTGCGCGCGACCTGGATGCCAGCGCGCCGGCGGCCAATGTGCCCGCCGCCCAGGCTATCCCGCAGGCAGGCGTCCCGGGCGCCGCACCGGCGGCAACCAGCACCACCACGGCCACGCCGGCAGCCGCGGGCGCCGCGCCGGTGGTTACGCTGACCTCGGACGTGCTGCGCCTGAAGCTGGATGGCCGCAGCGTGCTGGATGCCGAACTGCTGCAGTTTCCGCAGACCAAGGACGGCACCGCGCCGGTCGATCTGCTGACCGAAGATGCTGTGCACCCTTACAACGCCACCAGCGGTTGGGCCAGCGAACATTCGCCGGTGCCTGGCGTAGGCGGCTTCCGCGCCGAACAGCCGGGGACTGCATTCGAGCTGGCCAAGGGTCAGAACACCCTGGTGGTGCCGTTCGTCTGGAACGGTCCCAATGGCGTGTCGATCCGCCGCACCTTCACCCTGGAGCGCGGCCGCTACGCGATCTCGATCAAGGATGAAGTGATCAACAAGAGCGGTGCGGCGTGGAACGGTTATGTGTTCCGCAAGCTGAGCCGGGTGCCGACCATCCTCAGCCGCGGCATGACCAACCCGGATTCCTTCAGCTTCAACGGGGCGACCTGGTATAGCCCGCAAGAGGGCTATGAGCGTCGTGCGTTCAAGGATTACATGGACGATGGCGGCCTGAATCGCCAGATCACCGGTGGCTGGGTCGCGCTGCTGCAGCACCACTTCTTCACCGCTTGGATCCCGCAGAAGGATCAGGCCTCGCTGTACGTACTGAATCAGGATGGCCCGCGCGACGTGGCCGAACTGCGTGGCCCGGCCTTCACCGTGGCGCCCGGCCAGACCGCCAGCACCGAGGCGCGCCTGTGGGTGGGCCCGAAACTGGTCAGCCTGATAGCCAAGGAAGACGTGAAGGGTCTGGACCGCGTGGTCGATTACAGCCGCTTCTCGATCATGGCCATCATCGGCCAGGGCCTGTTCTGGGTGCTGAGCCACCTGCACAGCTTCCTGCACAACTGGGGCTGGGCCATCATCGGCCTGGTGGTGCTGCTGCGTCTGGCGCTGTATCCGCTGTCGGCCGCGCAGTACAAGTCCGGTGCCAAGATGCGCCGCTTCCAGCCGCGCCTGGCGCAGTTGAAGGAGCGCTATGGCGATGATCGCGCCAAGTACCAGCAGGCGACGATGGAGTTGTTCAAGAAGGAAAAGATCAATCCGATGGGCGGCTGCCTGCCGCTGCTGATCCAGATGCCGATCTTCTTCGCGCTGTACTGGGTGTTGGTGGAATCGGTGGAGCTGCGTCAGGCACCGTGGCTGGGCTGGATCCAGGATCTGACCGCGCGCGATCCGTACTTCATCCTGCCGGTGCTCAACATTTCCATCATGTGGGCCACGCAGAAGCTGACGCCGACCCCGGGCATGGACCCGATGCAGGCCAAGATGATGCAGTTCATGCCGCTGGTGTTCGGCGTCATGATGGCCTTCATGCCGGCCGGCCTGGTGTTGTACTGGGTCGTCAACGGCGGCCTTGGCTTGCTGATCCAGTGGTGGATGATCCGCCAGCACGGCGAGAAGCCGAGCAAGATCATCCAGGCCAACGCCAAGTAAGTCTAAGAAAGGTTCAAGAAGGCCCGCCGCAAGGCGGGCTTTCTGCATGCAAGCCCCTCTCCGTTTGTCGCCATTGCCAAGGACGCCGTCGTGAAGCCATCGCCGTTGCATCGCCTGTTGCTGTGCGCAAGTTGCGCGGGACTGCTGGCGCTGGCCGGCTGCGGCAAGCGCGATGCCGGTACCCAGGCATCTGCTTCGGCTCCGCCGGCCGGAGGCACTGCCACTGCCGCCGCACAAACGGGCGACGCCGCCAAGGCGCGTGCGCTGATTGCACAGCTGCGCGAACAGCTGGATCGGCACCGCCGCATCATCGTGTTGCTGGCCGACGAGAACAAACAAAGCCCGCGCGATCGTGCTACTTCCAGCAGCGTGGGGCAGCAGCTGTTCCATGAAAATCTGGAACAACGCGAACGCATAGCCGCCGCGTTTGAAGCCGTGCTGAGCTCGCGCGACTCAAGCCGCTTCGCTGCGATCGCCACGGTGCTGGACGAAGTGGAATCGGCGCCGGATCTGTTCGATGCCGACCGCCTGGCATTTCGCGAGGTGCTGCGCGAGCTGCATGCGCGTATCGGCAAGGATTCGGCGCTGCCGGCAGTCAAACTGCATCAACGCATCGGCGAGGATCTGGAAGCGCTGGACGAGATCGAGCGCAGTTACAACACCGAACTGACGCAGATTTTCAGTCGCTTCGATCGCACCCGGGCCATCGTGCCCAAGCGCGAAAAGTGGGACGACTACGTGGCGCATTTGCGCACCTTGTACACACGCGAAAAGATCCTGCGCGATCATGGCGTGGTGGAGCCGTATCCGTTCTCCGCGCGCGATAGCGACAGCGAAGTGTTCGGCCGCGATCTGCCGCCCAAGACGGTGGTGCTGACCTTCGACGACGGCCCGCACAAGGCCTACACCGAAGAAATTGTGGCGATCCTCAAGCGCTACGACGTGCCCGGCGTGTTCTTCGAAGTAGGGCGGAATCTCGGCAGCCTGGATGCCGATGGCAAGCCCAAGCTGGCGCCATTGTCCAAGATCAGCCATACGCTGATGGAGGAAGGCTATGCGGTGGGCAATCACAGCCTGACCCATGCGCAGTTGTCCAAGACCACTGGCGATGCATTGCGCAGCCAGGTGCTGGATACCGACACGCTGTTGCGTGCGGTGGATGACAAGCGTGCTCCGCTGTTTCGGTTTCCGTATGGCGCGCGCAATGCCGAAGGGCTGCAGCTGCTGGGCGAAGCCGGCTTGAAGTCGATCATGTGGAACATCGATTCACTGGACTGGGCCGACCCGGTGCCAGAGTCGATCGTGCAACGCGTGCTCGACCAGGTGAACAAGGAACAGCGCGGCATCGTGCTGTTTCATGACATCCACGACCGCGCGGTGAAAGCCTTGCCGCAGATTCTGGACCGGTTGATCGCCGACGGGTATCAGTTTGCCGGCTGGAACGGCCGCGATTTTTCGGTGGCGCGTGCACCCAGCGCCGTGGCCGACGCAACGGTGACCACCGGCTATGCCAAGTCGTGGGCGATCGTGATCGGCATCGATGACTACGCGCACTGGCCCAAGCTCGAATATGCGGCCAACGATGCGCAAGCGATCGCCAGCACCTTGACCGGCCCGCTGGGCTTTCCGTCGTCGCAAGTGATCGTGCTGAAAAACAGCGAAGCCACGCGCAACAATATCCTCGCCGCCTTCCATGACCGGCTTGGGGAAGGGCGCGCGCAGACCAACGACCGCGTGTTCGTGTTCTTCGCCGGCCACGGCGCCACGCGCCGGCTCGCCTCCGGGCGCGACCTGGGCTACATCATTCCGGTCGACTCGGACCCGGAGCATCTGGCCAGCGATGCGATTGCGATGAGCGACCTGCAGAACATCGCCGAAAGCCTGCAGGCCAAACACGTGTTGTTCGTGATGGACGCGTGCTACAGCGGGTTGGGTCTGACGCGCGGCGGGCCGACCTCCAGTGCGTACTTGCGCGAGAACGCGCGCCGCATCGCGCGCCAGATGCTCACCGCCGGCGGTGCCGATCAACAAGTGGCCGATAGCGGGCCGAACGGGCATTCGGTGTTTACCTGGGTGCTGCTGCAGGCGCTGGCCGGCAAGGGCGATCTCAATGGTGATGGCTTGATCACCGGGACTGAGTTGGCTGCGTATGTCGCACCAGCGGTGTCGGCGGTATCGGCGCAGACGCCGGCATTCGGCAGCCTGCCGGGATCGCAAGGCGGCGAGTTCGTATTCCAGGTGCCCAGCGGCGAAGAATTCCTGACCGCCGATACCGCGCAGTTGTCGGCCGATGCGATCGCACTCAACGGACGCGTGGATGCCGCGCGTCCTGCTGCTGCGACTACCGGCGCTACGGTGGCGGCTGCGCCGGTCACGGTCAAGACCTTGCAAGGTGGTGAAGCCAAGCTGGTCTTGCCGACCGCAGTGAAGAGCAGCGATCGCCAACGTGCGCAATTGGCCAACGAGCGCGGTTTGCAGTTGTACAAGGAAAAACGTTACGCCGAAGCCGCCGAACAATTTGCCGAAGCCTTGAAGCTGCGCCCGGATTTTGCGCTGGCTGCGAACAATCTTGGGTTTGTGTATTACCGCCAGGAGCGCTTTGCCGAATCGGCGCGCTGGTTGGAAAACACGCTCAAGATCGATCCATCGCGCGCGGTGGCGTATCTCAATCTTGGCGATGCCTACGCCAAGGCCGGCGATCGCGATAAAGCGCGCAAGGCGTATTCCACCTATCTGGAACTGCAGCCGCAAGGCAGCGGTGCGGCGCAGGCGCGCGCGCAGTTGCAGACGCTTTGATGCACAGTGGCGGGCACACCATCCAGGACAGGCCTGCGCCCAGATGGACGCGTGCCAGCTAACGCCCGAGCATCGGCCACACGGCTGACGGCTGTGCAGGCATTTTGATCGTCACCCATTTGGTTCCAATCCACGCAAGAGCAGTGCCCATGTCCTCTTCCACGTCCACCATCGTTGCCATCGCCAGTGCTGCCGGAACCGGCGGCGTGGGCATCGTGCGGCTGTCCGGGCCGCAAGCGGTGCAGATCGCAACGCAGCTGGGCATTGCGCCGTTGCAACCGCGGCATGCGCACTACGCGCGCTTTCGCGATGCGCAGGGCGAGGTCATCGACGACGGCATTGCGCTGTGGTTCAACGCGCCACGCAGCTTTACCGGCGAAGACGTGGTGGAGCTGCAGGGGCATGGCAGCCCGGTGGTGTTGCGCCAACTGGTCGCACGTTGCGTTGCACTGGGCGCACGCCAGGCACGCGCTGGCGAGTTCAGCGAACGCGCCTTTCTCAACGGCAAACTCGATCTGACCCAGGCCGAAGCGATTGCGGATTTGATCGCTGCCGGCGATGTGCGTGCGGCGCGTGCCGCGCGGCGCTCGCTGGACGGTGTGTTCTCGCGCCGCGTCGATGCAGTGAGCGACAGCCTGACGCGCTTGCGCGTGCATGTGGAAGCGGCGATCGACTTTGCCGACGAACCGCTCGATACATTGGGCGGTACGCAGGTGCGCGAAGGATTGCAGCAGGCGCGCACATTGCTGGCGCAACTGCTGCGCGATGCAGAACGCGGGCGCAAGCTACGCGACGGCCTGCATGCGGTGTTGATCGGCCCACCCAACGCGGGCAAGAGTTCGTTGCTCAACGCGCTGGCCGGCAGCGATCGCGCCATCGTCACCGATGTGGCCGGCACCACGCGCGACACCTTGCATGAAGCGATCCAGCTCGATGGCTTCGAATTGACGCTGGTCGATACCGCCGGACTGCGCGATGGCGGCGATGCAATCGAACGCGAAGGCATGCGCCGCGCGCGTGCCGAATTGCAGCGTGCCGATCTGGCGCTGGTGGTGCTCGACGCACGCGACCCGCAAGCCGCGCGCGAGGCGATTGGCGATGCCATCGACGCCGTCCCGCGGCAGCTGTGGATTCATAACAAATGCGATCTGCTGGACAACAGCGCACCGCTGCTCGATACCAATGCAGTGGCGGTTTCGGCAACCACCGGCCAGGGATTGGAACAGCTGCACACCCGCCTGCGCGAGCTCGCGTTAGGCGATGGCGTTGAAAGTGTGGACGGCGAATTCTCCGCACGCACCCGGCACGTGGATGCATTACGACGTGCCGAGCAACATGCGGATGCGGCCGATCTGGAACTGGGATTCGAACAACTCGAACTGGCTGCAGAAGAGCTGCGCCTGGCGCATGCAGCGCTGGGCGAGATCACCGGCAAGCTGAGCGCCGATGAGTTGCTGGGCAAGATCTTTTCGAGTTTTTGTATCGGTAAGTGAAGCGCCTCTGCGCGATGCGCCGCCAAGAGCCTCGTGAGCCGACAAATAAAAATCCGGCCTTTTCAGGCCGGATTCGTAACGCACACAGTGATGCGACACTTTAAAAGTCGTAGCGGGCAGTCAACCGGAACGAGCGCGGCGTCTGATAGTTCTGATCGTTCAGATAGTTCGGGCTGATCACATCACGCGAGGCTTCACTGAACTCGTCGTACTCGGTGACTCGGTCGTTGTTGAACAGATTGAACACGTCGAGCTTGATGCGCAGCTTGTTATCGGCCCAGTTGGGCACATAAGCGGCGGCCAGATCGAAGGTCCAGGTCCACGGCGTGCGGCCTTCGTCGCCACGTTGGCGTAACACGCGGGTACCGTCTGCGTTCAAGCAATAAAAGCTCGAGCCGCTGTAGCCGCTCAGGGTGCCCTGGTCAGGCTGCGGGATGTCGTCCAGCGGGATATAGCCCTGACAATTGATCGGGCGCCCGGACTGAAGCACCAGATTTCCGCCAAGCTGCCATTCCGGCGTGATCGTATAAGCACCGAACAGCTTGAGCGTGTGCTGACGATCGTTCGGGGTCGGCCCATAGGTGCCATCGGTGAACAGGCGGTGGTCGAAGTCCTGGGTGAGGCCGGCGTCCTCCTGTTCCAGCGTGGAATTGACGTAGCCTTCCACGTTGCCGCGTGTCCTGGCGAACGTATACGAGCCCTGGAAGTTGAACTTCTCGCCAGTGCGCTCCCAGAAGAATTCCAGAGCGGTATGCAGGCGGCGATATTCCGGCAGGCCAAGATACGAGGCCGGCAAGGTCGCCAGTTCCAGTTCGCCATCGCCATTGAGATCGACGTTGATGGTCACATCGCTGCCGGGATTCAAGAAGTAGCAGCTGGGCACCGAGCCCGGATCGAAATCCGGAAAGCCATTATCCGCCGCCCAATCGATCCACGGATTGGTGGTGCAGGTGTCGTCCATCCCGGACTTCACTTCGCGGCGGATCATGCGCACACCGGCCATCCAGTTTTCCGTCAACTGCAGTTGGCCACCGAGGATGATCTCGTCCTGGTACATCGGCGACAGGTTGGTGGACGCGACAGAGGCCGGATTGGGCGCAGTGAGCGAGCCATTGGTCTGGGTCTGGCCGATTTGCGCGCCTTGGCCCACCGGCGTGCCATCGGCTTCGCTCCAGCCATTGACGAAGTACCAGTTGGACACAGTCGATTCGGCGCCGGTGGCACGGATACTGGAGTTGGTCGCCACCGGAATGTAATAGCGGCCTGCGGTACCGAACAGCTTCAAGCTGGAATCGCCCAGCACATCCCAGGAGAAGCCCAGGCGCGGGGCCATTTTGTAATCGGATTCGATCCAGGCAATGCCATCGCCGTTCTTGTTTTCGAACTTCTCACCGCGCAAGCCGAGCACGGCGAGGAAGTTTTCGGTGACCTGCCAGTTGTCTTCCAGATAAAACGCGCTGTTGGTGTTTTCGTAGGTGGAGCTGCTGCTCTGGAACACGCGCGAACGTGCATACAGCGCGCCGCGCGGCACCAGCTGGCCGTTGACCGTGCGGCCGGGCCGGCCTGCAAACGCGCCGGTGGCCACCGAAGTGCCGGGCACCGTGTAATACGCCCAGTTGATGCCACCGGCGTAGGTCTGGCCACGGTGGCTGGATTCGTACTTTTCCTGATCCACGCCGAAGCGCAACCGATGATCGCCCAGCACCCATTCGCCATCGACACGGAACGCTTTGCGGATGTCTTCGTCCGGCTCGGCATTGCGGTCGGCGATGGTGCTGATCGTGCCCGGGTTGCAGCCGATGTAACGGTCGACCACGCTGGTGGTCAGGCCGAAGCTGTAGGCCCATGGGCACTCGCCGCCCGCAGGATTGGCTGGCAGGCGGGAGTCGATCAGATTGCTCAGGTAGCCGTATTGTGCCGACAGCGTGAAGTTGTCGGTGAAGTAGCCGGTGTACTTGAGGATGCCGATCTTGCCGCCGTTTTCCATCTCGTACTGCTCGATCGGCACCTCGTGCCGGCCAACGTTGTAGCGGTTATCGCCGTTGGCGTCGGTGGCATATTCGTACGTGCGGTATTTGGTCTTGGCCTGGTTGTAGATGCCGGTGAATTCGACCAGGTTACTGTCGTTGATATACCAATCGAGTTTGACCATGCCCTGCGGGGTCGTGTCACTGACGCGCCGGCTGGTCAGCGCGTAGAAGTTGTCTTGACTCTCCTGGCGGCCTTCCACCATTGCAAAGAAGAACAAGCGGTCCTTGATGATCGGGCCGCTGGCATAGGCAGAGTAAATGGTGCTGTCGAACTGATCGTCGCTGCGGTACTGGTACAACGGGTCTGCCGCATCAGGATCGCGCTCGCGGACGTTTTTACCTGCCGCAGCACCCCAGTCCGGCGCCCATTCCACGCTACCGCCGTAGTGCCATTCGTTGGAGCCTGCCTTGGTGACGATGCTGACGATGCCGCCCAGCGAGCGGCCGTATTCGGCGCCGTACCCACCGGTTTTGACCTGCAGCTGGCCGATGCTCTGGAACGGCAGATTGGCGAACGACAGGAACGTGCGCATGTTGGTGACGTCGAAGCCATTGATGTAGTAGCCGTTTTCGGCAACCGACGATCCGCCGAACGAGGCAAGGTTGCCCGCACCCAGCCCGCTATCGCCGCGGACCGCGCCCGGCGCGAGCAGCGCGACCGAAGAGACGTCACTGGCCACCGGCAGCGAGACCATCTGCTCGGCAGTGAACACGGTGGTCGATTCCACCGAAGAAACGTCGATGGGGTTGAACGCCTGCGCGCCCACCACTTCGATCCGGTCAAGCGTTTTGGCCTGACTGCCGAGCATCACTTGCGAGCCGCTGCCAACCTTGACCTCGACCTCGCGGGTCACTCCATCGGAGGTGATGATGTACTTGCCCGGAGGCAGCTGACTGAAGGTGAATCTGCCATCTGCGGCGGCGGTCGCCGAGCGGCTCACGCCCGTCTGCGGGCTCTGGATGGCGATGGTACTGCCGGGCTGCCCACTACCGAAAATGGAGCCAACCGCGCTCTGCGCCTGCACCCCACCGATGACGCACATGCCCAGCGCCAGGCTCAACGCGCTGCGCTTGATGTTGCGCGATAACGAACTACGAACCCCTGGACGCGTCATTCCTCTCTCTCCTGATGAATTCGGTCACGGATACTGCAGACGTGGGACTCGACTGCGAGCGCAGTCGAGGGGGAGCTGGGTTTCAGGACACGATGTCGACAACCTGAACGGATGTCACATTCCTGAAGCCTGTCTGAAGATTAATCGAAGATGTACGGAAATGTCATCATCCGGCAACGATTGCCAAATTCGGTACTTCTGGGCCGAGATTCGCACGCGCAGATGCTGTACCGGAATGAAGTATTCAGCCGTGAGGTACCAGCGCTGGACAGGCGGCATCGCTACAGGGGGCCGGGTCGTCGAAGCGGAGCGATGCCAGGACCCCGGGACTTGTAGCGTCAGGCGTTGCAAGACAGGCGTCGTGCTTGCCCAGGCGGTGTGTGGATGCCGGATCGCCACGGTCACTGCATGATCAAGAAGGCGTAGCGCGCCGATAAGGGCTGCAAGGCCGCTTCACGACTCCGTTGAGAACGCGCAGGTGCTGCTGCACCCCGGGTTATTGGAGCGCCTGCCGCAAGGCCTACGACGCTGCCCGGCCTGACGCCGGTTCTGCGTGCTCGGGGCGGTAGGGGCCTGCTTGGATCCGCGTACCAGTGGCGCATAGGCTCACGCTAAGGCGCAGTTTTCCGCGTTCCTCGTGCATGACGCGGCTCTTCGCTTTGTTGGTGTCGCACGTGCATCGGCCGCAGGTCGGTGGGCTGTCGCCGGCCGACGTTCGGTAAGACCGCTGCGCACAGGCCAGCGCACTTCAAGCCGGCATGGCCGTTCCAGTCAAACAGGGCAACGTACGCTGTTGCCTACATCGCGCCCGGCAACACTGTCTGCAAAGCCGCTGTTTCCGCTGCGCATGTGGCCGAATCCGCAGGCTTGGCCTTTGCGATTTCGCGGCGTGCAGCGATCAGATCCTTTTCAAACCCCGGGTTGTCGTGCAGTGCGGCGACGGTGGCTGCGCCCATCATTCGGCCTTGCAGGACATCGCTTTGCCAGTGCACGTTGCAGACCAGGCGGCTGTCGCCGAAGGCGCGGCCGCGTGCCAGGAGCGCGTTGCGTTGGGCGGGAGCGATCTCGGACAGGATCAGGCTCCAGGTCCAGCCGATAGCGGTGTGACCGGACGGGTAGGAGCCGTTCTTGCGCAGTGCCGCATCGTCAGCCGGGGTGCACATCGGCTGCGCGTTGCGCATGAACGGGCGCGGGCGCTGATAGCGCGCCTTGGCGGCGCTGGTACTGCTGCTGGCGTCGCGCATGCTGCGCTCGAGCAGGCGCAGCAGATGCGGCGTGCTGGTCTGATCGATCTGCACGCCCAGCGCGCAGCTGAAATGGCTGGCGGCGTCGGGAAAGCTCAGGACCGCGTCGCGCGCAGCCAGGTCCCAGCGCGGTGTGCCGCGCAGCGCGAGCATGGACTTGGCGATGGCTTCGTCGTTGGCGAGCGCGGCGCTGCCGTCCTGCGGCGGGGGCGGAACCAGCTGCAGGCTGTCGGGCAGCTGCTGTTTTTCCAGGTATCCACGCGCGTCGGTGGCAAGCACCGAGTCCACCGGCTTTGCCGGTTGCCGGGCACTGGCCACACCGCTGCCGATCACCAAGGCAGCAATGGCGACGCTTGCCAGCGTGCGTTGCGAATGGCGGGCGATGCGGTGGGCCATGGACGATTCCTCGAAAGCAGTACGACGGGAAGAGTCGCGCAGATTACGACGTACAGATGACACGCGCATGCCAGCACAACGCAGCGACAGCGCGGCATGCGCAGTAGCTGTCTCGGCACTGTCATCTCAGCGTCGCATCGACGCAAGACAGCTGTCGCACGCTTGCCGTCATCTTTTGACTCGTCCCCCACGCCACTCATGCCCAAGACCCATCTCTTAAGTGCCGCCGTTCTCACCGCGCTTGTGTTGTCGCCGGCCGCGCATGCCGCCGATACGCCGGCCGACGTGTCCGCCGACACCGGCTCCACCGTGCAGCAGCTCGATGCGGTGTCGGTGATTGGCCAGGGCGAAACGCGTCAGGTGCAGCGCATCACCCAGCAGGACATTCCGGTGCTGCCGCCGGGCACCAGCATCCAGAAGCTGCTCAACCGCATGCCGGGCGTCAACGTGCAATCCAACGATGCCTTCGGTGCCAATGAAGAATCGCAGACGATCAGCCTGCGCGGCTTCAACGGCACGCGTCTGGGCTATACGCTCGACGGTCTGCCGCTGGGCGATAATGCCTATGGCAACTACAACGGCCTCAACATCAGCCGCGCGTTGATCGCAGAAAACTTTGGTGGCGTGGAGCTGGCCTCGGGCATCGGTGCGTTGGGCACGGCGTCCACCAGCAACCTCGGCGGCACCATCCAGTACTACTCGGCCGACCCGTCCAGCGTGTTCGGCGGACAGGTCTCGCAGACGCTGGGGTCCGATGCCAACCGTCGCACCTTCCTGCGCGTGGATACCGGCGATTACAACGGGTTTTCTGCGTATCTGTCGGGCATCGAAGCCACCGCGGACATGTGGGCGCGTCCGGAATCGCCGACCACCACGCGGCAGTTCAACGCCAAGGGCGTGTACCAGTTCGACGGCGGCAAGCTGACTGCTTTCGCCGATACCTCGCGCACCTCGCAGGCCGATTATTCCTATCTGTCCAAGAGCGGCATGGCACGTGGTCTGGGCTGGGACTGGAATCTGTACGCACCAGATTGGAACCGTGCACTGGCGGCCGCGTACTGCGCACCGGCCACGCGCAATGCCGCGCGTTGCGGCTTCAGCGGTGGCGTGGATAACGTCGACGATGCGTACTACCAGAGCCGTGCGCTGCGCGACGACGATCTGTTCTATGTCGCCGGCGACTTCCAGCCCAACGATGCGATCAGCCTGCACACGCAGGTGTATCACCATGAAAACAAGGGGCAGGGCCATTGGTGGTCGCCGGGCCAGGCCTCCAATCCGGGCACACCGCAGGCACTGCCGATCTCGATCCGCAGCACCAATTACTGGATCAACCGCACCGGCGGCATCGCCTCGCTGGGTTGGGATCTGGGCCCGCATCATCTGGAGGCCGGGCTGTGGTACGAGCGCAATCACCACGATGTGGAGCGCAATTTCTACTGGATCACCGGGCCGGTGGACGACGACAAATTTCTGCAAAATCCCAATCGTCGGCTGTTCTCGCAGAACTACGTGATCACCACCCGGCAGTTCTACGTGCAGGGTAATTTCAAGTTTCTCGACGAGCGCCTGAGCCTGGATCTGGGCATCAAGAGCCCGAGCACCGAAATGACCGCACGCGAGACACCGGGCATCGCGGTGGAAGCGCCGGTGGCGACCGGGTCGATCAAGGCCAGCGAGTCGGTGCTGCCGCAGATCGGGCTGGGTTATCGGCTTGCCGAAGGCCAGGAAGTGTTTGCCTCCTACGCAGAAAACATCGCTGCGTTTCAGGGCGGCGGCGCCGGTGGTCCGTTGCTGGTGACGCAGGCTTCGTTCGATGCCAGCGTCGGTGCGCTGGAGCCGGAAAAGTCGCGCACCATGGAAGCCGGTTACCGCTTCGTGCGTGATCGCTTCGAGGCCTCGCTGGTGGGCTATGACGTCACCTTCGACAACCGTCTGCTCTCGCTCAATCCCTGCGCCAGCATCCAGCAGGGCACCACGCCGGCCTGCACCACGCGCTTCTTCAACGTGGGCTCGGTGAGCAGCCGCGGTGGCGAACTGACCGTGATCTGGAAGCCCACCAGCTACCTGCAGTGGTACAACTCGGCCTCGATCAACCGCTCCACCTACGACGACAACTACGTGCAGAACGGGGTGACCATTGCCACCGCCGGCAAGACCACGGTGGATACGCCCAAGCGCATGTTCGCGAGCGAAATCGCCTTCAATTACGCCGGTTGGAACGTCAACCTGCGCGGCAAGTACACCGGTGAACGCTTCTACACCTACACCAACGATCAGGGCTTTGGCGGTTACACGTCATTCGATGCCGGTGCCGGCTATGAGTTCGGCCAGGTCAGCGTGCTGCAGTCGCTCAAGCTCTCGCTCAACGTCACCAACCTCACCGACAAGCGCTACGCCTCCAACCTCACCGCGTTCGCCAACAGTGATCCGAATGGGCGGCAGTTGGCGTTCCACGCCAGTGCGCCGCGGCAGGTGTTTCTGACGCTGGATGCCAAGTTCTGAGGACGGGATTTGGGAGTGGGAAATCGGGAATCGTAACAGCGGGTCTGGTTGCTGCTTTATTGATTTCCGATGTTGATCGACGTGAATAGTCTTAGAGTGGCTGACACCACCTAGCGAGTGATTGTCGGGCGGGTGCGGACGATGCGGAGGAAGCGGGATGCACGGGCGTGCATCTCTGCTTGATCGTCGGCCAAGCTGGCCTGGCGATGACGCGGTGGTGTTGATGGCTGCTTTTTCGTTGGAGAGAGGCATGATGCAGTTCCACCGTGCGTTGGTGTTGGGAGCGATGATGGTCGGCATGAGCGGGCCCGCGTTGGCCGAGGCACCGTTGGCCAAGACGGTGCAGATCTTTGCGCACCGTGGCGCCAGTGCGTTGCGCCCGGAACACACCTTGGCCTCTTACGCCAAGGCGATCGTCGATGGCGCCGATTTTGTCGAACCGGACTTGGTGTCGACCAAAGATGGCGTGCTGGTGGCGCGCCATGAAAACGAGATCGGTGGCACCACCGATGTGGCCAGTCACCCGGAGTTTGCTGCGCGCAAAACCCGCAAGACCATCGATGGGCAATCGATGGAAGGCTGGTTCACCGAAGACTTCAGCTTGAACGAGTTGAAGACGCTGCGCGCGCGCGAGCGGTTGCCGCAACTGCGTGGCAACCGCTGGGACGGGCAGTTTCAGATCGTGACCTTCGATGAGATCATCGATTTCGTCGCGGCCGAATCTGCCGCAACCGGGCGCACGATCGGGCTGATTCCGGAAATCAAGCATCCGAGTTATTTCAGTGCGCTCGGTTTGCCGATGGAAGACAAGGTGCTGGCCGCCTTGCACGCGCATGCGTATACGCGCACGGCGCCGGTGGTGATCCAGTCGTTCGAGACCGGCAATCTGCGTTACCTACGCGGCAAGATCGGGCGGCAAAGCAACATCGGCCTGCTGCAGTTGCTGGGTGGCACGCAGATGCCGTTGCCCGATGCGGGCAAGGGCGACGCGCCCGGCACCTATGCGCAGTTAATGACCCCGGCCGGGCTCAAGCAGGTGGCCAGCTACGCCGATGCGATCGGGCCGGACGTCCGCGCCATCATTCCGCTGGATGCGCAGCAACGGCTGGGCATGCCGACCAGCCTGGTGCGCGATGCGCATGCAGCCGGATTGCAGGTGCAGCCGTATACATTCCGTCCGGAAAATTACTTTCTGGCCGCCGATAACCGCAGTAGCGGCGCGGTGACCGAGCGTAACGACGCAGGTGCCTTGGCCGAGCTCAAGGCCTATCTGGACACGGGTATCGATGCGTTCTTTGCCGATGATCCGGGTCTGGCGCGGCGTGCGTTGCGCGGGCAAGCGCCGCGATAGGTAGCGCGCTAGTAGGAGCGTGCCTGCGCGCGACGGGCATCACCGGGATAGCTGCATCGCGCGCCCATTCGCGTGCGATGCGATGACGAGGCACTTCGTGTTGCAGCAACGCTCTTACGTTGCGTGATCCGCGGGTACCCACCGTGCCGGGCATCGTCGGTAACGCCCCGTCGCGCGCAAGCACGCTCCTACGTAACGCGGTGTAGCGGCCCGATTAGTTGGATGTTGACCTTACGAGAGGCGCTACTTGCCTTCGCGAGACGTGCAGCACCACGTTTGTAGGAGCGTGCCTGCGCGCGACGGGCATGACCGGGAAAGCATCAGCGCGCTACAACCCGTTTGTACGCAATGCGATGACGATGCATTTGGCGATGCAACACCGCTCTTGCGCTGCATGACCTTCGGGTACGCACCTTACCGGGCATCATCGGTAATGCCCTCGCGCGCAGGCACGCTCCTACGTGATTGGGCAGAACGCCATTGATTGGTCTGATGTTCGCCTGACGAGATGCGCCGTGTGCCCGGCGGACGCTCGCGCGGTCGGAAATGCAGCGACCACGGTTGTGGGAGCGTGCCTGCGCGCGACGTGTGGCGGTTCTGGTAACGCCCCGTCGCGCGCAGGCACGCTCCTACGGGAGCTCAGCATCGTTTCGATCATCGTTTCATGCAGGTACTAGGTACCTGGCGGGCGCTCGCGCGGCGGGAAATGCAGCACCACGTTTTCCGAGCCGTCGTCCTGGCGTTGCCACAGCACCGGTACCTGACGTGGCGGCGGCGGTTCCAGCATCGCGTGCTCGGCGTCGCGCACTTCCCAGGCGGCGTCTTCGTCCTCGTCTTCCCAGCTGTAGCGCGGCTTGGCCTGCTGCGGGTCGCGCAGGCGTAGCAGCAGCGCGGCGATCAGGCCGGCCACCGCGCCGCCCAGATGCGATTGCCAGGACACGCCGGCTTCGTGCGGCAGGATGGTCACCAACATGCCGCCATAGAACAGGAAGGCGATCATGCTGGTGGCGATCGCCGGGCGGTCGCGCCGTAGCAGGCCCAGCACAAACACCAGAAACATCAGGCCGTGGGTGACGCCGCTGGCGCCCAGGTGGCGGCTGCCAGGCTCGCCCAACAGCCACGCGCCCAGCCCCGAGCCCAGCCACAGCAGCGGCAATGCCATGGCGGTGGCGCGCGGGTACACGCTGCCGGCCAATGTGCCCAGGATCAGCAGCGCTGCCGCATTGGCGCCCAGATGCGCGAGCGAGCCGTGCAACAGCGGCGCAGTGAGGATGCCGATCAGACCGTCGGCCTGCAGTGGCGCGACCGCCCAGGCGCGCCAGTCGAACATGCCTTGCGCGGTGAACACCGCCACCAGCAGCAACACGGCGGCCAGGCTGATGTTGAAGGCGCGCAGGACCCGCGAGCGGTCCACGCGGCTCTGGGTGGTGGTATCGGAGGCAACAGAATGCGGTGTCATACAGTCACGGATGGCGGCGTGGTTTTGCCTTTGCAAGCCCCGTTAGCGCGGGATAACCGGATCCGGCGACGGGACAATCCCGCCGCCTGCCGGGCTGATGCAACGCCCGGCAGGCAGGCCGCGGCGGCAAATTCACCGCAGATGATCGGGTGGCAACCAGGGCGCGGCGCCGATGTTCCGGTATCGCCTGTGGTGCGCTGCGGCCCAGCCGAGCAGTGGGCGGCGTAGCCACCAATCAAGGCCGAAGACCACGACCGGGCTCAGTGGCAAGAGACGAAGCGAAACCGCGGCGTCCCTTGCACCACCATCTGCAGCAAAGCACGCCTCCGATTCCCGATTCCCGGCCCGTCAGTGCCCGGCCGGCTTGGCCGGGCGCAACAGGCTCAGCATGATGGTGGCCACCAGGATCGTGACCACGACCGCCAGCGAGACCAGCACCGGGATCTTGTACAGATCGATGATCATCATCTTGGTGCCGATGAACACCAGGATCACCGCCAGGCCGTACGGCAGCAGGTGGAAGCGGTCGGCCATGCCGGCCAGCAGGAAGAACATCGCGCGCAAACCTAGTACCGCAAACACGTTGGAGGTCAGCACGATGAACGGGTCGGTGGTGATCGCAAAGATCGCCGGTATGCTGTCCACCGCAAAGATCACGTCGATCACTGCAATCAGGATCAACACCACAAACAGCGGGGTGAACCAGCGCTTGCCATCCTTGATCACGCTGAGCAGGTTGCCGTGGTACTGCGGGCTCAGGCGCAGATGACTGCGCATCCAGCGCAACACCGGGTTGGTCTCCAGATCCGGCTCCTTGCCGGCAGAGAACCACATCTTGATGCCGGTCAGCAGCAGAAACGCACCGAACACGTACAGCAGCCAATGGAACTTGGCCAGCAGCATCGAGCCGGCGAAGATCATGATCGCGCGCAGCACGATGGCGCCCAGTACCCCGATGATCAGCACGCGCTGGCGCTGTTCTTCGGGCACGCCGAAGTAGGTCATGACCATCAGGAACACGAAGATGTTGTCGACCGCCAGCGATTTTTCGACCAGGTAGCCGGTCAGAAACTGCAGCCCGATCTGATCGGCCCGCGCATCGCCCATGGTGCCCTGCAGGTACCACCACAGCCCGGCATTGAAGGCCAGCGCCAGCAGCACCCAGCCGATGCTCCACCAGGTGGCTTCCTTGAAGGTGACCTTGTGGGCGCCGCCATGGCGCATCAGCACCAGATCGATCAGCAGCGCGGCGATCACCACCGCCCCGAAACCGCCCCATAACCAGACATTGCCAATGGTTTGCATAAAAGAATCCCGAAAAGTGAAACGACCTGGACAGCCGGTTGGGCTGAGGCCTTGTGACACGGAAATCGTGGATTCCGGGTGACGGACCTTCGCCTGCGCGGCGAAGGTCTCGCTCGCAACCGGCCAGACCGGTTGCCGTTGCACCGGAGCGTCTGCCGGAGCAGGACTCGTAATGACGGCGACAACGTTGGGAGCTACTCCCCTTCTGGAGCCGATTCTGCGTGCCGGGGACGGGCACGTCAATCCAGCCGGATACAATAGGTGAATGAATACTCCTGTCCCCGTCGTCCGACTCAAGAATGCGTGGCGTTCCAGCCACCCGTGGATCTTCCAGAAGCTGGTCGAAAAGCCCATCGCCAAGCCCAAACCCGGCACCATCGTCGATGTGGTCGGCGTGGATGGGGAATGGATCGGCCGCGGCTTCTACAACGGCCACTCGCGCATCGCCGTGCGCATCCTGGAAACCGACCAGTCGGTGCCGGTGGATGCGGGCTGGTTTTCGCGCAAGATCGCCGCGGCGGTGAGCCTGCGCCGCGACTGGCTCAAGCTCGACGGTGTCTCCGATGCCTGGCGCGTGGTGCATAGCGAAGGCGACGGCCTGTCCGGCCTGGTGGTAGACCGCTACAGCGACCTGGTGGTGGTGGAGTTCTTCGCCGCCGGCATGTTCCGCCATCGTGAGTGGATCTACGAAGCGCTGCGCGAGCAGTTCCCGGGTTGCCGCTTCCATAGCTTTGCCGACGAACACGTGCAAAAGCAGGAAAGCTTCGACTTCCACAGCAACACCACCACCGAAGCGTCCGTGATCACCGAGCACGGCATCAAGTTCCGTGCCGACCCGGCCGGCGCGCACAAGACCGGGTTCTTTGCCGATCAGCGCGACAACCGCCAGTGGCTGAGCGAGCAGGTGGAAGGCAAGACCGTGCTGGACCTGTGCTGCAACACCGGTGGCTTTGCGGTGTATGCGGCCGCGCGCGGTGCGGCCGAGGTGCTGGGCGTGGATATCGACGAAGACGTCATCGCCATTGCCAAGGGCAACGCCAAGCTCAACAACGTGCGCCCCAAGTTCGTGCAGGCCGATATCTTTCCATGGCTGCGCGATGCGGCCAATCGCGGCGATCAGTTCGATGTGGTGATCCTTGACCCGGCCAAGATGACCCGCGACCGCGAGCAGGTGATCCCGGCGCTGAAGAAGTACCTGGACATGAACAAATTGGCGCTGGGCGTGGTCAAGCCCGGTGGACTGTTCGCCACTTTCTCGTGCACCGGCCTGGTGGCCGAGCAGGAGTTTCTGGACATGCTGCGCCGCGCCTCGTATTTCTCCGGCCGCACCATCCAGATCCTGAAAGTGGCCGGTGCCGGTCCGGATCATCCATTCATGGCGCACGTGCAGGAATCGCGTTATCTCAAGGCCGTGTTCTGCCGCGTGATGTGACAGCGCTAGTGATGAGGCAGCGGGCGATGCGTAGCGCCCGCTGCGTGGTTGGGCACCGGCGGTGGCATTACAGTCGTGGCCGCCCAATGACGCCGCCGCTGTGTGGCTGCGTTGCACTGCAGGTAAGCGTTGCACGGCGGGTGCTCGCATCTGCCGCCGCCGCGCGTGGCGTGCGCTGTTCCATGTGGTGCAGGTGAGGCGGTACGGTCATCGTCATCGCGCAGCGGATGCAGGTCTGTGCACGATGGCAATGGGTGATGGCTGCGCACTGCAGCCGGGACTTCAACGCAGACATTCACTAGGGAGCGGCAGCCGATGACGTCCAGCGACGAAGACGAACGCAAGGCCTTGCGCCGGTTGCTGCGCGAGATCGAGCGGCCCAATGCCAGCCTGCTGGCCAGCAACTGGCCAGTGTTTGGCGTGTGGCTGCTGTTTTCCGGGGCGTTTATGTATCTGTTCCAGACCGGTACCGGCTCGCCGCTGCACCCGTTGCTGCTGGCGCTGGGCTCCACCTGTCTGGGTGTGTTCGGGGCGTGGATCGTGTTCCGCTCGGTGTGGGCGCGGCAATGGCCGCATGTGCGCGAGCACATCGATGTGGAAAGCCTGCGCGCACGGCTGGCCGAACTCGACGATTGAGCCTGCGTTGGACGTGCAGCGTGCACGGCAGCGTCGATGTGCAGTGCTGGTGTGCATGCGGCCATAGCACCGCATGCAAGCGCACGCCTGCATGCGATCGCTCTCAAACCCACTCGCCACACAGGACCACGCGCTGCTTTCAACAGGTTGCAACTGTGGTGCGGTGACGTGGTCATAACAGCCAAATCAGACGCGAGGCGCAATGCCAAACAAACGGCACGTGCCAGTGACGCGCGCAAGCGGCGTGAGCGTTGCGTGCGTCCACCGATGGCCGTCCCTGGCCTGTGTGTGGAGTCTTCTTGCGCTGATGCGCAGCTACTTGCTGCAGCTGCGCAAGATCACCAGCCGGCTGGCCGCGCGGTGATTTCCGGCACCGCCTGGCGCAGGTCTGCACCAAACTCCGGGTTGGTCATCGTGGCCGGATCGACAAACCCGTAGAACACGCCCTGGGTGGGCGAGGCGCCTTGCTCTTCGACATCGCCACGCAGCTGTGCGGTGCCGCCGACGTTGATGGCGCCGAACGCACCCGGGCCCATGAACACGGTATGCGCCTGCGCAGTGGCACCGATGGTGGCGCCCGGATGCCACACGGTGAGCCCGCCGAGCACCGCATTGCCCTGCACCGTGCCGCCCATCACCGTGGCGCGGCCATCGATGCGTGCATTGCCCAGCACATTGCCGGCCAGCACGCGTGCGCGTGGCCCCACGTAGGCGGTGGAGGCGACATTGGCGGTGTTGGCGACCCAGCCGCCGCCGTTGGCATGACGACGTCCCACCGGGGTGGGCGTGGGCGCATTGGGCTGGCTGCCGGCTGGCGCGGCATTGGTCAGCGTCACGCTCCACGGGTAGCGGTAGATCGCGTAGTACGACTGGTCCCACTTGATCTGCTGCATGGTGCTGGGCGCGCCCATCACCATCAGATACACCGCGCGGTCGCCGCTCTTCAGCGGCATGCTGACGCTGGCCTTGGCGCCGCGCTGCAGCGTGCTGTAACGCGCCTTGCCGGCACTGTCGATGGCTACCACGCCCCAGCGCCAGTCCGAGTCCGGGGTGGGAATGCTGGACGGATCGTTGAGCAGGCCGGGCAGGCTGGTGACCGCTGCTGCGCTCTGCACCTGGCCCTCGAAGGCGACCTGGATCGTGGTGGCGCCGCTGGCGGGGATCAGCTGCACCAGGTTGTAGCCCCAGCGCTGCGGTGCCCATTCGAACGGCACGCGATAGCGGTTGGCCTGGCCGGCCACCGGGTCGAGCACGGTCATGCGCAACGCGCGGTCGCGGTTGTCCCAGTCCTGGGTGCGCTGCGGGTCGAACGACAGATTGCTGCCGTAGCGCGCGCGATACAGCACGCCCTGGTCGCTGCCGTCGGGATTGGTGTAATCCCAGTTGACGTTGCGCATGGCCCAGTCGCCGAACACATCGTTCAGTTGTGCCTGCGTCCAGCCCATGTTGGTCTTGATGACCGAAAACGGATCGGCGCTGCGACGCGCCGGGTTGTCGATGCGCGGCGCCTTGCTCCACATGTCGTTGATGATGGCGTAGCCGTAGCGGTTCTTCAGATACTCCATGAACTGCCAGTTGCAATAACGGTCGCGCGTGGAGCCCAGATACACGTGCGGGTAGTTCACCAGCATGCTGGAGCAATGCACGTCGCTGCTGTGGAATTCCGGCAGCTGATGGGTCATCCAGTTGGCGTGCGATTCCCAGATCCAGCCGGTGTATTCGGACTCCTGCAAGCCGCCAGCCTGGTACTGCAGTGCGTGTGTGAGTTCGTGCGCCAGACCCCAATGGTCGCGCAGGCCGCCCGGCGCCATCCACATGCCCATGCCGCCACTACTGGTGGCACCGCCGCTCAGGCCAAAACTCGGGTCCAGATGCAGGTTGGCCTTGTACTTGGTGGCGACATTGCAGAACGGCTCGGGAAACTGCAGGCGATTGATGAAGGTGTCCCAGACCATTTCCAGATGCGCGCCGGCCGCACGCACATCCGCGTCGGAGACACCGTTGCCATTCCAGCGGAAGGCGAAATGCGCGGTTTCGTAGCGCACCGGCGGCATGCCGATTTCATTGACGCGCGCCGTCCAGGTGCCGGCGGTGCAGGCCGCACTCGCGGTGGAGGCCGCGCCAAGGCCGGTGGCGATCAAACCAAGGATGAGCAAGCGCCGGGGCAGCGCACGCGATGCGATGGACATAGAGGGATCTCGCCAAAAAGGGAAGGTGTTGCGCACACCCGCACGTCGCGCGCTGAAAGCACGGCGATTTGCGGGTATCGGGAGTGGGGGATGCCGCCAGCGACGGCCGCGCAAGTGTGCGCAGCGCCGACCGCCGCGCAATTGCTTTGGCAGTGTATTTTTTAGAACTGCAACGCGTTCGGCGCTCGTGGTGTGGCGCTGGTTGAACTTGTGCGTGCCATGACCGGGCCATTTGCGTGCACAACGCGAAGCCAGCGCGCGGCCGCGCTGCGGCTATGATCGGATGACCCCACCTGCCTGCGAGCGCGCATGAATCTGCAACTGCGATGTGTGGCCGTGTTGCTGAGCCTGGCTGGCTCGGCGCATGCGCTGGAGTTTTCCAAGGCCGAGTTGACGCGCGCCACTGCGCTGCAAAAGCGCCTGGTCACCCTGGATTCGCATCTGGATACGCCGGCCAATCTGGAGCGGCCCGACTTCGATATGTTGCAGGCGCATGCCGGCAATCGCCTGTCGCAAGTGGATTACCCGCGCATGGTCGACGGCGCGCTCGATGGCGGGTTCTGGGCGGTCTACACCGGCCAGGGCAATCGCAGCGCCGCCGCGCATCTCGATGACCGCGATGCCGGGCTGCAGCGGCTGATGAAGATCCATCAACTGCTGGCCGCACAGCCGCAGCGGTTTGCGTTTGCGAGCACGCCCGCCGATGCGGCGCGCATCAAGGCCGATGGCAAGCGGGTGGTGTACATCAGCATGGAAAATGCCAGCCCGCTGGTCGCCGACCCCACGCTGCTGCGCTTCTATTACGCGCAGGGGCTGCGCCTGATGAGCACGGTGCACTTTCTCAACAACGAGTTCGCCGACTCGGCCACCGACCCCAAGGGTCCGGAGTGGAAGGGCTTGAGTCCGGCCGGCAAGCAACTGGTGCAACAGGCGCAGACGCTGGGCATCGTGATCGATCAATCGCACGCCTCCGATGCGGTGTTCGATCAATTGATGGCGCTATCGCCGGTGCCGATCGTGCTCTCGCACAGCGGCGCGCGTGCGGTGTACGACCATCCGCGCAACATCGACGATGCACGCTTGAAGGTGCTGGCCGAGCACGGTGGCGTGATCCAGGTGAACTCCTACGGTGGCTATCTGGTCGACAGCGGTGCCAGTGCCGAGCGTAAAGCCGCCGAAAAGGCGCTGACCGATCAGTACGGCGGCTGGGAACACGTCAAGATCGCCGACGGCACCGCCCTGAGCGCCGCACTCAAGGATCTGGATGTGCGTTACCCAATCAAGCGCGCCACCGAAGAGGATTTCTTTGCCCATCTGGAACACGTGCTGGCCGTGGTCGGGCCCGACCACGTGGGTATCGGCATGGATTGGGATGGCGGCGGTGGTGTGGTCGGGCTGGAAGATGTTTCCAAGCTCCCGCGCATCACCGCCTGGCTGCAGCGCAAGGGCTATACCGAACCGCAGATCGCCGGCATCTGGGGCGGCAACCTGCTGCGGGTGATGCAACAGGCGCAGGACTACGCGGCCAAGCAGGCCAAGGCGACGTAGGGCGATGCGCCGCACCTTGCAGGTGGCATTGCCGCAGCGCATCGCCGCGGCCGCACCTTGTCCTCTATCGCAGGCGCGTCGTTGGTGAGAGTCGTCATCGCCCCGGATGCGTACAAGGAGAGCCTGTCCGCGCGCGCGGTGGCGACGCAGATCGAAGCCGGGTTTGCCGAGGTGTTCCCGCAGTGGCACTACACCACCGTGCCCATGGCCGATGGTGGCGAAGGCACCGTGGATGCGTTGGTCGCTGCCACCGGCGGGCGGGTGATCGCATGCACGGTCAGCGGCCCGCTCGGCACGCCGGTGCAGGCCTTCTTCGGTCTGACCGGCGACGGCGCCACCGCGGTGATCGAAATGGCCGCCGCCAGCGGGCTGGCCCTGATACCGCCAGCACAGCGCGCGCCGCTGCACGCCAGTACTGCCGGAGTGGGTGCGTTGATCCTGGCCGCGCTGGATGCCGGCGCGCGGCGTTTCATCATCGGCATCGGCGGCAGCGCCAGCACCGATGGCGGCGCCGGCATGGCACAGGCGCTGGGCGCGCGGCTGCTGGACGCGCACGGTGCGCCGATCGGCTCCGGCGGTGGGGCACTGGCGGCGTTGGCGCGCATCGACACCGCTGGCCTGGACGCGCGGCTGCAGCAGTGCCACATCGAGGTGGCCTGCGATGTCGACAACCCGCTGATCGGGCCGACCGGTGCCTCGGCAGTGTTCGGCCCGCAAAAGGGCGCCACCCCGGCGATGGTGCGCCAACTCGACGCCAACCTGCGGCACTACGCCGATGTGGTGCAGCGCGAGCTGGGCGTACGCCTGCACGCGCTGCCTGGCGGCGGCGCGGCCGGCGGGCTGGGCGCCGGGTTGGTGGCGTTCCTGGGCGCGCAGTTGCGTCCGGGCGTGGAGGTTGTCGCCCAGGCGCTGAGGCTGGAAGCGCTGATCGCACAGGCCGATCTGGTGATCACCGGCGAAGGCCGTGTCGACAGCCAGAGCCTGCGCGGCAAGACTCCTGTGGGCGTGGCACGCCTGGCGCAGCGGCACGGTATCCCGGTCATCGCCATTGCCGGATCGCTGGGCAACGGCGCTGAACAGCTACACGCGGAGGGCATCGCTGCGCTGTTTTCGGTGGTGCCTGGCGCCTGCACGTTGGAGCAGGCGTTGGCCGATGCTGCCCGCAATGTCGGCGTCACCGCACGCAACCTGGCGGCAGCGCTGCAGGTGGGCGGCGCGTTGACGCAGCGGTCTGCCGCCGACCGCCGCGAATGAGGGATCACGTGGACCAGGCCAAGCGGGCGCCCCCCCCTGCACAGCGGCCGCAGCGCATCCTGTGCCCCGGCGCACGGATGCGCCGATTGGCACTCATGCACAGTCCGCTAGACTGGGCGGATTGCACGGGCACGAGCGAGCTTGCCGTTGAATCAGCGCGATACCGTTGTGTCATCCACCACCACCAGCGAAGCGCAGCGTCTGGCGCGGCTGGCGTTGTTGCAGGTGATCGATACCGAATCCGAACCGTTCTTCGATGCCCTGGCAGCCGCCGCGCAGGCCATCGCCGGCACGCCCATCGCGCTGGTGTCGCTGGTGGACGAGCATCGGCAATGGTGGAAGGCCAACATCGGCTTGCCGGGCGTGTCCGAGACTCCGCGCGAGCTGGCGTTCTGCGCCCACGCCATTCAGGGCGATGCGGTGATGGAGGTGCCCGATGCCCCGGCCGACCCGCGCTTCTGCAACAACGCCCTGGTCACTGATGCACCCGGCATCCGCTATTACGCCGGCGCCCCCATCGTGCTGCCCGATGGCCTGCGCATGGGCACGGTGTGCGTGATCGACCAGCGCCCGCGTCAGCTGCAGCCGGCCCAGCTGGCAGCTCTGCAACAGCTGGCCAAAGTGGCCTCCGAAGGCCTGGAGCAGCGCCGGGTGATGCTCGAGCGCGCCGACATCAACGCCCAACTGCAGCAGCGTCTGCGCGAGAGCGAAGCGTTTCTGGAGCGTACCGGGCGGGTGGCCGGCGTCGGCGGCTGGGAAGTGGATGTCGGCACCAATACGCTGACCTGGTCCGACGAAACCTGCCGGCTGCACGACTTGCCGCCGGGCTACCAGCCCACGCTGGGCGAAGCCATCACGTTCTATCCGCTGGAGGCGCGCGCGGTGATCACCGAGGCGGTGGAACTGTGCGTGCGCGACGGCACGCCCTGGGATCTGGAGCTGCCATTGATCAGCAGCACCGGCCGCCGCCTGTGGGTGCACAGCACCGGCGCGGTGGAACATGTCGACGGCCGCATGCGCCTGATCGGTGCAATCCAGGACGTCACCGACCGCCATCGCGCGGTGGATGCGCTGGCCGCCAGCGAGCGCAAGTTCCGCAAGATGTTCCAGTACAGCCTGGGGCTGATCTGCACCCACGACATGGATGGCCACCTGGTCAGCGTGAACCCGGCGGCAGCGCGCTCGCTGGGCCGCAGCGTGGGAGAGATGGAGGGCCGCTCGCTGTTCGAGCTGATCCGCCCGGAGCGGCATGACGGCGTGCGCGGCTACCTGTCGCGCATGGTGCTCGACGGCCAGGATTCCGGCGTGATCGAGCTGGTGGCCGGCGATGGCAGCCTGCGCCACTGGAAATACCACAACGTGCTCGACGTGGAGTCTGACGCCACCATCGTCCTGGCCCACGCCCAGGACGTCACCAACCAACATCAGCAGGAAAAACAGCTGCTGGAATGGTCGTTCACCGACCCGCTGACCAACTGCTTCAATCGCCGCTTCCTGGACGACCTGGACAGGCGCGATGCCAGCGTGCGCTGGGGCTGCGTGGTGGTGGACCTGGACAAGTTCAAACTGGTCAACGACACCTACGGCCACCAGCGCGGCGATGAAGTGCTGGTGCAGATGGCCTGGTTTCTCAATGCCCCGTTGCGCCGGCAGGACCACCTGGTCCGGCTGGGTGGCGATGAATTTCTGGTGCTGCTGCACCAGGCCAGCGAGCAGCAGCTGCAAGAGCTGGTGCGCACCTATACGGCGGCCGGCGACGATGCGCCGATCCTGTTCACGCTGGGCACGGCCTTGCGCCAGGAAGGCGAAGCGCTGACCGCGGTGGTCGACCGGGCCGACCATTCGCTTTACGCCATCCGGCGCGCGCGGCGCGGGTCCGGGATCGGCCAGCAGCGTTAGCGGCTGCCCGCGCGGGACGTTCGGGTGGCCGGGCAAGGCCGGTTGTGCGTGGCTGGCGCCCTGCAACGCTGCAGAATCTGCCCCGAAACACGTGCTCCTGAATACGCGATCGCCTATCATGTAACCGTTTTCAACTACATGGATTGGAATGGATACCTTCGATCGCACCCAACTCAGCCCCAAGTGGCAGTTTCGCTTCGACTTCTTCGACCGTCACGGCAGCCCCAAGGAGCCGTCCTACAAGGAGGCACTGAAGACGCTGAGCTTCGGTGACAAGGTCAAGATCGGCATGAATTTCTATGCCTTCTTCTTCGGCTGCATCTATTTCTTCATCATCGGCCTGTGGCGCAAGGCGTTGAGCCTGATTGGCATCAGCCTCGTGCTGGGCATCGTGGCCTCGTTCCTGCCGGCCGCGTTCCAGAATGTGCTGTGGCTGCCGATGTCGTTGTTGACCGGCATGATCGCCAACTACGCCTATTACCTGGACAAGGCCAAAGGCAGCACCAGCTGGAACCCGTTCGAAGGCATGCGCTGGATCTGACGTCACCGCAACACCGCAACACCGCAGCGCCGGCCCCTCCCGCCGTCGCCAACGTGTGGCCAATCCCGGTCCGATGACCGGGCTTTTTTGTGGACGCCGAAAAAGCAGGCGAGGCGTCGCTTGTCTGCGCGCCCCGCACTGATTCAAATCTACCGATTAGCCCTGACCTTCAGTTGTGGCACCTCCGCGCTTATCGCTAAATCCGCCCAATGCAAGGCCGCGATGAGGTCCTGGCTGAAACAACTTCGGACCGGCTCCTCGCGTCAGCGGCGCCGAGAGCGGACATCAAGGAAAACACCGGGAAAACCAAGCTATTTGCAGGACTGCAACAAACATCCAGTTGAGGGTCAGGGCTAATCAGGCAGATCTATGGCATGGCAGTAAGCTATCCAGACTTCAAGCACCGGAGTGTTGGCTATGGATTCTCTTCGCCAAGGGCACCGCATTGCCAAAGTTGTTTCGACCAGCGCTTTGCTGCTGGTATTGGCCGCATGCGCGGAGCCGTCGAATGCCCATCAGGAGAAGGCAATCCAGGATGTCACCTCCGCCGACCTTAAGCGCGAGCAGGACCGCGTCGCCGCACTTGTCGATGCCGCCCCTCCTGAGCGTTCGGCGCCAATGATGACCTGGGACGGCTATCCCGCATTGCAACCAGGGGATGAGCACACCCCAGAGCAGCTTTTGAAGCAGATCGAGGCACTCGCCAAGGCTCTCCATGTCCAAGCAGACTCCGACCCCGCCAATGTGGAGCGCGTGTTGGGAATCGCGCTTCCTCCCGACGCCAAACATGAGCGCAGAGGGGTGACTGGCAGTGTGGGGCAGGGCAGTTACGAGTGGGCGGTGTGGAAGCCATCACCCAAGCACCCTGGGCACCGGGTGGAACTGACACTCACCCCAAACGCCTGCCTTGCCTACGAGGGGCTGAAGAAGCAGATGGAGGCTGATCGGTTCCAGGTGTATGTGCCCACGTTTGGCGATGATCAGCGAATCACGTTCCACAAGGTCGTCGGCCCGTCGCTTGGGCTCTACATTGCCGCGACTCCTGACCGACGGGACGCACCGACCTGCGTGACGATCGTCCGCTTCGAGATGGAGCGCAGCGATGCCTGATACCCGCATCGAGCGCATGCTCCCAGCAGGCCGAAACCACCAGGCAGGATCAGGTCCGCCAGCAGGCGTTGGAACAGACGCAGCAGCAAAATCAGCAGCAGGAGCAGGGGCCAAGGATCACCATGGGCGGTCCTTGAAAGTGCTCACCGACGTGGCTGCCTCTAATTGAGAGATCACCGCCAGCCACGCCCACCTGCAATCGCTTAACGCGCCAAGCGCCTGATCTGCCGCCCGAGCGTCGGCCTGCAATGGTTGCTGGTCGACAACCTGTTGCTGCGCAGCAGTTAGGCCGCCAGTTTCCGTGCCCCGGACATGCATTCCCGGCTCGGCCAACCCAGCTCGGCGCAGGTGCGCACCCTGGATCACTCCCGTTGCATCGCCAGACGGGCACAGCCGCTTTTCGGAATCGCGGTGTTCGGAATCGGCATGCACCACTTGTAGACTCGGACTCCGGTACGCCGTCAGCACGCAACTGGCGAGGATTCACCTTAGTTTTACCGGCTGTTCCTAGTCGTCGTTCGAGCACCGTCGTCATGCTGATCGCCGCGTCTTGCAGCGGTCGGTGCGCGTCATTCCACCTGCGGCCTCGGCCGCTCTCCCCCGAGGTGTCTTGCATGCTCTCTGCCGTTGCATCCGATCGCTCTTTGTTGCCTCTTCCATCAACCTCGCTGTGGCGCCGCGTCGCTGCCCTTTGCCTGTTCGGCATGGCGGTTGCGCCGCCGCTGGCCGCGCAGGACCCGGCGCAGGTCAACACCTTCATCGGCAGCAAGGACGACGGCAATACCTATCCCGGCGCGTCCGCTCCGTTCGGCCTGATCCAGGTCAGCCCGATCGGCGCGCACTACGCCGGCTGGCGCTACGACGACCCCAACATCCGCGGCTTTGGGCATTCGTTTTTGTCCGGCGCCGGTTGCTGGGAGCAGGGCGGGCAGGTGTCGATCCTGCCGGTGACCGGCAGCATCGGCCCGGGCGGCGATTTCGACACCGCCGACGCCAAGACCTTCGACCAGAAACGCTATGCAGCGCGCTATACGCATGCCGGCGAAGTGGGCCAGGCCGGTTATTACAAGGTGCGGCTCACCGACTACGGCGGCATCGACGCCGAAGCCACTGCACTCACCCGCGCCGCGGCCGAGCGCTATACCTTCGCGCCCGGCGCCGACACCGGCCACCTGCTGATCAACGTGGCCCAGGCCAACGACCGCCACGTGGTGATCGGCAGCCAGGTGCAGCTGGTCGGCGACCGTGTGGTGGAAGGCAAACTGGTCACGCAGAGTTTCTGTGGTGGCCACGAATACACCACCTGGTTCCGGCTGGAATTCGATCGCCCGTTCACCGCGCACGGGGTGTGGGGCGAAGACGGCGGCGTGCCCGGCGCGCGTCACGGCATGGGCGGCGAACTCAAACCCAATGGCGCCTGGCTCAGCTTCCCGCTGGGCAAGGGCAAGGACGCGCGCGCGGTGACCGTGGTCAGCGCCATCTCCCATGTCGATGCCGACGGCGCACGCAGCAACCTGCGCGCCGATGGCATGCAGGGCGGCACGCTGCTGAGCCTGGAGCGGATGCGCCAGCGCGCGCAGCAGGTCTGGCGCACCGAACTGGCCAGCCTGCAGCTGGACGGCGCCAGCAAGGACGACCGCAGCGTGGCCTACACCGCGCTCTACCACGCCTTGTTGCAGCCGCTCACCGGCAGCGATGCCGATGGCCGCTACCGCGGCTATGACGATGCGATCCATCGTGTCGAGGGCTGGACCTACTACGAGTACTTTTCGCTGTGGGATACCTATCGCTCGCAGAATCAGTTGCTCGCCTTGCTGCGCCCGCAGCGCGCGCGCGATATCGGCCGCTCGCTGCTGGCGATCCATCAGCAAGGCGGCTGGCTGCCGCGCTGGGGCTACGCCAACTACGACACCAACATCATGACCGGCGATCCGGTGACGCCGTTCCTGGTCGACCTGTGGCGCTTCGGCGCGCTGCAGGGCAACGAGGCCGAGGCCTACGCCGCGCTACGGCAGAACGCCTTCGGCCAACCGCCGATCAACTCGCGGCATTCCGGGCGTTCGGGCAACGCGAGTTATCTCGCCAATGGCTTCGTGCAATACGACCGCGCGTTTCCCTCCAAGGGCATGGACGTGGACCCGCACCACGGCGGCTCGGCCACGCTGGAATACGCCCTGGCCGATTGCGCGCTTGCACAGATGGCCCAAGCCCTGGGCCATGCCGACGACAGCACGCAACTGCGCGCGCGCGGCGGCAACTGGCATCACGTCTGGGACGCCACGGTGCGCGATGCGGACACCAGCTTTGCCGGCTTCCCGCGTCCACGCCTGGAAGATGGCAGCTGGTACGCGCCGTCCAACGACCAGTACAGCCCACGCTCGCAACACGGCTTCCACGAAGGCACTGCCTGGCAATACCAATGGCTGGTGCAGCAGGACATCCCCGGCATGCTGCAGGCCATGCATGGCAGCGACCAGGCAGGCAAACGCCTGGACACCTTCTTCGCCTATGACGACCTGCTCAAGGACCCGCTCAACGGTGCGCGCACGCATTGGGTGGTCGGCCCGTACAGCTATTACAACCAGTACCGCTACAACCCCAACAACGAGCCCGACCTGCACGCGCCGTGGATGTACACGCTGATCGGCCAGCCGTGGAAGACCGCCACCGTGGTGCGCGCCGCGCAGCAGTTGTTCACCAATGCGCCCAACGGCGTCACCGGCAACGACGACCTCGGCACGATGTCGGCCTGGTATTTGTTCAGCGCCTTGGGGCTGTATCCGGCGGTGCCGGGCAGCGGCGAGTTCCTGTTGCACACGCCGCGTTTCAAGCACGCCACGCTGGACCTGGGTAACGGCAAACGTCTGCGTATCGATGCCCCCGGCGCCGATGGCCGCGCGCTGCAGTATGTGCAGGGCGTGCGCTTGAACGGCACGCCGCAGACCAAGGTCTTCCTGGATTGGGCCCAATTGCAGCAAGGCGGCACCTTGTCGTTTGCGCTCACCAAGCAGGCGCCCACGCAAGGCTGGGGCACGCAAGCGGATGCACTCCCAACCTCGTTCTGCGCCACGCCTGCAGCAGCGCCTTGAGCCAAAGCTTCTCCCCTGGTTGCGGGGAGTGCGAGGGAAAGCCCTGACGTTGCCGGAGCATGTACTAAAGCCCCTCTCCTGCGGGGCGATAAGGCACAGCTTGCGCGCCACTGGCGCGCGTGCCTGGGAGCGCCCGCGCTGCTAGCGCGGGCCGGGGCGCGGGTACGGAGCGAAGCCCCTGACCAAGTTGGATAACACCAGGCTTCGCCCGTCCCCTCATCCGGCCCTTCGGGCCACCTTCTCCCGATGGGAGAAGGGAGTGGTCAGCGCGCATCCGCAAGCAGTCGTGCAGCACAGGACTGCTACCGCCAAGACTTTCCCGTCGACGATTCAACCTGGAAGGCGCGTGGCGACGCGTTCGTCATGCATGGCACTGAAAGATCTCTGGGGCGCCCCTCATCCGGCCCTTCGGGCCACCTTCTCCCGATGGGAGATGGAACTACCCAACCTTCGCCAAGCGGCTATTCCGCCGCCCATACGCCAGATAGACCACCACGCCCAACACATTCCACAGCAAGAACCACAGCTGCGTCTTGCTCGGCAGGCTCCAGAACAGATACAGGCAGCCCAGGATCGCTACCGGTCCCACCACCCAGGCCAGCGGCGTGCGGAACGCCCGCGCACGGGTGGGTTCGCGCACGCGCAACACCAGCAAACACGCCGCCACGGCAGTAAACGCGGCCAACGTGCCGGCATTGGCCAACGCAGCGATTTCGTCCAGCCGCGCCACACCCGCCAACGCCGCCACCAGCACCGCGGTGAACAAGGTGATCGCCACCGGCGTGCCGGTGCGGGCGTTGACCTTGGACAAGCCACGCGGCAACAGCCCGTCGCGCGACATCACAAAGAAGATCCGGCTCTGCCCGTACAGGAACGCCAGCAGCACCGTCGGCAGCGCGATGATCGCCACCGCACCGATCACCAACGCCGCCTTGCCGTGACCCAGCTCGCGCATGATCAACGCCAACGGCTCCGGGCTCTTACTGAACACGGTGAAGCTCAACGCGCCCACTGCCGAAAGCGCCACCAGCACGTAGATCAGCGTGCAGCCGATCATCGAACCGACGATACCGATCGACAGATCGCGCCCCGGGTTCTTGGTCTCTTCGGCGGCGGTGGAAATCGCATCGAACCCATAGAACGCAAAGAAGATGATCGCTGCCGCCGCCATCACCCCGCGCTCCACACCGTCCGGCCCCATCGCCTTGGAGAAGCCATACGGCATGAACGGCTGCAGGTTGGCGCTGTTGAAGGCCGGCAAGGCGATCGCCACGAACACAGCCAGCGCAATGATCTTCAGCACCACCAGCACCGCATTGAGCGTGGCGCTCTCCTTGGTGCCGGCCATCAACATGCCGGCCACCAAAAAGGTGATCACCACCGCCGGCAGGTTCACGATACCGCCCGCGTGCGGCCCGGCAATCAATGCATGTGGCAGGTCGACTCCCACCCACTGCAGGAACCCGACGAAATAGCCCGACCAGCCCACCGCCACGGTGCTGACCACCAGCGAATATTCCAGCACCAGGCTCCAGCCCACCACCCAGGCGATGCTCTCGCCCAAGGCGGTGTAGCTGTAGGTGTATGCACTGCCGGCAGCCGGCATCATCGTGGCCATTTCCGCATACGCCAGCGCCGCGCAGGCGCACACGATGCCGGCGGCAACGAAGGACAGCAGCACGGCCGGGCCGGCCTTGTCCGCGCCCACGCCGATCAGCGTGTAGATGCCGGTGCCGACGATTGCCCCGATCCCCAGCGCAATCAGATGCGGCCAACTCAGGCTGCGCACCAGTTGCCGGCCGGCCTCGTGCACGGTGACCTGATCGATGGATTTGCGCCTGAGCCAAGACGACATGCGGACCTCGAAGGAACCAAAAGAATCGCCGAGTGTCGCCCAACGCGCTGCAGCAAAGCTATCGGTGGTGATGCGATTCGGGTTGAGGCGATGCGGCTGCGTGTCCTGAAGCTACGCAAACAGATGACCCATAGGCCGCCACAACGGCACCGCTAAGCCACCCCATTACACCCATGCCGCTGAAACCCGGCGCGCAGTCCGAGCTGCGCGTAATACGCCTCCACCGCAGGCAACTCCGGCCGATCGATCGGGCTGGCAAACCAGCGCTGCGTCGATAAGCCCAGCACGATATCGGCCAGGGTGAAGTTTGCCCCGAGTACGAACGGACCGCCGCGCTGCAGCTGTGCGTCAAGGATGGTCATATGCCGATTCCACTCGCGCACGCTGGCTGCGATCGCCTGCACATCGGTATGCGCCGCATTGCCACGCACCGTCGCCATGAACGCGTAACGCCATGCGTTGTTGAGCTCGGTTGCCTGCCAATCCATCCATTGCTCGACCAGTGCACGTGCAGCGGGCGCAATCGGCAGCAGATCGTCGCGGTGGCTGCGCGCGGCCAGATACCGGCAGATGGTGTTCGATTCCCACAGCACCACAGTGCCATCGCGCATCACCGGCACCAACGCATTGGGATTGAGCGCGCGAAACGCCGACGTGTCCACCGAGGCAAAACCGCTGCCATACGCATGCAGCGTGTAGTCCAGCGCCAACTCCTCGCACAGCCACAGCACCTTGCGCACATTGATGGAGGTCGGCTTTCCGTAGAGTTCGAGCATGGTCTGTCGCAGATTTGGCAGGCTGCTCACCTTAGCGTGTCATCACTTTTTCGCGCAGTGATCCAGGCAAACCCATGCACGAGCTCGACGCCCGCGTCGCAGCTACCGCCGCCCGCCGAGTGCGAACCTGCGCCAACCCACCGGGCACCGCGCCATGCCCCCGCACCGATGCATCCAGTCGCCAAGCCACTGGCGCAGCTGTTGCGACCGGCCCCGTTACACTGCGCGCATGTCATCCGAATCCCTGATCCTTCTCGGACTGCTCGTCGTAGTCCTCGTGCTGCAGCTGCTCGCCCTGCTGCGGCGTCCTTCCACCAGCGGTCTGGAGCTGGCGCTGCGCGCCGAACAACGCGACGGTCGCGGCGAACTGCGCGAGCAACTCGAAGGCCTGTCGCGGCAGCAGGATGCGCGTCTGGAAACCTTCGCGCGCAATCTCACCGAGTTGTCCACCCGCACCGATCAACGTCTGGACTTGCTGCGCGATGCCCTTGGCGAAGATGCCCGCAAGGCGCGCGAAGAAAGCGGCCTGGCCCAGCAACGCACCGGCGAATTGCTGACCCTGCGGCTCACCGAACTACGCACCCAGCTCGAAGGCTTCGGCCAGCAGCAGGAAACCCGCATCCACGTGTTCGGCCAGCAACTGACCGACCTGATCGCACGCACCGACACGCATATGGCCGCGTTGCGCGAAGCGCTGGCCGAGGATGCGCGCAAGGGCCGCGCCGAAGCCGGCGAGTCGCAGCAACGCTTCACCGAAGCGCTGAGCCAGCGCCTGAGCGAACTCACCCAGCGCAACGAACTTCGCATCGGTGAGATGCGCGCCACGCTGGAACAGCAGCTGGCCAGCCTGCAAAGCGACAACGCCAGCAAGCTGGAGTTGATGCGCGCCACCGTCGACGAAAAACTGCAGACCACGCTCAACACACGCCTGGATGCGTCCTTCAAGCTCGTCTCCGAGCGCCTGGAACAGGTGCAGCGCGGCCTGGGCGAAATGCAGCAACTGGCCACCGGCGTGGGCGATCTCAAGCGCGTGCTCAGCAACGTCAAGGACCGTGGTGGTTGGGGCGAAGTGCAGCTGGAAAACATCCTCGAGCAGACGCTGACGATGGAGCAGTACGCGCGCGGCGTGCGGGTCAAACCCGATAGTGCCGAAGCGGTGGATTTTGCGATCCGCCTGCCCGGGCGCGGCGACGACACGGTGGTGTGGCTGCCGGTCGACGCCAAGTTCCCGCGCGAGGACTACGAACGCCTGATCGACGCGCAGGAAAAGGGCGACCTGGACGCGATCAAGCAGTCGACCGCGCAGCTGGAGCGCGCCATCCGCGTGCAGGCCAAATCCATCAGCGACAAGTACGTCAGCCCGCCTCACACGACGGATTTCGCGGTGATGTTTCTGCCCACCGAGGGCCTGTACGCCGAAGTCATCCGCCGCGCCGGCCTGGTCGATCTGCTGCAGCGCGAACATCGCGTGGTACTGGCCGGCCCGACCACGTTCACCGCCCTGCTCAACAGCCTGCAAATGGGCTTCCGCACGCTGGCCATCGAAAAACGCTCCAGCGAGGTCTGGCAGGTGCTGGGCGCAGTGAAGAGCGAGTTCGGCAAGTTCGCCGGCATTCTGGAGAAGGCTGAGCGGCAGATCAGCACCGTCGGCAAGAGCCTCGGCGAAGCCAGCCGCAAGACCCGCACCATCGAACGTCGCCTGCGCGGTGTGGAAACCTTGTCCGGCGACCAATCCCAAGCGCTGCTGGACGCTGCCGACAACGGCAACGACGACGAAATCGGCGACGAGCAAGAGTGATCCACCCGCAGACGCCAGCCAACAGACAGCAAACGTAGGAGCGCACCCGGGCGCGACAGGGCATTACCGGTAACGCCTCATCGCGGCCAGGTCCGCTCCTACACCACCAGCCGCAAGACGCGCACGCCTGCGCAGCGCAGAAGTAGTTCGACCGCAAACGGCGATGCAGCAGCGCCCCTACCCAAGAGACAGCAGACCGTAGGTAGGAGCGCACCCGGGCGCGACAAGGCATTACCGGTAACGCCCAATCGCGGCCAGGTCCGTTCCTACACCGCCAGCCGCCAGCCACGCACCCTCGAACGCCGCCTGCGCAGCGCAGAAGTAGTTCGACCGCAAACGGCGATGCAGCAGCGCCCCTGCCCAAGAGACAGCACACCGTAGGTAGGAGCGCACCCGGGCGCGACAAGGCATTACCGATAACGCTTCATCGCGCCCGGGTGCGCTCCTACAGCAGCAGGGTCGAAGCGTCATCTTTCTGCGCCCTATGCCAAGCACACCACGCAGACATCGGCATCGCGATCCTGCGTACCTGACCTTTCAAAGAGAACTGGTATGTCGACCCGTTGGATCTACGCGGCACTGTCCGCGCTGCTGCTGGCTGCCTGCAGCAACTCACCTGCGTCTCGTGCAGAGGCCGCATCCGCGAGCACGCCCGCATCGCAAACCGCAAACGCCGACGCAGCCGCCTGCACCGCAAAAGGCGGGCAGCTGCACCCGGTGGGCCGCATGCAGATTCCGCGTTGCATCGTGCCGTATGCCGATGCCGGCAAGACCTGCACCGACAAGGCCGATTGCAGCGGCGATTGCCTGGCCACCAGCATCGTGCCGGCCGGTACCGCCACCACCGGCACCTGCCAGCGTGACAGCGATCGCTTCGGCTGCCGTCAGGCTGTAGTGGGTGGCAAAGGCCAGGCGGCGCTGTGCATCGATTGACCGGCTGATATGCGCGCGGGCGACATCGCTCGCGCGCACCCGGCGGTTTATGCTCTGGCGCTTCCCGCCAATCAGGACGCACCCATGACTTCGAGCATCCACGCCATTCCGGTGACACGCATCGATGGTGCACCGGCCAGCCTGGCCGACTACCGCGGCAAGGTACTGCTGGTGGTCAACGTCGCCTCCAAGTGCGGCCTCACCCCGCAATACGAAGGCCTGGAAGCGCTGTACCGCGACAAGCATGCGGCGGGCCTGGAAGTGCTGGCGTTCCCGGCCAACGACTTCAACGGCCAGGAACCCGGCAGCGAGGCGGAGATCGCCCAGTTCTGCCAGCTCACCTACGACGTCACCTTCCCGATGTTCTCCAAGATCGCCGTTACCGGTGCAGACACCCACCCGCTGTACCAGGCCCTGACCAGCGCGCGCCCGAGCGCCACCGGCGATGGCCCGATGCGCGAGAAACTCGCCGGCTATGGCATTGCCGCAAACCCCGCACCGGGCGTGTTGTGGAACTTCGAAAAATTCCTGATCGGCCGCGACGGCGCCGTCATCGAGCGCTTCGCCCCCGATGTGCCGGCCGACGATACGCGCCTGCGCGCAGCCGTGGATGCCGCATTGGCTGCGGCTGCATAAAGCAGGCAGCCGTCCTTCAATGCCAGGCAAGACACGCGTTCGAGCCGGTGTTCTGATGCTGATCTTGATCAGCGTGCTTGCCTGCGTCACCGGTCTGGCGCTGTGGTACCACAGCCGCCTGGCCAATCCATGTCCTGATGGCGCGCTCATCAATGGCGAGCCGGCAACGTGCTTTTACCGTATCGAATGGATGGAAAAGTGGCCAATGATTGCGGTTGTGCTTGTGGTCGGCTTTGCGTTTTGCCTGTTGGCTTCCTGGCTATCGTTCAAAATCCCAAGCCTCCGCAAACGGATGTGACCACGCGCAGATGATGCGTCGATTTTCTTGCGATTGAAGATGACAGTAACCGCCTGCATCGAGCACGTCCTGCCAAACCAGGCACGCGAATCAAGCGCGGCCGCGGCGAGGCAGGCGAAATGATGGAGATCCGCGCGACGCCAACGAATCACCTACGCCTCGCAACGACAGCGCACCAGCAGTAGACGCGGCGTTGGGAGACGAGCACTTGCTGCGCCGGCTGATAACGAGCGACTGGCCTGGCGTCTTTTCGAAGGAACCCTGGATGACCGACGACCTCACCCAGCTTTTTGATCGTGCGACCATCACGCGCACGGCATCTGCCGACGAGATCTCAGACCTCCAAGCGCAGATCGGCCCGCTGCCGCCTTCCTACGCGCTGTTTGCACGCACATTCGGCTACGGCACGACCAACGGCCTTTTCGTCATCGAGATGCCCTTCAGCATGTTCGGCAATGACGGTCTGCTCGTCCGAGGTGTCGAACTCCACGATCAGGTTCATTCGCTGGTCGACCAATACCTGGAAGACGGCATCGCGATCGGCGATCTCGATTGCCTTGAACCCCATGACGACGAAAGCCGTGACATCGCCCACTTCTTCGACGCGCTTCGTTTCTACGGCAGCAGCATCAACGGTGAGTATCTGTGCTGGCGGCGCGATCAGGACGATTTCAAGTTCCATGTCATCGACCGCGCCTGCTTCTCGATCCGTTGTGCCGGAACGAGCCTCATCCAGTTCATCCGCAAAGCGCAGACCAGCGAGATTAAAACGGTGCTTGGTTCCGGTTATCAGGCACTGCCGCGCATCTTCGAAGGCGCCACTGCCGAGGGCTGAGTACAACGTCATCCGGGTCTGCTGCGGACGCGCATTCTCAATCGGTTTCAGATCTAACGGCGGCCAGTCATCTTTTGCGCTCACCGGCGGTGCGCAGCCGCTGCCCGGCACCGGCATACACCACCTGTGCGCTCCGGTGCCGAGCGCACGACTGACGGCTACTTGCCGGGTGGTGTTGGCCGCGCTAAAAACACGCAGCAATCAAGGCGGGCGTGCTGGACACTGGCGCACGTCATCATCTGCATGATCTTCACAACGCAAAAAGCCCGGGATCGCTCCCGGGCTTTCGCGTGCAGATCACACCACAGCGCAACCGATCAACGAATCCACTGCGGAATCGGCATCGCGTCCACCGGCACGGTGCTGTCCTTGTCTTCGCGCAGATAGTCCGGCAGTTCGCCGTCTTCGGTACGTCGGCTGCGCAGGTCGCGCACGATCTGATAGTTGCGGCGCTGCATCCAGGCATCGCGGGTCAGCGCGTATTCGTCGGGAGCCTGGTCGCGCAGCGAATCCAGCGACATCAGCTGCGAACGCGTATCCACCAGCTGCAAGCCCTGCAGGGCAAAGCGCGCACCGCCGTCGTCGACCTGGCGCACCCACGACAGCGGAATATCGCCACCCAGGCCAACGGTGTCGCGCACGGTGCGTGGGCCAAACAGCGGCAGCTCGAAGTAACGCGAGTTACGCCAGCCCCAGGCACCCAGGGTCTGCCCGAAGTCTTCGCTGCGGCGCGGAATGCCGGCGGCGGAGGCCGGGTCGAACAGACCGGCAACGCCCAACGTGGAGTTCATCACGAAGCGGCCCAGCGACTGCACCGCAAAGACCGGGTGGCCCTGCAGCAACTGGTTGACCATGGTCAGCGGCGTGCCGAGGTTGTCGAAGAAGTTGGTCACGCCCAGCCGCGCCGGTTGCGGCACCACCTTGGTGTATGCCGTCGCCAGCGGACGCGCCACGCCACGGTCCACCGCCAGATTGAAGCGATGCATGCCGCGGTTGTAGCGCTCCCACGGGTCGTAGGCGGGGGCGCCTGGCTGCGCAGGCGCGCCATTGGCACCGGCCTGCGGGGTCGTCGCACCGTACAAGGCATCGAAGTCGTCTTCGGCCGAGGTCGGCTCACCTGCAGTTGCAGCACCGGCATCGCTGCCGGCAGCGGACTGCTCGGCAGGCGCGGCGGCCACGCCGGCAGGCAGTGCATCGGGTGCGGCGAAACCCGCAGCGGCCGGTTGCGCGGTCACCCCGGCATCGTCACGCACCGGTGTTGCTGTGCTGGGTGCGGTATCGGCACTGGCCGACGGCGGTGCCGACTTCGGCGCGTGGCTGGCGCAGGCGCCCAGCAACAGGCAGGCCAGCAAGGGGAGGGTGCGTAACTGGGTCATGGCGTGGCGCTCAGGCCTGAAAATCGAGAGTGGGGGACAAGCGATAGGCGGCGCGCAATTCGTCCAGACCGGACGTCTCACCCACCACCGCCGCAGTGCCGTTACCGCGCAACCGCGCGGCCAGTTCGGCCAGCATCGCAACGCCGGCACTGTCCAGGCGTTGTACACCTGTCAGGTCCAGCGTGCGCACGCCATCCAACTGGGCGATCGCCTGCGGCCAGGCCGCAGTGACCGCCGCACGGTCGAGCACGCCGGTCAACGCCAGCGTGTCGCCGTTGCGTTGCACGGTGCTGTTACTTGCCATTGGCCGGTGCCGCGCCAACCTGCAGGTTGCCGCTGCGCAGTTCCGCGGCGACCTTGGCGATGCCCTTCTCGCGCAACGGGCCGTCGAACTGGGTCTTGAAGGTCTGCACGTAGGAAATGCCTTCGATCATCACGTCGAAGATCTTCCACTGGCCACCGCTGTTGCGCATCAGGTAGTCGACCGGGGTCGGGTCATTGCCGGCGCGCAGCAGGTCGGTGGAGACCTTGACGCCGCGGTTGCCCGGCAGCGCGCTTTCGGACTTGGCGCGGAAGGTCGGCTTGCCTTCGAAGTTCAGCAGCGCGGTGCCGTAACGCTGCATCAGGTTCTCGGCCAGCGCGTCGGCAAACAGCTTGATGTCCGCGTCCGAGGCGCCACGGCCGTGCACGCCCAGCACCAGACGGGCCGAGTAGTCGCGGTCAAAGGCCTTGTTCAATTCGCCATTGATGTACTGGCGCAGGGCGGCCGGATTGCCGCGGAACTCGGCGCGGCGCTGGTCCAGCGTGGTCAGGATGCGGGTGCTGCTGTCGATGACGGTCTTGGTGGCCGCGCCTTGCGCAGGCGCGCTGGCGGCGGCGGGCTGGGCCAGTACGGTGGCCGGTGCGCACACCAGCAGGGTCGAGGCCAGGATGGCGGAGAGCAGGGTGGTTTTCATTGGTGGTGAGGTTCCGTAGAGGGAGAAGCGGGCTGGGCAGGCGCGGGCGTCTGACCATCGGTGGCGGCCGGGGCATTGCTGCCACCACTACCGCCACCACTGAACATGTACTTGCCGACCAGCTGCAGCAGATCCACTGCCGGCTGGGTGAAGCCGATCTCTTCGCCCGGCTTGAGCGTTTCCGGGTCGCCGCCCGGCTGCAGACCGATATAGCTCTCGCCCAGCAAGCCGCTGGTGAAGATGCCGGCCGAGGTGTCGGCGGGCAGATCCTTGTATTTGGTGTCCAGCGACAGCGTCACCACCGAATCGAACTTGGTCGGATCCAGGTTGATCTCGGACACCTTGCCGATGGTCACGCCGCCGATCTTCACCGGCGCCTGCGCGCGCAGCTGGCCGATCTGGCTGAAGCGCGCGATCAAGGTGTACTGGCTGGAACCGAAGCCCCAGCGCTGATTGGTCGAGGCCACCGCCAACACCAGCAGCGAAGCCAGGGTCAGCAGCAAAAAGGCGCCAACGGCGAATTCGAGTCGTGGTCCACGCATGGCCATGGGCTATCTCACCTAAACAACATTGCAGAAAGGACGAAGTTGAACATCAGCACCAGCAGCGAGGCGTTGACCACCGCGCGGGTGGTGGCGATCGAGGTGCCTTCGATGGTCGGCTCGGCATGGAAGCCCACATAGGCGGCCACCAGCGCAGCCGTGCCGCCGAAGATCGCCGACTTGAGCATCGCCACGCCGAAGTCGTCCCAGAAATCGACACTGTTGCTCAGCCCCGACCAGAATGTGCCGTTGTCGATGCCCAACACGTGTACGGCTTCGAAGTAGCCGCCGGTAATGGCCAGCGAGCAGAACACGCCGGTCAGCAGCGGCACCGTCAGCACCGCCGCCCAGAACCGCGGCGCCACTGCCTTGGCCACCGGGTCGATGGCCATCAGTTCGAGCGCCTTGATCTGGTCGGTGGCGCGCATCAAGCCGAGTTCGGCGGCGATCGAGCTGCCGGCGCGGCCGATGAACAACAACGCAGTCAGCACCGGTGCCAGCTCGCGGTACAGCGACAGCCCCAGCAGCGTGGACAGCGCGTCCGACGCACCGTAGGTGGTCAGTGTGCGGTAGCCCTGCAGCGTCAGCACCAGGCCGACGAAGGCGCCGCCCACGGCGATGATCGGCAATGAACGCGCGCCGACCTTGTAGATCTCGCGCACCAGCTCGGCGATGAAATCGCGCGTCGGCAGCGAGCCGCGCAGCACGGTCAGCGAAAACAAGCCGGCGCGGCCGAAAGCGCGGATCGATTCAACCATGGCCATCAGGCAGCACTCCGGTCGCGGCGCGGTGCGGCATCGAAGGCGATCGGGCCATCCGGCTGGCCGTGCAGGAACTGCTGCACCAACGGATCGGTGCTGTCCTGCAATTGCGCCGGGGTGCCGGCGAACACGATGCCGCCATTGGCGATGACCACCGCCTGGTCGCAGATCGGCAGCGTCTCGTGCACGTGGTGGCTGACGATGATGCTGGTCAGACCCAGGCTGTCGTTGAGGCGCTGGATCAGGCTCATGATCACGCCCGAGGCGATCGGGTCCAGCCCGGTCAGCGGCTCGTCGTAGATCATCAAGGGCGGGTCCAGCGCCAGCGCGCGCGCCAGCGCCACACGTCGCGCCATGCCGCCGGACAACTCGCGCGGCCAGGCATCGGCGGCAGCAAGCAGGCCCACGGCGTGGAGCTTCATCTGTACCAGCCGCTGCAGCACCGGCGCCGGCAGGCGCGTATGCGTGCGCAGCGGCAGTGCGACGTTATCGGCCACGCTCAGGTCGGTGAGCAAGCCGTTGCCTTGCAGCAACACGCCAACATTACGGCGCATCTCCAACAACGCCCGGCTGCCATGCGGGATCGGGCTACCGAACAAGGTCACCGTACCGGCGACCGAGCGCAGTTCGCCGGTCAACGCTGCCAGCATCGTGGACTTACCGCTACCGGAAGGACCGAGCACAGCGGTAATGCTGCCGCGCGGCACATCGAGCGAAACGTCGCGCAAAATCGTCCGCCCGCCGCGATCGATGCGGACACCGGACAACTGCACGACAGGAGAGGCGGACGCCGTCATCGAAGCCTTTAACAGAATTCCAACGCAATAGAGTAGCCGTCACACGGCTGAACATAACCGAACCGCTGCGTGCAGTATTGTCGCATTCATGCGGCAAGCGATGTGGCTGAGCATGTCGCCATCTGCGTAACAGCGTGTCCCGTAACGCAGGGACTGAAGCACCGCATGTCATCGCTGTTCAACGTACGCAGCAGTAGGGTGATTAGCGGGTATCGCTCGGCACACCTGGCGATACCTGCACCGTCGTGTCGTTTCTCGCGGTCAGGTGTTTCGTCTGAGGTTTCCTGCCGGTTCTTCCGATCTGTCGAGTGCGTCGCGTTGTTGGCATCGCCGTCTTGTGGTGCCAGCGCAAAAGACGCGAGGATCCAGCTCTATCGTCGCCAAGGAATCATCCATGGAGTTGCTGACGCTTGAACACTTCGCCGGGAGTGTCAATGAAACCTTCGCTGCGTCATTGAACGAGGGCGAGGTGCCGTTTGTGTTGGTGGAAGCACGGCCGCTGCAGGACGCACGCAACGCGCAACGCGCGCCGTTCTCGCTGTTGTTCCGCAATGGCTCGGCGTTTCTGTTTCCGCAGCAGACCTATCAGATGCGCCATGCGCGGCTGGGCGAGATCGGCATCTTTCTGGTGCCGGTGGCACGCGAGCGCGATGGGTTTCTGTATCAGGCCGTCTTTAATTGAGCGCGTTCAACTGACCAAGTGATCGTGCGGATGCCACTGCATCTGCAGATGGGTCTGGTTGCTGCTGCCTGCAACGAATCCATGACGGACGTACAGGCGCTGCGCGGCGGGATTGGCGTGCAGCACATGCAACGACAGCGCGCATCCCGCCTCGTGGGCGCGTGCCTGTGCGTGGGCAAGCAGGTGCGAGCCGATGCCGCGGCCACGCCAGTCCGGTAGCAGGCTGATGTCGATCAAGGTGTGCTGGGGCGCAGTGCAATGCAGATAGAGCCGGCCGACACGCGCGTCGTTGGCCTCAACGATCAGAAAGTCGGCATCGGCAAAATGCTGCCGGTAATGCGCGCGCTGCAGGTCGAATTGCTGGTCCAGAAACGCACGCTTGGTCGCTTGCGGCCACGGTACGCAAGCAAGCTCGTCGCTGCGCGTGCTGGCGTATAGCTCCTGCAACCATGGCAGGTCGGTATCGCGTTCCGAACGCAAGACGACGGCCTGCGTACCAGACCCGACCGCGTGGCCGTGGCCGAACGCTGCCGTCGCCGCCGTGTTGGAGAGCCGCTGGGCCATGGCCTCAATCGAACGCCGGGTAGGTGCCCTGTAATGCGATGCAGAAGTTCACCGCCAGATAGGGCTGCTGGTTCTGGTGGGCCAGGCCGTTGCCGGTGGGCAACAGCATGCTAGGGAAGAATTGCTTGTCCGGCGCGACTGCAAAGAACGGGCGCTCGGTGTTGACGCTCAGCGACGATAGGGCAACACCACTGGCCGGCGTGCCCGTCTTCTTGGTCAAGTCCGGCTGCGAAAACGCGTTGGCGCCGTGCTGGTGCATGGGGATCTGCGTGCTCAGCAGGCTTTCCGAGGCGGAGCCGAAGTTGCTGCCCAGCGTTTGCGGGGTCAGCCCCGGCCCAGCGCCCTGCTGGCAGCCAGCGCGTGAGGAAAAGTTCGGCAACTGGAAGGTGCTGCTGCCGTTGCCGCCATAGGCCACGCCGAGCAGCGAGTACAGCGTGGTGTTCTGCGTGATCGGCAGGGTGGCGCCATTGCAGAACGCCCAGCCAACAGGATTGAAATCGAAGCCGAACAGCTGGATTTCACCGATATAGGGTTCGGTCATGAACAGATTCCTCCGATGAAGCGGATGCGGGCTGCGGCCTGATCGGCGCGGCGCGAGGGATATCAGGGCTGCTGCGGAAAGATGCCGGTGGTGGCGATGCAGTACTGCACCGTCAGCGTCGGCATGAGGTTGTCGTGCGGCTGGCTGCCGCCAGAGAACGAGGTGCTCTGCGCGGACATCGCCAGCGTGGTCGCGCCGTTGACGTCGCTGACATAGAACGTGCTGCCGCTGACCGCCGCCGGCAACAGCCCCGCGGGTGCGGTAGCGGTCGCCGCGCTGGTGGTGGCCTGGGCGGTATGCGTGTGCGCCGGCATCTGCAGGTCGATCAACGTCACCGTCTCGGTGCCGGAGCGCTGGGCGAGCACATAGTTGCTCAGCCCGGGGCCTTGGCCCTGGTGGATCGGCACGCGGCCGCGCAGATCCGGCACCGCGAATGTGGTCATGCCATTGCCGCCGTAGGCGGTACCGAGCAGCATGTACAACGTTTCGTAGTCGGAGATCTGCAGCAGCGAGCCGTCGCAGGCCTGCCAATTCTGGGGAGTGCGGCCAAAGCCGAACATGCGGATTTCGCCGATGAATGGAGTGCTCATGAGGTCCTTCCTGGTCGATGAGACGCCACGCGCACACTGCGCGCTAAGCGCCCGGATATGCGTGCGCCTAGCTGCGCGAGGGGAAGATGCCGTTCAGCGCGATGCAGAAATTGATTGCGGTGTACGGCTGCATATTCGGATGCGCCTGGTTGCCGCCGCTGTTGGCGACCGTGCCTTGGGACAGCGGCACCATCGCGCCAGGCGCGGCATACAACGCGTGCGCGGTTCCGGTGGTGATGTTGTTGTTCGCGAACAGGCGCCCGGTCGGGACGCGGTTGTCGCCGTTGGCGCTGCTGCAATCCATCAGGTGGCTGTGCGCGGGAAGGTTGTCCGCCACCAGCGTCACCGTCTCCGCACCGGCAGCCTGCGCCATCGGCATTGCAGGGGGCTGCCAACTCGGATCGGCCGACGGCCCGTAACCCATCGGCGTACGTCCGCGCATATCCGGCAACGCGAACGTGCTGCTGCCATTGCCGCCGAAGCGGCTGCCAAGCAGGCTGAACAGCGCCTGGTTCTGATTGACCGGTAATAGCTGGCCGTTGCATTGCGCAAAATATTTGGGTGCGAAAACGAAACCGGTCATCATGATCTGACCGACAAAGAACTCGCTCATGCAGATCTCCCCGCGTAGGTACGCCGCCGAACGGATGTCGGGACTGCGGTACAGATACCTGCCGAGCTTGCGCACCACAAGCCATCAGCCTTCAAAACTGGAATGAAGTATTAATTTTTCATCCTTTAACTGGCAGTCAGTTCCTGTTTAAATAGCGCCGCAGTCCAACTGTATGCCCTGAACGGCATCGCGTTGCGCTGATCTGAGGCACCAGGACCGATGCCGACGCCGGGGTGGCGTGCTTTTTTGGGGAAAACTTATGTCCACGACTTTCGCCGCCTTGGGTGGCGTGCGCCCGCTATTGCGTTGGATGTTGGCGCTGTTGTTGTTGGCGACGTCTCACGTTGCCCTGGCTGCCTACTGCCCGAGTCCGAAAAGCGCCACCATCAACTCCGGCGGCTCGGTGTCCTTCGAAGTTGGCGACTGCGACGGCCCTTCCAACATCGGCATGTTAGATCCCGGTATACCTCCTGCGCATGGCAGTTACAGCGCTCCCGGTCAGAATCCCGACAGCACCGAACAGGTGACCTATTTCAACAACGGGGACGGCGCCACGTCGGACTCGTTTTACCTGCTTGACGAAGACAACAACCAGGTCGTCTTCAACATCACCATCAATCCGTCGCGCACCGCCAGCATCGCGGTGAGCCCGGCCAGTCGCAACGAAGACACCGGTTTATCGTTCACCTATACGGTGACGCTGAGCCAGACCAGCGGTACGGCCACCACGGTAAACCTCAGCCGTAGCGGCACCGCCACCAACGGCGTCGATTACACCGGCTCGGTGAGCAGCGTCGTGGTGCCCGCCAACACCGCCTCGGCCAGCTTCGCCGTCACTCCGGTCTCCGATACCACGGTGGAGGCAGACGAGACGGTCGTGGTCAGCGTAGCCAGCGGCACCGGCTATGGCGTCGGCAGCCCGTCCAGCGCCACCGCAACCATCCTCAACGACGATCTGCCCACCGCGTCGATCACCTTGTCGCCGGTCAGTGTGGCCGAGGACGGCGCCACCAATCTGGTCTACACCGTCACGCTCGACCAGGTGCCGGCGAGCGCAGTGTCTGTCGCTTACAGCGTTGGCGGCAGCGCGACCTCGGGCACCGACTACGCGGCCGTGAGTTCGCCGCTGGTGATCGCTGCCGGCCAGACCACGGGCACCATCACCATCAACCCGACCGCCGACAGCACCGTCGAACCCGACGAGACCGTCGACATCAGCCTGAGCGCAGGCAGCGGCTACAGCGTGGGCTCGCCCAACAGCGTCACCGGCACCATCCTCAATGACGACCAGCCGTTGCTGTCGATCAACGACGTCTCCGTGAACGAGGGCAACGCCGGCACCACCAATGCCACCTTCACCGTGTCGCTTAGCCAGCCGGCCGGCGCCGGCGGGGTCAGCTTCGACATCGCCACCGCCGACGGCACCGCTACCGCAGGCGTGGACTACTCCGCTTCCAGCCTGACCGGGCAGACCATTCCCGCTGGCAGCAGCAGCTATACCTTCACCGTGCTGGTCAACGGCGACACGCTCAGCGAGCCCAACGAAACCTTCTTCGTCAACGTCAGCAACGTCGCTGGCGCCGCCGTCAGCGACGCGCAGGGTCAGGGCAGCATCGTCAACGACGATACGCTGCCTGCGCTGTCGATCAACGATGTCAGCGTGAACGAAGGCAATAGCGGGTCCACCCTGCTCACCTTTACCGTGAGCCTGAGCGCGGCCAGCGGCCAGACCGTGTCGGTCAACTACTCCACCGCCGACGGCACCGCCATTGCCGGCAACGACTATGTCTCCCGCTCGGGCACGCTGACCTTCGCGCCGGGCGTCACTGCGCAGAGCTTGATCGTCACCGTCAGCGGCGACAACACTGTCGAACCCAATGACACCTTCACCGTGGGCCTGTCCAGCGCCAGCAACGCGTCCATCGCGCGCGCCACCGGCACCGGCACCATCGTCAACGACGATGCGGTGGTCACCGTCGCACCGGCGTCGCTGCCGGCAGCGACGGCAGGCAGCGCCTACAGCCAGACGGTGTCGGCCAGCGGCGGTACCGCGCCTTATACCTTCGTGATCACTGCCGGTGCGTTGCCACCCGGGCTGACCCTGAGCGCTGCGGGCGTGCTGTCCGGCACTCCCACCGCCTCCGGCAGCTTCAACTTCACGGTAAGGGCGACCGACAGCGGTGCCCCGACGACCGGAAGCCGCGCTTACACCCTGGTTGTTGCGGGCGCCACCGTCACGCTTCCGGCAACCTCGCTGGCCGCCGGCACCGCCGGTCAGGCCTACACGGCGGCCATCACGCCGGCGAGCGGCGGCATCGCGCCGTATGCCTACACGCTCAGTGCCGGTGCGCTACCGGCGGGTATCACGCTCAATAGCGGGACCGCTGCGCTCAGCGGCACGCCCACGGCACCTGGCACCTACAACTTCTCCCTGACCGCCACCGACAGCACGACCGGTACGCCGTCCACTGCCACCCAGAGCTACACGCTGACCATCGCCGCGCCCACCATCGTGCTGGCGCCCTCCACGCTGCCCGCTGCAACCCGCGGTACGGCATACAGCCAGGCGTTGAGCGCCAGCGGCGGCACTGCGCCTTACAGCTACACGATCGCCGCTGGCGTGTTGCCGGGTGGCCTGACCCTGGCCGGCAACGGCACGCTGTCGGGCACGCCGACGGTGGAAGGCACCTTCAACTTCACGGTTGAGGCGAGCGATGCCAACAGCTTCACCGGGACGCGGGCGTATGCGTTGACGGTGGCCGGCCCGACCCTGCTGCTGCCCGCATCCACCTTGCCGGCAGGCACGGCAGGGCAGGCGTATACGGCAGCGATCAGCCCGGCCACCGGCGGCACTGCGCCGTACAGCTATGCGCTGAGCGCCGGCGCGTTGCCGGCGGGCATCGTGCTGGATACGGCGACCGGCGGTCTAAGTGGCACGCCGACGGTGTCGGGCAGCTTCAACTTCACCCTCACTGCGTCCGACAGCACGCCCAGCCCTGCGGCGCAGGCCTCGCGCAGTTATGTGTTGACCATCGGCGCAGCCACGCTGGTGATCGGGCAGAACACGCTGCCACCGGCAGTCACCGGCACCGCGTATAGCCAGACGTTGACCGTGTCCGGTGGCGTGGCGCCTTACAGCTTTGCGGTGACCAGCGGCACCTTGCCGGCTGGTTTGACTCTGGCCGCCAATGGCACGCTGTCGGGCACGCCCAGCGGTGAAGGCGTCAGCAACTTCACCATCACCGTGACCGATGCCAGTGCCGCCAGCGCTGCGCAGGCCTATAGCTTCAGCGTGGGCAGCGCCGCCCCGGTGGCGGTTGCAGACACCGTCGCGACCATGGATGGCACGGCAGTGACGGTGGCGGTGACCGGCAACGACACCGGCACCATCACCGCGATCGCCATCACCACCGCACCCACCAACGGCACTGCCGTGGTCGATGGCCTGCAGATGGTCTATACCCCGACCGCCGGCTTCATCGGCACCGACGTGGTGAGCTACACCGCCACCGGCAGTGGCGGCACCTCGGCGGCGACCACGCTGACCATCACGGTCAATGCGCGGCCGGTTGCGGTGTCGGTGACCGCAGAGGCGGTGCCCGGCGAAGCGCAGCAGGTGGATATCACCCGCAACGCCACCGGCGGGCCGTTCGTGGCCGCCGCGGTGGTCTCGGTGCTGCCGGCCTCGGCCGGTACCGCCACCATCACCCGTGTCGGTGGTGCCGCCACCGCATCGGCGGCACGCGCTTCCGGTCTGTCGCCGGCCGCGACCGCGATGGCCGAAGTGCCTACCTTTACGCTGACCTTTACGCCCAACTCGGCATTTGTCGGCCAGGCGACGGTGCAGTTCACCTTGTCCAACGCGTTCGCCACCTCGGCGCCGGCCAGCGTGGTGTTCAACATCGCACCGCGCCGCGACCCGAGCCAGGATGCGGAAGTGCGTGGGTTGATCGATGCGCAGTCCGAGTCCACACGGCGGTTTGCGCGCGCGCAGATCGACAACTTCCAACGCCGTCTGGAGGCCACCCATCGCGGCGGCGGCAGCTTCAGCAATGCGGTGAGCTTCCAGCCCACCTCGCATTGCCGCCAGGCCGAGCGCGGTGTCAGTGCGCAGCCGTGCAGCCCGGACACGCAGGATGCCGATAACGACTTCCGCGATGCGCCGGCAGTGGCGTCCAGCGGCACCGCGCAGGCGCAGGGGCAGGGCGATCTGGGTCTGTGGATCGGCGGTGCGATCCGCTCGGGCAGCTTGAACCGGCAGGCCAGCAGCAACGGTGTGGACTTCCAGACCGACGGCTTGAGCGTCGGTGCGGATTACCGGGTGGCGCAGTCGCTGGCGATCGGTGCAGGCCTGGGTTGGGGCCGCGACGACAGCGACGTGGGCAACAACGGCAGCCATAGCAAGGCCAACGCGTACACCATGGCCGTGTATGCCAGCTTCCATCCGGGCAAGGCGTTCTTCTTCGACACCCTGGTCGGTTACCAGTTGTTGTCGTACGACCTGCGCCGCTATGTGACCGACGATGGCTCGCTGGCCGAAGGCAACCGCGACGGCAAGCAGTGGATCGCGTCGCTGTCGACCGGTGCGGACCTGCAGCGCGACAGCCTGCAGATCACCCCGTATGCGCGGCTGGATGTCTCGCGCGCCACCCTGGACGGCTATAGCGAAGACGGCGTGGCACCGTTCGCGTTGCGCTATGCCGACATGGATGTGGCCACCACCACCGGTAACCTGGGCCTGCGTCTGGAATGGCGCCGCGAAGTGAGCTGGGGCCGCCTGACTCCGCAGCTGCGGGTGGAATATCAGCGCGACTTCCAGGGCCGTGGCGATGCCACCCTGAGCTATGCCGATCTGTCTGGCGGGCCGTTCTATCGCACCGGCCAGAGCGCGTTCGATCGCAACCGCTTGATGGTGGGCATCGGCGCGGCGTTGCTGACCGAACAAGGCCTGTCCACGCGGCTGGAATACCGCGGCATCACCGACGGCGACAGCGGCAACGACCAGACCTGGATGATCAATCTGGAAAAGAAATACTGATCGCGCCACGCGCGCCGCAGTAGAGGCAATGCGATGGGCCGGGCACTGCTCGGCCCATCGCGTTTGTGGCGCGTGCAGGAGTGGCAGGTAGGGCGCTCCGAGGTGCGTGTCGGTTGCGGTTGGCTTACATGCACAGGGCAGGCGACACGTCGCGCGCAGCATGGCTCGCATGACGCTGCGTAGGCTGCACGGCCGCAAGCGATGGCGACACCGATCCCTGCCACGGGCCGCGCTCGCCTGAGCGCAGTTGCCATGTTGCGGATGTCGCGCCTCTGCGCAGCACGTGCAGGCGCATCGGCCTGCGCCGGCACAGGCATCGAGCGAGGTACTTGTCGCTTGCTGTTGGCTTACACATGCACAGAGCAGGCGACACGTCGTGCGCAGCATGGTTCGCATGACGCTGCGTAGGCTGCACGGCAGCAACCGATGGCGACACCGATCCCTGTCACTGGCCGTGCTCGCCTGACCGCTATTGCCATGTTGCGGACACCACGCCTCGGCGCAGCACGTGCACGCACATCGACTGGCGCGCATCGGGCAGGTCGACAGCGCATTCCCTCGCCATCCGGCACAATGCCGCACGCATGCACGCCACCTCCGCGCCCGATTTTCGTCTCTATCCTTCCAATGCGCTGGATACCCTGGCTGCCTTGCTCGCGCAGGAGCTACGTCGGTCAGTGCCCGGGCAGCCGGTATTGCAGCCGGAGGTGGTGCTGATCCCGCAGGTGGCGATGCGGCGTTGGCTGCAGTCCACGCTGGCCGCCGAGCATGGCGTGGCGGCCAATCTGGAATTTCTCACCCCGGGCGAATTCGTGGCGCGCGCGCTGGAGCGCAATCTCGGCCCGGCCGACGATGACCTGGACATGGCGACCACGCAGTGGCGCCTGTACGCGACGTTGCAATCGGATCTGGGCAGCGACGCCGCATTGGCGCCGCTGGCCGGCTATCTGGCCGATGGCGATGCGCTCAAGCCATGGGCGTTGGCCGGCGAGTTGGGCAACGTATTCGAGAAGTACCAGGCATGGCGACGCGACTGGCTGCTGCGCTGGGAGGGCGGCGCCGATCCGGACGACCCGCAGGCACGGCTGTGGCGCAGCATCGCAACCGGGCGGCAATACCGCGCGCGTCGCATCGGCCAGTATCTGGACCGTTACGCGCGCGCCGATGGGCCGTTGCCGCAGGGCTTGCCGACGCGCCTGTTCGCCTTCGCCATCCTCAATATCTCGCCCGACGTGCTGCGCGTGCTGGCCACGCAAGCGCGCGTGGGCACGCTGCATTTCTATCTGCCCACGCCCACGCAAGGCTATTGGGGCGATCTGCAGACGCTGTGGCAGCGCCGCCGCGAAGACGGCGCAGTGCAGCTATTCGTCGATCAAGTGCAGGAAAACCCGTTGCTGCAGGCGTGGGGCGCGGCCGGGCGCGATTTCATGGCGCTGGTGGGCGATTACGAGGTGGTGCATCCACTGGCCGAGATCGCCGCCTACGCCGACCCGCTCGACACCGGCCGTCGCGCACTTGCCGATGGCGGCGTGGGCGACAGCCTGCTGCGGCGTATGCAGAGCGATCTGTTTCATCGTCGCGCACCCGCCGTGCCTGCGGCATTGCCGGCGGTGAATCTGCACGACCCCAGCCTGCAGGTGCATGCCTGCCACACGCGCTTGCGCGAGTTGCAGGTGCTGCACGACCAGTTACGCGCCTTACTCGACGACCCGCGCTTCGACCCGCCCTTGCAGCCACGCGAGATTGCGGTGTTGTCGCCCAACATCGACCCGTATGTACCGTATCTGGAGGCGGTGTTCGGCAGCCATGGCAGCGACGATGCATTGCCGTACGCCTTGGCCGACGCCAGCCCGTTGGCGAGCGAGCCGCTGGCCGAGGTGTTTTTGACCTTGCTCAAACTGCCGATCGCACGCTTTGGCTTGCATGAAATTCTCGACCTGCTGGCCAGCGCGCCGATCGCCGAGGCCGCCGGACTGGACGCCGCCGGGCTGGAACGCCTGCGCACCTGGCTGCACGCGGCCGGCGCGCGCTGGGGGCTGGATGCGCTGCATCGGCGTCAGCATCAGGCGCCCGGCGATGACGCTTACACCTGGCGTTTTGCGCTGGACAGGCTGCTGCTCGGCCATGCCAGCGGCGCCGACGACGACATCGATGGCGTGGCGCCGTGGCCGCAGCTGGAAGGCAGCGCACTGACCGCACTCGACACGCTGATGCGGTTGCTGCGCGTGCTCGAACGCCATCAGTCCCTGCTGGCCGAGCCGATGCCGCCTGTCGACTGGCGCGAGCGTTTGCTCGAACTGCTGGATGCGTTGATTCCCACCGCGCCATCGGCCCCGCGTGCGCAGCGCGCGCTGGATCGGTTGCGCAGCCTGATCGATCAATTCGCCCGCGATGCGCAGCGCGCGCACTACGCCGGCAAGGTGCCGGCCGAGGTGGTGCGTGCGCATTTTGAAGCGATACTGGGCGAGTCGGACACGCGTGCGCCGCTGCTGACCGGCGGCATCAGTTTCGGCCGCATGGTGCCGATGCGCTTGCTGCCGTTCCGCGCAATCTGTCTGCTCGGCATGAACGATGGCGATTTCCCGCGCCGCGACCCGGCCGCCGGGCTCAATCGGCTCACCGCAGAATTGGGCACCGAGCGTCGCCGGCATGGCGACCGTTCCACCCGCGAAGACGACCGCTTTTTGTTTCTGCAGTTGTTCGCCTCTGCGCAGGATGTGTTCTATCTGAGCTATCTCGGCGCCGATGCGCGCGATGGCAGCGTGCGCGAGCCGTCGGTGCTGGTCAGCGAATTGTTGGCGAGTGCGGCGCAGTACCACGCCGACCCAACGGCGATCGACACGCTGGTGGTGCATCACCCGTTGCAGCCGTTTGCCGCCGCCGCATTCGGTGCGCTGGGCGATGACGGCGCAGACCCGCGGCGTTTCAGTTATCGCCGGCAATGGCGCCCGGCCGTGGACAGCCTCACCGGCCAGCGCCAGCCGCTGGCGCCGTGGGTGGCCGGTGCGCTGCCGGCCGATCACATCGCCTTGCCCACCAGCGTGTCCATCGACGATCTGCGCCGCTTGTTCGGCGACCCGGCCGGGCAGTTTTTGCGTCATCGCTTGGGCATGCGCTTGCCCGACCCGGCCAGCGAAGACAGCGATCTGGAACCGCTGCTCGCGCCCACGCGCGGGCTGGATCAATACGGCTTGCAGCAGCAGGTGTTCGAAGCGGCGTTGGCGGGTGAAGTGGACGGGTTGTACGAGCGGCTGCGCGCCCGCGCGTTGCTGCCATCGGGCCCGCTCGGCCGCCGTCAACTCGACGAGCGTGTGGCGCAGCTGCGCCCGTATGCCGACGCGTTTCGGCAATGGCGTGGCGATGCGCCGGCGCAGTCGCGCCGCTTGCAGGTGCAGATAGGCGATATCGACGTCCACGGCCGCGTGCCCGGCTGGTATGCCGATGGCGTGGGGCGCGTGCAGGTTGGCGCGCTCAGTGGCCGCAGCGCGATTCGCCACGGCCTGGAATGGTTGCTGCTGCGCGCCGCCGGCGAGCGCGTGCCGTATGTGCGTTTCTTCGAGCAGGACGACGGCCTGGGCCCGTATCCCATCGATGCCGAACCGCTCTCGCAGACGCAGGCGCAACACGCCTTGGGCGAGCTATTGCAGCTGTATCGCCACGGCCTGCAAATGCCGCTGGCATTTGCGCCGTACAGCAGTTGGAAATACCACCAGGCCGCACGCAGCGACGATCTGGACAAGGCCATCAAGGACGCCGCCGGGCAATGGCAGGCCAGCTTCGGTTGGAGCGAGTCGCACAGCCCGGAATTACGCTTGGTCAATCGCGGCCGCGACCCGTTCGCCGATGCGCAGCGCTTTGCCGACTTCGCCACCACCAGCCATCGCGTGTACGACTTGCTCGAACGCGGCAACACCGACACCACGCTCGACCCGGAGCGTCTGATCGACAGTTGGCGGCATTGGCACGGCGCCCAGGACGACGCCGAATGAGCGCGCCTGTGAGCGACCCGTATCTGCAGTTGCCGCTGCACGGCGTGCGCCTGATCGAGGCCAGCGCCGGTACCGGCAAGACCTTCACCCTGGCCACGTTGTTCACCCGGTTGGTGGTCGAACGCGGCTTGCGCATCGGCCAGATCCTGGCGGTGACCTTTACCGAAGCGGCCACGCAGGAATTGCGCCGCCGCATCCGCGAACGCCTGGTGCTGGCCGCGTCCCTCGTAACCGACGCCGTCGTAGAAGCGGACCTGGCCGCGACCAAACCAGCTGCAACGCAGGCATCCAACGCTCCATCAGCGTCTATAGGAGCGGCGTCGGCCGCGACCGACCTCGCCGACGTCCCGTCGCGGCCAAGGCCGCTCCTACAGGAAGCGCCCGACGTCCTGCTCACCCGCGCCATCCTCACCGCGCATCTGGCCACCGGTGATGAAACCCCGGCCGCGTTGCGTCGCCGATTGCAGCAGGCGGTGGAAGAAATCGATCTGGCCGCCGTGTTCACTATTCACGGCTTCTGCGCGCGCGTGCTGCGCGAACATGCGCTGGAAAGCGGCCAGGCCTTCGCCGCGCCGCAACTACTCGCCAACGATCGCGAACTGCTGGGCGAAGTGGCCGCCGATCTGTGGCGCCAACGTGCGGCCGATGCGGTGATGGCCGAAGACTTGATCGCGCTGTGGTCGGGCGGCCCGCCTGCGCTGGCCACCGATCTGCGCGCGTTGGTGCGGCACGCGGCGATCCTGCCGGCAGCGTCCGATGCCGGCAGCGACGATGCCGCCGCATTGCTGCAGGCCGTGCACGATGCAAGCCACGCGCTGGCAAGCGCATTCCACGCGCATGGCACGGCATTTTTCGAATCCATCATGTCCGCCATCGATGGCGGCATCTTGAGCAAGGTCAGTTACAAACCGGAGTGGCTCACCGCGCTGTGGCACTGGTTCGACAGCTTCGCCGCCGTGCCAACGCACGACAGCGCCCCGCATCCCAAGCTGCTCAAGTTGACCGCGGCCGAACTGGCAACGGGCACCAACAAGAAGTTCGTCGATCGCACACCGGCCTCGCCGATGAGCCACGAAATCGATGGCTATCTCACGGCGCTGGCACGTGTCGAAGAATGGCGCACACGCCGCCGCATCCGTCTGCTGCACGCGCTGCGCGGCGATGCCATCGCACGGCTCGCGCTGCTCAAGCGCCAGCGCCGCGTGCAGACCTACGACGATCTGGTCGATGGCGTGGCGCACGCGCTGCAAGGCCCGCAAGCCGATGCCCTGGTGCAACGCCTGCGCGCGCAATACGCCATCGCGCTGGTGGACGAATTCCAGGACACCGACGACCGTCAGTGGTCGATCTTTTCCACCGTGTTCGGCGAAGGCCCGCTCGCACGTGCGGCCGGTCTGGAGCCGGCGCTGTTTTTGATCGGCGACCCCAAGCAGGCCATCTACGGTTTCCGTGGTGGCGATGTGCGCACCTATCTGGCCGCCGCAATCACCGCCGAACTGGCGCCACCGCTGAGCCACAATTTCCGCTCACGCCCTGGCGTGCTGGCCGCGATCGATGCGCTGTACGCGCAGGCCGGCTACACCGAGGCCTTCCTCACCGACGGTATCGCCTTCCATCCGGTACAGGCCGGCACCAAGCGCAGCGATGCCGATTTGCAGCGCGATGGCGCCACCGCCCCGGCGCTGACGCTGTGGCGCGCGCCCGAACCGCCGCCGCCTCCCGCCGCGACAGCGGCAAAAACCAAGCACGCAGGAAAGCCCAAACCCTGGAGCGCCGGTCGCGCGCGCGAGCTGGCCACCGCCGCCTGCGTGGCCGCCATCCGCGGCTGGCTGGCCGGTGGCCGCGACGGCACCGCCACCATCAACGGCAACCCGGTGCAGGCCGGCGATATCGCCGTGTTGGTGCGTAGCCACGGCGAGGCCACGCGCATCCAGCAAGCGCTGGGCGCGATGGGCATTCCGGCGGTCGCCGCCGGCAAGCAGAGCCTGTTCGCCACCGACGAAGCATTGGAACTGCTGGCCCTGCTGCAGGCCTTGCTCGACCCCGGCGACGACAGCCGCCTGCGCGCTGCGCTGGCCACGGTGTTGATCGGCGAAGACGCCATCGCCATTGCCGCACTCGAACGCGATGGCGAACGCCATCGCCGCTGGCAGCAACATGCACTGGACTGGCGCGAGCGCTGGCAGCGCGGCGGCCCGCTGGCCTTGATCGGCGAGTTGGGCGCCACGCACGGGCAACGCCTGCTCGCGTTGGTCGATGGCGAACGCCGCCTCACCAATTACCTGCAACTGGCCGAACTGCTGCAGGAAGCCGACGTGCGCGCACTCGGCCCGCATGGTTTGGTCGACTGGCTGGCACGCCGCATCGCCAATGCCGACGACAACGACGAAGCCCAGCAACTGCGGCTGGAATCGGACGCGCGCCGCGTGCAGATCGTCACCCTGCACAAGAGCAAGGGCCTGGAGTATCCGCTGGTGTTTCTGCCGTACATCGGCATCGGCCGCAGCGACAAGGGCGCTGGCCGCCATTGCGTGGTGCATGCGCCGGACAGCGGCCGTCAGCTGCATTGGAACGTGTCCAAATGGAGCCGTGAGAAAGACGACCCGACCTGGAGCGCCGCCGAAGCCGCCTGGAAGCAGGAACAACGTGCCGAAGACGCACGCCTGCTCTACGTCGGCCTGACCCGCGCCGAGCATGCGCTGTGGATCGCCAGCGGCAGCTTCCATCAGCACGAACGCACTGCTTTGTCGGGCATGCTGCGCGCGCTCGATGCGTTGCAGGGCGCGGCAGGCGAGGGCGCGGTGGTGGTGGACACCAGCACCCCGCCAGCCAACTTGCCGCGCCTGCCGCCGCCGCTCGAAGCGCAGGTGCCGCCGGCGCGCAGTCCGCAGCGGCACATCGCGCCGGAATGGTGGGTCTACAGCTTCACCCAGCTGGCTAACGCCGACGCCGGCGCCGCCATCGACCCGATGGCCAGCGCCACCGTAGTCGGCAGTGGCGGCAGCGACGAACCGTCCGGCAGCGAGGCGGTGGCGGTTGCCGCAGTCACCGAGGCCGAACCGTTCGACCCGCGTTTTGCCGGCAACCGCTTCGGCGTGGTGATGCACGATGTGTTCGAGCGCTGCGACTTTGCCGCCTGGCACGCGTGGCAGCCCGGCCAACGTGCGCCCGAGGGCCAGGCTGCGCCGATCGTTGAGGCCCTGCAACGCGGCGGCTATGCCCAGGACGACCTCGACGACGGCCTGCGCGTGCTAACCGCCCTGATCGGCCACACCCTCACCGTGGTATTGCCCGAAGGCACCGCCCTGGCCGGCGTGCCCGAGCCGCAGCGCCGCAACGAAATGGAATTCCACTTCGCCATGCGGCCCACCCGCGTCGATGCGCTGCTGGCGTTGCTGCATCGGTTTGGTGTGGTCGGCGACCGCCAGGCGTTCGGCGCGCGCCACCGCCTGGAAGGCCTGATGACCGGCCTGATCGATCTCACCTACACCGTCGACGGCCGCTGGTACGTGCTCGACTACAAATCCAACCGCCTGCCCAGCTACGACGCCGACGCCCTGGCCCGCGCCATGGCGCACAGCGAGTACGAGCTGCAGGCGCTGATCTACACCGTGGCCCTGCACCGCTGGCTGCGCTTCCGCCTGGGCGATGCCGCCGACGGCGGCGGCTACGACTACACCCGCGACTTCGGCGGCGTGCGTTACCTGTTCTGCCGCGGCCTGGACGCTACCCGCAACGCAGCCGACCCCGGCTCCGCCAGCGCTGCCGTGCCAGGCCCGCCCGCCCCCGGCATCCACGCCTGGCGCTTCGACCCGGCCCTGGTCGACGCCCTGGACGCGCTGTTCGCCGGCAGCGCCCTGGAGCCGACCTCCAGCAACGCAGGCACGCCCAATGCCCACTAGCACACAGCCTCTTGCTGCCAACACACCAAAGCCCCTCTCCCCCCGGGGCGATAAGGCACTGGTTGCGCGCCACTGGCGCGCGTTCCCTGGAGCGCCCGCCCCACAAGCGTGGGCCTGGGCGCAGAGCCCAAGTGAATCTAATCGCAGGCCATCGCGCGAGACGCCTACCCCATGACCCGTCGAACCGCATCCTGCGCCAGCGGACCATCGAAGCCCCTCTCCCCCCGGGGCAATAAGGCACTGGTTGCGCGTCGCTGGCGCGCGTGCCCTGGAGCGCCCGCGCCGCTGGCGTGGAATGGGGCGCGGAGCGGGGGTTGGAGTGACGCTACGTCCGCGAGTCAGGCATCCACCTTATGAGCCACCCAACCCTCCTGACCGCCCTCAGCCAGAGCGGCGCCTTGCGCACGCTGGATCTGGCCTTCGCCCAAAGCCTGCAACGCCTGGCCCCAGACACCGACCCACAGGTACTGGCCGGCGCCGCCCTCGCGTCGCTGGCAGTCACCAGCGGCCATGCCGGGCTGGACCCGGCGCGCGCCGCCATGCTGCTGGACCAGCGCGACGGCCCATCGCCCGCATTCCCGGACCCTACCGACTGGCAACGCACCCTGGCCGCCTCGCGCTGGGTTGACCAACCGAACCCCGACGACCCGGCCGCCGCCGACTGCCCGCTGGTCCTCGAACACGGCCTGCTCTACCTGCGCCGCTACCGCGAGTACGAACGCCGGCTGGCCCTGGGCCTGCAGCGCATCGCCGCCCAGCCCATGCCGGCGTTCGACGCCAACGCGCTGGCGCCGTTGTTCGCACAGCTGTTCCCAAACGCGACCCCAACCGCTCAGCCCGTGGACCCAACCCCTTTCCCCCCGGGAGAGGGTGCCCGAAGCGCGGGTGAGGGGTCGGGCCTGCCCGCGCCATCCCACCACCAAGACGGCACGAAGCCACCGGCCCCGTCCCACTCCCCTGACCGCCAGGCCCAAGCCGCCGCGCTGGCCCTGCGTCGCGCGCTGCTGCTGATCACCGGCGGCCCCGGCACCGGCAAAACCACCACCATCGCCCGCTTGCTGCTGCTGCGCATCGCCCAGGCCCATGCCGCCGGCCACCCGCCGCCACGCATCGCCCTGGCCGCGCCCACCGGCCGCGCCGCCGAGCGCATGGCCGAAAGCCTGCGCGCCGCCGTCGCCCGCGCCATCGCCGCCGGCATCCAGCTGCCGCCCCATCCCAACGCAGCCACGCCCAGGCCAACGACACAATCGCCGAACTCCGCCACGTCTCATCTGCATCCAGCGACAGAGGCAGCAAACCTCGGTGCTTCACCTCTCCCGCAAGCGACAGAGACAGCAGACCTGCATGTTTCCCCTCACCCGCAAGCGGAGGCAGCAAGCCCTTATGTTTCCCCTCGCCCGCAAGCGGAAGCAGCAAGCCCTGATGTTTCCCCTCTCCCGCTTGCGGGAGAGGGTGCCCGAAGGGCGGGTGAGGGCCCGCCACTGCCCTGGGAATCCCTCCTCCCCACCGGCGCCAGCACCCTGCATCGCCTGCTCGGCGTCATCCCGGATTCGCCAAACTTCCGCCATAACGCAGACAACCCGCTGCCGTTCGACCTGATCGTCGTCGACGAAGCTTCCATGGTCGACCTGCCGCTGATGTGCAAGCTGGTCGAAGCCGTGGCCGATGGCACCCAGCTGATCCTGCTCGGCGACGCCGACCAGCTGCCTTCGGTGGAAGCCGGCGACGTGCTCGCCGCCATCCTGCAGGCCGCCGGCCCCAGCGATGCCCTGCAACCGCACGACGCCGACGCGCTGCAACCGCTGCTCGGCAGCGCGCCCACTGGCAGTACGCCTGCCAGCATCCAGACCGTTAGCCACACCATCAGCCACACCCACAGCAGCGGCCTGGCCGGCCACCGCGTGCACCTGCTACGCGGCTATCGGCAAGCAGAAAACTTCGCACTCGCCCCACTGGCCGACGCCATCCGCGCCGGCGACGCCGACACCGCGCTGGCCCTGCTGCGCAGCGGTGAGCTGGCCGGCGTGCACTTCCACGAAGACGGCGACGACCCGCTCACCCTCGGCCGCGACGCACTGCTGGCCCACTGGCGCGCGCTGGCCGATGCGCAAGACCCCGCCGCCGCCCTGCGCGCGGCCAGCCGCCTGCGCCTGCTCACCGCCGTGCGCGCCGGCCCGCAAGGCGCGCGCGGCCTCAACGCCCGCATCGAACAACTGCTCGCCGACACCGGCTCCGGCGCGCGCAGACTCGGCGGCGCCTCGCCCTGGTTCCAGGGCCGCCTGCTGCTGATCACCGAAAACAGCTACCGCCACGGCCTGTTCAACGGCGACGTCGGCATCTGTTTGCGCAGCGACGCGAGTCCCTCTTCGGGGCAAAGCGACGCAAATCCCTTCTCGGGGCGCGACAGCACAAGCGCCACCTCAGAGCGCAGCGATGCGAGCACCGTTACAGCGCGCAACGACGCAGTGCCGTTTTCCGGCCCAAGCCACACCAGCGGCACCGCAACCCGCGCCGACCCCGCCGCCGACCGACGTGCCCAAGCCCCCTTGGTCGCCTGGTTCGAAGGCGACGGCGACGGCCAGGTGCGCGGCTTCCACCCCGCCGCCTTGCCCGCCCACGAAAGCGCCTTCGCCATGACCGTGCACAAGGCCCAGGGCAGCGAATCCGACGACGTCTGGCTGCAACTCCCCACCCGCGACGCCCGCGTGCTCAGTCGCGAACTGCTCTACACCGGCATCACCCGCGCCCGCCGCGCCCTGCACCTGGCCGGCAGCGAAGCGGTCATCCGCACTGCGCTCGCCCGGCACGCCGCGCGCATTTCGGGACTGGCGTGGCGGTTGGGTGCGCAGCAGCAGGCGGCACCCGCCAAGCCAGCAACAGAACCATCCACCGCGTCGCCCGTGCAGGGATCGTTGTTCTGATGGACGCAAGCCGGCGCGATGACAGGATGACCTACGGCAACGCGGCACGTTCGCCTATTACTATCACCGGGCATGCCCGGATAGCATCGTGGACGAAGAAAACCTGGTTGTGCGGTATCGCCAGCATGGGAGGCATCAATGGCGGAAAAGCATGAAATCTCGCTCGTCCGCTCGTCGGCGGCCGAATACCTGACCTTCGTGGCCGCCGCCGGCGAGGACGGCGTGCAGGCGGCGTACGCCGACGAAAACGTCTGGCTGACGCAGAAGATGCTGGCGCAGCTCTACGATGTCGAAACCCACACAATCAACTACCACCTAAAAAAGGTGTTCGCTGACAACGAGTTGCAGCCAGATGCAGTTATTCGAAATTTTCGAATAACTGCGACCGACGGCAAGAGTTACGACACCAAGCACTACAACCTCGCGACCATCATTGCCGTGGGCTACAAGGTCAATTCCGAGCGCGCGGTGCAGTTCCGCAAGTGGGCCACCACCATCATCGAGTCCTTTACGATCAAGGGCTTCGCGATGGACGACGAGCGCCTGAAGAATGACGGCACGGTGCTCGGCAAGCGCTATTTCGAAGAGCAGCTGCAGCGCATCCGCGAGATCCGTCTCTCCGAGCGCAAGTTCTACCAGAAGATCACCGACATCTACGCCACCGCCCTCGACTACGACGCGGCGGCGCAGGCAACCCAACGGTTCTTCGCCACAGTGCAGAACAAGCTGCACTGGGCCATCCATGGGCAAACCGCGGCGGAAGTCGTCTACCACCGTGCCGATGCCGGCAAGCAACACATGGGTCTGACCACCTGGACCGACGCACCGCGAGGGAAGATCCAGAAGTTCGATGTGGCTGTCGCCAAGAACTACCTGACCACCGGCGAGATGGCGCAGTTGCAACGCCTCGTATCGGCCTATCTGGACCTGGCCGAGGACATGGCATTGCGGCAGATTCCGATGACTATGCAGGATTGGGAAACACGCCTGAATCGTTTCATCGAAGCGACCGACCGGCAGGTGTTGCAGGACGCAGGACGCGTCACCGCCGAGATCGCCAAAGCGCATGCGGAAAGCGAGTTCGAAAAGTACCGCATCGTGCAGGACCAGCTATTCGTAAGCGATTTCGATCGCGTGTTGCAGCAGCTTGATGCAGGAGACCGGGTGGACGGTACCAACGAGGACTTGCACGAAACGGAGGCGGTGCAGGAAGTGCGGAAGCGTCAGGTCCCCAATAGAAAGCGCGAGCCAAAGCCATAAATCGGTCGCGGTCCATCCGTTTGTGCCTTATCGGGAGCAATCGGAATCAAAAAGCAAAAGCATCCCAGCCGATATGACTTCTCTGAAGACTGCTACACCCAACATCATCGAGATCACTCCTCGATAGGTCTGCGATGTACCGGCGAACCTGCGCCTGGCCCCAGCGTGCCGAGGTATAGCGGATGATCCCGCGCAGATCGCCTTCGGCTGCGTCGGTGAGGACGTAGCCGTGCATCAATCGCGATCGCCCTCGGTCAATTCTTCGTCCAGGATCGTGCTGATGCTCTTGCTGGATACCTTGCCGGCAAGGCCTTCCTCGACACGTCCCCCAAGAAGGGTTTTCAATCCTTGCCATGCTTGGTCGGTGTCTATGTCACCAGGAAAGAGACGTTCAAGCGCGTATTGCTTGATGGTCTTGCCCTGCAAAGCGGCCAACGCCTTGAGACTTTGGTGCTGCTGGGCGCTCAGATCGATGCTCAAACGGCTCATGACGAACTCTCAAATCCCATACACCCACATTAGGGTATATGCTGCAGCCAGTTGCCTGGTTGGCCGGTTGCAGAGCTTGGGGATGCCAGCGCGGGTTACACCGTGCGTTGTTTTGACGGAAACTGCGCTCCCGAAACAGGACCACACCGATGGACCGACGTCGTCGCAAACGGATGGAGCGTTACTGGGCGCGGGCAGAAGCCAAGGCGCGCGCAGCGGTCGACCGCTTGGATCCGGAAAGCTGGTTCGATCTGTGGCATACGCATGTGGACTGGAATGGCCGCGGCCACTCCTCTGCTGAGCATCGGCAGATGGTCAATGCGGTTGCAGTGCGTGTGCTGTGCTACCTGGAGACACGTCTGGCGCATCGTGGTGCAGCGGTGCAACTGTGGGCGGACCTCAGTCCGGACACGATGGATACCGGCATCTACGCGCACTCTGCCAACCCGAACGGCACGACCTTCCCCGCGACCTTTCCCAACCTGGATTGGCAGCAGGCTCTCCCTAGGGAGGTCGCAGCGATACTACCCGCCACGCATCAGGCCGGCACCGCGTCATGCGATGGCAGTACCTGGTATGTCGTGCAGCGTCAGCCCGATGCGGCAGGCACGGGCGGCCGCCAATGAATTACACCGACAAAGCCCACCGCACCGCAGTGCGTTACGCAGTTGGTGCCCGTCAGCCGCGGAGAGCGAAGCCGCCTGTCACCGGCGCCACCTAACGCCTGGCGCACGCCTGCTTCGGGTGCCGCAGAAGTCTCAAGATTGCGCCGCGCGACCAAGTGGCCCCGTGCCCTGGCTGCGGCCAAGCGCTGTGCGTGATAGGGCGCTCTTTCAAGGCGCCGCCGGCCCGCAACCATGCGCAGTGGATCAAGGTCGAGCGGCTGTACCGCGCGGGCTTTCGGTTCTTCAGTTACCGCAGCCACCTGTGCGCTCCGCTGCCCGCCAAGCTGTCGGAGGTGGATCGCTTCATCCGTGAGCATCTTACGCACCCGTTACGCCTGGGCGGTGCTTGAAGCCCCTTGTACAGCGCTTCTCTCAAAACGCGAGGTCAGGCGATCCACCTGACCCCGTTTTGCCGTCTGGCAGGCCGGGCGGCTTACTTGCCCTTCTTTTCCTGCTTGGCCGCGCGCTTTTCTTTCAGCGTCTTGGCCGGCTCTTTCTTCTGACTCTTCTTCTGGTCCATCCCCTTGCTCATGACACCCTCGTAGTTGCTGGATTGATCGGTCGGGCAGCGCCATGACCCTGGCGTGCCTGCGCACTTTACGGCTTGTGCGCCCTGGAATGGGAGGGGGGAGCGAGGCCGGGGGACAAGCGGCGTGTCAGGCGCAGCATTTTCCAGGAGCGGCGCCGGCAGCTCCCGCAGCGGCCGGCAGCCCTAGAACGCAAAACGCCCGCTTGCGACGGTCACCGTCTGCACGCGGGCGCTGGCGGCAACGGCCTTACTTGGCCGGCACGCGCTGGTACTGCTCGCCACCGGTGTTGAGGTGGCCATTGGTCTCATCAATGGCGAAGTTCACCGTCTCGCCATCGTTGGTGACCTGCAGCGCACCGTCCTTGTACACGGCCGGGTAGCTCTCGGTCTTGGGCTTGCGGCTGAAGAACTTCGGCGTGGTGCTGCGGACCATGAAGGTCTCGCCATTGCGCGCGATGTCCATCGTCTCTTCCTGCGTCTGCACGTTGACCCAGTGGCCAACGAACTTCTCGCCCTCCACCTTGGCGCACCCGGTCACCAGCAACGCCGCGGCCAGCGCGGTACCCATCCACTTCATCATCGTGTGTTCTCCAGTTGAGGCTGTGGCGAGGATGACGGGTGGGGGATGTATTGGAGGTCAAAGTCATCTGTTATGGCATAAGTCGGCACTCAGTGGACCACAGCACTTCAACGGAATAGGTGCTCTTTTGATTAGTGCCAGCAGTTGAAAAGCTTGAACCGATGCATATTCAAAGCAAGGTGCGCAGCCCCGTCACGCTACATATGACTTATTTAATGAAAACTGTGGCAAAAAATGCTTTCTTAATGTTATAAATGTAGTGCAGTTTTAAATGTAACATAGATATTACGCCGAAATAAGGGGGGGCTGTGAAGCACACGGAAACACTCGGAGTAGACACGGGGGCAGAGGGGGTCATCTTTCTCGCGCAGTGCTTGGACGAAATGCTTTACGAATACACTGCCGCGAACTATAAGCCTCGGGTGGTGGGCCTGCAGGCCCTAACAATAGAAGCTGAGGCGGTAATCGGTAGAGTAGAAGCCGGTGCAATGGATCGCGCTCGCCTTTATCCGATACTAGACGAGCTTCGTAATAGGCTGCACAGCGACTCTGTAGCTAAAAGCTTGCTCTCCTTTCAATTTGATTACTATTGTTCATACCTAAGGGAAGAGCCTTTAAAAGCTATTTCCGTACGGCTGGGATTATTGAAAAATGCCCTCGGTCGAGGCCGTTATCGCAAGTCTTTAGAGCATGAGATAATTAGGCTCTGCGTAAAACCAACTGAAAAATTTCTCATTATTGATTCCTTGAGGCAATGGGTTTCTACTGTCAGTCGAATGGGATTCTCTGGACGATTTTTAAGATCAAAAGTACTAACTGAATTTTTTGAGCCTACGATAAAATACAGGTCCGCCGCCGATTTGGCTATATTTTTTAGAATATTTGACGCCCCAAATTCTAAATTTGAGATTGTATTTTTTGCTAGCAGAATTGTGGATGATCTATCATCGGTAATGAGTAGATTTTCATTTGTTCTGGTTGAATCATCTGGCCCTATATTTGTTGCAGATGACGGCACTGAAGTGATTCTTAGTGAAAATGAGAGAGTGGTCAAGGTATCTGGCGTCGAAGCACGAGATATTTTTAGTGCCCGAAATCTTGCAGAACATCGTCTAGAACATCTCTCCGACATGTTTGCGCTGTTTCACCACAAAAATCGTCTAAGTTGGCGAGCAGAATCTGTTGTTAAAGAAGATGGGGGATCTTCTTGTGTGGTTCAAGCTAGGCCAACTAGTGTCAAGCGCTCTCGAGATAACTTCCCGAGACGTGCATCCGAAAAAATGGCAGCAAAAATCAGTGATTTAAGTTTCTCTGATAGGGAATCAGTCAGTAGGTTCGTTAGCGTGGTTCGTCTACATGGTGCGGCGCTTGAAGCTGCAAGCCCCCAGGCACAAATCGTTAATCTCTGGACTGCTATGGAAGTTTTGGTTTCAAGAGATTCTGACTCAAAGCTTCGTGGCGTTAAAAAATGTCTGATGCCATTCTTGGTTCATGGTTATTTTGATCGCCTGTTATTTGGGCTTGCTGGTGATTTATATCGTTGGAAGAGAAGAGCTGTTTCAAAGCTGTTAAAAAAAGTAGATCTTCCCGGCTGGTCTCAGCACCACAAACTGGCATTGCTGCTTCTTGGCGGCGATCTAGAGCCGGAACGAGATTCTTTGTACACCCTTGTGAGTGCATATCCTTTATTAAGGAACCGTGTTTTTAAAATTTCAAGAACAATAGCCAAGCCAGAGAGTTTGATGGCTGTTATGGATGGACATCGGGAGAGAGTTTATTGGCAGATTGAGCGAATTTATAGGGCTAGAAACTTTATTGTTCACGATGGTTCGGCTCCACCTCACATAGATGCACTGGCCGAGAATTCACATGAGTACTTAGATGCTTTTGTAGATCGATTCATGATTCTTTGCGCGGATTACAAGGTTGTCTCGACTCTCGATGAAGCAATTTCCCATCAAACCAAAATGTACGAGGATTGGATATCTGTTTTGACATCAGCAAAAGGAAAAGAGATTACTAAGGAAAATATAAGGTCTTTATGCGCCCTTGACTCTAAAGCTTCTAGAGACTGAGTCTTGGGAGGACGCCGGAGGCGGACCGGCAGCTACGCGGAGCAGTGCTGTTCGTAGAGCAGGCAGACGTGCTTGTGCTAAACCTCTGCAGTGATAATCGAGATGCTATAAACTGGTTAATCGCTTTCGGGAAAACGGCGTCAGCTTCACTTATGCAGTTCCTTTGCATTTCGGAAACTGGCTGCAGCCTAGGAAGTGTTCGCTGGTGCGTCGGTTCCTTCTTTGTACAAGCGCGCTGCCGCAGCGCGGGCAGCTTGTGATGGCAACAGTCGCGGATGCAGTGGAATCAGGTGAAGCAAAGACGGGCTCCATCCGCGCGGATGTCGCCGTCGGCTGCGCTGTGGCTTGCTGTTGCACCGCTCGGATCATGTCCAACAACTGTTCGCCGCCAATCAATTCAATCGGCTTGCCTTCGGCAAAGCGCTCAGCATCCTTCGTATAGGTGCCGATACAGACGATCTTGACCGCATGGGCCTGATGGTGCGCAAGCAGGCCGAACATTTCGCGCACGACGCTGACGCCGACCTGCTGGCGCTTCCATTGCTTGCATTGCACCAATGTGCGGCGGCCGTCCTTGCGCAGGATCAGGTCGATGCCGCCGTCGGGGCCGCCCAGGCCGGTTTCCTCGACGCTATAGCCTTGTCGGCGAAAGGCCTCGCCCACCAGTTGTTCGAACTGGCGCCACCCGCCGGCCGCCAAGCTCTCCAGCGTGGTGCGTGTTTCCAGAAAGCGTCGCCGGCTGCGTGTGCCGAGGTAGGAGAACAACGCGGCGAGCCAGCAGATGCCGAGCAGCATCCACGCCAAGGGCGCGAACATGCCATTCGATTGCTGGGCGATGCCTTGCGACAGCATCCCGCCGTGCTGAGAGAACCACCAGCCGATGCCGTAGCGCACTGCGAGATACGCGGCGATTCCCGCAACGAAGGCGGCTGGCCACGGCAATGCGGCCAACGCTTCAAACCCGCTCTGTTTCTTTCTGCGTCCCATGCAAGAACCCCCGTTCCAAGTTCGACCATAGCTGCTGAGACGTGTTTTGTCAGCAGAGCGCTCCTGCCGATGCGAACAACGTCCCATCAACGATCTGCGCGATGCACGCGGTCGAAGAAACACTAAATTTGTCACTAGAAGCTTGAGCTCGCTTGTGCGTCTGGCCGCGCTCTTGCGCGTGTAGGTATGGGATGCGACCAATCCGGTGCAGTCGATCTTGGTGTGAGCGTTGTCTGCCAACGCATCGTATGGGTATGGCTCGAACCTCTTCCTCCGCGATCGGAGAAAGAGACATCCTGCAGAGAGAATCGGTACGGCAAAGCGCGATCCCATTGCATGAAGCGGCTGTCGACGCCACGGCCAAAGCCAGCGTCGGCAAGTTGTAAGCAGACGGTCTTCGACGTGTCTTTTTTTGACGCCGTACACGTCCAACCAGCGCGCGTTGCGATGCAGGCGCTGTGCGTTTTGCGCAATGTCTTCAACGTTGTCCCAATGGCTCGCGTGACATGCGTCGGCGCATTGTGGATTTGTGTGCATGCCATCACCCGCGATGGGTTCGCTGCGCAGCAAAACGCAACACACGCGCAATTTATAAGTGAATAGTCGTTTGCGGTTGAGTCTGTTTTGCTAGATTTCGCCCGCCATCGCGGCACCCTGCAATAACAGCGGTGTTGCCGATGGCCAGCATGCCTGCCGCCTTCGTCTTGCGACGTGCGTGCGGCAGGCAATCTCTTGCATGCGTCATGGGGACAACATGAAGATCGAATCGAGCAAGACTCTTGCGCGAAGTGGGATGCTGCGCGCCGTTTGTGGTGCGTGCCTGTCTGTGGCGAGCATGGCGGCGTTGGCCGATCCTGCACGTGAGGTGGCCAGCACCGGGTGGGCAACGCAAAATGGTGGGACACGTGGCGGCAGCGCAGCGGCGCTGGCAGATACGTTCGTGGTCGCCGATGCCGATGCGCTCAGGACGGCGTTGCGCGCATCGGTCGGTGCGGGCGGACGCCTGATCTATGTGCAAGGCGTCATCGACGTCAGTGGCGGTGTGGCCTATGCCACCAAGGCCGAAATGAAGCAGCGCGCGCGCCTGGAGATTCCTGCCAAAACTACGCTGATCGGGGTGGGAGCCGATGCCTGGATCATCGAAGGCTATCTGCTGGTCAAGAGCAACGATGTCATCCTGCGCAACCTCAACATCGAAAACCCCTGGGACCCGGAGCCGTTGTGGGACCCGACCGACGGCAAGCTGGGCAACTGGAATTCAGAGTTCGATGGCCTGACCATCGACGGTGCCAGTAATGTATGGATCGACCACATGGTGTTCACCGATGGACGCCGGCTGGATGATCGCAACGAAGTCGCCAATGGCCGTCATGTGCAACATCACGATGGCGCGCTGGACGTCAAGAATGGCGCCAACTACGTGACCATCTCGCACACGTTCTTCGATCACCACGAGAAGAACACGCTGATTGGCTCCACCGACAAGACTGACCGTGGCGATGTGGGCAAGTTGAAGGTCACCATCCACGATTCGCTGTTCAACGCGGTGGCATCACGCGGCCCGCGTGGGCGTTACGGCCAGATCCACCTGTTCAACAATCTCCACCTGGGCGACAAGGCCGATCCGGACTATCCGTTCAACTATGCGCATGGTGTGGCGATCCAGTCGGCGATTCTGTCGGAGAACAACACCTTCCTGGTGGGCGGCGCCAGTGGCTGCAAGGATGTGGTGCAGGACATCGGTGGCGGCAGGTATGTCGATCGTGGTTCGCAGGTCAACGGCGTGCCCATGGTCTGCACACTCAACACGGCGATAGGCTGGAAGCCGCCGTATGCGTACGCGCTGCTGCCGACGTCGGAGGTGCCAGCCGCAGTGCTGGCAGACGTAGGAACCGGGCTGCTGTAGCGGCATGCGGCGCAGGCACGGGTCTGCGCCGCATGCATGGTGTTGATGCATGCGTCGGGATGAGCGCGCGCCACATGCAGGCCAGCAAGCCAGGCGGCAGGGGATGCGTTGTCCACCAACGCGCCGCTTGGAGATCGCTTGGGAATCGCATTCCTCGATCAGCGAGGCAGGTACGTTGCAGTGATAGTCGGTGCGGCAAGGTACGATCCCATTCAATTGTTTGAGTGCGCTGCCGCCGTCGCCATGTCCGCTCCCCGCCCGACCCTCGATGGCATTCCTGCCAGCCAGTTCCAGCTGCCGTCCGGCCCGTGGCACACGGTGTTGGAGGCGCTATGTGCGTGCTTTCCTGGCGTGGCGGCTGAGACGTGGCGCGATCGCTTCGCGCGTGGACGCCTGCTGGATGACCAGCAGCAGGCGTTGGATGTCGCCACGCCGTATCGGCTTGGCGCGGAGATCTATTATTTTCGCGAAGTCGCGGACGAGCCGATCATCACGGCAACGGAAACGGTGGTGCATGCCGACGCACACGTGGTCGTTGCCTGCAAGCCGCATTTCCTGCCCGTGGTGCCGGCCGGTGCGTACGTGCGCCAGACGCTATTGACGCGGTTGGTGCAGCGCCTGGATAACCCTGCGCTGGTGCCGCTGCACCGCATCGACCGCGATACTGCCGGGCTGGTGTTGTTCTCGGCCAACCCGGCGACACGTGGGATCTACCAGGCGTTGTTTCGCGAGCGACGCATTCGCAAGCACTATCTGGCGGTGGCACCGCCGCTGCCGGGACTGACGTTTCCGTATGTGCATCGCAGCCGGCTTGAGCCGGGCGAGCCGTTCTTTCGCATGCGCGAGTGCGTGGGCGAACCGAATAGCGAGACGGTGATCGATGTGGTCGCACGTGGCGCCGCCACGTGGACATACCGGCTGGAGCCGGTCACCGGGCGCAAGCATCAGTTACGCGTGCATATGGCCGCGCTGGGCGCACCGATCCTGCATGACCGCTTCTATCCCGATCTGGAAGACCAGCGGCCAGATGATCCAGAACGGCCGTTGCAGCTGTTCGCGCAGACGCTGGCATTCGATGATCCGATTACGGGGGAGCCGCGGCACTTCACCGCGACAGTCGGGCCAATACATCCCGCTTGAAACGATGGCACTACACCGACACGCGCTGCTAAAACATGCCCGCATTATCTGATTTTCAGATATCCGGGATAACACGCTAGCGTGAGCTCGCGGGCATCCCACCCGCACACGTCGAGCGCGAGTGCCATGACGACATTGAAACACCGCAAGACCGCCAAGCGGCCAGATGCCGTGCGAGCGAATAACCGACCGATGCAGGAGGACTTCACCTTCGGCGTCACCGTCGCGCAAATCGACCAGTTCTACACGCTGCTGCGCACGATCACTGCGCAGAGCGACATGGTAGCGGTGTGCAGCGGTAGGTCATTGGATGCCACCAGTCTGTCGGTGCTGGGCGAGAACATTTTCAATGCCGCACGCGCGGTGCGCGTGGTCGTCGACCAGATCCACGCGCAGCGGCTTAGCGATGATTGCGCAGTGCGGGTATCGCTAGCGCGCGGTAGCAAGCGGTAGTGCAGATACCAGATGCCGGGGCGCGCGCGTGCATGCGGCCCCGGCGGGTGCCGGCATCGCTCGGGATGCCGGCTGAAACGGTTCCGGCGCGTAGCGCCGGATGGCTTCAACGCACCTTGTACAACACCGCCGCACCCGGCCTGGGCTCGAACATCGGCACGGTCTGCTGCTTGAGTGCGGTGCCCTTGGCGTCCCACACCAGCGTTTCGACCGGGTAGTCGTCCTTGCGGGTCATCGTGTCGATCTGCTTGACGATCACGGTCTTGCCGGCGGGTACTTCCGGGTTCCAGGCGAACACGCCCAGGCGCCCGTAGAACACGGCCGGGGCGGTGGCATCCAGGCGACGGTCGGGGCACATCACCAGGCCACGCTCCAGCATCACGCGCAGCGCGCCGACGGGCACGGCCTTGACGGTGGGGCTGGTGCGCTCGGTGCTGTGGCCGGGGCAGACATTGGCCGAGCGGGTGATCATGTCTTCGGCGACTTGCCGGTCGGATTGGGCCAGCGCCGGCACGGCGGTGGCGGACAGGGCAAGCAGGGCAACGGCGGACTTCCAGTTCATCGGCGACTCCTCATGAGATGACACTCCAGAAACGGCGGCCCGGGTCACCCGGCGCCACCAGCAACGCGTCCAGATGCTAGCAAGGCGGTTGTTAAAGACTGCCGATGGCAATGCCGGCTGACTGACGCAGCGGCTGTCGGGAGACTCCTGATTGAGCGCGGTCAGCCGCACCGTTAGCGTGCGCGCTAGACACTGCCGGACTGCACCGTGGAACGCGCCGACCTGATTGACTCACTGCTCATTGGCATGCGCCGGGCCGAAGCCCTGCGCGCGCAGCCGTCCAGCTACAGCACCGCGCATAGCGCGCAGATGGCGGTCGATCACGGCAAGGCCGCCGACGCCGAGCTGGTGCTGTCGCTGTTCAAATTCAGCCCGGAGCATCTCAAGTTGCTGGGCGGTGCCGGGATCGAGGCGCTGGGCGAGATCGTGTGCCACGCCTGGGCACTGCACGGTGGAAATAACGAGGCGCTGATCCGCTGGTTTCGCGAGCCGATGAATGCGCTGGATGGCCAGACCCCCGCCGCATTGGTCCGCTCCGGCAGCCTCAAGGTGTTGCTGCTGGTATTGCGCCAGCAGATGGAGTGGGAGCTGCCCAAGCGCTCGGCGTAAGCAGCTGAGAAACCGACTGTACTCACCGCCTGGCGTGCGTGGCCGGTGCTCGGTGCACGCGTGCACACCGGTGATGGGCGCGTCGTCCAGAGCCACCTGACGACTGCTCGCGACGTGTTTTTAGCTGCTCTCAGTGGCGAGAGCGAAGATGCGCGCGGTGTGGTCAATGCCAGGCATCTTGCGCGTCGTGCGCAGCACGTTGGCGCACTGCATCGCGATGCGCAGCTGCGTTGCTGCATGCAGCAGCCCTGCATGCAGTTGCACGAGCGCGCTGCTGCGCCGTGCGGTATTGCAGCGCAGGCGCAGATATCGCGTTAATTAGCCGCGCGAAACCCCTCACGCACACCGCCGGGACGCCACACGGCGGCGCCGGCGGTGCGGAGGCGCAGTTACTGCTTCGGTCGCGCCACTGCGTACATTTCCGCGGCGATCTTCTTCATCAGGGCGTTGCCGTCGTCGCCTTCCTTGTACAGGTCGAAGTGGCTACGGCCTTCCAGATAGCGGAAGTCGCTCTTGGCGCCCAGGCCGTCCAGCACCGACTGGAATTTATGCGCCGCGCCGTCCAGGTAGAACGTGTCGGCGGTGCCGACAATCAGGTGAATCTTGCCGTCCAGGTCCGGCTTGAGCGTGGGCCACTGCGCGGCCACGCGGGCGGCGATGTCGTAATGCGTGCGCCAGTAGGCCGCTACGGCCGGGTCGACCTTGCCGGTGTCGCGGTCGAACATCGGCACCGGGCGGCCGTCGGCACCGCGCGGGGAGAACACCCACTCGAACGAGGTGAGCTGGCCGCCGTACGGGCCGAGCACGCGTTCGAGCTTGGCGAAGGTTTCCAGCTCGGCCACCACCTTGCCCCCATCGCGGACCAGCGGGAACTGGCTGCCGTCGGGGCGCCGGTAGACGTTGGCATTGGGCGCGTACAGATCCGGGCCGGTGAAGTCGCGGAAGTCGCTGGGATCGGGCGAGGTGGACCAGGTGCCGCCGAACAGTTTGGGGTAGCGCGTCTGCAGCCACAGCGTGGCCCAGCCGCCGGAGGAGTGCCCGGTCAAAAACCGGCCGCTGGCCTTGCCATCCATCTTGTACTGGCGCTCCAGCGCCGGGATCAGCTCTTCGGTCAGCGCGGTGCCCCAGGGGCCGTTGTTGACCGAGTCGGCGAACTCGTGAGTTCCGGTGGGCGTGGCCTGATCCAGGAACACCCAGATCATCGGCGGCATCTGCTTGGCCGCCATCGCGCTCCAGGTGGCGGCGATGCTGCCGGCAAAGCGGTTGTAGTTGCCGCCGAAGCCGTGGGTGACATACACGGTTGGGTAGCGCGTGCGGGCTTTGGCGTCATAGCCGGGTGGGGTGAGCACGCGTGCGCGCAGCGAGACCGGCCGGCCCCAGAACGCACTCAGCGACGGGCTGACCATCGAGGCATCGGTGGTGTGCAGCTTGGCCTCGGGCACGGCATCGCGCACAGCCTGCGGTGCGCGTGGCGAGACCTGCCACGGGTCGTCGGAGACGGGTAGCTGTGTGCTCAGCGTCAATGCGGGCAGCGCGCTTTTGCCCAGGGTGACCGGCGTCACCGCGCTCAGCAGGTCGCCGCCATCGCGGCCGCTGTAGCCATAGCTGTGGTCCGGGTCCAGCACGGCCTGGAACAGATAGGCACCGGCCGGCAGCGCAGAGAACCCGTTCGGGTAGGCGATGTTGTCCAGGTCGATCTGCACGCTGGCCCCCGGTGCAAGCCCGGCAACCTCCTGCGCGGCCACCGTCGTGGCGCTAGGACGGAACGGGTTGGTATCCACCGCCTCCACCTTGCCGTCCTTGGCCTGCGCCTGCGCGTCCTTGGCCAGGGTGGCAAACACCAACAGCCGCCCGGAGACGGGCTGGTCGGTGGCGCCACCCAGGGTGACGCGCAGCAGGCGATGCGCGGCCACCGGCTCGGCGGCGTGCGCGGCGCAGGCGCACAGCAGGCCAACGGCCAGCCCAAGGCGAGGTGCAAGACGATGCAGGGACATGCGGATCCTTTGAGACGCAGATGGATGGAGTGGGCGGGGCGGCCCTGGGCGGACTGTAGCCAGTTTGCAGCGTGGCGCGTGCTGCAATCGCGAGATCTAGTCACCGTATCCGATCTGACTAACGTGAAACTTACTCCGGCGGCGCGAGCGACGGGAGTAATTGCGCCTGAGGAAGTCCAATGCACTGGGGGCATCTAGAGTTGCCGACTCCGGTCGCCAAGCAGCTCAAATGAGCAACGCCGACGCGCCAGGCAGCCTGGAACCGTGGCTGTAAGCGTGCTGCGTCGGTGAGCTAAGGGAGCAGCGCAATACAATCGCATTTCCAGCTGCTGCTCACCGCATTCCAAGCGCACCATGACTTGGTTGTTCCACTGCGCGTGATGTCTCTTGCGTAGATGTCTGCACGGTCTGCTGATTTGCAACTTCGAGTTTCTGCAGATTCTCGGCCAAGGGCTGATTGACGGCTTCGGCTTTGTCCACATGCGTGCGCAACACATCCATGTCGTTCCCAGGATTCTTGTACGTTGCGAAAACATTGCCGTTCGTTTGACTAGGAATGACGTCCTGGATCTCGGGTAGAGGCGGGCGATTGAGCTTGGCCTGGACCGCAAGTGCACCCGCAATGCGTTCCTTGTCTTGCTGATTGGTATAGATGCCGGCATCCGGGCCGAGCTTATCGAGCCCGGCCAAGGCTTGCTTGAACAATGGGTCATCACGCAGCCGTGCTTCTTGCTGCGGATCGAGAGGTGCTCCACCTGCGCTGAAGGTGCGTCCCGAGTTGCCTAGTCCTGGCACCGAGGGCTGGATCGATTCGTCGAGCTGTCGTCCCGATGCAGGCGCCCAATGGCCGAAAACGCCGTCGTTCTTCGGTTCCGGAAGTCGCACATCCCGCAGCACGCTATCGGCCAGTGTGTTGGAGTTTTGCAACTGGGGATCGTAGGGGTAGTTGTCATCCTTGCTCTTGGCATTGGCGACCATGCTTACCCACGTTGCTGACAAGTCCGCACCGTGTGCGATCTCTTCGCGGTATTGCTTTTGTCCAACCGCATTCGGGTTGTCCGGATGATCGGGGTTGGCCCGGTCATAGGGCAGGTTAGCCTCGACGTGCATCCGCCCATACGGCAGTCCAGGGTGCTCATCGCCGGTCCAGCCGCTGATGGTGTGCTGGTTGCCTTCCTTATCGGTGTAGAGAAGGAATTTGTGGTGGTATTCCTTACCCAGCGCAGCCCCGATGTTGCGGTATCCAACTTCGATCTTCTCGTCCATGACGTTCTCCGTTGGCTTACTGATTCTTGATGTGGACGGCGTCGATGTGTGTCACCTTGCCGGCGGTATCCAAAGAAAACGTCATCACGATGGAACGTGCATCTGGATCAAGCATTGCCTGCCCCCTGTTGTCCCTGATGACCACCTTGTCTGCAGTGTCTTCAACAATCTTTGACGTTGGAGCTTTGCCGAATGTCTCCAGCACCACCAACTTCGTCGCCCCCAAAGGGATGTACTTGGCAACGGTGCTGCTTACGTCGACCTGTTCGAATCGGACGGGCTTTTTGGATGCATAAATCTCGTCAAGCATCGGGCTGGCTCCTGATTTCATCGTGTCTTCCTGTGTCGAAGCGGTGCGTGCGGTATCTGTATTGGCGCAGGACGAAAGCGGGAGCGCAAGCCAGATAAGTGCGAGCGTTGCAGCCCAACCGTTTAACATGATGCGTGGCATGGCGACTCCTGATGCAACTAATCACTAGAATAAAATGCCCGAGAGGTCTTGGGCTTTCCCCAGGTAGTCTAGGACATCAACCCTCCTTAAAAACGGATGAGGCTAGCGTACTACACGCTCTTGGCCTTTGACGCATGGGTGAGCTGGGTCGTTAGGGTTAACTTGGAAAGAGCGCAATCTTGGCGCATCCAAATGTGTGGATTGGACATTCCTGTAATCCATATCTCGTCAAATAGGTGGCCAAACTTCGGTAGCACGACTAGAAATGGTAGACCCCTAAATGCTCCATATAGTCGTTCGTCTCGACTGATGCCTGAAGTGAACAGTGTAAGTCGCCGCGTTTGCTTCCTAATTCCCAACTGCATCACGCAACGAAATTGTTGAGACGATTTGCCGGGTTTGCCGCGTGCCGGTCTCCAAAGATTGACATGCCAGGGGCGCAGCCAGCTGGATGCGGTAGATGTGGTGCTTCCCACGCATACGCAAGAGGTCATCGAACGCAATCGATCATCTGCCGCTTGGCGTTATGCACAGGTGCCGTTGCGAATATTCATTCAAGGGGCAAGTGGCGGCAGCGCTAACAGCCTCTGCCGAAGCCTTGCATCACACACCAAGGAGTGATCGAAATGAAAAGTAAATCCAGCTATCGCTGTGCGCTTGCGACAGGTGGCCTCACACTGGCCGTGGCCGCATTGTGCATGGACGCTGCCGTTGCAGCACCAGTCACCGGGACGGACAAGGTCACACTGACCCATGTCTTCGCCACGCTGCAGAGCGGGCAGGAAGACAAGAAGCCGGAAGACATTGCCGCATGTCGCAAGCAGGTTGCGGCGCCGAGTTCCAAGTATCTGGGAATGGTGGTCACCACCACATATTCCATCGATGCGCAGTCCCTGATCATGACCGCCTCGTCGTCGCTTCCCTCGCCCGTCGTGACACAGCCGCTGATGCTGACGGTGCCGCTGTCCCCGTTGGGGTTGTCTGGCGAGTATGCCTTCGGTGCGTTTCGCCCGAGCGCGTTGCCCAATACCTATGTGCTGTTTTCGACCGGGCTGAATTTCAAGAGCGCCAAGTCATCGGTACTCGTCCTCAACAGCGACAAGCCCTATAACTGCCTGGTCACCAGCGATCCGGCGCTGTTCAATGGAAAACTGGGCACCCAGCTGGGCAAAGACCAGGGGCGCTGATCTGTGCGACGTACGAATTGCCGCCGAACGCGCTGACTAAGAGCGGCTAACAAACCGACTGTGCTCACCGCCAGGTGGGCGCGGCTGGTGGTCGGTGCGACATGTACCACGCGTACACTCCGGCTCCTCCGCGCCGTCCACACCCACCTGACGACTGCTCGCTACGTTGTGTTAGCCGCTCTAAATGGTCGGCGCGTTCGGTTGCGGTGTGCTGGCGATGGGCAACGCTGCCGCGGTTTTTGGTGAGCGTTTCTGGAGCACAGCGGAATTGCCTGCCGACGTGTGCGGCAGACACAGATCCACGCATTACCGATACGGCCCCGGCCCGCGCCAGACTGGCTCGCCCTGGCGGTAGACCTCCATCATGTTGATGACCTCGCGGGCGTCGCCGATGTTCTTCAGTTCCGGCGAATCCGGTGGCAGCAGGCGGCATTTGCTGGAGCCGCGTTTGAGCGCGACATCCAGCGGGCAGACCATGCGTTGCTGGGTGCCGGGCAGGATGATGGCGATCTCCTGCATGCCCTGTTCCTTCCACGCGCGCAGCTGGGTTTCGCTGCGCACGTCGTAATAGACCTGGAAGCCGCCGATATCCATGCTGGGCTGGGCGTTGCTGCGGTCGCGGCGGCGGCCTTCGCTGATGGTGGGCGTGTTGGCGCTGCCGTCTTCGGCGGCATCGGCCGGTTCGTCGAGCATGCCCGGTGGGCGGCCGGTCCAGGTTTCGGGGCGGCGCTGCGGCGGCGATGACGGTTCGGCCGGCGGTTGCGGCGGGGTGGGGCGTTGTACCGGTTGTGCACGGCGCTGCTCGGCCAGGCTGCCGCGGCGGGTGTTGCCCTGCGGCGGCACCGGGTTCTTGGCGTTCTGGACCAGCGTGGATTGCAGCGGTGAGGCGGCCGGCGGCGGCTGCACCGGCGCAGGCGTCTGCGAGGGCGGTGTGGGCGTCGGGGAGGGCGTGGGTTGCTGCGGCTGATCGGTGTCGCCGACAAAATCCACCTTGGTGCGGCCACCGCTGGCCGAGCCTTGCGGCGGGGTCATGCTGGGGGTGGAGGCGGACAGCAGGATCAGCAGCATCAGCACATGCAGCAGCGCGCTGATCAGCGCGGCGATCCACGGCTCGATGCGTTCGATCAGCGGTTCGCTGCGGGGCAGCCAGTCGCTGGGGTCCAGATGGACGTGCAGCAGTTGCAGCGCGTCGTCGCGCACGCGGTAAACCAGCACGTAGGGCGTGTGCTTGACCACCCACTCGCGGGTACCGGGCACGCGGCCGGCGTGGCCACGCCCGGGCTGCTCGGCCAGGGTGCGGGTGGCGTCCAGCACATGCCGCGCCATCGCCGCGGCAATGGTCGGGTTGAGCGCGTGGTAATGATCCTGGGCGTGGGCGAGCTGCTTGGCGGCCGGGACGGTCCAGTCACGCCGCAACATCAACGCCCCATCTGGCGAACAGTGCGGTGACCTGGGCCGGTGCGGTGATGGCGCCCTGGTCGGCTGCGGCAATCCCGTCCAGCACCGCGGCCTGGAAGCTGGCTGCCCCCACGACGCGCACCACGTCCTGCCAGTCTGCCGTGTCGGGCAGCGTATCGATCAGCGTCTGGGCGTGGTGCTTGATGGCGGACATGGCACTGCGGTGGGGGAGTACTGCCGGCAAGTCTACCGCCGCGGCCTTGATCCGCGTGTGGCAATGGCTGGCGTGCGCGTGTGCGGCGTTCACCGGAGGCGGTGGCACCGGCGATCGGGAGAGCGACGCACCCAGGAGCCGGCCGCCGTGAGGTATGCCGCCGGCCGCAGAAAGTGACACTTGGCACCTTGTTCGCGGTACCGGCGGGTTTCATCCTGCAGCCGTCACTTCACCCACACAGGATTGGTCATGCCCGCTGCTGCCATCGCACCGTTTACCCCGTACCTGTCGATGGCGGCCATCGCCTTCATTTACTACCGGCGCATCCGCCGCAGCTTCGGTCGCCAGCAGTGGAAGCCGGTGGGCACTGCGGTGCGTGCGGTCGTGCTGGTCATCGCCGCCGCCGCACTGGCGTTTGCGGTCTACGGATTACCGCAGGTGCGGCTGGGCGTTGCGCTGGGAACGGCGGCCGGCATCGGGCTGGGCGCAGTGTCGCTGCGTTACACGCACGCCGAATGGGTGGACGGCCGCGGCTGGTACACGCCCAATCCATGGATCGGCGGCGCGTTGATGCTGGTGCTGTTGGGCCGGTTGGCCTGGCGCTGGGGTTCCGGTGCTTTCAGCGAGGGTGCGGCCGCTGCCGGGTCGCAGGCCAGCCCGCTGACCTTGGGCATTGCCGCCGCACTGGTGCTGTATTCGCTGGTGCATGTGGGTGGGGTGTGGTGGCGCCTGCGCCAGCTGCAGTTGCAGGCCGCGGCTTCCGCAGTGGTGTGAGCGGGTGCGGTGCGCGGCGTCAGTGGCGTCGCATCACACCTGCGAACGGAACGGGAACACCAGTTTTTCGCCCAGCTTCTGCCGCAGCGGCCGCGCCCGCCAGCGTTCCAGCGTGTACTGCTCGGCGCGTTGCAGGTCGCGATCGAAGACCTCGGTCATGCGCGCGGCCAGCGTGGCGTCGTAGACATTCAGGCTGGCCTCGTCGTTGAGGCGGAACGAGCGGATGTCGAAGTTGGTCGAGCCCACCGACACCAGCAAGGTGTCGATGATCAGCAGTTTGGTGTGCAGCATGGTGGGCCGGTACTCGTGGATCTCGATGCCGGCCTGCAGCAGCGGCTCCCAGCTGGCCTTGGACGCCAGCCGCACCGACACCGCATCGATATGTTTGCCCGGCAGCAACACGCGGATCTTGACGCCACGGCTGCGCGCCTCCAGCAGCGAGCGGGTGATCAGCGCATCCGGCACGAAGTACGCCGCGGCCAGATCGATGGACGTGCGTGCTGCGGCAATGGCGATCAGATACATCAGGTGCATGCTCTCGCTGCCGCCGGCCGGCGAGGCCACGAACAGCTGCGCATCGCTGTCGCCGGCTGTCGCCAGCTGCGGGTAGTACTCGGCGCCGTTGAGCACGCGGCCGGTGGTCTTGATCCAGTTGTCGTTGAAGGCGGCCTGCACCTGCGCCACCACCGGGCCTTCGATGCGGTAATGCGAGTCGCGCCAATGCTCCGGGTCCTGCGCATCGCCCATCCATTGATCGGCCACGCCCACACCGCCGGTAAAGCCGATGCGGCCATCGATCACCAGTAATTTGCGATGGGTGCGGTTGTTGACGCGGTGCAGGTTGTACCAGGTGAGGGGACGGTAACGGTGCACTTCCACGCCGGCATCGGTCATCTCTTCGACCAACGACGGGTCCATCTTCAGACTGCCGCCCCAATCGATGGTCACGCGCACCTTGACGCCGGCCCGCGCGCGCTCGGACAGCGCCTCGCTGAACTCGCGGCCGATCTCGCCCGACCAGTAGATATAGGTTTCGAAGGTGATGGTGTGCTGCGCTGCGCGGATGGCGGCCAGCATCGCCGGAAAGATCTCGTGCCCGTTCTGTAGCACCTCGATCTTGTTGCCGGGCAGGATCGCCGGCCCCAGCAACACCGACATCTCACGTTTGAACTGCGGGTCCGAAACGTCGTAGCAATGGCTCGGAATATGCTCGAGCTTCTTCTCAGGTGTGGCGAAGTTGAGCAGCAGCAGCCCCACCAGCAAGGTGATGACGACGGTGGCCACGATGATCCATGTCATGCATCCAACTCCGATTCCCCTGCCACTGCGGCCACAAGCGGCCGGCATTCTGCCAAGGCGCGCGGCATGGGGGTTGTGAAGGCAGGCGCGTGCGCTGCGGTGCGAGGCACTGCCGTGGTGCCGTGCCACATGCCGCTGCGCGTGGCGGCAGTTGCCGGCCTGCGCGGGTCAGGTGGCCTGGGTCAGAAACGCCACCGGTACCGCGTCGATGAGCCACACGCCATTGTCGGCTTCAAAAAACCGCAGGCCCTGGTCATGCATCTGCCCGGCCTGGACGATCAGCAAGACCGGCGTGCCATAGCGGGCGCCCACGTGCATGGCGGTCTGCGGATCGGCGGACAGATGCACATGGTGGCGTTGGCCCGGGCGCAGGCCTTCGCGCAGGATCGCGTCGAGAAACCGCGTTGCTGTGCCGTGGTATAGCAGCGTCGGCGGTGTCTTTGCCACGTGCGCAAGCGCCACGCTCGCCGTCGAATGACCCTGCACTGCACGGATGCGCAGGCCGTCGGCAGACAGCGCAAAGCGCTGCTTGTCGCTGCTGGAGACCACCGCGCCGATCAGCTCCGCATCCAGCGCTTTGCCGTGGACATTGGCTGCCGCGATCAACGCGTCGATGTCTGCCCAGCCGTCGCGATCCAGCGCCAGCCCGATGGATTCCGGTGCATGCCGCAAGACGTAGCTGAGGAATTTACTGGTCTCAGTGTGATGCTTGCTCATGGTGATTGCGCTGGACGATCCGTGTGCCCTGGACGCTTGAGTTTACAGGTGGGGATAGAGGCGGCTGCCTGAGCGCCGGGCAGGTGCGTCTGGTGCGGCGGTTATGCAGTGCGTCCGTTTCTCGTGCGGCGTCCGCGCGTCTTCTGGCCAGTCGCTGCGTGTCATGAAGTGCTCGCCGCTTTGCGACGAAGCTGCAGACGCATCGATCGCGAGCTACAGCTTGCACCGCCATCTATCTGCGTCGCAGTGTGGGCGATCGGCCTCTACAGGCGCCCGCAACGCGCGCACTGCGCGGCAGCGAACGCGATCCCATGCAGTGCTATCGTCCGCGCCATGGTCAAGCCAGCCGCCACCATCCGCTTCAAGGCGGCGCTGCTGCAACCGGCAGCGCCGGCCGATGCCACATGGCTGTTTCTGCAGCTGCCCGCGACGGCAAGCAACAAGCTGCCGTCGCGCAGCATGGTGACCATTGCGGGCACGTTTGCCGGGCATCCAGTGCAGGCGACGTTGCAGCCGGACGGGCAGGGTGGGCATTGGCTCAAGGTGGATCGCGCGCTGCAGCGCGCTGCCGGGGTTGCCGCTGGCGAGACGGTGGCGCTGGACATCGCGCCGGTTGCCGAAGAACCCGAGCCGGTGCTGCCGGACGATCTGCATACCGCGTTGGCCGCGCAGCCAAACGCGCGGGCCACCTGGGACGCCATCACGGCAGTGGCGCGGCGCGACTGGATCTTCTGGGTCACTTCGGGCAAGAAGGCCGACACGCGGATCAAGCGCATTGCTACTGCCTGCGACATGCTCGCCTCCGGCAAGCGGCGTGCGTGCTGTTTCGACCGGTCGGGGATGTACGGCAAATCGCTTGCGGCGCCAACGCCCAAAGCGGGCTGAAGCGGGCGCGCGGCAGCCGGGTCTGCGGGTGTATATGCGCCGAAATGCTTACATGCGTCACACAAGTGCGCACCTATACTCCCAGGCTGCCCCACCGAAGAGGTTCTGACCGCATGAGCGCACCCCCCTCGTCTCCGATCGCCGCCGGTTCTGGCGCAGCACCCGGTAGCCTTCGCCGCTCGGTGTCCAATACGCTCAAGGGATCGGCCGGCAACCTGGTCGAGTGGTACGACGTCTACGTCTACTCGGTATTTGCCACCTATTTCGAATCGCAGTTCTTTTCCAAGGAAGACAAGAACGCCACGATGTTTGTGTGGGCGATCTTTGCGATGACCTTTTTGATGCGGCCGATCGGTGCGTGGTACTTCGGTCGCTTTGCCGACCGCTACGGCCGGCGGTTGGCGTTGACGATCTCGGTGTCGATGATGGCGCTGTGCTCGTTCGTGATCGCGGTGACGCCAACGGTGGCCACCATCGGTATTGCCGCGCCGATCATCCTGCTGCTGGCGCGCCTGGTGCAGGGCTTTGCGACCGGTGGCGAATACGGCACCAGCGCGACCTACATGTCCGAGGCGGCGATTCCAGGCCGACGCGGGTTCTTGTCGTCGTTCCATTACGTCACCCTGGTGGGCGGGCACGTGCTGGCGCAGACCACCTTGCTGGTGATGCTGCACTTCTTCGATGCTTCGCAAGTGTCCGAATGGGGCTGGCGTGTGGCGTTCGGCCTGGGCGGTATCGGTGCGCTGGTGGTGTTCTGGCTGCGTCAGACCATGGACGAATCGCTGAGCTCTGAATCCATCGCCGATTCGCGCACCGGCAAGGCCAAGGCGTCCGGCTCGATGCGCGAGCTGTTCGTCAATCAGTGGCGTCCGCTGTTGCTGTGCTTCTTGATCACTGCAGGCGGCACCATCGCGTTCTACACCTATTCGGTGACCGGCCCGAAGATGATCCAGACCGCGTTCGCCGGTGGCGACGTGATGGCCGGCACCATCATCAACCTGGTTGCGTTGACGGTGCTGATGCTGATGCAGCCGGTGGGCGGTTGGCTGTCGGATATCGTGGGGCGCAAGACCTTGCTGGTGTTCTTCGGCATCGGCGGCGTGCTGTACACCTGGTTCCTCGTGACCGAGCTACCCAAGCAGACCGACTGGTTGACCGCGTTTGCGATCCTCACCGTGGGCTTTGTGATCCTGACCGGCTACACCTCGATCAATGCGGTGGTGAAGGCGGAATTGTTCCCCACCCATGTGCGCGCGCTGGGCGTTGGCCTGGGCTATGCACTGGCGAACTCCGCGTTTGGTGGCACCGCGCCGTTGCTGTATCAAGCCTCGTTGAAGACCGGTCACGTGAGCGAGTTTGTGATCTACGCAACCGCGGTGATTGCGGTGTCGTTGGTGGTGTACATGTTCTTCCTGACCAACAAGGGCAGCAACTGGCTGGATGACGAAGCGGCGATGCGTCAGCGCAAACGCTGAGGTGTTGATGCAACCGCAAGCTTGATAGCTAGCTCCCTTCTCCCTTCGGGAGAAGGTGCCCGAAGGGCGGATGAGGGGCGCCTCAGGCGACTAGCATGCCAGCCATGGTGAACGCGTCGCCACGCGTCGCCAAGGTGAAGCATCGATATTGCGGTCGTGCATTGGGACACCCCAACCCCAACCCGCGCTCCGGCACGCGCCAGCTGCGCGGGCGCTCCAAGGCACGCGCGCCAGTGGCGCACAGGCAGTGCCTTATCGCCCCGCAGGGAGAGGGGCTAAATCAGGCTTCTGGTGTCTGGCATTTGCGTCCTTCTGTGCCATCTCGGCAAACACGCTGTAACGCAGCCCGATCAACCCCAGCAACGCGTCATCGCGATGCGTTCCCGCCGGCACCTTGCCCACGCGCGCCAGCGAGGCATCCAGCCGCGCACGTAGGGCATCCGGTGCAGGCAACGGACGCTTGTGCGCGATCTGTTGCCGGTAGTGCGCGGCGACGTCGGCCAGGATGGTGTCCACCGCGTCCACGCTCGATGGCGGCAAGCCGTGCCGTGCGCTGCGCAGCTGCAGGATGTTCAAGCCCACGCGGACTTCGCTGAGCATATCCATCGATGCCAGGTCGCTGCCTTCCGGCGCCAACGCCAACCTGGGCGCGAGCAAGCCGAGCAGATCCAGCATACGCGCGGCGAACTGGTGGCGGTCCTGCGCGCCATGGCCATCGGCGGCATCGGCCAGCGTGCGCCACGCCTGGCGGACCAGGCGACGCGCGCTCCATTCGGCGCCGACCGAGCGGAACACCTTTGTGAGCACCACCGCGAATCCGATCCCCAGCACCATCGCCACGGCGGCGTTGACGAAGCTCTGGATGTTGGCGTTGTAGGTGTTCTGCAGGCTGAGCAGGGCGGTGAGATTCACCACCAGCGGAAGCGCGATCAACATGCTCTTGGGCCGATGCAGCAAGGCGCCGATGGGCAGAAACACCGCCGCCAACAGCAGCACCAACATCGGGAAGTCGTGGATCGCAGGGAAGATGCCGAACAGGTAAATGCCTGCGACCACACTGGCAACCACCGCCCAGGTCAGAAACGACACCATGCTGGGTGCGGGGTCGTCCTGCGCGGCAAAGAACGCGGCTGTGACCGCAGCCATCATCGCGCCGTTGCCACCGCCCTCCCAACCGATGCCGATCCACAACACGCAGTACGCCAGCAGCGCAAAGCCAGCGCTGAGCGCGGAAAACGCCGCCATGCCGAAGTCGATGTGGCGCGCGCTGCTGGCAGGGACGCCTGCATCGGCGGTCTGGGGCCGCGATATGCCGAGGCGTTGCAGCAGCGAGGGTCGCAGGCGCGAACGCACACCGGCATCGCCTTGCGCAGCGTCCATCGATTCGGCTGTTGCAGGCTGTCTTGCCGCCGGCAGCGCGGTGCCCCGCAGCAACGTCTGTTCCAGCGCGCGGCAGTCTTGCCAAAGGTTGAGCAATTCTTCCAGACGCAGCAGCAAGCTGGCCAGCAGCAGATGCTCGATGTCCTGATCGACTACCGGGCGCAGCGCGGCGATGCGTGCGCGCAACGCGTCGACATTGGCATCGCTGCCTGCGTCCTCGCGCTGATCCACCCAACCGGCGACGTCGTCCAGCAGCGCCTTGAGTGCGGGCGGCTGTGCAGACCCATCGCGCCGCAATGCATCCAGCCGATCGGCGATCGACGACAGCACCGGCAGCAGCATCAGCATGCGCGCGCGCAATTGCTCCATCGCCGGCGCCGCACTGGCATGCCGCGGGTCGTCGTGACGGACGAAGGCGATCAAGGCCTCGAACTGCACCAGGTCTGCCGCCAGCCGGTTGCGCGGCGTGTGCGAGGGGCCACGCTGCAGCACCTGCCGGCACCATTGCGCAGCGTCCTGCATCCAGCCGCCGATGCGTGCGGTGACCATCGGCCGCACCGAAGCGGGGAACACCAGCGAGGCAAAAAGCACCGCCATCACCGTGCCCAATACGATCTCTTCGCTGCGCGCCACCACGGTGTCGAAGATGCCTTCCGGCGCAGTCACCGCAGGAAAGCCGATAAACGCGGTGGTGTAGCCGGCCAGCAAAAACGCATAGCCGCGCGGGCCGCGATTGAGCAGCGCCAGAAACAGGCAGGCCGACAACCACAACGCCATCGCCGCGCTTAGCAGCAGCGGCGTTTCGACCAGATTCGGCAGCATCACCAAGGTGGCCGCGCCGGCCAGCACGGTACCGAGCACGCGGTACACGCCCTTGGCGCGGGTGGGGCCGAGCAGCGGTTGCGAGACGATATAGACGGTGGCCATCGCCCAGTACGGCCGTGACAGATTGCCGGCCAGCGCCACGTACAGCGCGGCGATCGAGGCGGCAAAGGTCTTGACCGAAAACAGCCAGGCTTGGCGATCGCGCAGCAGTGCATTCATGGCGCGGCAGTGGCAGCGGTGGCGTCGCTACGGGCGTCGGTATTCCAACCGCCGCCCAGCGCCAGAAACAGCTGGAGTTGATCCTGCGACACCTGCGCCTGCGCAGTGGCCAGGGTCATGTCGGCAGTTGCCAGGGTGCGCTCGGCATCCAGGCTGGACAGATACGGGGTGCGCCCGCCCTGATACAGCCGGCGGTTTTGCGCCGACGCCAGTTCGGCCTGTTGCTGCGCCTGTTCCAACAGATGCAGGCGGTCCAGATCCTGCGCGTAGCGCGAGAGTGTGGTCTGCACCTCGCGCAGCGCCTGCAACACGGTGTTGTCGAACTGCGCCAGCGCGGCATCGGCGCCGGCTTCGGTGGCGCGCACGCGGGCACGCGCACCGCTGGACGGCAGCGTCCAGGAAATCAGCGGGCCGAACGACCAGGCATGCGTGGCCGGCTCACCGAAGTCCGCCAGCAGGCCGGTGGCGCCGATCGAACCGCCCAGGCGGATATCCGGATACAGCTCGGCGGTGGCCACGCCGATACGCGCGGTGGCCGCGGCCAGCCGCCGCTCGGCCTGGCGCACGTCCGGGCGACGGGCGAGCAGGCTGCGGCCATCGCCAATCGGGATGGGTTGCTGCAAGGCCGGCGCATGCGCGCAGCGGTCGACACCGGCAGGCACTTCGCCGGGCGTTTTGCCGAGTAAAGCGGCCAGTTGATAGCCGGCTGCCTGGCGGCGCGCGCGCAGCGGCGGCAGGGCGGCTTGCAGCATCGCCACCTGCGCGGTGGCGCGGGCCAGATCCGGTGGCGTGCCGCGTCCGGCGGCGATCAAACGTTGGGTGATCTCGCGGCTGCGCTGCTGCAATTGCAGCGAATGCTCGGCCACATGCAGTTCGTGGTTGGCGTGGCAGATCTCCACATAACTGCCGGCGACCTGCGCGGCCACGTTGACACGGGCCAGATCGATCGCGGCCTGCGCCACCTGCGTATCGGCGTGCGCAGCCTCGGCGCCGCGTTGCAGCTTGCCGAACAGGTCGAACTGGTACGACACGCCAAACTTGCCATCGGCAAGGTTGAACACCGGCAGTTTTTCTTCCTGCAAGAAGGCTTCGGCCGACACCTGCGCGCGGCTGACGCCGGCTTCCACCTCGTAATCGAAGCCGCCGGCATCCATGGCCTGTTCGTAGACCGCTGCGGCACGGCGCAGGTTGGCGCTGGCGACCTTCAACGCGACGTTGTCGTGCAGCGCCTGTTCGACCAGGCCATCGAGCATCGGGTCCTGATATAGCGCCCACCAGCGTGCCGGCAGCGGCGCGCCGGGCTGCACCTGGTCGTTGCCGGTGTCCAGAAACGCCGCGTTGGCGGCCGGCCGCTGGTAGGCGGACTGGTCGGGCAGCGCGTAATTGGGGCCGACCGTGCTGCACGCGGCCAGCACGGTGACGGCTGCGCTCAGAGCGAGCAGACGCAGGCGCTTCATGGCGCGGCCTTTGCCTGCACATGAGCAGGCGAGCCAGCAGACGGCGCCGGTGCGGCATCGGGCAGGATCGTCACCGTGGCGGTGCGCCCGGCAATCAGCTGCACGTGCGTGGGCACCTGATCCAGCGCAATGCGCACCGGGATGCGCTGCGCCAGCCGCACCCAGTCGAACGCCGGGGTGACATTGGGCAGCGCGCCGGCGCTACCGCTGCGGTAGCGGTCTTCGATGCCGGCAGCGATGCTCTGCACATGCCCGTGCAGGGTCACCGGCTCGCCCATCAGGCGCACGTCCACGCGCTGGCCGGCATGCACGCCATGCAGGCGGGTTTCTTCGAAATAGCCATCGACGCGGAACGAGCCGGTATCCAGCACCGCCACCACCGGACGCCCGGCGCTGACGTAATCGCCCACGCGCACGGTGCGGTCGCTGACATGGCCATCGGCCGGGCTGCGCACTTGCGTGCGGTCCAGATTGAGCTGGGCCAGATCCACCGCCAACTGCGCGGTGGCCATCGCAGCCTGCGCCTTTTGCACGTTCGAGCGGCGCACCTCGGCATCTTCGGCCGCCACCAGGTCTTGCAGGCTGCGGTCGCGCGCAATCTCGCGGCGCAACTGGGTCAGCGTGGCCTGCCGCTCGGCCAGCGCGGCTTGCGCCTGTTCCAGCGCAATCGCATAGCGCGCGCGGTCCACCACAAACAGCAGCTGGCCGCGCTTGACCGCCTGGTTGTCGTCCACCGCCACCGATTCCACCAGCCCGGACACATCCGGCGCCACCTGCACCACATCGGCGCCCACGTGCGCATCGCGCGTCCACGGCGCGTCCATGTAGTACCGCCACAACTGCTGCAGCACCAGCGCGGCCACCACCACCATTGCCAGGGTCAGCAGCGCCGGCCCCGCGGTCTTGATCAACTTTTTCACGATTGCATCCAACGGGTAAGGAAAAACAGGCCGCCCAACAGCGCGATGTACAGCGCCAGGTTGAACAGCGCCGGATGCCAGACATGGCGATACGCACCGGCGCGGGTCAGCAGCGCGCCGATGGCGCTGTTGAGCAGGTAGGCCAGCGTCATCAACGCCAGCAAGGTGGGAACGAACACACCGTAGAGACTGAATTCGCCGTACATCGGGCACATCCTGGGAAAGGGAAACAACCACGCCCGGCGCAGCGCAGCACGCGCGCCAGGGCCTTCGGAACGTCACAACCGGCGTCGCAGGACGACGCCTGATAGCTGACTCAGTCGGGCTGACTCAGCCGCGCATGCGCCTGCGCGATCTGCTCCCACAGCGTCAGCACGGTCTGCACCTGCGCTTCGCTGAGCGCGCCGAAGACCTCGGCGCGCAGCGCATCCAGGCGGATCTCGATGCGCCCGACCAGCGCATGGCCAGCGTCGGTGAGCCACAGCTGGTTGGCGCGGCGGTCGCTGCTGTCTGCCTCGCGGCGCACCAGCGCCTGTGTGCAGAGCTTGTCGAGCAGGCGCACCAGCGAGGGGCCTTCCATGCCCAGCTGCTGTGCCAGCGCCACCTGCCGGATACCGCCGCCGGAGCGTCCGATCATCAGCAGCGGGCCGGTGCAGGCGCTGGACAGGCCGAATTCGGCAAAGGCCTGGTCGGCCAGCCGCTGCCACTGGCGGGCGGCGACCAACAGGCCGGAGCTGAGCTGGGCGCGGGGAGAGAGAGTGCTAAGCGTCATAATAGTTAGGATGCTATCAATTCAACAATGAATCAATAGTCACTGAACCCGGCCCAGCGGCCACAACCGCCACTGGGGCCGCCGGCCCGTCCTCGGGTACCATGCTCGCCCCCTTTGGGTGCACCTGCGCATGAGCCAGTCCGACCAGCCCGATTCCTCCGTTACCCAGGCCCAGGCCGAAGATGCCGTGCGCACCCTGCTGCGCTGGGCCGGCGAAGATCCGGCCCGCGAAGGCCTGTTGGATACCCCGCGCCGTGTCGCCGAAGCCTATGGCGACTGGTTCAGCGGCTACCGCGAAGAACCGCGCGAATACCTGGAACGCACCTTCGAGGAAGTCGCCGGCTACGACGAACTGATCGTGCTGCGCGATATTTCCTACGAAAGCCATTGCGAGCACCACATGGCGCCGATCATCGGCAAGGTGCACGTCGGCTACCTGCCCAGCGGCAAGGTGGTGGGCATCAGCAAGCTGGCCCGCGTGGTGGAAAGCTACGCGCGCCGCTTCCAGGTGCAGGAAAAGATGACCGCGCAGATCGCCCAGTGCATCCAGGACGTGCTGCAACCGCGCGGCGTCGGCGTGGTGGTCGAAGGCTCACACGAGTGCATGACCACCCGCGGCATCCACAAGCGCGGCGTCAGCATGGTCACTTCCAAGATGCTGGGCAGCTTCCGCGAAGACGCGCGCACCCGCGCCGAATTCCTGCAGTTCCTCGAAGTAGGCGGCAAGCGTTGAGGCAGCCCCTGCAGTCGCCATGAAGCACCAGGCACGGATTGCCGGCTACCGCCAGTTGCGCGACCAGCCGGCGTGGAAATTGCTCGCCGCCGATCACGCCCCGGAGCTGATCGGCCTGCTGCAGACCCTGTTGCTGGACGGCGAGCGCCGGCTGCCGTCGGCGGTGCTGCATGCGCGCCTGCAGCGCCAGCTGGATGCATTGCGCGGCGATGAACTCTCGCGCGAGTTGCCACGCACCGCGCAGGCGTATCTGGCGCATTGGCTCTCGCAGGGTTGGCTGGAACGGCGCCTGCCCGAAGGCGCGGCCGAAGAGGACTACGAACTCTCGCGTGCGGCCACCCAGGTCATCCGCTTCATCGCCGGCCTGCACGAGAGCGGCAGCAGCGCCACCGAAAGCCGGTTGTCGCTGGTGATCGAGCAACTGGTGCAGCTGGCCGGCCAGACCGAGGCTGACCCGGCGACGCGCCTGGCCGCGCTGCGCGAAGAACGCGACCGTATCGATGCCGAGATCGAGCGCGTAGCGGCCGGCCGGGTTGCGGCACTGGACGGTAAGCGCGCGCTGGAGCGCACCCGCGACCTGATCCATCTGGCCGACGAACTGGCCGAAGACTTCCACCGCGTGCGCGACGACTTCGAGCAGCTCAACCGCCAGTTCCGCGAGCGCATCATCGATGACGAAGGCACGCGCGGCGATGTGCTGGAGCAGTTGTTCAGCGGCGTGGACGTGATTGCCGACAGCGAGGCCGGGCGCACCTTCGAGGCGTTCTGGAGCCTGCTCAACGACACCCAGCAGAGCAGCCAGCTGGACAACGCGCTGGACGCGCTGCTCGCACGCGGCTTCGCACGCAAGCTAGACCGCCGCGAACGCGCCTTCCTGCGTGGGCTCACCGGCACGCTGCTGGAGCGCGGCGGCGAGGTGCACACGGTGATGCAGCACTTCGCGCGTAGCCTGCGCGGGTTTGTGCAGAGCCGCGGCTATCTGGAACAGCGCCGCCTCAATCAGTTGCTCAAGCAGGCGCAGGGCGAAGCCCTGCAGCTGCGCGACAGCCTGCACGCCACCGCCGCCACCGGCTACACGCAGGCGCTGAGCGCCAGCCGCCTGCGCTCGCTGTCGCAGTGGCGGCTGCACGATCCACGGCTCACCCAGGTCGATGGCCGCGTGTATGCCGCAGACGCGGCAGAGATCTCGCTGGACAGCGTAGGCGACCTGGTCGCGCAATCGGAGATCGATCTGCGCACCCTGCGCAACGATCTGTACGTGCTGCTTGGGCAACAGCCGCGGCTCACCATCGGCGATGCCTTGCAGCAACGCCCGGCCGCGCAGGGGCTTGGCAGCGTGATTGGCTATCTGTCGCTGGGCACGCGCCATGGCGTGGTGATCGAAGGCCACATGGAAATGGTGCAATGGGAAGGCGGCGACGGCATCTTGCGGCGCGCGCGCATTCCCTTGGTGTGGTTTACCCGGGAGAAACGCAATGAACTGGTCTGAGCAGGCCCCGCTGGATGCGGACGACGACAACGACGACGCCCGCGATGCCGCATTGACGCTGCCAGCGAGCGATGCCGCCAACGCCGCGCCCGGTGGCGCACTGTTCCTGGGCGACACCGGCACGCTGCCGTTCGATGCACGCCGTGCGCTGTGTCAGCTGTTGGCCGGTCCCAGCATCGACGCGCAACGGCACGGCAGCTTGTGGCCGGCGCTGCTGCGCAACGAAGCGGCAGTGCGCCAGGTGTTGTGCGAGCTCTTTCTGCAGCTGGTGCTGGACCGCGAAGGCGGGGTGGCGTTCACCCGTCAGGCCGACACCGCCGAACTGGAATCGCCCAGCTTGCTGCGCAGCGCGCCGCTGACCTTCATCGAGTCGGTGCTGCTGCTGTTCCTGCGCCAGCAACTGGCCGAGGCCGATACGCGCGGCGAACGCGCGGTGGTGGACGAGACGCAGCTGGTGGAGGCGTTGTCGGTGTACGAAAAGAACGTGTCCACCGACAAGGCCGGGTTCACGCGGCGGGTGATGACGGCGATCGGCAAGATGCGCGACAACCAGTTGCTGTCGCGGTTGCGCGGCAGCGAGGAGCGTTACGAGGTGTCGCCGGTGTTGAAGCTGTTGTTCTCGGCGGAGGATGTGCAGGCGTTGGTGGTGGCGTATCGGGAGTTGCGAGAGGGGGAGGTTGCGTTGGAGTGATGCCGTTTGCGCCTGGGACGCCATCTTCCTTCTCCCTCCGGGAGAAGGTTCCCGAAGGGCGGATGAGGGTGCGGTGTCAGGCGGTGTGTGGTGTTGTGCGGGTTGTTTCTGCACCTGGGATGGCATCTCCCTTCTCCCATCGGGAGAAGGTGCCCGAAGGGCGGATGAGGTGAGGTGCCAGGCGGTGTGTGGTGCTGTGCGGGTTGTTTCTGCACCTGTGACGGCATCTCCCTTCTCCCATCGGGAGAAGGTGCCCGAAGGGCGGATGAGGGTGCGGTGCCAGGTGGTGTGTGGTGTTGTGCGGGTTGACTGATGTTTGGCTGTGAGCGGGTAGGGCAAGAGCTTTCACGCCCTTGCGGGCGCGAGTCACTTTTCTTTGCTTGTGCAAAGAAAAGTAACCAAAAGAAAGCACACCCCGTCCTCGCGCCCTCCGCGCCAAGGCGCTGCGGGTGCGCAAGTCCGGCAGAAATTTTTGTAAGGGACATCCGTGTCCCTTACAAAAACGTCGCGCATCCCTGCGCGCCGCCCTGCGGGTTGTATCTGCCAGCCTTGCCGCTGCGGTATGGGGCCCCGACTGCAAACTGCGCAAGCAACGGCAACGGCAACGGCAACGGCAACGGCAACAGCAACAGCAACAGCAACAACAACAACAGCAACAGCAACAGCAACAGCAACAACAACAACAGCAACAGCAACAGCAACAACAGCAACAGCAACAGCAACAAGAGCAACAAGAGCAACAGCAACAACAACAACAGCAACAAGCGGGGCCTGTATCTGCAACACACTGCTGAAAGCAGCAAAGCAGCAAAGCAGCAAAGCAGCAAAGCAGCAAAGCAGCAAAGCAGCAAAGCAGCAAAGCAGCAAAGCAGTCACGAAGAAATGAAGAAACGAAGAAGGAGCGATGGGCGCGCGATCGGGCGATGTTGAAAAGGTGAGTGGTACAGGTGTTCGACAATCCGCAGCGGTTGTCGCGCTCGTCCGGCTTTCACCGCAATTGGTTCAAGCACCACGCTGTTGTAGGAGCGACCTTGGTCGCGAAGCCGTCCCCTTGCCCCATCCGTATTCCTGCCTAACTCCTACCTACCCGCATCCCGCACCACCGCCCCACAAAAATGCGTCACCGTTCGTAATGGTCTGTCCTTGGTGTCCCTGTCGTTCTGTTTTGGTGAGTGAGCAATGAATTCCCAGTCCAACCTGTCGCCGGCGTCGCCGGGTGCTTCCTTGTTTGCCGAGACGCTGGCCGAGCAGCGTGCGCAGCAGTTCCGCATGCGGCGCTTGCAGGTGCACAACTGGGGCACGTTCAACGGGTTGACCGAGGTGCCGATCGCCGAGAAGGGTTTTCTGTTCGTCGGGCGCTCGGGTTCGGGCAAGTCCACCTTGCTGGATGCGATGTCGGCATTGCTGACGCCACCGAGCATCGTGGATTTCAACGCGGCCGCGCGTGAGGCCGAGCGCAGTGGGCGCGATCGCAGCCTGGTGTCGTACGTGCGCGGTGCGTGGGCCGATCAGCAGGACAGCGCCTCCGGCGAGATCGCCACCCAGTACCTGCGCAAGGGCGCGACCTGGACGGCGCTGGTGCTGGAATACCGCAACGCGCAGGGCGAGGCGGTGAGCCTGATTCGGCTGTTCTGGATCGCCGGTAGCGGCAATGCCGCGGCCGATGTGCGCCGCCACTACATGGTGGCCCCGCGCAGCTTCGATGTGGCCAGCGAACTGGATGGCTTCGACCTGGACCTGCGCAAGCTTAAGGCGCGTCTGGGCGAGGACGTGGCACATTTCGACGGCTTTGCCGGCTATGCCGAACGCTTCCGGCATGCGCTGGGCATCAGTAACGAGATGGCGCTGCGTCTGCTGCACAAGACCCAGTCGGCCAAGAATCTGGGCGATCTCAATGCCTTCCTGCGCGGGTTCATGCTGGATGAGCCGCGCACCTTCGAAGCCGCCGACCGGCTGGTGGAGGACTTCGCCGAGCTCGATGGCGCGCACCACGCCGTGGTCACCGCGCGGCGCCAGGTGGAAACGCTCAGCCCGGCACGCGCGCACCATGCCGCGCTGATGGACCTGCGCCGCAGCGTCGGTGAGCTGCGCGAGCTGCAGCTGGGCGTGGACAGTTACCGCGAGCAGCAACGCGTCGCCTTGCTGCAGGCGCGCCTGCTGGAGCTAGACAGCCAGGACCGCGGCCTGGCCGGCGAAGAAGGCCAGCGCCGCGAATCGCTGGACAACCACGAGCAGAAACTGGCCGGGCTGGAACGCGAGCAACGCGCCGCCGGTGGCGAGCAGATCGAAGAACTCGAACGCGAGCGTGTGCGGGTGGAGCGCGAGCGCGACGAGCGCCTGCGCCGCCGCGCACAGATCGAACAGGCCTGCCGCCAGCTCGGCACTGCGCTGGCAGCCGGCGCCAGTGGCTTTGCCGCGCAGGTGGCGCATGCCCAGAGCGTGCTCGATGGCGGCAAACAGCACGCCAGCGCGCTGGACGAGGCCATTGCCGAGCGCATGGGCGAGCGCCGCGACGACGAGCGCCGCTTTGCGGACATCCGTAGCGAACTCGATGCGCTGAAGAAGGCGCCGTCCAGCCTGCCCGCACCGATGCAGGCACTGCGCGCGCGCTTATGCGAAGACACCGGCATCGCCGAATCCGCGCTGCCCTTCGTCGGCGAGCTGCTGCAGGTGCGCGCCGACCAGGTGGCCTGGCGCGGCGCGATCGAACGCGTGCTGCACGGCTTTGCGCAGTCGTTGCTGGTGGACGAGCGGCATTACGCGCAGGTCAGCGAATGGGTCAACCGCACCCACATCGGCACGCGCCTGGTGTACTTCCGCGTGCGTCGCAACGACGAACTGCATTCGCGGAGGGTCGATCCCGATGCGCTACCTGGCAAGCTGCAACTGCGCGAGCACGCCTTCACCGACTGGCTGCGCAACGAGCTGACTCGCCGCTTCGATTACGCCTGCGTGGACAACGCCGCCGCGCTGCGCAATGCCGACCGCGCCATCACCCGCGAAGGGCAGGTCAAGCATCCCGGCGATCGCTATGAAAAGGACGACCGCCATGCCGTCAACGACCGCAAGCGCTGGCTGCTGGGGCACGACAACCGCGACAAGCTCAAGGTGTTCGAACGCGAAGCGCAGGCGCTCGCGCAGCGCATCGCCAGCTGCGAAGCCGACGTGGCCGCGCTGCGCAAGCAACGCGAGCAGGACCAGGAAAAACAGCTGGCCGCGCACACGCTGGTGGAGCGCGACTGGGACGAGATCGACGTCGGCCCCAAGCTGCAGCGCCTGACCGATATCGACGAACAGCTGCAGCAGCTGCGCGAAGGCGACAGCGGCCTGCGTGCCTTGGGCCAGGCCATCGAGACTGCGCGCACGCTGCGCGATCAGGCCAAGCGCACCTTCGAGGACGTGCGCCTGGAACGCGCACAGCTGGCGCGCGAGCGCGTCCGCCTGGAGCAGCAACAGGCCGGCGGCGCAGGCCGTGCCGGCACCGCCGCGCTCACTCCCACTCAGTTGCAGGGCCTGCACGAACGCCTGGCCGCGCTGGCACCGCTGTCGCTGGACAATCTGGAAGCGCACTTCCGCGTGGTCGAACGCGGCCTGGCCGAGCAGCTGGCCGAAAGCCAGGGCCGCGACAGCCGGCTCAGCGCGCAGTTGCTCGAATGCTTCCGCCGCTACTGCCAGCAGTGGCCCGAAGACAGCGGCGACTTCACCGTGAGCCTGTCCAGCGCCGACGATTTCCTCGCGCGCCTGGACCGGTTGGAAAGCGACGGCCTGCCGCGTCACGAGCACCGCTTCTTCGATTTGCTGCAAACCCAGAGCAAGAACAACCTGCTCGCCCTGCAGCGCCACACCGCCGAAGCCCACAAGGGCATCAAGCAGCGCATGGACGAAGTCAACGCCAGCCTAGAGCAGGTGCCGTTCAACCGCGACACCATCCTGACCATCGAGGTCAGCGACCGCCGACTGGCCGAGGTGCAGGAATTTCAGCAGCAGCTGCGCGCCGTGCTGTCGCATCAGCAGACCGAAGACCGTGCGCTGGCCGAGGCGCAGTTCGCCACCTTGCGCACCTTGGTGGCGCGTCTGGGCGCGCAGGAGCCGGAGGCGCGACGCTGGCGCGAACAGGTGCTGGATGTGCGCCTGCATGTGGAATTCATCGGCGTGGAGCTGGACGCGCAGAGCCGTGCGCAGGTGGAGATCTACCGCAGCGGCGCCGGCAAGTCCGGCGGTCAGCGGCAGAAACTGGCGACTACCTGCCTGGCGGCAGCGCTGCGCTACCAACTCGGCGGCGAAGATGGCGAACTGCCGCGCTATTGCGCGGTGGTGCTGGACGAAGCCTTCGACAAGGCCGACAACGAATTCACCGCGCTGGCGATGAACATCTTCGAAAACTTCGGCTTCCAGATGGTGGTGGCCACGCCGCTTAAATCGGTGATGACGCTGGAGCCGTTCATCGGTGGCGCATGCTTTGTGGAAATCAGTGGCCGCCACAACTCCGGCGTATTGCTGATCGAGTACGACGAACAGGCGCAGCGGCTGAAATTGCCCGAGCGCTCGCGTGGCGAGGAACCCGCGGCCTCGCAGGCCGAGCCGCCAGCCACGGCGGCGCAGCAACGCCACGCAGCGGCGGTGGGCGATGCACCCTCAGACCGCGAGGCAGACGAGCAGGCGGCAGCGGGCGCGGCGATCGCTGCACCAACTGAAGCGATCTCCGCGTCACCGACGCGTCGGGGCAAGGGCAAGCCGGCCACTGCAGCGACTTCTTCCGCGCCCGTGCCTGCACCCAGCAGCCAGCGTGCGTCACGCCCAACGCGCACTGCAGCCAAGGCAGACAGCGCTGCATCAGCCAAGCGCACACCGCCGGTGTCGGGTGCACGCCGCACCCAGGCTGCAACGCCGGGCAAGTCGCCCAAGGCCGCTGCAAAACCCGCTGCCAAGCCGGCGCTCAAGCGCCCAGCTGCCGCTGCCAAGCCTGCCGCCAAATCGACATCTGCAGCAGCAGCTACAGCTCGCACCGTCAAACCGACGTCCAGCCCCACGCGTGCGGCCAAGGCGCCAGCAAGCGTAGCCAAGGTCGCCTCGTCGGGACGCACGTCAGGCAAGCAGGCCGCAACGCCAGCGTCAGCGGCATCCACCAAGCCGCGGCCCGCACCGGCGCGTGGTGCGGCATCGAAGGCACGCGGCAAACGCTGAGTGCCTGGCGCGGCTGTGCCGTGGGAGCCGCCGTCCGACGCGGCGTCACGGCTCGCTACCTCCGACGCAGGCATGCGGACACGGCGCTGGCGGCGACGAGCGACACGCTGCGCGGCGTAGGGCTGCTCAGGTGTTGCCTTCGTCGGTAGACGGCAGCCGACATGTCGACTGCGTCGTTCTCTCAAGCGATGACGTCGCCCGAGCGCTGCGACACATGCGCAGGGCTCCGCCTGCACACACGTCATTGAAAAAGAGGCACCGTTGCGAACGTAGATGTCGGCGCTTTTGTCCGGCGTGCAAACACCGAAGGTGCACCTCGCTCAAATGACGGTAACCGGCAAGGCAAACCGCACAGCGCGCTGTACCTGCCGCCAGCTGGACCAAAAAATCCGTGTCTGCCCAGGCCAACGCGCAGCCTTCTGCGTCGCAACGCCCGAGTGCGCGGCCCAGCTGCGCGCCAGCATGCAGCCGTTTGCATGGTCAAACGAGCGGCGGACAACCGACCACCTAGCGCAGCCATACTCCACATTTGCAGATAAGAATCGTTATCATCTCGGATCCTGGTGTGTTCGCAACCGCGCACATCGCTCCCGCTGAAGATGTCGATGACCCCACGCCCCCTGCCGTGCCCGTTGTTGTTGGTGTCCCTGTTTGCCGCTATGCCGGCCGCCGCGCAGGAGGCCAGCCTGCTCGATGCCATCGTGGTGAGCGAGCGGCGCGCTTTGTACCGCCCGGAAAAAGCCGCCGGCGCCACCCGCACGCAGACGCCGGTGGAGCGCATCCCGCAGGCGATCCAGGTGGTGCCGCGTTCGGTGATCGACGAGCAGCAACTCACCCGGTTGGTCGATGTGGTGGCCAATGTATCCAACGTGCAGCCCGGCGGTACCCAGGGCAATCGCTCGGAAACCTTCGTCATTCGCGGCTTCGAAGCGTCGTCGTATGCGGTCGACGGCATCCTGCTCAACCCGGCGCAGAACTTCACCGAAACCGTGCGCGACCTGGCCAATGTCGCCCAGGTGGAAGTGCTCAAAGGGCCTGCGGCGGTGTTGTACGGGCGCGGTGAGCCCGGCGGGGTGATCAATCTGGTCACGTTGCGGCCGGACGACACGTTCGGCGGCAACGCGTCGCTGCAGGTGGCCGAACATGGCTTGCGCCGCGTGCAGTCCAGCATCACCGGCCCGCTGAGTCCCACGCTGTCTGCCCGCGTCAGCGCCGCCGCGCAGGAGACTGGCAGCTTCCGCGCTGCGCAGGCCGATGGCGATCGCGTCTTCGTCTCGCCCTCGCTGGCATGGCGGCCCACTGCGCAGCTGCGTGCCGATCTGGATCTGGACTACACCCGCCAGACCAGCCCGGGCGATCGCGGTCTGGTCGTCATCGATGGGGTGGTGCGTGGCCCGGCAGAGCGCAGTTTCGGTGAGCCGTGGTCGCGCAATCGCGGCACCTCGCGCACTGCGCGCGGCCGTATCGAATATGACGCGAATGAGTGGCTGACGCTGCGTCAGATCCTCAATCACCAGGACGGCGACAGCGGTCGCGACGTGGCCGACTTCACCGGCTTCAACGCCGACCGTGCGTTTCTGCAACGTCGCGCCGTGCGTCAGGACCAGCAGGTGCGCGCCACCACCTCGCAGACCGAAGCGCTGGCCCGTTTCGACACCGGCCCGCTGCGCCATCAGGTGCTGGCCGGCGCCGAATACGTCGATGCGCATCGCCAGACAGATGAAGCCCGCGCGCCGTTGGCCCGCATCAGCGTGAGCAATCCGGTGCAGGGCGCAGTGCCGGGCCGCTATGTGCCGGCGCGGCAGATCGAGGTCGATGCGCGCTACGCCGCTTTGTACGTGCAGGATCAGATCAGCATCGGGCAGCGCTGGGACGTGCTGGCCGGCGTGCGTTGGGACGACGTGCAGCAGGCCACCGTGGACAACGGCGCGCGTACCCGCGAAGACGGCCGACGCGCCTCGCCGCGTGTGGGTGTGGTGTGGAAGGCCACGCCGCAGCTGTCGCTGTATGCGAATACGTCGACGTCGTTTCGTCCGCGCAGCGCCACGCTGTTTGCCGGCGGCAGCGCACCGCCGGAGACCGGCCGCCAGTACGAGATCGGCCTGAAAAGCGCGCTGCTGGACAACCGCGTGCTCGCCACTGCTGCGGCATTCCAGATCACCAAGGACAACGTCGCCACCAGCGACCCGGACAACAGCGGCTTTGTGCTGGTCACCGGCCAGCAGCGCGTGCGCGGCGTCGAGCTGGACATCACCGGCGAGCTTACCCAACACTGGCGGATGATTCTCGGCGCCGGCTATCTGGATGCGCAGGTCACCCGCGACAACGTGATTCCGGTCGGTAATCGCCTGCGCGGTGTGCCGCGTGTCAGCGCCAGCCTGTGGAGCACTTACCACGTGGCCACCGGTCCGTTGTACGGCCTGACCTTGGGCGCCGGTGCGGTGCATGTGGGCGAGCGCGAGGGCGACTTGAACAACAGCTACCGCATTGCCGGCTACACGCGGTTCGATGCCTCGGCGGCGTACCGTTTCGGCGGCCGTTATCAACTGGCGTTGATGCTGCGCAATGTCGCCAATCGTTTTTACATCGAGCAACCGGTGACGCAGACAACCAACTATCCGGGTGCACCGCGCACGCTGTCGGCGACGTTGAGCATGGAGTTTTAGAAAGGCGAGGACATCTGCAGCGTGATCAGTGCAGCAGATCCCAGCCCATCTTGCCGATCAGCACCACCACCAGCACCAGGAACAACTTGCGGATCAACGGCGTGCCACCGCGCAATGCCATCCGCGTGCCGGCCACCGCGCCGGCCACGTTCGCCACCGCCATCGGAATGCCCAGCGCCAGCATCACCTGGCCGCTGGGCAGAAAGAACGACAGCGCTGCCAGGTTGGTGGCCAGGTTCACTACCTTGGCCGCCGCCGAAGCGCGGAGAAAATCCAGCCCGAAGAAGCGAATGAACAGGAAGATCAAAAAGCTCCCCGTGCCCGGACCGAAGAACCCATCGTAAAACCCGATCGCCGCGCCCATCGCCAAGGCGGTGATCAACTCGCGTCGACCGATCTCGCGCGGCCGATGCAGCGCGCCGAAATCCTTCTTGATCAGCGTGTAGATCAACATCGCGATCAGCAACAGCAAAATCAGCGGCCGCACCGCCTGCTTGGGCAACAGGCTGACCGCCGTCGCGCCCAGAAACGAAAACGTAAACGCCGCCGCAGTGGCATACAGCACCGGCTGCCACGGGAAGCGCACCGTGCGCGCATACCGCCACGCCGACGCCCCGGTGCCGAACATCGCGCTGAACTTGTTGGTGCCCAGGATCAGCGACGGCGCCTGCTGCGGCAAGGTCGCAAACAATCCCGGCAACTGGATCAACCCGCCGCCACCCACCGCGGCATCCACCAACCCGGCAACGAATGCAATGCACAGCAGCCACGGCAACTCGGTGGGAATCAGTTCCAGCACAACGGCGCTCCGCACGACGGGGGCGACAGCATAGCGAGTGCACTGACGGCATGCGCCGCAGTAACAGCTAACGGAACGGCGGCTGGCGTAGCAGCGTCTGGAGTAGCAGGATCAGGCGTAGTAGCAATAGCAATAGCAGCAGGATCAGGAGCTAGGAGTATTTAACCCCGCAGACCGCTCATGACATATGGACGCTGCCGCCTGCCGATCACCGATCACCAAATCCCGAATCCCGAATCAAGCACAATCCCCCCATGGCGAACTCTGCATCCACCGATCCCTGTCCCTGCGGCCGCCCCGCCGACTACGCGCGCTGCTGCGGGCTCTACCACGCCGGTGCCGCTGCGCCGGATGCCGAAACCTTGATGCGCTCGCGCTATAGCGCCTATGTGCGCCGCGATGTCGACTACCTGTTGGCCAGCTGGCACCCGTCCACGCGCCCGGCCGAGCTGTCGCTGGACGAAGGCGGCCGCACCACCTGGCTCGGCCTGACCATCCAGCGCACCAGCGTCACCGGCGAGGACACCGCCGAGGTGGTGTTCTTGGCCCGCTACCGCATCGGCGGCGGCAGCGCGGTGCGCATGACCGAACACAGCCGCTTCGTCCGCGAAGACGGCCGCTGGTATTACCTCGACGCCCGCTGAGTGCCGCCAGCGGCGCTGCAGTCCGCGCAACGTGCTGGCCGTTTCCGTTGCCAGTAGTGGCTGATCGTCCAACTGTGCCGAACACCGCGCGTACATCCGTGTTCCGACGTCTGCCCTCGCCAAGTGCAGCCAGCGGCGCTGCACTTAACGCAACGTGCTGCCCGGTTCGTCGGGCAACTGTGGTTGATCAACCCACCGTACGAACGACCACTCACGCATCCGTGCTTCGACACTTGTCGCAATGACAGAGCAAAGGGCGACGTAAAAAACGTGCAGCCGCTTCAATCGACCACCGCAAGCGCAACCGCGCGCGACCATATCTCAGACAGAGACAATTCAAACCCTTCTCCCATCGGGAGAAGGTGCCCAACGGGCGGATGAGGGTACGTCCTCTGGCGCACGCGCTCCTCGACCCAGGCCAATCCTCCAAATCCCTCATAGGGGGAGGACCACCCTCAACGCCCCCTGCCGCCCGTCGTGTTTGATGTCTTCCAACCCGCCCGTCCTAGCCTCCAACCAGCACCATCGGGAATGCAGCGCGGTAGATAACCCGCACCGAGCCATCGTTCCCTAAGGGACCGCGCGCTCAGAACCGAAGCGGACGCCTGATCCAGGCTAGTACCGAGCACCATCCGCGCCCGCCTGGTAGCTGCGCAGCCGTGATTGGTATGCGCCATGCCATGCAGCATCTCCACCATCGCCGCCTCACCCGACCAACGGCGCCCATCGCGCCACTTTGTCGACACAGCGTTCGCAGCCGATCCGGGAAGCTTGCCGCGCGGCGGAGCTCGCCGCGGGGGGCGGACAGCGATCATGGCAACCTTCAACTTCTGGCAATGGGCGCTGACGGCCTTGGTGGTCTTTGCAATCGTGTTGCCGGCGTTGCTGGCCACGTGCATGGTCCGTTTTGGGCCTCGCCACGATGCGCCGCGACGCGCACGCCTCCGCCGCGTTGTCGAGACCGGCGCCTCCACGCCAGCGCTGTCGCTGCTGAGCGGCATCACCGGCGACGGCAGCTGACGCGTCAACGCTGACGCCCGCGTTACCCCAGCTGCAATCGCAAGCCGGCCAGCGCCTGCACACTCCTGATTCAAGCGGTTGACTGGTGAACAACTCTCGATGCCGAGTGTGTGCCGTTCAAGGACGGCAGCAGACACCGGGCGCCAGCCCGCAGCCGCTGAGCCAACGCACCGCCCACACATCCATCGCGCCCGCACCGCCGCGCGCGGCAACCACCGCGTCACGCCGCCGCCGCTTGCACGCCTCGACCCAGCCAGGTTGGCTATCCTTCCGGACCGATTCGCGACTGGAGCGCTTTACCGCATGACGTCCGTCCACCCGCCGGCCACCGCGCCATGACGCCGACCCGGCGCGCCTTGCCGCTGTTGATGGCTTTGCTGCCGCTGGTCGCCTGCGCCGACCCGGCCTTCGACCGTTGCCTGGCCGGGTTGCAGACCCAGGCCGCCGCCAAGGGCGTGGACGCCGCCAGCTTCCAGCGTTTTACCGCCGGGTTGGCGCCCGATCCCAGCGTGTTGCCGCTGTTGGACGCGCAGCCGGAGTTCACCACGCCCATCTGGGACTACCTCGCCAGCCTGGTCGACAGCCAGCGCGTCACCGACGGCCAGGCCATGCTGGTCACCCACCACGACTTGCTCACCCGCCTGTCCGAGCAGACCGGCGTCGACCCGGCCACCATCGTGGCGGTCTGGGGCGTGGAGAGCGACTACGGCCGCGTCACCGGCAAGCGCCCGCTGTTGGTTTCGCTGGCCACGCTGTCGTGCGCAGGCCGCCGCCAGCCGTTCTTTCGCGGCGAATTCCTCGCGTTGCTCAGCCTGTTGCAGCAGGGCGATCTGTCGCCGGATGGCTTGACCGGCTCGTGGGCCGGCGCGTTCGGGCAGACCCAGTTCATGCCCTCGACCTATGCGCGGATTGCGGTGGACGGCGACGGCGATGGCCGCCGCAATCTGGTCGCCAGCATTCCCGATGCGCTGGCCTCCACCGCCAACTATCTGGTCAAGGCTGGCTGGGAACGCGCCCGCCCCTGGGGGATGGAAGTCACCCTGCCGCGCGGTTTCGATGTCAGCAAGGCCGGCCGCACCCGCCGCCAACCCTTGCAGACCTGGCAGGCCGCCGGCCTGCTCGGCACCGACGGCAAGCCGCTGGCCCCGACCGGCCTACCCGGCGAGACGCCGGCCGCCTTGCTGCTACCGGCTGGTGCCACCGGTCCGGCCTTCCTGGTGTTCCGCAACTACGACGCGATCTACGCCTATAACGCTGCCGAAAGCTACGCGCTGTCGATCGCGCTGCTGGCCGATCGCCTGCGCGGCGGCCCCGGCCTGGTTGCCGCCTGGCCTACCGACGACCCCGGCCTGGGCCGTCCGGAACGCCGCGACCTGCAACAGTTGCTGCTCGCCCGCGGCTACCAGATCGGCGAAGCCGACGGCATGGTCGGCAGCGCCACCCGCCGCGCCATCCAGGTCGAGCAGACCCGGCTGGGCCTGCAGCCCGCCGACGGCCGCCCCGGCCAGCGCATCCTCACCGCTTTGCGTGCCGCGCCGCCGCTCACCGGCATGGCCGCCGTGCGCGGCACCGCTTTCAAACTGCCGGCCGCGTACCCCGCATTCGCCCAATCTCCCATCGTCCACAAGGCATCCCCCATGTCCGACACCACCGGCCTCACCACAGGCGACTTCAACGGCTTCCCCTCGCTGCTGATCGACACCCCGTTCTCCACTGCCGCCATCAGCCTGTTCGGCGGCCAGTTGCTGTCGTTCGTGCCCAAGGGCGGCCAGGACGTGATGTGGCTGTCGCCGCTCGCCAAGCAGCCGCCCACCCCGATCCGCGGCGGCGCGCCGGTGTGCTGGCCGTACTTCGGCCGCCAGGACCAGACCGGCGACGTGCCCGCGCACGGGTTCGTGCGCACCGTGCCGTGGCAACTCACCGAGAGCCACCGCGAAGACGACGGCACCGTGGTGCTCACGCTCACCCCGCCGGCCTTCGACGATCTGGCGCTGCGCCTGCGCATGACCCTGCGCATCGGCCGCACTCTCGAACAACGCCTGATCACCGAAAACACCGGCGGCGCCCCGGTGCGCTTCACCCAGGCGCTGCACAACTACTTCCGCGTCGGCGACGCGCTCAAGGTCAGCGTGCAGGGCCTGGACGGCCTGGACTATCTCGATAAATACGAGAACTACGCCACTGCGCATCGCCAGCAAGGCGACTGGAGCTTGCGCGACCCGCGCGATCCCGGCCGCAGCGACCGCATCTACACCAACGCCGGCGGCCGCTACACCCTCACCGACCCGGTGCTCGGCCGCCGCATCGTCATCGCCACCCAGGGCAGCCGCTCGCTGGTGGCCTGGAACCCGGGCGAGGAGGCCGGCAAGAAAATGGCCGACGTGGGCGAAGGTTGGCGCGACTACGTCTGCCTGGAAGCGGCCAACGCCGGCCCGGACGTGATCGAACTGGCCCCCGGCGCCAGCCACACCCTGACCCAGACCATCAGCGTCGAATAACCTGGTGGCCTGCGCCGCAGCCGGTGTGGTGCGGGCCCACCACCCAGCCGGCCGCACACATCGTCTGTGGGTGGCCGTGGGCGAGGGCTGGCGCGACTGCGCGTCAACGGATGTTGAGCGTTGATGTGGCCTCCATTCGATCCGGCTGAGCGTTGCGACGGCGCGCGCGCTGTCTGATCGCCGTGCAGTTCCTTTGATTGGAGCCTGCATGAAGGATGCAGCGGCCGAAGGGCAGTAGAGCCAGAGAGCCAGAGAGCAAGGTGGAACGGGTTGGAGACGCACTGCAGCCGCACCACACGCAGCCGCCGCACCCTCACCCCAACCCCTCTCCCGGCGGGAGAGGGGCTTGAGCATGGCGCCATGCGTCCGAGAGACATCCAAGCCGCATCGCACGACCCGCTCCCTTCTCCCACCGCGAGAAGGTGCCCGCAGGGCGGATGAGGGTACGGTGTCAGCAAGAACTCCCAGCCGAACGCACCCGCACGTCCGGCGCTGCTCGCAGCTAAAAAGATCAGCTGACATCGCTCTTCAGGCACCAAGTCGCTCAGCCCGCTCGCACAAGCCCCACCAAACCCAAGCGATCTCCACAGAGCGACTGCACCAATCTCCTGCGGCCGAGCCCAATCCAGCCGCTCGCACCGCTTAAGCCTCGTGCCCACGCCTGGTCACGCACCCAGAGCCGATCCGAGCCAATCCGCAGCTACACTTCCCGCCTCGCCATCCTGGGCCGCGCGATGTCTCTCTCCGCCGATTCCGCTCCAGCCCCGGGGCGCCGCCGCGCCGCGTTGATCTTCATCTTCATCACCGTGCTGATCGACGTGCTGTCCTTCGGCGTGATCATTCCGGTGCTGCCGGATCTGGTGCGGCATTTTACCGGTGGCGATTACGTGGTGGCCGCCGGCTGGATCGGCTGGTTCGGCTTCCTGTTCGCCTCCATCCAGTTCGTCTGCTCGCCGCTGCAAGGCGCCCTGTCCGACCGCTTCGGCCGTCGCCCGGTCATCCTGCTGTCGTGCCTGGGCCTGGGGCTGGATTTCATCCTGATGGCCATCGCCCACAGCTTGCCGATGCTGCTGCTGGCGCGGGTGATCTCGGGCATCTGCTCGGCCAGTTTTTCCACGGCCAACGCCTACATCGCCGACGTCACACCCGCCGACAAACGTGCCGGCGCGTTCGGCATGCTCGGCGCCGCGTTCGGCATTGGCTTTGTCGCCGGCCCGTTGATCGGCGGTTGGCTGGGTGGCATCGGCTTGCGCTGGCCGTTCTGGTTTGCCGCAGGCCTGGCGCTGTTGAACGTGTTGTACGGCTGGTTCGTGCTGCCCGAATCGCTGCCGCCCGAGCGCCGCACCGCGCGCCTGGAGTGGTCGCATGCCAACCCGCTGGGCGCACTCAAGTTGCTACGCCGCTACCCGCAGGTGTTCGGCCTGGCCTCGGTGGTGTTTCTGGCTAACCTGGCGCATTACGTCTATCCCAGCATCTTCGTGCTGTTCGCCGGTTACCAGTACCACTGGGGTCCGCGCGAAGTGAGCTGGGTGCTGGCCGGGGTCGGGGTGTGCAGCATCATCGTCAACGCGCTGCTGGTCGGCCGGATCGTGCGCTGGCTGGGCGAACGTCGCGCCTTGTTGTTGGGCCTGGGCTGCGGAGTGGTGGGTTTCGTCATCTACGGGCTGGCCGACAGTGGTGCGGCGTTCCTGATCGGCGTGCCGATCAGCGCCTTCTGGGCGATCGCCGCACCGGCCGCGCAAGCCTTGATCACCCGCGAAGTCGGCGCCGATGCGCAGGGTCGCGTCCAGGGCGCACTGACCGGATTGATCAGCCTGGCCGGTATCGCCGGGCCGTTGTTGTTCGCCAACGTGTTTGCCTGGTTCATCGGCAGTGGCGCGCCACTGCATCTGCCCGGCGCGCCGTGGTTGCTGGCCGGTGTGCTACTCGCCGCCGGGTGGGTGATGGCATGGAAGCGCGCGGGGCGGGGCGGTGGCATCGCTCCGGCAGCGCAGGGCTGATGCCAACGTATTCATCCAGCACTTGCGTCCGCTTTATCTGATTTGCGCAGGCGCTGCTAGGCTGGTGCACTCCGTGCCGCGGCACCGCCTCGATTGCTTATGTGTCCTGACACCCTGGCTGTTCCGCCATCGGCCGCGCACGTGCTGCGGCACGCCACCCAGGACACCCATCGCCTGGTCGAAGCGGTGCCGTTGATGCAGGCCCTGGGGCAGGGACAAGTCGATCGCGCCAGCTATGCGCAGATCCTGCGTCGCCACCACGCCTTGCTGGCCGGCTTCGAAACGCATCTGGGCGATTGGCTCAGCACCCTGGTCGGCAACGGCTGGCACTATCGCCGCCGCGTGCCGGCCTTGCGTGCCGACCTGCGGGCGCTCGATCAACCACTGGATCTGCCGATCGCACTGCCCGCTGCGCGCACCGACGCCACGCGCTGGGGCATGTTGTATGTGGTCGAAGGCTCGCAGCTTGGCGGCCGCGTCATCGCGCGCGGTCTACGCAAGCACCAGCCCGGCCTGGCCGATGCGCTGCAGTATTTCGAACTGGCCGACGAAGACCCCGCCGGTTGGCGCCGCTTCCAGGCGGTCCTCGATCAGCGCCTGGATTCCCCCCACACGCAGGCTGCCGCCATCGCTGGTGCGCAGGCCATGTTTGCCCACTTCCACACTTGCCTCGCAGCGGAGCCGTGCCCGTGAATCAGCCCACCGAACCCCTGGATATGGATGTTTGCGCGCGCGAGCCGATCCACATCCCCGGCTTGATCCAGCCTTATGGCGTGTTGCTGGTGATCGAACCGGCCGACGGCCGCATCGTGCAGGCCAGCACCACCGCAGCCGACCTGCTCGGCGTGCCGATGGACGCCTTGCTCGGCATGCCTTACGCCCAGGTGCTGGAGCTGCCCGACGCGCAGCCCTTCGCAGTGGACGATCAACCGCAACACCTGTTGCATGCCGAGGTGCGCTTCCCTAGGCGCGCTGCGCCCACTGATCACCCCTGGGTGGCCGCCTGGCATCTGTATCCCGAGCAGTGGCTGATCGAAATCGAGCCGCGCGACGCGCGCCTGATCGACGTCACCCTGCGCGAAGCGCTGCCGCTGTTGCGCAGCATCGAGCGCGATCCCGGCATCGCCGAAGCCGCGGTGCGGGCGGCCAAAGGCCTGCGCAGCATGATCGGCTTCGACCGGGTGATGATTTACCGCTTCGACGAAGAGTGGAACGGCGACGTGATCGCCGAGGCACGCCAACCCGACCTGGAGGCCTACCTCGGCCTGCATTACCCGGCCACCGATATCCCGGCCCAAGCGCGCGCGCTGTACCTGCGCAACCGTGTCCGCCAGATCGCCGATGTCGGCTACCGGCCATCGCCGATCGAGCCCACCCTGCATCCGCGCCTGGGCACCCCGGTGGATCTGAGCGACGTCAGCCTGCGCAGCGTCTCGCCGGTGCATCTGGAATATCTGGCCAACATGGGCGTGACCGCCACCCTGGTCTCCTCGATCGTGGTCAACGACGTGCTGTGGGGGCTGATCGCCTGCCATCACTACAGCCCGCACTTCACCAGTCACGCCATGCGCGATGCCACCGATGCGGTCACCCGCGCGCTAGCCGGACGCATCGGCGCCTTGCAGGCGGTGTCGCGCGCGCATCTGGAATCGGTACTGCTCACCGTGCGCGAAAAGTTGATCACCGACTTCAACGCCGCCGACCACATGACCGTGGAGCTGCTCGCCGACATGGCGCCGGATCTGATGGACGTGGTGGATGCCGACGGAGTGGCGATCTTCCATGGCAACGAGATCAGCCGCCACGGCAGTACGCCCGATGCCGCCGCGCTCCGGCGTATCCGCAACCACATCGAATCCGAGCACCACGAGGCGCTGCGCGAGGACGCCGTCGGCGCCCTGCATGTGGATGCCATCGGCGAGGTGTTCCCGGAGCTGGCCGATCTCGCGCCACTGGCGGCCGGTTTCATCTTCGTGCCGCTGATGCCGCAATCGCGCAGCGCGCTGCTATGGACACGCCGCGAACAGGTGCAGCAGGTCAAATGGGCCGGCAACCCGCAGTTGGCCAAGTTGCCGGATATCCCCAACTCACGGCTGTCGCCCCGCAAGAGCTTCGATCTCTGGCAGGAAACCGTGAGCGGCCGCGCGCGCCGCTGGTCGCCTCTGCACCTGGAGTCGGCACGCAGCCTGCGCGTGTTGATCGAACTGATGGAGCGCAAGCGCTTCCAGCAGGATTTCACTTTGCTGGAAGCCTCGCTGTCGCGTCTGCGCGACGGCGTGGCCATTATCGAGCGGGGCGCCGCCGCCGCCGCGCACCGGCTGATCTTCGCCAACCCCGCATTCGCCGACCTCAGCCAGGCCGAGGTTGCCGAGCTGATCGGTTGCGACATTCTGACCCTGGTGGCCGACGATGCCGCCAGGTCCAAGGTCGAACTGCTCGAGGACGCCCTGCGCCTGGGCCGCGCCGCCTACGTCACCCTGCCGCTGCGCGCCCACGATGGCTCGCCCATCTATCGCCAATTCCATCTCGAACCGCTGCCCAGCCCCAGCGGCGTCATCGCCCACTGGCTGTTGCAGCTGCGCGATCCGGAATAAGCGCCGCCCGACGCATCGACGTCGAGTGGCGGTTGCAGGCGGCCGCTGCTGCCGCATCCATCGCGTCGGGCAGCCTCACCAGCGACCCGGCCAGCGATGCGCCCCTTCGGTGTCTTGAGTCACTGCGTATCGATCAGTGGTGGTACCGCTCAAAGCCTGAGGGAACACACCAAAGGACATCGGGCCCCGGCAGCGCTGCCAGCGCTGAGCTGCAATCGCCGCGTCAAACGCGCGGCCGCAACAGCAACAGGGTGACGGTCCCGGCCACCAGCCCCCAGAACGACGCACCGATCCCGCCCAAGGTCAGCCCGGAGGCCGTCACCAGGAAGGTGACCAATGCCGCCTCGCGTTCGCTATCTTCGCGCAAGGCTGCCGCCAGGCTATTGCCGATGGTGCCCAGCAGCGCGATCCCGGCAATCGCCATCACCAGCTCGCGCGGGAACGCCGCAAAGACCGCCGCCACGGTCGCCCCGAACAAGCCGATCACCACATACAACACGCCCGCGCTCACTGCGGCGGCATAGCGCCGGGCAGGGTCCTCATGCGCCTCGCGGCCCATGCAGATCGCCGCGGTGATCGCGGCCAGGTTCAAGGCGTAGCCGCCGAAAGGCGCCAGCAACGTATTGACCACACCGATCCAGCCGATCGTCGGCGAGATCGGCACCGTGTAGCCGGACGCGCGGATCACCGCCACGCCGGGCACGTTCTGCGAGGCCATCGTCACGACGAACAATGGAATCGCCAGCCCGACCACCGCCGCCCACGACAGCGAAGGCACCACCAGTACCGGATAGGCCAGCTCCAGCTGCACGCTATTCCAGTGCATCAGCCCACCGCCCGCCGCAATCGCAATGCCCACCAGTAAGGTCGCAATCACCGCATAGCGCGCAAACCAGCGCCGGCCAACCAGATAGGTCGCCAGCATCGCCATTGCCAGGACCCGCTGGCTCTGCATCGCCACGAACAGATCCAGTCCAAAGCGCAGCAGCACCCCGGCCAACATGCCGGACGCCAGGGACACCGGCATGCGCTTGATCGCCCGCTCGAACAACCCGGAGAACCCGGCCACCAGCCCAAGCACCGCCGCAACCACGAACGCACCGACCGCCTCACGCAAGGGAACCCCTGCGGCGCTGCCGATCAGCATCGCCGCACCCGGCGTCGACCAGGCCGTCACCACCGGCACGCGGTAGCGCAGCGACAACCCGATGCACGTCACGCCCATGCCGATGCCAAGCGCCCACATCCACGATGCAATCTGCGCCTGGTCCGCGCCCAGATGTCGCGCCGCCTCGAAGACGATCACCGCAGAACTGGCAAATCCCACCAGCACGGTGACAAAGCCTGCGGCAATCGCTGACAGGGATAGATCGCGGAACAGGTTGCGGGCTGGCGGCATCGTATGGCTCCTCCGGGCCCTGCATTCTTACCGAGCCAACCAGTCAGCGGTACCGAAGCGTGGAGCGCACCACTCTATATAGAGGTGACCATGGAGCGTGCTGGTGTCCTTGCCGTGTTGGAGCCTGCCTAAGAAATTCGGCGCTTTGTCATGCCCGTGTCAAAAAGTGCTTGCACTTCTGCACAGGCTCGATAAACTGCGCGACCTCGCTCAGGACGGCGGCGCTTCTTCAAGCACCGCAACAACGAACGGGGCGAATCGGAAACACCGAAAGGTGTTGACGAAACGGAAAAGCCGGCTATGATGGGCGGCTCGCTACACGGAAAGACGCTACGGCGGGTTGAAGTGCAGCGGCGACAACTTCCTCTTCACGAGGGGTTGACGGAGATGAAAAGCCTGC
>NZ_JBEGDW010000006.1:0-14231 GCF_040202875.1 Xanthomonas sp. WHRI 10204
TTAGGTGAGCAGCAGGCGATGGCAGCGGCCGCTGGCACGGTCATTGCCACCGGCAAGCAGATAGGCGATGACATTGCTGCCGCAGCAGAAAGCCAAACCAACGCCATCGAGGAGCAGTACAAGAATGGCCTAACCCAGGAGGGGAAGGAGAACTTTGCCAACTTGACCGAAGATCAACGCCGGGATGTATTGGCGCAGAGCAATCCCGCATACAACGCGGCGTATGAGGCCAAACAGCAATGGGGCATTGGCGGCGACTACAGCCGAGCGTTGCAGGCGGTGACGACGGCATTGGTCGGCAGCGTGGCCGGACAAGGTGCAGGACAAGTCGCCACCAACGCGTTGGCACCCTACGCCGCGCAGCTGATCGGCAAGACCTTCGATCAGAACCACGGCAGCGATCCTAATGCCGTGTTGCAGGGGCTGTCGCATGCCGTGCTCGGTGCTGTATTGGCACAAGTAAACGGAACCTCCATGGCAGGCGGCGCACTGGCAGGTGCTGGTGGTGAGTTGGCGGCAAAGTACTTGACCCAAACCCTGTACGGCGATGATCCCCGTGCCATCGACCCGGTAACCGGGAAGTTCAATCCGAACCTGCTGCCGGAACAGGACAAGCAGATGCTGGTGTCGCTATCGCAAGCCATTGGCGTAATCGCCGGCAGCATGACTGGCGGTAGTTTGGCTGATGCAGCGACGAGGGCGAATATTGCCAAGAATTCGGTGGAAAATAACTGGCTGAGCCAGTCAGAAGTCGATGCAGCTGACAAAGCAATCAAGGCATGCGGAACAGGCGACGCCGCGCTTAACTGTAAAAAACAAATCGTCGACGCAATGAACGATTTAGATAAGCGCCGCGACAGAGAATTGATGGATGGTAAACGCAAGATCACACAAGAAACGTACGATCAAATGCGTGATGCTGCAGCGATGTGCGGACAAGATGCCGCATGCAATGCGATTGAGAATGCGCGGATTAAAGATTTCGCCAAGACTCAATGGAATACGCTTACTGCCGACATAAAAGCCGTTAATGATCAGGGCATGCTTATGACGTCTGGATACTACCCAGACGGACGGTTTTCAGCACTGATGGATGGCTTTATAGATCGCGCCAAAGCAACCCCCGAGCGCGCAGAGGGCTTGTATGACTATGTAGCAGGTCGCGGCATCACAGGAATAGGTAGCGACTTATACAGCGGCGCTGCAGGCGCTGTATCTGGCCTATCCGACTGGTTTACAAGCGACATCCCCGCACATTCGATTGAGCAGAAAATCGACAACTTGGCAACTTTGAATGCAAACGAAATTGGAGGCCTGACATTCGACAACGCGCTCGGAACTTTGACCGGATTCGCTGGCAGCAAAGTTATACAACTCGTCGGAGGCAAATGGGTTCCTGTTGCTGGCAAGGCGCTAAACGACTTCCTTGACCGGCAAGCGTTGCAAGGCTTGAAAAACACCGGCGGGATGCATGGCACTGATGGTCGCATGTTGTTAGACCTCAACACTCTGACCAATGATCAAAAACGTGTTATGGCTGAAATGTTTGGTGAGAACAGCGTCAAAAATGTTCTTCCTGAAGGACAGAAACTAGCACGCATGCAAGGAGCCGGAACCAACGGCATTGACGACTTATTTAAGGTTAATCGCCCTGACGTAGACTTTGTCATCATTGAATACAAGTACGGCACATCTAGGCTTAAAGATACATTAGACGGCATGCAGGGAAGCGACACGTGGTCACTAGGGACCAGAACCGGCACGGACCGTATTGGGAATGCGGTTGGAAGTAAAAAGATTGCGGACGATGTTGTAGACTCCTTGGGCAGAGGAAGAGTGGAACGCTGGCTTGTGCATACCGATAGTAATGGCGGAGTTTCAATTGGCCTATTAGATAGCAGCGGAAAATTTATACCTCAACCGAAATCCAAGCTTTTTGGAGCCAACTGAAAATGATGAGAGATAGAAATGCAAGCAAGGCTTATTGGGACGAATGGGTTAGCTACCAGACAGCAAGCATAGATAAGCGAAAATCACTTGATTCGACTCCAGGCGGTGACCCAACCTATCGCCCACAGTATATTTATGGCATAGCAAATAAGTATAGAGAGCTGATGATCAGTTGCTACTCACGAGGCGACACCACTAGCACATTGAAAAATTACTTCTCGCCTATGCTTGATGCCTGGGAGCAATCGGAAATTCTTGGAAAAGATGTATGGACTGCGGAGGTAAAACGCACAAGGAATTCTTGGAAATTAAACCTTGACCATTATGTCAATTGTTTTTGGTTGACAGGCCTCGCGATCACACTGGAAATTCCTGAAAGCCAATGGGCTCGTCTTCTTAAGCTGATGGATAATTTTGGTGAAGATAGTTTGCTTGACAAAATTATCGCTTCTCGCGAAACCAATCGTTCCATTGCAAGTGATTTATGTTTTCCGACTGCGTATGCATCTCTACTTGCCGTGACTGACGCTCCAAAAGAACAGCAACCTATTTTATTGCGTGACTATCTCGACTGTTGGTTCGCGAATCTCAAGAACGCGGGCTCACCGAGTTTTCCTATTGATCACCGCACTCCTTACTGGTGGCAATTTTCTGCAGATTTAGATTTAGGAATTAAAAGTGGCTTCTACATGGGCTGTTGGTGTATTGAGGCAGTAGCTGTAGCTAAGGCCTTCAATATTGATGATAGTCTATGCTTAGATCATCCCAACTATCCTGGAGATTTGCTAAGGGATGGGCGTAGCCCCCGCCATCCGGACGCGGTGTCACCTTTTGAGCCAACCGCCGTTGCCAAAGGAGGAATGGCAGAATGGATAAAGAAAATCCTGCGTCGCGGCAATAAAAAGAAATAGTTTAGGCCAAATATGTTTCTTGCTTCAATCGTGGCAGCAAATATATTTTCTATTTAATGATTAAATTAATATTTCCTCAGAAATTATAATCATGGATAAATATTTTGAGGCGCGATCCAAAAGGCTCTCTTCTATATTGGAACACTTGGATAAAATTCCATGAGAAAATATCGATAAAATGTGGCCCAAGGCTCGCGGCCACTTCCAATCCATAAGTATAGACCGCAGTTTCTCTTCGAGATTTCCAGAAATTGTGCGAACCTAAACTCTTATCGTTATTCGCGAGACGATGAATTAGGCACGCTACTTCAATACTTTAGCGGCCTGCTTGAGGCCTGGGAAGAGTCTGTCAGCCTTGGCAAAAATACCTGGGATGCAGAGACGCAGTTCGCACGGACCTCTTGGAAAGTCAATATTGAATTATAATCTCTGTGCTTTCACCTTGCGGGACTGGCACTTCTGCTCGACATTCTCGATTCCCAGTGGCAACGACTGAATGCACTGATGGGAATGGCAACAATGTTGTAATAGTTGTTGTCAAAGACGGACCCCATGCGGGAAAAGTAATAGCAGCATTCATCCCTAATGAAAATTAATTAAAACTTATTCTTTCCAAGTAGGCCCAGATGAATTTTTCTGACTATGTGGAAATAGAAGGTACGGAATTATCATCAATTCTTTGCTACGGGGTTTTTCCGCCGAAGTATTTAGACAAAATAGATGTTGATCTAAACATAATAAACTCAGACTTTCAAAGAAACTATAAGCTTTCCGACCCAGAATGGCCGTGCGGAATTCTTCTAACAGAATTTCAATTAGTTGATTTTAAATATTTTGGTGGACAGGTCTGCGAATCTCTTTCCGCAATGTTTGACACTGGGCCATGTCTTGGAGCCGCGTGCATGTACGACGGAGCATTTATGGACTACACCGATATATTTAGCAATGAATTTTCGAACAGATTTATGCATTTTCTTTTGCTTCTAATAGCATGACAATTAATTTTGACTTGCAGCTACTTTCATCACTCGAGTGGAAGAAAATTATCGCGTCATGCAGGGAGAAGTTGAACATGACAATAGCAACTTAGTTTGGCTGAATTTTCAGGTGCTTGTCGCCTTTCTTCATAGCTGCGTTTTAACTCGCTTGCCAAGCTAACGCTCACACATCCGAGATTTTATCTCCTTAAATACTGGCATCTCGGTCACCGTGGGCGGCAGCCAGAGCGAGAGCGAGACCAAGCAGCGTAGCTCCACCTCGAAGGGCTCGACGCTGCAGGCCGGCGGCAACGTCAACCTGATCGCCACCGGCGGTGGTGAGGACAGCAACATCCTGGTGCGCGGCAGCGACATCAGAGCCGGCAACAACCTGCTGCTGGCCGCCGACAACAACATCACCTTGGAGGCAGCGCAGGACACCTTCGAGCAGCACAGCACCAGCAAGAGCAAGAGCGCGGCGATCGGCGTGGCGGTCACTTACGGCCCAGACGGGATGGCCGCCGGTATCACCGCCAGTGCCAGCGGCTCGCGTGGCAAGGCGGACGGTGAAGACATTACTCAGCGCAACAGCCATCTGTCGGCGGGCAAGACCGCAACGATCATCAGCGGCAACGACACCACCCTGAAGGGCGCTGTGCTCTCCGCCGACACGGTGCTGGCCGACATCGGTGGCGACCTCACCATCGAGAGCCTGCAGGACACCAGCACCTATGCCAGCAAGGACAAGGCGGTCGGCGGCAGCGTGACCTTCGGTCTTGGCTTCAGCGCCAGTGCCAGCTACAGCAGCAACAAGGTCAATGGCGACTTCGCCAGCGTCACCGAGCAAAGCGGCATCCAGGCCGGCGATGGCGGCTTCAACATCCGGGTGGGCGGCAACACCGATCTCAAGGGCGGCGTGATCGCCAGCACCCAGGCGGCCGTAGACGCCGGCGTCAACCGCCTGCAGACCGGTACGCTCACGGTGAGCGACATCACCAACACCAGTAGCTATGAGGCCAAGGGCATCAGCCTCTCGGGTGGATACAGCTCTGACGGCAAAAAAGGCAACGACAAAGAGACAAATCCCGGGAGTCAGACTCCCTCTACTGTCGACAAGGGAAGTACGTGGGCAGTCCAGAACTTTGGCGATGACACTAGCCTGGGGGCACCTGGCTTTGCCAGCGAGAAAGGAAGCGAAACAAGCGTGACACGCAGTGGCATCAGTGGAGGGGCACTAACCATCACCGATACCAACTCGCAACTCGCGCTGACGGGCGCAGGTGTCGAATCAGTCCTTGCAGGACTGAATCGCGATGTATTGACCGGGGACAGCGCAGCCGCTCTGACAAAGAATTGGGATCCTGTTGCTTTGGCAGAAAAAGTACGTAACGAGGCACAGATCACTGCGACCTTCACTGAACAGGCCCGCGGTGCCGTGAACAGTTATGTAGGGTCTAAAAAGTAAGCGTTGAGCAAACGCGAGCAGCAAGCGAAGACCACTGAAGAAGTTGCAGCAATTGCGACTGAGCTGGATGAAATCGAAACCCAAGAAAAGATGCTGAATATCCTCATTGGCGCGGTGACAGGATCGACGACTGGAGCTATCTCTAAAGAAGGGTTAAGCTCTGCCGCAGACTGGATGCGTGAAAAAATGAAAGAGAGTTCCTCGACGTTTGCAGGCGTCATAGATCCCGGTGCTGCAGTCGTCGATCCCACGTCAAAAGACCCGAATGTACTTAACAATGAGAATGGCCCAAGTGTGGGCGTTGATAATGATAGGTATAAATTGGGAGGCACCCGAATCGACTTGGATGCACTGTGCGGGCCTGATAATGGGCGTTGCTTGAAAAATCCGGATGGTTCATTGGCAATCGTCGACGGTTATGTTCAATGGAATGCCGAAGAAGCGGGTCAATCTCTTTCAGAATTCTTAAAAAGCAAAGAAGGCAAGAAGTTGGGCGGGCTCACCGGAGGTATTCAAGGAATACAGGGGACCTTGGTAGGCAAGCCATACGCTGCAGGTTCGTGGCAGGATAAACTGATAGAACAGTTTGCCGGCCCGCACGACATGATAGGCGGCCAATTGGCTGGATTATACGATTCCCAGGGAAACGCACTTCGCGATAGACCTGCAGCAGTAAAAATATTTCACGAGGCATGGACAGTAGCAGCTATTCCGGTAGCAGCACCATTTGCCATGGCCAAAGCACTTCCGCCTGATGTCTGGAATGCAATTTCAAAACTTGCATCGGGGTCTCTGTGATCATAGTTCGCTCAATCTTTATTTTGATACTCCTACAGATTTCCGGTTGCGTTATTGGAAACGGACGCATATGTGGACCACAGACACCACTTGCGCTGTGCGACAAGGAGGCGGAGAAGGCCTTATATCACCCTACTCCCCTCAGAGATTACTGGAGCAATACTGAGACGCAAGCCGGCGATCTGAAGAACGCTTGGTTAGAGTGCGGTGGAGATGAGCGCGGAGGCTACATCAACGCTCAACGCAGAGCTAGCGAAAGCAATTCTAGTTTTATGGAAAGAAATAACGAGGCGTTTGATTCTTTACAACGATGCATGATGGAAAAAAAATATCGTTACGATGGGCCCTGCGAGCCGCCAGCTTGGAGGGCTGCACCTGCGTGTCAGGCACGATTATCTGGCACTCAATAAAATTTTCTCTAACAGGAAATTAAGTCCTTATGTGGTAATCGACTAAGCTCCGTATCACTTTAAATTTGCGCAAGCGTGCGCAGGCGTCTGTGGTTCGCCTCTAGCCTTCCGTGCACAACGGTACCAAGATATGTGTGCCAGAAACTCCGCTGCTGCGATCTTTTCGATCCGGCGAGTCAGTCGCGCATCATCATTGTCGGGACGCTATTGATATAGAAACGATATTTTTTGACCGTCTACTACGCGCCCAATGAATCCGAACTCTTTAGCGGTCAACCAGATGGTCTAAGAATATCGGACACTGCGAGGGTCTCAGAGGCTTCCTAGCTGCACTCGTACTGCAACGATATCCACTGCCCCGAACGCGACGCGTTTCATCCCGATCGCACCTGGTTCGGGCTTGGACATCGCGGCTGCGAACGCACCGTGGGCCCGCACCTGTGCTGGGCGTCGTGGCGAGGCAAATCCGCCAGCCGCGCGATCAGCAATTATCTGCGCCGCAAGCTGAGTGCGTTGCCGATCTGAGATGGGCAGGTAGCAATCGTCGTCTGCAAGATCGCAAGTTGGTTGCTGCAAAGGTTGCGCACATCATTGAGATTGTTGCCGAGTACGACATCGGCTTGTGCACGAGCACAAGATGTACAACGCATACCGGCGTTAGGCCACACTAGTGCTCCACCTATGGAGTAATTGCGATGCACAAGGCCTGGTTACTGGTTCTGTTGGCTGTCTCGGCGATCGCGCACGCCTCGCCCAGCGATGACGACGCGGCAGTTTGCCGCAACGGCTTGTTCACCAGCAGCCCGTCAGCGTTTTCACTCGCGAAAGTTGTGGTGCCACGTCTGTACCTGCTCAAAGACAGCGATGGTTGTCCCGGCAAGAGCAAGGCGGCATGCCGGCAACGCAGCTACGTGGTGAAGGGCGATGTGGTGGTGCTGGCGCAGCACCGTGACGGCTACACCTGTGCGTTCTATCCCAACAAGGTAGGCGGCAGCGCCGGCTGGGTCGCAGAGCGCAACCTGCAGGCAATCACCAGCACTGCCACGCCACCCGCACGCGCGTGGAATGGCCACTGGCATGACGGCGACAACACGCTACAGCTGACCGCCAGTGGCGACGGCAGTGTCGCAGTCAATGGCGATGCCTACTGGCCCAGCGCCAACCCCAGCCCGGAACAGACGCCCGGCGGCCCGCACATCGGTGCAGTCACCGCACGCAGCACGCCGAACGGCAACCGCCTGGAGGTCAGCGAAGACGACTGCACGGTGTGCCTGCAGCTGCTAGGCGAGCTATTGATCGTGGCGGACAACCTGCAATGCGGCGGCGCGAACGTGAGTTTCAGCGGGGTGTATCGGCAGGATCATGCACGACGTCCTTGAGCCGCTTGCATTCCTGTCTTCTGGTGCGGCTCGCCCGCTTACTCTGCGACACGTTGCAGGATACTTTGCGCACGATCCAGCAGTTGCATGCTCTATTAGTCGATAACCTCTTCATAAGAATTGGTGCCAAGCCTTCGGATGTCGACGAAGCTAAGGTCCTCTTCTGGAGTTTCCACCGTGATCAACCGCTCTGTACCATCTTCATCGTGATATACGCCGGTTTCTACCGAAAAGGTGGGGTTCCATGATATCTCGTATATTGGCAGCGCCTGGCCTAAACGGTAACGTATAGCAAAAATAGCCAGCGGCTTCTGCTTGAGTGGGATCGCTCTTGCTAAGCGCCAGAAGTCCGCGCTTTTAGCCTCAAAAATATGTGATGCAAACTCAAGCACCGCATCCGCCTCGGCGAGAGCAGCATTGATTGTAAATTGGGCAACCTGCAGGCTGCGCTCCATTGACCATCGATCATTGTCGTGGCTCACGTAGATCATCGTACTACCATGTTGAAACTCACAGACCTGCGGGCTCACATGGCTCCAATGGCCATACATCGCGTCTTTGGTCAGATCGATTGATGCGCTTGCAGTTCTGGTTCGCTGGACAGTGTCTGGGAAATGGCCCAGCTGCCTCTTCTCGTTATGCTGTGGCCGTTTATCGACTGCAGGTAGACATTCTGAAATTCTTGCGGAAAGCCATCCGATATCGCCAGCCGATACGTCTTTTCCCAGCCAAACGAGTGCATAGCCTGCCCCGAACATGACCACGCCTATGAGCGCGAAAAACCATAGTTCCGGCCGCTTTAGCGTGTAGAGCACACTAGCCATCGTCAGCACCGCCGTTGCCGCGAACCAAACGGTAAGTACCGCCTGCACCAGTGGACTCATCGCAAATTTTCCAATGAGGAATGCGCCACCTTGCCGTGCTTCGAAGCGCCCATAGAAGTTGGGCCTAAACGCATTGTGCTTCATGTGCTGAACGCGGCGCAGCTCAACATAATCCTCGGAGACGTAGCCTGCCACCGGTAGTGCCACCATTGAATTCGATGGCTGCTTGATCAGGCGAGAGAGCTGCTTTGCTGACTCGCTGGGGCTACTACTACTCGGGAAGCGTGCCAACTCGCAGGCGTATAGCAGATGAAAGATCCGGTTGAACATGTGCAGAGCACCTTCCAAACTTAGTAAACAGAAACGAGGCAGTTGCCTTTTAAAATGAACCTGACACCGTTCTTTGGGCACGCCATCGGCTACTACAACCGATTGAACCGGTTCATCGTGATCTCCGGTTTGCCATGGATGTTTAGCCAGACGGTGTTCTTTGTCATCCTCTTTCCATCAGCGGGACTGCCTAGGTCCGCGCGATACGTGGCATTCCTTTCAGGTACAACGCAGTGACCATCACGTTCGATGCAAGCAGATATACCGCTGTGGTATCGACAGTAGGATATAAGTTGCTGAGCGGAGCGGTACCTCGGAGCGGATGCATCGCCGGATAACGGAGCCAGGTAGGGTTTTTAAGTAAACCCGACCCCGTTCTTCATTGCTTCGTGGTAATCGCGCAGCGCGCCTGCCGCGCCCACCGGGAACGCGGCCAACAACACAGGGGCAGAGTGCGCGTTCTTGCGGACGAACCCACAAAAGTTGCGGGTCCACTTCCCCCTGGCCGATGTGTAGCAACCCAATGGCACTGAAAAGCGTTGCGAGATGCTTACGGCAGACAGGGGTGTGGCGACAACCCCGCAACGCCTCAGGAGCAAGCGCTCTTCTGGGTCAAAGCGGGCAATCCCCGTTAAGGTGTGTAGCCCCATTGCGCGATGATGGCTTCCAAGACAGCTTGATTCGGTGCGCTCGCGCCTGGACATGTCATGAGATATGTCCGGCGTGCCGCAGCAGTGGCCGGCGGGTTGAAGGCCGGACTCCACACCTGGATGGCGTGGAAGACCCCGATGGGCGCTGCACATTGGGGAGTCGGAGCGCCGAAGCCGGACACGCTGGCCATGCAAAGAAAGACCGAGCAAGGATCTGGCGCCTGGGCGCGAGCCGGGGAGCTCAGGCCAAGGCCCAAAGCCGCTGCCAGTGCGAAATTGGCGCCAATGGTGCGTAGCTTCATGATGAATACATCCCTGATAGTGGTTAAAATGACGTGCTTGTCTCTGGGCGACTTGCGATAAGCGTGCCTCAGCGGCCCCGGCACCGCTAGCTATGGTGTCGGCTGGGTCACCTGATGTTCCGTCTTCGCCAGAATGGCGGTGGTCAGGTTAGCATGCGGAACGCGCGCGGTGTGAGGGTTAGGCACGGCCGGGTAGCGGCTGAGCGAAGGTGCGCTGGTAGCTAGTACAGTCCTAGGGCGCGACGCAGAAATGCCTACTTATCCATTGCTCGTTCTGTGATTGCGCCACAACCACGACGCCCGTGTTCATCAACGACATACCGTAGTGTTGTGAGGGCTTTATCGTCGCGACGGTCTGTGACCGTCATATCGACCGTTTCAAGATTGAATGCTGAGCCCGCCATGGATGCATGCTTGGCTCTATATGTCACTACGGCGTCTGCGGTTAACTTTGGAACTCCTCTGCGATTCCGCGAGGGACAGTGAGGTCGAATTTCAAGTGAACCCGACCTCGTTCTTTGGTTCGCTAAGCAAAACTGTTACTGTGCTCTATCCAGACTCGTGATCCTTCGCTGCGCGAATCAACGTAGCGAAAAAGGCTTGAGCAAGCACTTGATCGTCAAGGCTTCCATGACCTTGACGATCAAGAATTTCGGAGATAACAGAGTCAATTTTTCTAATTGAACCCGACCCGCCTTTCGCAGAGTCAAATTTCACTTTTGGCATTCCGGGCGCATAGAAAATGCGCTCGGACCCTACGGTCTAGTTCGGCTACCGATCATCTGCTACAGACAGGTATTCTTCGAGCGTGTTGGCGCGTTCGCAGAGACGAAAAATTTCGTTTTGCATGACTTGAAAATTGCTCACGATTTCGCTGCCATAAAGTGACGACTCAAAGGCCTTGCTGGTGCCGTGGAGCTCGAGCCAGGCGCGCTCTGCGCGAACCAGTTCGTCCTTGGACGTATCACGCTGCTTGCTGAGCAGCAACTTATACGCAGCATTCAAGCGCACGTCTTGTCTCTTCGTCTCCGTAGATTGGCACGCAGCAAGAGCGACGTTGTCTGATTCTGCTTCTTCGATGCATTCATAGAATGCACTGGTAATGCCTTTGGGCGCTTGACGCTTGATGACCTGCGCGGTGCTTTCAGATGCTAGCGCTCCCCCGTCAACAAAAAGGACGAGGCAGATGGCGAATATTGTGGCTGCTGTCTTCATGCAGTACAAATCTCGATGGGCTAATGGTGTTGAAGGAAGCGTCTGATCGGGGGGATGAGCCGAATCGTCCCATCCGCCATCGTTGAGCAGGCCAGGTTGAGGGGTGAGAAACACCTTGCATAGTATCCAGGCAAGTCGGTTGCAGGAAGCCTACCGATTCAACCCTCGGTGACCAGGCCTATCACCAGTTCACTGTCGCGCACGCTTACGTGCAACTTCTTGCCGATGGCGAAGCCCAGTTGTTCCAGCCAGCGGCCGCGCAGGCGCAGGGTGGCGACGGGATGTCGGGAAGTTAGAAACCGCATAGCGTCGGCAGGCGTATTTCCCCGAAGGGTGTTGTCAGCCGCCCTCCCGACGCAGGCATTGCATAGATTGCGTCACCAGCACCCAACGCCTAAAGCTGAATAAGTCGCCTGTTGAAGCCAATTTGGCTTAAATGATCTGTTAGACAAGCCGGTCGCTCTCGATTGCCTGCTCAAATGCTGCTATTGCTCGGCGTACAGACGGATGACGCTCAACCCATATCGCCCCGATGAAGTCTGCAACACTGCGATCGTTGAGTAGCGTTAGTACCGAGCCGTTCGCCGCTGCCTGGAGCAGCGCGTGCCCTTGATCAATCACATGCTCCACAATGTCAGACTGCTGTGGATCCATTCCCACCTCCCATTCCTTTTGAAGAACGGAGATGAGTTTCCCGGCCGCCCTCTCAGTGGCGGTGCGCGTACGGGGCATGCCTAACGCTTGACCCAAGCAGCGGGGCGTAAACCATTCCGCCTGATTGAACGAGTACGCATCACTCGCGCTAGCCCTCGCCGAAAACTACGCGTCGCCGGACTGCTGCTCGTAGCATCTGACATGATCTGGAAACAACTCTCCATAGAGGGGGTACGGGATGCCAAGAACATTGACTTCGATATAGGGCGGAGCAACCTCTGCCGAGTAGTCAAGGATCCCGATACCAATACAGGGAATTTGTATTCCGGATTCCGTTTGAGCATGCAGATGAAGTGATGACTGATCAGCGTGGTTGATCTGACACTCTCGCCGTATAGAAGCATATGCTGGGCTTGGCACAAAGAGGCCAGAAGCGACCCCCATTGGGGGATCGCCATGTTCGAGCATGGAATGGCCAACCAACACCTCTTGTGTATAGATGGAAAACCGTGGCATTGGGTGTCACCTCATGCTGGAAAGATGCCGAACCAGGAATCGAGTCCTGCTTGTATGATCCGATTGGCCATATTTTATTCGCACACACTGAGCTGATCAGTGACCGGGTCAGATTGTGCTCTGAAGTGAGTCGGACCGGTTTTCCACGCTGCACCACCAAAGCCCTTTTTCCGACTACTCAGAAGCCAACTAACAAAACGCCTCGACGAGCTAACGCAAGAACGAGAACCGTTAACGCCGCCAATGCAGTTAGCCCGAAGGCTACCCAATAACCTACGGGGTCATCGTGTCGATGCAAGCCAGGCAGCGCCAAACGGGTCACGGGATAGCCGGTGAAGAGCTGCAAGGCAAGTAGCACACCGCAAAGGAGGACAAACAAGATATCTGCAGTTTGTTCGGCTCTTCCCAGTATGCCTAGGCCGCCCACGACCAGCGCGCTCGCTATTGCAACTGACGCGTAAAGCTTTTTTGATCTGTCGGAGTTGCGATGCATGAAGTTCAACTATTGGGCCCTCGCCCGGACGCTGCGCAGGGTTATCCTCTGCCAAGCACTGGCCGTCGTCAATTGCCATCGTGTCGACTCCTCGCAATTCAGTGCCAGCTAAAAATAGAGGTCTGCAGTCGATGCTGATCACGGAACTCGGCGAGCGTTAGCCGGCCCAGGCTGTCGTGCGGTATCTGTTGGTTGTAGTCGGCCAGCCAGTGTTCGGTCTGTTCGCGGACCTCGCTCAGCGTGCGGAAGATGTGCATGTCCAGCACGCCGCGCCGGTAGCTGCCGTTGAAGCGTTCAATGAAACCGTTTTGCATCGGCCGTCCCAGCTCAATGAAATCTAATGCGATACCTTTGCGCTCAGCCCACTCGACCAAGGCCAATGCGACAACTCCGGGCCATTATCCAAGCGAAGCTTAGCGGGATAGCCGCGCCAGGCTGCGATGCGTTCCAACGTGCGGATGACGCGGGCCGCCGGAAGATTCAAGTCCACTTCGATCGCCAAGGCTTCCCGACTGAAGTCGTCAATGACATTGAACGTGCGGAAACGCCGACCATCCCACAGCGCATCGGACATGAAGTCGATTGACCATCCAGCATTGGGTGGCTCTCCGCATGCCAGCGGCTGTGGATGGCGCGTCGGGACCCGACGCCTGCTGCGACGACGCTGACTAAGCTTCATCAGGCAATACACGCGCCAGACCCTCTTGTGATTCCACACATGTCCGCGACGGCGGATGATCTGAAAGAGCTTTCCAAAACCACGCTCGGGAAAACGCTCGGCCAAGTCGGACAACAGCGCAATGACCTCCTCGTCGCGATCGGGAACACGCCGATAGCGCGCTGTCGAGCGAGCCACCCCAACCACCGCGCAGGCCCGGCGCTCGCTCCAGCCATGTTGATCGGTGAGCCAGACAAGAAGCGGGCGGTTGTGCGCTGGGTCTACAACTTTTTTGCGATGACATCCTTGAGTGCATGGTTTTCCATCGCGAGCTCGGCATACATGCGTTTGAGCTTGCTGTGTTCGGTCTCCAGGTCGCGAAGGCGCTGCACATCAGATGCCTCCATGCCACCGTACTTGGACTTCCAGACATAGTACGTCGCGTCGGAAATACCCAGCTCACGGCACACACCCTTGACCTGGCGGCCGCCCTCAACCTGCTTCAGCGTGGCGACAATTGGCTTTCTGTGAACCTGCTCTTGCGCATCGTTGGTCTCCTTGGTGGCTAGTGTGCCGGAGACCTGTAGTTATGGATGGATCAATTTTACGGGGAGTCGACAGTAAGACCACCACGGCGGCAGCACTCGGCATCAACACCGATGCAACTGCGGCGCATGAGGCGGTGGCCACGTTGCCGGA
>NZ_JBEGDW010000007.1:0-5712 GCF_040202875.1 Xanthomonas sp. WHRI 10204
CCGGCGCGGATTTGGCGGGCTTGCGGAGTATTTTCCTAACGCCCAGGCAAAAAGAAACCCTCAGTCCAGTTGGACTGAGGGTTTCGGGTAAAGCCCCTGGCGATGACCTACTCTCGCATGGCTTGAGCCACACTACCATCGGCGCAGCTGCGTTTCACTTCCGAGTTCGGGATGGGATCGGGTGGTTCCACAGCGCTAATTTCACCAGGGAGACGGTTGGAGTGTCGCCAGTCGGAGCTTCGTGGCAAACGGATGCACGTTAGTGCAAGCGTTTGCGTTGAAGCGCCTACGGCGCTCGTCTCGCATAGTTAACTTGTGACGTAGCTTGCGTTTGCGGATCTACCAACGTTCGTTGGGACCAAGGCAACTTGAGGTTATATGGTCAAGCCGCACGGATCATTAGTATCAGTTAGCTCAATACATTGCTGTACTTACACACCTGACCTATCAACCACATAGTCTATATGGTTCCTTTAGGGGGCTTGTGCCCCGGGAAGTCTCATCTTGAGGCGCGCTTCCCGCTTAGATGCTTTCAGCGGTTATCGCTTCCGAACATAGCTACCCGGCAATGCCACTGGCGTGACAACCGGAACACCAGAGGTTCGTCCACTCCGGTCCTCTCGTACTAGGAGCAGCCCCTCTCAAACTTCCAACGCCCATGGCAGATAGGGACCGAACTGTCTCACGACGTTCTGAACCCAGCTCGCGTACCACTTTAAATGGCGAACAGCCATACCCTTGGGACCGACTACAGCCCCAGGATGTGATGAGCCGACATCGAGGTGCCAAACACCGCCGTCGATATGAACTCTTGGGCGGTATCAGCCTGTTATCCCCGGAGTACCTTTTATCCGTTGAGCGATGGCCCTTCCATACAGAACCACCGGATCACTAAGACCTACTTTCGTACCTGCTTGATCCGTCGATCTTGCAGTCAAGCACGCTTATGCCTTTGCACACAGTGCGCGATGTCCGACCGCGCTGAGCGTACCTTCGTGCTCCTCCGTTACTCTTTAGGAGGAGACCGCCCCAGTCAAACTACCCACCATACACGGTCCCTGATCCGGATAACGGATCTAGGTTAGAACGTCAAGCACGACAGGGTGGTATTTCAAGGATGGCTCCACTGCAGCTAGCGCCACAGTTTCATAGCCTCCCACCTATCCTACACAGACGAACTCAACGTTCAGTGTAAAGCTATAGTAAAGGTTCACGGGGTCTTTCCGTCTTGCCACGGGAACGCTGCATCTTCACAGCGATTTCAATTTCACTGAGTCTCGGGTGGAGACAGCGCCGCTGTCGTTACGCCATTCGTGCAGGTCGGAACTTACCCGACAAGGAATTTCGCTACCTTAGGACCGTTATAGTTACGGCCGCCGTTTACTGGGGCTTCGATCAAGAGCTTCGCCTTGCGGCTGACCCCATCAATTAACCTTCCAGCACCGGGCAGGCGTCACACCCTATACGTCCACTTTCGTGTTTGCAGAGTGCTGTGTTTTTGATAAACAGTCGCAGCGGCCTGGTTTCTGCGACCCTCTTCAGCTATAGCTCGCATGAGCCACCAAAAAGGGTGCACCTTCTCCCGAAGTTACGGTGCCATGTTGCCTAGTTCCTTCACCCGAGTTCTCTCAAGCGCCTGAGAATTCTCATCCTACCCACCTGTGTCGGTTTACGGTACGGTCTTCGTGAGCTGAAGCTTAGGAGCTTTTCCTGGAAGCGTGGTATCAGTGACTTCGCCATAAAGGCTCGTCTCGGTGCTCGGTCTTAAAGAATCCCGGATTTGCCAAAGATTCAAACCTACCGCCTTTCCCCGGGACAACCAACGCCCGGTACACCTAACCTTCTCCGTCCCTCCATCGCACTCACGCGAGGTGCAGGAATATTAACCTGCTTCCCATCGACTACGGCTTTCGCCCTCGCCTTAGGGACCGACTAACCCTGCGTCGATTAACGTTGCGCAAGGAAACCTTGGGCTTTCGGCGTGCGGGCTTTTCACCCGCATTATCGTTACTCATGTCAGCATTCGCACTTCCGATACCTCCAGCAGACTTCTCAATCCACCTTCGCAGGCTTACGGAACGCTCCTCTACCGCGCATAAAACAAGTTTTATGCACCCCAAGCTTCGGTTCACTGCTTAGCCCCGTTAAATCTTCCGCGCAGACCGACTCGACCAGTGAGCTATTACGCTTTCTTTAAAGGGTGGCTGCTTCTAAGCCAACCTCCTGGCTGTCTGTGCCTTTCCACATCGTTTTCCACTTAGCAGTGAATTTGGGACCTTAGCTGTGGGTCTGGGTTGTTTCCCTTTTCACGACGGACGTTAGCACCCGCCGTGTGTCTCCCGGATAGTACGTACTGGTATTCGGAGTTTGCAATGGTTTGGTAAGTCGCGATGACCCCCTAGCCATAACAGTGCTCTACCCCCAGTAGTATTCGTCCGAGGCGCTACCTAAATAGCTTTCGAGGAGAACCAGCTATCTCCGGGTTCGATTAGCTTTTCACTCCTAATCACAGCTCATCCCCGTCTTTTGCAACAGACGTGGGTTCGGGCCTCCAGTACCTGTTACGGCACCTTCACCCTGGCCATGACTAGATCACCCGGTTTCGGGTCTACTGCCCGCGACTATGCGCCCTTATCAGACTCGGTTTCCCTTCGCCTCCCCTATACGGTTAAGCTTGCCACGAACAGTAAGTCGCTGACCCATTATACAAAAGGTACGCAGTCACTCTTGCGAGCTCCTACTGCTTGTACGCACACGGTTTCAGGATCTATTTCACTCCCCTCTCCGGGGTTCTTTTCGCCTTTCCCTCACGGTACTGGTTCACTATCGGTCGGTCAGGAGTATTTAGCCTTGGAGGATGGTCCCCCCATATTCAGACAGGGTTTCACGTGCCCCGCCCTACTCGTCTTCACTGGAGTGGCCCTTTTAAATACAGGGCTATCACCTTCTATGGCCAATCTTTCCAGATTGTTTTTCTAAAGCCATTCCAGCTTAAGGGCTGTTCCCCGTTCGCTCGTCACTACTTAGGGAATCTCGGTTGATTTCTTTTCCTCCGGTTACTTAGATATTTCAGTTCACCGGGTTCGCTTCCAGCAGCTATGAATTCACTGCAGGATACTGCCGAAGCAGTGGGTTTCCCCATTCGGATATTGCCGGATCAAAGCTTGTTGCCAGCTCCCCGACACTTTTCGCAGGCTACCACGTCCTTCATCGCCTCTGACCGCCTAGGCATCCACCGTGTGCGCTTATTCGCTTGACCATATAACCCCAAGTTGCCTCGGAGCTATATGTACGTGTTGTGTGGGGTACAAAGCCACCAACGCGAACATACGACTCAATTACTTAGGGACTCGAAGTCCCCGCCTTAGCCTCAACGACACGTTTAGATAGATATCTCAAACGCTCGCTACGTCACAAGTTATAAAAGAACATGTATCAGCCTCAACGCTGATCCATATAAATTCTTAAGTGTGCACTACATTCAGAGTGGTGGGTCTGGGTAGACTCGAACTACCGACCTCACCCTTATCAGGGGTGCGCTCTAACCACCTGAGCTACAGACCCGAAGTCTTTTCACTCAATATGGTGGAGCCTGTCGGGATCGAACCGACGACCCCCTGCTTGCAAAGCAGGTGCTCTCCCAGCTGAGCTAAGGCCCCAAAAGGGACTTCGCATACCGACCTGTGCCGGTATGAATCTCTGAATGCAGGTAATTTGTGAGGACGCCCGACAGGACGAATGACGTCATGCTCAAAAGGAGGTGATCCAGCCGCACCTTCCGATACGGCTACCTTGTTACGACTTCACCCCAGTCATCGGCCACACCGTGGCAAGCGCCCTCCCGAAGGTTAAGCTACCTGCTTCTGGTGCAACAAACTCCCATGGTGTGACGGGCGGTGTGTACAAGGCCCGGGAACGTATTCACCGCAGCAATGCTGATCTGCGATTACTAGCGATTCCGACTTCATGGAGTCGAGTTGCAGACTCCAATCCGGACTGAGATAGGGTTTCTGGGATTGGCTTGCCCTCGCGGGTTTGCAGCCCTCTGTCCCTACCATTGTAGTACGTGTGTAGCCCTGGTCGTAAGGGCCATGATGACTTGACGTCATCCCCACCTTCCTCCGGTTTGTCACCGGCGGTCTCCTTAGAGTTCCCACCATTACGTGCTGGCAACTAAGGACAAGGGTTGCGCTCGTTGCGGGACTTAACCCAACATCTCACGACACGAGCTGACGACAGCCATGCAGCACCTGTCTCACGGTTCCCGAAGGCACCAATCCATCTCTGGAAAGTTCCGTGGATGTCAAGACCAGGTAAGGTTCTTCGCGTTGCATCGAATTAAACCACATACTCCACCGCTTGTGCGGGCCCCCGTCAATTCCTTTGAGTTTCAGTCTTGCGACCGTACTCCCCAGGCGGCGAACTTAACGCGTTAGCTTCGATACTGCGTGCCAAATTGCACCCAACATCCAGTTCGCATCGTTTAGGGCGTGGACTACCAGGGTATCTAATCCTGTTTGCTCCCCACGCTTTCGTGCCTCAGTGTCAGTGTTGGTCCAGGTAGCCGCCTTCGCCACGGATGTTCCTCCCGATCTCTACGCATTTCACTGCTACACCGGGAATTCCGCTACCCTCTACCACACTCTAGTGACCCAGTATCCACTGCAATTCCCAGGTTGAGCCCAGGGCTTTCACAACAGACTTAAACCACCACCTACGCACGCTTTACGCCCAGTAATTCCGAGTAACGCTTGCACCCTTCGTATTACCGCGGCTGCTGGCACGAAGTTAGCCGGTGCTTATTCTTTGGGTACCGTCAGAACAATCGGGTATTAACCGACTGCTTTTCTTTCCCAACAAAAGGGCTTTACAACCCGAAGGCCTTCTTCACCCACGCGGCATGGCTGGATCAGGCTTGCGCCCATTGTCCAATATTCCCCACTGCTGCCTCCCGTAGGAGTCTGGACCGTGTCTCAGTTCCAGTGTGGCTGATCATCCTCTCAGACCAGCTACGGATCGTCGCCTTGGTGGGCCTTTACCCCGCCAACTAGCTAATCCGACATCGGCTCATTCAATCGCGCGAAGCCCGAAGGTCCTCCGCTTTCACCCGTAGGTCGTATGCGGTATTAGCGTAAGTTTCCCTACGTTATCCCCCACGAAAGAGTAGATTCCGATGTATTCCTCACCCGTCCGCCACTCGCCACCCATAAGAGCAAGCTCTTACTGTGCTGCCGTTCGACTTGCATGTGTTAGGCCTGCCGCCAGCGTTCACTCTGAGCCAGGATCAAACTCTTCACTTAAAATTACATGTCCGAAGACAAATTACTTTAGCTGCAGAAGTTCAACCACTGACAACTTATCGCTTGCAAAGCAATTAATATGTTGCTTTTTGATTAAACGTCTGCAAGATGGACAATCATCCTTCCTGCAGGCGTCCGCACAAATTACCTGCGCACACTGTCAAAGAACATTGGGAAGTGGCCTCAGCGCCGTTCCCGTCAGCTTCGTCGTTTCCGTCGAAGCGAGCCGCCCATTATAGCGGACTTTTTCTTGCCGTCAACACCTTGTTTCCGAGGCGGTTGACGCTGCTTCGTTTCAACCCGAAGGTTTTCTGCGAAGCGAGCCGGCCATATTAGCAGGCTTTTCATCTCCGTCAACCCCTCGTGAAGAGGAAGTTGTCGCCGCTGCACTTCAACCCGCCGTAGCGTCTTT
>NZ_JBEGDW010000008.1:0-863 GCF_040202875.1 Xanthomonas sp. WHRI 10204
GGGTTGCCGTTGGCATCGGTTTGGTTACCGGTACTGCCGAAGCCGCCACTGATGCTGCCCGACGATGCGCTGTAATCCATCTGGTTTTTCAGATCGGTGAACGTCAGCGAGTCGGCCGTTAGCTCGCTTGCACCGGCATTGGTGCTGGCGATGGCGCCACCGATCAGGTTCACGTTGCCAGCAGTGACGTGGTAGCCGCCGTTGCCTGCAAATAGACCCGACTGCTCGACGACACCGAGGTAGTTACCATTGGCCTTGGCCGCGCTGGCATAGCCGCTGGCATCCCACGCGGTACCCGCCGAGACCTGTACACGTCCACCAACGCTGCTTTCCTTGGATTGGATGTCCAGCTTGTCTTGCAGCGATTCGATGGTGAGGTCGCCACCGATCTGTGCATCGATCCTGTCGCCCTTGACCACCGCGCCGCGCAAGGTGGTGTCACCCTCCGACTTGATTACGATGTTCTGGCCGGCCAGCTGCGTGTTCTGCCAGGTGCTGCCATCCACGTTCGACTTGTGGCTCCCGGCACTGGCTTGCACATACGCGTACACGCCGGTCTGTGCACCGACCGATGCGCCGACGCCCACTTCGAATCCGGCGTTGCTGCCCTTGCTCTGTTCGGTGTTGCTGGAGTTGCCTGCCTCAAGCACCAGGTCGCGTGCCGAATCCAGGCTCAGCGTGTCGCCGGCCTTGAGGTTGCCCTGCACGATACGCAGGTCGCCTTCGGTTGTCTTCAGGCGCACATTGCCACCACCGGTAATGGTCGAACCTTGCGAAATCTGGCTTCTGCTGTTGAAGCTGCTCTCGTTGGTGGCGAAACCCACGCCCGCTTCGACACTGAGTAAAGAACCGCTACCCGCGCC